>CAMTMP010000019.1 GCA_947073545.1 uncultured bacterium
AAAACGGAACGGCGAACGCGAAAACAACGACGAAACCCCGGAAGGAGGGAACGGCGCAGGCGAAAACAACGGCGAAACCCCGGACAAGGGGAACGGCGCAGGCGAAAACAACGGCGATTCACCGGACAACGGGGACGACGAGGGTGAAAACAACGGCGGTTCTACGGATAAAGGGGAAGGCACAGAGGATAACAATGGTTCCGGGGAAAGCAGTGTCTCCGAGAACAACGGCGGCGCCAAAGAGGACAGTGTCTCCGAAAACAGCAGCAGCTCTTCCAAGCAGACGGGCAATGTTTCCGGCAGTGTCAGCGATAATGATATCGGGGACACGGGGGCGTCTGCATACGGGCCGGATAACGATCTGTCCGGGGAACTGTTAAAATATTTCTTTGAAAAAGCGGTTGCAGGCGCGGTGCCGTGCCTGATTGACGGTTCTATTTTGTATGCAAAGGATCTAAGCGGAAGTATCGCAGTCAACGAAAAGTTGGAAAGTACCAATATATTCAGGCTTTCGGCGATGCTTTGCCAGGACAATCTGAGTGAGTGGTATGAAGACCACCACAATAATTACAATGCAATGACAACGGCGCAGTTGATGAAGGGGATTGTGGAGGACGCGGACAAAAACTTCGTGGAAGAGCATGTCTACTGCAGATTCGGCAACGGAACCGATTCTATCATCAACGACCGTTTCTCGGAACCGACGATTTATATGGAGGGCGGCGAGATCGAGCCGGGCTTCCAGTGCGTGCTGGACGAGATCAGGTTGGAGAATCTGTATCGCGAGTCGGATACGTCGGGAAATTATAAACCGCTTTCCACTAAGATATCGCAGGCCAAGGCGGTGCGCCATATTCTGAATTACGCGGACCGCAGGAAGGTAAAGGCGAAGGAGGAGATCAAAGTACTGGAGATTCAGCCTGCCATGGCGGATGAGCCGGAGCTTACGCTGGATCAGATCAAGAAGTGGGCGCCCGATGTGGAGAAGGCAGAGATCACGGTTATGACGACTGCCGAGTTCATCGGTAAGATCGAGAAGCTCAACGAGACGTATGACTTGATCTATATTGGTACGAGCAAAGACCATCTGAATATGCGCTACTGGACAGACAGCAACTACATAGGCAAGCCGAATAAGGATCATGTGGCGGCGGGGACGGTGTTTAACGACTCGGATATGGATGGGTTGATCTATTACAATATCGGCGACAAACGTGTGGTGACCGTGCACATGGCGGGACTGCTGGATACGGAATATCCGAGCGGTAGCAGGGGAGATGGCTGGACGTATTTCTATAATTACACCAGATACGGCGGCAATGATATCTCCAAGGAGAAGATGGAGGCGCTCATATCCTTTATGGACGGCTCCTATCCGGTCATTATAGCGGATGATTTTTTGGAACAGCCGGTGACGGTTTTTGCGGACAAAGAACACAAGGGCGCACGCGTCAATCTGGCGGAGGGCGAATATACACAGGCGCGGCTTACCGGGCTCGGCGTGAAAACAGCGGATATTTCCTCTGTCAAGGTGAAGGAAGGTTACCGCGTGACGCTGTTTGACAGAGATAACTTTGAATTTTATTCCTTATCCTTCGATTCCAAGGACGAGGAGACTTATGATCTTTCAAAATGTAAGTATGGAAATAATGGGAACACTTGGGATAACAGGACAGTGTCCCTGATTGTGGAGCGCGAGGAGGACGCGACGCCGGCGAGAAAGATCGACGGGAATCATATCGACAACTGTACATACTTGTATGAGTTTGTGGAAAAGGCAATGGAGGAGAAATATCTGAACTTCTATGCCTGGAGTGATATTGCGGAAAATTCGGAGCTCTTTAAGTTCTATCTGAACCGGCCGAAGGTGAGTCTGGAAGATAAGGCGGCAAACGGAGAGGTGAAGGAAGGCAGCAATATCTACTATATAGAATCGGATATCAACGGCAGGTACGAGCTGCAGTACAAGTTTAAGATTCAGAACGAAGGGACGGCGTCATACAGCACAAGGTATCAATGCAAACTCTACATTGACGTCAATTCCGACGGTAAGTTTTCCGGCTCGGAGGAGATCGAAGATATCGTATTGACGCAGGGCGGCAGTCGGGTATCCGCGGATGATCTTTACGCTGACAGGGAATATATGCTCTCGCGAGCGGTTCCCGTCGGATATAAAGGACTGCTTCCGTGGCGTGTGGAGATCACCCAAGCGGACAATCCGAATATCTATACATCCATGAGCGGCTATACCAAGCTGCTGGGTTTGGAGAAAGAGGTTTTAAAGATCTGCCAGATCACCAGAAGCAAGGGTTCGGTGATCAATCTGCAACAGGAAATAGAGCAGGAGGGAAATGCCTTTCATACGCTGATCTATGGCGGAAGTTATGGGGAAGAAAGCTATCCGGGTATTGCCGATGAGTTTGAGTTAGATATTACTACGATAAATACGAATGAGTTCGTTAAGAGATATGAAGCGAACAATAATTATCTGAAGGATTTTAATATGCTCATTCTGGGCTTCTCGGATATGTACGATGACTTCGAAGGGGACGAAAAGAGCGGCCCTATGGGAGCGATTGTCGAGTTCATCAACAGCGGCAAGAGCGTTCTTCTCGGACACGACACCACCAGCTTTTTCAACAGCCCGGGCACGGGAAATGAAATCAAGGGCTATCCGTGGAGACATTTAAATTCTCTTAGGAATCAGGCCGGAAGTGAACAGCGGTTTGCCGCAACATTGAACAGGTATGTCCGCCCGATCGTCGGTATGGACCGGTATGGCATCCTGCAGACAGATGTATTGAGGAGAGGCGAGGTGCTGGAAAAGGGAACCGGCGATTATGAAACTGTGCTCGAGTCCGGCAAGGATGTGGCATATAAGCCGAAGAGCGGCAGAAAAGAGACGGTTCCGGAGGTGCATGGTTATACCTATGGAGTGATCGCCGCCAAGGATCAAAAGGTGGAAATAGATAAAGAAACAACTACAAAATATCAATACACCAGAGAGAACATGCTGTCGGGCAATTATGATAAATATCCGAAGATTGTGTTTGAAAACAAATATACCAATATCCGGTATGATGCGGCATATTTTGATGACAGCAGTGTGGAAGAAGATCCTGCGCGTTATGGAGAGTTGGAGAAGTCGGCGAATGGTCAGGTAAAAAATGTCCACGCGACGCAGGTCAATCAGGGGCAGATCACGGAATATCCTTACAAGCTGAAGGAAGATTTTGAAGTGGGACGGACGCATATGCAGTATTACCAGTTGGATTATACGGCGGACGACGACGGAGACGGTCAAAGCGATCTGGTCGTGTGGTACTGCCTTGGCGGAAGAACTTCCAACGATCCGAAAAAGCAAACGACGGTCTATTCCCAGTCGCCAAACGATGTGTGCAATAACTACTATATTTATAATAAGGGAAATATTACCTATACCGGCATGGGGCATTCGGCAGGAGATAATCCGGGATATACGTTCGAGGAGGCGAAGCTGTTTATCAACACCATGATCGCGTCCTATCAGGCCGGCATCAGGGACCCGCAGGTCAGGGTGCTGAAAAGCGGCGTGCCGGAAGCCGATGAAATGAAGCTGCTCTACAGATATTATGATTATTATGATCAGGGAAATAAGTTCTCCTTAGATGACGAGGTGACGGCGGAAGGGTACGAGAAGATTTATTTCACGGTGCAGGATACGAACCTGATCAAGGGAACGAGAAAGATCGCGTCTCAGGTGTTCTATAAGGACGACGGCGGCAGTCTGGAGATTGAGGCCGATGAAGTGACCGGGCCAAACGGTGAGAAAGTGAAACAGAAGGTAAGAGTAAGTCCGGTCAGCGGCAGTATATGCAGTGCGAAGGACGACAGTGTGGTGGCTTTCGACAATCTCGCAAGCGGCGGCGTCTACTATATACAGGTGCCTAAGGATATTATGCAGAAGAGCGAGGACGGGCTGGATCTCTACTTCGAGGCGCAGACGACGCTCACCACCAATACGGCGAAGCAGAATGTGTATAAGACAGAGAAGGCCTACGCGAAGCTGCAGGTATTGCAGGCGTATTTGTTTGATCTGGAGTAGAGTGAAAAGAACTTCTAAAGCTCAGCAGCAGAGGCTGCTTCGCTAAGAAGTTCTAGATTTGCTTTGCAAATCACTTTCACTCAGGAGAATGCCCAAAATACGGGCATTCTCCAAGACGAACTTGTTCGTCTGTGGATTTTGAGTCACAGTGGGGCTGTGACATGGCGGTTGGCGGGAGAAAACTTTGCATCACTCGCGGCAGGGGGCTTTGCGGTGACATGAGGTTGGTGCGGCAGGGGAGTGGCGCAGAAAAAGGACAGGAGTAAAAGGGCATGGACTTTAACAGAAAGAAAATACGTCTCGGAGACGTGCTTGTCAATAGCGGCGTTATTACGCAGGAACAGCTTGAAGAAGGCTTGAAACGCCAGAAGGGCAGCGGACGTAAATTAGGAGAGACGCTGGTAGACGAGGGCTATGTGACAGAGGAAGCAATCGCTAGGGCGCTGAGCAGCCAGCTTGGTTACGAAATGGTGGATCTGCAGAATGTGGCGATTCCGGAAGACATTCTGAAGCTGGTGCCGGGCAATGTGTTGGAGCGCTATAAGGTACTGCCCTTTGAGTATGCGCCGGATAATATGAATGTGCTCCATGTGGCGATGGCCGACCCGATGGATATGGCGGCCATGGATGACATCACGATTATTACGAACCTGCAGGTGGAGCCGGTGGTGTCCACCACAAGAAGCATCATGCTCGCGCTGGATAAGTACTTCGGCAATGTGGAGGTTAATTCCGCGCTGGAGGAATATGCCAGAGAAAAAGAGAGCCAGATGGCCGAGCAGGAAGACATGTACAGCGAGGATGTCAACAATTCTCCGATCGTGCAGCTTGTCAGGACAATGATCGAGCAGGCGGTCAGGCAGCGTGCGTCCGATATACATGTGGAACCGATGGAGCGTCAGGTGCGCATACGCTACCGCATAGACGGCGCCCTGTACGAGAAGGTGACATACAGCATCAGACTGCTTCCGGCGATGGTGGCCAGAATCAAGATCATAGGCGGCATGGACATCGCCGAGAAGAGAAAGCCGCAGGACGGACGTATCACACAGGTTGTGGACAGACAGGAGTTTGACATTCGTGTTTCCGTACTGCCTACGGTGTATGGCGAGAAGGTCGTTATGCGACTTACCTCCAAGAATGCGCTCACTAAGGAGAAAAGCCAGTTAGGGCTAAACCCCAGGGAGCTTAAAAAATTCGACCATATCTTACAGAACCCGCACGGCATTCTTCTGGTTACGGGGCCTACCGGAAGCGGTAAGTCGACGACACTGTATACGGCGCTGAGCGAATTGAACAAGGAGGACGTCAATATCATCACCGTGGAGGACCCGGTGGAGGCGAACATTGACGGAATCAATCAGGTACAGGTAAACAATAAGGCAGAGCTGACTTTTGCCAGCGCCCTGCGTTCCATCTTGCGACAGGACCCGGACATTATCATGATCGGAGAGATCCGTGACCAGGAGACGGCGGCGATTGCCGTGCAGGCGTCGATTACGGGACACCTTGTCGTGTCCACACTGCATACGAACTCGGCGGCGGCTACGATCACGCGTCTGATGGATATGGGAATCGAGCCTTACCTGATTGCGGACTCGGTAGTGGGCGTTATCGCGCAGCGGCTTGTACGCCGCCTGTGCCCGGAGTGTAAGCGGCCAAAGAAGCCCAATACGGAAGAAAGCGAGTTATTGGGGCTTGAGCCGGATGCGGATGTTACTGTTTACGAGCCTTGCGGCTGCGTCAAGTGCGACGGGACCGGATTTAAAGGCAGGATCGGTGTTTATGAGATCATGGAGGTCACGCAGTCCATCAAGAATATCATCAGTAAACATGGAGAAGCAGAGGCGATCAAGAACAAGGCGTTGGAGGAAGGCATGAGTACGCTGCGCATGAGCGCCACCGAGTATGTATTGGAGGGAATCACTTCCGTCAATGAAATGATGAAAGTTTCGTTTGATCTGTAAGCAGGCAGGAGGGAAAGGAATTGACAGCCTTTCCCTTTTTTCTTGACAAATCCGCGCCGTAAGGCGCATAATAATTCTACCGGAACATTCCGGCAATTCTGATTTCTGACATTCTGGCGTTTCGCCGCAGAAATTCAACGGACAGGGCAGTAAATGGGGGAAGCAAAATGAGCAGAGCAATGTGTTTCCAATGGTTTTTTACAAGAAAACGTGGTAAAATCTAAAGAAAGAAGGTTACATATAAGATGGAAGTTGATATTTTAATTGACAGGATTACGGACTGCCTGATAGACACAAGGACCGGGGAAGAAGTGGAGACGGAATACCGGATGCGCGAAACACCGATCAGACCGAAAGATTACAAGGGGTGGAAATTTAACTGGAGTATCACGGAAAAAAACGGGTATGATATTTATGAGCTGTTTTTAAAAGGAGACGATACCGTGCAGGGGCGGATATCTGCTAAAATTGACGGTGGGGTTGCGGATGTGGAAATTGTCGAAACGGCGCCGCATAATTACAGTTACGCAGGCAGATATGGCGGAGTCGGCGCGCATTTGTTTGCGATCGCCTGTCAGGTGAGTCTTGATGCAGGATGTGACGGTGTAGTTGCATTTACATCTAAGAGTAATTTAGTAGAGTATTACGTGGAAAAATTGCATGCGGTGGAAATTGCACCCAGAAGAATGGTAATTTTTGAAGAGGAGGCACAGATATTGCTAGACAAGTATATGAGAAAGTAGGTGACAGTATGTTGGCGATGGCTGAAAAAGCAACAGAGTATGAGCATGACATTGCTTATTACGCAACGGACAGCCGATTAACAGGAGAGCCGGACGGTAAAAGGTACGAATGGCGGAAAATGATCGAACGTTCAAAGGAACTTGGCAGACCTCTCACAGAGGAGGAGGCAGAGAAGTTTAGAAAGAACTAACGGGTATAAGGGAAAGGCTTGTCGGGTCTTTCCCTTTTCCCTTGACAAATCCGCGCCGTGAGGCGCATAATAATCCTACCGGAACATTCCGGCAATTCTAATTTCTGACAATCTGGCGTTTCGCCGCAGAAATTCAACGGACAGGGCAGTTAATAGGGTAAGCGTAAAAAGAAAAAGGAGGATACGTGTTTGCTCAGTACAATTACATCGGGAGCCGTTTACGGGGTTTACAGCCATTTGATTCAGGTGGAGGTGGACATATCTCAGGGACTACCCTGCTTTCAGATCGTGGGACTGCCCGGATCTGAGGTGCGGGAGGCGAGAGAACGGGTGAAGGTGGCACTCAAGAATGCGGGCGTCAAGCTGCCGCCCATGTGTATCAATGTCAATCTCTCTCCAGCGGATCTGCCAAAAAACGGCACTATGTTTGATCTCCCCGTGGCGGTGGGCGTTATGATTGCGCTTGGGAAACTAAAGCAGGAATCCGTGGAGGGGACGCTTCTTTTGGGGGAGCTTGGTCTTTCGGGAGAGCTGAAGCCCGTCCGGGGCGTGCTGCCGATCGCGAGGGAAGGCGCAAAAAAAGGCGTCAGAAGGTGCATCGTGCCTGCGGGAAACGCGTGGGAGGGGGCGCTGATCAGTGAGATGGAGAGTGTCGGTGTGAGGAACGTGAAGGAGGCCGTGGCGCTGCTTGCGGGGGAGGAGGTACTTTCGCCGATGTCCGGCGGGGAACTGCCTGTATGCGGGGCCGGAAATCATTCCGGGGAAGCGTTTGTTCCGGCGGCTGCCGCGGCTGGCTGCACCACAGCTTCGATCGAGGAGGTACAAAGGGAAGAACGGCTCGACTTTGCCCAGATAAACGGCCAGCAGGCGCTAAAGCGGGCGGCGGAGGTGGCGGCTGCCGGGTTTCACAATCTGCTTGTCATAGGCGCGCCCGGTTCCGGCAAAACCATGCTGGCCAGACGGATTCCCTCAATTCTGCCGCCCCTCACCGGAGAAGAGAGTCTGGAGGTGTCCGCGATCTACAGTATATGCGGCCTGTTACAGTCTGTCGGTTCCCTGCGGAGCACAAGACCTTTTTTAAATCCCCATCACACCATAACGGGGCAGGCTCTTGCGGGCGGCGGGCGGATTCCCAAGCCGGGTGTGATCAGCCTCGCCCATCGAGGCGTGCTCTTCTTAGACGAGCTGCCGGAGTTTAAGCGGGACACCCTTGATATTTTAAGACAACCGCTGGAGGACAAGCGGGTGCAGATCGCCAGAAGCAGCGGCTCCTATGTCTATCCTGCGGATTTTATGCTGGTGGGGGCGATGAATCCCTGCCCCTGCGGGTTTTACCCGGACAGGGAGCGGTGCCGCTGTACGCCCTTTGAAGTGAAACGGTATTTAAGCCGGGTATCCGGGCCGATTCTGGACCGCATGGATATCTGTGTGGAGGCGATGCCCATGGCCTTTACGGATATGACTTCCGGCAGGGCGCAGGAGAGCAGCGCACAGATCAGGGAGCGGGTGATGGCTGCCAGAAAAAGGCAGGAGGAGAGGTTTGCCGGGACGGAGCTGCATTTTAATGCGGATATGGGAGCGGGGGACGTAGAACGCTGCTGCGTTTTGGGGGAGGCGGAGCTTAAGTATATGGAGCGGATGTTTACCGCGCTTCAGCTTTCCGCCAGAGCCTACCACCGGATTTTGAAGGTGGCCAGAACCATTGCGGATCTGGACGGCAGCGACCGGATCGGGGAGATGCATCTGGCGGAGGCCATCTGCTACCGGCAGTCCGACCGCAAGTACTGGAGTTGAGGAGTATGCGAGTGAAGGAAAAGCAGTGTGAACATCAGATAAGAGTGAGAAAGGAAGAAAGTGAGCCAGTAAGGGAAAGTAAGAATGATAGTAAGGAAGAGAGAGAAAGCAAGGAGGGCGTGAGGTTGACAGAATCAGGAAAGACAGAAACACAAAAAGCGTACATTCACTGGCTGTATCAGGCGGCGGGTTTGGGGTGCAGAGGCTTTCTGCGCTCTCTGTCGTCACTTGGGACGCCCGGCGAAATCTACCGGCTGGCCGTGTCGGGCGCGCTGTCCGAGAAGCTGTCGGAGCGGTATCAGAAAAAAGCGGCGCAGATTTCGGAGTTTACCAGAGGCTATGACGTGGAGGGCGCATACGGGTGTATGAGGGAGCGGGGGATTTTTCTGGTGACGGAGGAGGAAGAGCAGTTCCCTAAACGGCTGAGCCGGATTCCGGACAAGCCCTACGCACTTTACTGTGTGGGAAAGCTCCCGCAGGAACAAAAAAAGGCGGTGGCGGTGATCGGCACAAGGGACTGCAGCGGGTACGGCAGATTCATGGCGGAGCAGTTCGGGGCAGCCTTTGCCAAGGCGGGCGTACAGGTGATCAGCGGCATGGCCAGAGGGATCGACGGCATCGGACAGTCCGCCGCGCTCAGTGAGGGCGGCTATTCGCTGGGCGTTTTGGGATGCGGCGTGGATATCTGCTATCCCCGGGAAAACCGGGCGCTGTATGAAACGCTGCTTACAAAGGGAGGTGTCTGTTCCGAATATCCGCCGGGAACGGCGCCGAGAGCGGTTCTCTTTCCGCCGAGAAACCGCATTATCAGCGGTCTTTGCGATGCGGTGCTTGTCGTGGAGGCGAGAGAGAGGAGCGGCACACTCATTACGGTGGATATGGCCCTCGAGCAGGGACGGGAAGTTTACGCGCTGCCGGGCCGCGCGACCGACCCGTTAAGCTGCGGATGTAACGGTCTGATCCGTCAGGGCGCGGGACTTGTGTCCTCGCCGGAGGAGGTGCTGGCGGAGCTTTTCGGAGACGGAGGCGCGTTGAAAGGGAACGCCATACCGAAAGGAAATGGCGCATCGCTGAGGAGCGGACGGGCCAAACAGACGCAGGGGAAACTGATCTTTCTGGAAGGGGTGCAGGGGGAATTGCTGGAAATTTTGGATTTTAGTCCCCTTCCGGTGCAGGAGCTGCAGGGCAGATATGAGAGAAAATATGGAAAAACCGTCGCGCTGCCGGTTTTGTTCAAAGAGCTTCTTGAGCTGTGCGCAGCCGACTATGCGGGGCAGGTGGGCGGCGGGTATTTTATGAGGGTTTTAAAAACGTAAAAGAGTACAATTAACAAACAAAATAGGAAGTAGGAAAATCCCTTGACCGTATGTTGTGCTTTACATATAATCATCATAAAGGCAGGATATCCGAAGGGAGGGAGCGAAGCAGAATGGAGGAAACCATGGGAATGACAGACAATCAATACAAGGATTTTGTGGAAGCGATGAAAGAGGATCTCGAGGAGCTGAACGAGTACAAGGAAGCCGGGGAAGAGGAAAGATATGTAAAAAAATATAGCAGGATTATGGAAAGACTGGAAAAATCACTGAATAGATAAGTAAAAGGCAGGCGGGAACGAAACTGTCTGTTTTTGCGACTTTTTAGCGTTTTGTATGTATCAGACGCGGCAGGGAAGCAGAAGGCTGAACGGTTACGTTTTCCGGTCTGGGATGTCAATTTATCCTTGCAACTGTTTGCGATTTGGTGTATAGTGTTGCACGTTGGACGGAGTCTAACCGTAGAATGACACAGACAGGGGAAAGGCTATGGCGAAATATCTTGTAATTGTGGAGTCACCGGCGAAGGTGAAGACCATCAAAAAATTTTTGGGCGCGAACTATGAGGTGGCGGCCAGTCAGGGACATGTGAGGGATCTTCCCAGAAGCGTTCTCGGAATCGACGTGGAGAACGACTTTGAACCAAAGTACATCACGATCAGGGGAAAGGGCGACATACTGGCGAATCTGCGCAAGGAAGTGAAGAAGGCGGAGAAAGTCTATCTGGCAACCGACCCGGACCGCGAGGGAGAGGCCATTTCATGGCATCTGTTTTTTGCTTTAAAACTGGAAAATAAGAAGGTGTACCGCATTACTTTTAACGAGATTACCAAGACGGCGGTGAAAGAATCCTTAAAAAATGCCAGAGAGATCAATATGGATCTGGTGGACGCCCAGCAGGCCAGAAGGTGTTTGGACCGCATGGTGGGCTATAAAATATCACCTGTTCTTTGGGCGAAAGTGAAGCGCGGGCTTTCCGCGGGCCGCGTGCAGTCGGTGGCGCTCCGGATTATCTGTGACAGGGAGGAGGAGATTAACGCCTTTATCCCGGAGGAATACTGGACGCTGGATGCGAGCCTTAAGGTAGAGGGAGAGAAAAATCCGCTGACCGCGAAATATTACGGCACGAAAACGGAGAAACGCACCATCGCTTCAGCGCAGGAGATGGAGCAGTTAAAGAAGGAGCTGTCCGACGCGGTCTATCAGGTGAGCTCCGTAAAGACCGGAGAACGGATTAAGAAGGCGCCGCTGCCCTTTACGACCTCCACGCTCCAGCAGGAGGCCAGCAAGGTGCTTAACTTTTCCACGCAGAAGACCATGCGTCTGGCGCAGCAGCTCTATGAAGGTGTGGAGATCAAAGGAAGCGGCACCACGGGTATCATCACCTATCTGCGTACCGACTCCACCAGAATATCCGAGGAGGCCGAGAATGCGGCCAGAGCTTATATAACAGAAAAATACGGCGAGGAGTATGCGGCGGCCCTGGAGCAGGAGAAAAAATCGGACAAAAAGATTCAGGACGCCCACGAGGCGATCCGCCCTACGGATATCGGCAGACTTCCGTTAGAAATCAAAGAATCGCTTTCCAGAGACCAGTTTCGTCTCTACCAGTTGATATGGAAACGGTTTGCGGCCAGCCGGATGGCGGCGGCTAAGTATGAGACCACCTCCGTGAAGATTGACGCCGGGGAGCACCGCTTTACCGTGGCGGCGTCGAAAGTAAAATTTGACGGTTTTATGAGCGTCTACACGCAGGAAGAGGATAAAGAAGAGAGCAATACCCTGCTCAGGGGTATTTCGGAAGATACGAAGCTTACGCTCAAGTCGCTGGAGGAGAAACAGCATTTCACCCAGCCTGCCCCGCATTATACGGAGGCTTCCCTCGTGCGCGCCATGGAGGAGCTGGGCATCGGCAGACCGAGCACCTATGCGCCCACCATTACGACGATACTGGCCAGACGTTACATCGCGAAGGAGAATAAAAACCTCTATGTGACGGAGCTGGGCGAGGTGGTCAACAATATGATGAAGGACGCCTTCCCCTCGATCGTGGACGTAAATTTCACCGCCACCATGGAGGCGCTTTTAGACGGCGTGGAAGAAGGAAGCGTCAAATGGAAGACCGTGGTGAAGAATTTCTATCCCGATTTGCAGGAGGCTGTGGAGAAGGCGGAGAAAGAGCTGGAAGAGGTGGAGATCGCAGACGAATTGTCTGACGAATTTTGCGAGCTGTGCGGCAGGCAGATGGTGATCAAGTACGGGCCGCACGGCAGATTTCTGGCGTGTCCCGGTTTTCCGGAATGTAGAAACACAAAGCCTTATTTTGAGAAAATCGGCGTGGCCTGTCCCAAATGCGGCAAGGATATCGTCCTGAAAAAGACCAAGAAGGGCCGGAAGTATTACGGCTGTATTGACAATCCCGACTGCGATTTTATGGTATGGAAAAAGCCGGTGGATGAGAAATGTGACCGCTGCGGTTCCATCATGCTGCACAAGGGGGCGAAGCTCGTATGTGCCGACGAATCCTGCGGATTTGTCAAGGATATGCCGAAAGAAAAGGCGGAAGCGGGAAACTGAGCAGAAGAGAGATGAGAATTGCGAATATTTGAAATTTAAATATAATTTGTGCGAATTGCAGAAGAATTGTACCGAAAACGCATTGAAATTATCTGAATATTGTGATAAAATCTATGTATTACATGCGGACCGGCCACAGGGAGCGAGAGGTATATACATGAGCAGCGTGCAATTATTAGATAAGACCAGAAAGATCGGTAAACTTTTACACAATAACAATTCCGGCAAGGTAGTGTTTAACGATATCTGTGATGTGCTGAAGGAGATTCTGGTCTCCAATGTGCTGGTTGTGAGCAGGAAGGGCAAGGTGCTGGGCATCGGGGACATGGCGACGGTGGAATCCATTACGGAGCTGATCGTGGATCATGTGGGTGGCTTTATTGATCCTATGCTGAATGAAAGGCTTCTGGGGGTGCTCTCGACCAAGGAGAACGTAAATCTGGAGACCCTTGGATTCGAAAGTCCCGGTATCCGGCGGTTCCAAGCGGTGATCGCCCCGATCGAGATATCCGGTGAACGGCTGGGGACGCTCTTTCTTTATAAGTGCGACGACCAGTACGATATCGATGATATTATACTGTGCGAGTACGGCACCACGGTGGTAGGCCTTGAGATGCTGCGGGCGGTCAGCGAGGAGAATGCGGAGGAAAACCGCAAGGTGGCCGTGGTGAAGTCGGCGATTTCGACGCTCTCCTTTTCGGAGATGGAGGCCATCACCCACATTTTTGACGAGCTGGGCGGCATGGAAGGTATTCTGGTGGCCAGCAAGATCGCGGATAAGGTGGGAATTACACGCTCGGTGATTGTGAACGCTCTGCGCAAATTCGAGAGCGCGGGTGTGATCGAATCCAGATCGTCGGGGATGAAGGGCACTTACATCAAAGTGCTTAACGACGTGGTGTTTGATGAAGTGGAAAAATTAAAAGAACAGGGAAGATTTTAAACAGTAAGGACTGTTAGAAATAACTGGCAGAAGGATCTGCAAAAAGCGCTGATTTTACGCGCCGCAGATCCTTTTTTGCCGTTTTGCAGGGACACTAATTTGTGAAAATCAATCGAAAAACCTTGTAATTTTTTATAATTTATTTATAATGGAATATGGACTCTATTAATGTGGAAGGAGTATGGTTATGAGCTCATTGATGGATACGAATATGTTTGATTATGTGAATGTGCTGGATAAGGCGCTGGACGCGTCTGCGCTCAGGCACGAGGCGATTTCCAATAACCTTTCAAATGTGGATACACCGAATTACAAGAGGCAGGATGTGAATTTTGAGACGCAGCTTGCCAAGGCTCTGCGTCATTCCCGGTATACATCCATGGATGCGAAGGTCGCGGATCTGAAGATGAGACGTCTGGACCCGATTCCCTACAGGGAATATACAGGCTTTTCTTACCGCATAGACGGCAATAACGTGGACCCGGACACAGAGGGCGTATATCTGGCGAAAAACCAGATCGTTTATCAGGGGCTTGAACAGAGTGTGTCCCAGGAATTTAAGAATTTGCAGCTAGTGATGAAGTAACCGCACGGGAAGCATTTTAACAGCCCGCGCCATTGGGCGCTTCGCTGAGAAATGTTTGGTTTCGTGTGAGAGAATGCTTACAAGCGGCATTCTTTGTATGTGTGTGAATATATAGTGTGCAGGAGGTAGAAAGCATGGCTTTGTTTACGGCATTTGACATCAATGCGACGGGTATGACTGCGGAGCGTTTCCGTATGGACACGATTTCCCAGAATGTGGCGAACGCGAATACGACGCGGACGGAGGACGGGACACCCTACCGCAGAAAGATCGTGGTGTTTGAGGAGAAAAACTCCCCAACGCACTTCCACCAGATCCTGATGAAGGAGCATGAACGTTTTGCGGGCAACGGCGTGAAGGTGACCGGGGTTTATGAGGACACGAAGACAGAGGGGAATATGGTTTACGATCCCTCCCATCCGGATGCGGACGAAAACGGTTATGTGATGTACCCCAATGTAAATATTATCACGGAATTTACGAACCTGATCGACGCGTCCCGCGCTTATCAGGCCAACGGCACCGCTTTTTCCGCCAGCAAGAATATGGCGACTTTGGGTCTTAGTATCCTAAATAACTGATCGTGCGGCATATGATATAAAGTGACGCATGTTATGAAAATTCACGTTGAAATACGGAGAGTGTTGGAGGGAATCAAAAATGGCATTGAATATTACGGAATTGTACAACGTCTCTTCGGGTGTGATTCAGGATGCCGCAAAGGCGGCGCCCACGACCCGCATCGAGGATTATAAGGAAAAAGGCTTCGATTCGATGTTACATACCGCGATAGACAATCTGAATACAACAAACAATTATCTGTCGCAGGCGGAAAACGAGGAGATCAAATGGGCGCTGGGTGAGACGGAGAACACCCATGACCTTACCATTGCTCTGCAGAAGGCTTCTACGGCATTGCAGTACACGGTGGCGATCAGGGATAAACTCCTGGAAGCGTACAAAGAACTGACCCAGATGCAGGTTTAGTTCTGTTTAGCGCATAAAAGGAAACGCCGAAGGAGAACGGATTGCTGTGGAAAAGATATTAGAGAAACTGAAGGAATTGGGAAATAGAATAATGGAGTGGTGGAACCGCTTCACATCAAAGCAGAAGACTTTGATCGTGGCTGTAGTGGCGGCGCTTATCATTGCGCTTGTGTATATCGTATACAGCCTCAACAGACCTGTGTATGTACCGCTAAGGGAGTGCGAAACCACCAAGGAAGCCTCGGAGGTGACAGAACTTCTGGACGGCGAGGGGTATCATTATCAGATTACGAACGACGGGTTGAATATCACGATTCTAGAGGAAGAACTTGGGCGGGCGAATCTGCTTCTTGGCGCAAACAATATTCAGGCGGTAAGCTACGGGATCGAAAATGTGACGGACGGCGGCTTTTCCACCACGGAGTCAGATAAGCAGAAAAAGCACGTGGTATATTTGGAAAAGCAGTTGGAAAATGATTTCCTTACCATGTTTGCGTCGATCAAGCGCGCCCGGGTTAAGTTAAACATTCCGGAGGACGACGGGACGCTGATCGCTCAGGAACAGGAATCTTCCGCGTGGGTGCTTTTGGAATTAAAGGACGAGTTTTCTCAGGAGAGCGCAGCCTATTTGGCGCGTGCCATAGCCACGGCGCTTGGCAATGAAACTACAGATAATATCGTGATACTTGATTCGGATGGCAATATGCTGTTTACGGGGGATGAGAATTACTCTCCTTCCGGGCTGGCAAACGCCCACCTCTCCGTGAAGACCGAGGCGGAGAAGAATATGATAAACAATGTGCGAAGGGTACTGCTTGGCACAAATGAGTTTGACAACGTGGAGGTATCGCCCAATCTGGTGCTGGATTTCTCCAACCAGACAAGTACGGAGCATACATATACCCCGGCAGAAGGGCAGACGCAGGGTGTGCTGAGTCATGAGGATCTCTACGACGAGGAGAATGTGAGCGGTGTGGGCGGCGTGCCCGGCACGGACTCCAATGACGACGATTCGACTTATGTGATCGAGGACAATTCCAGCACCCGTTCGACAAGGAGCGAGCAATCCAGAGATTATCTGCCAAACGAGAAGATCACCACCATTGAGACGCCCTCCGGTGTGATCAACTATGCGGCATCGTCTCTGGCGGCATCCCTGATCCGCTACAATGTGATCCGGGAGGAGGATGTGGACGCGCAGGGGCTTTTGGACGGCGTGAGCTGGGAGGAATACAAGCTCGCCAACAGCGAACGCACACGGATTGAACTGGACGAGACTTTTTACAGCGCCGCTGCGAACGCAACGGGTATTGACGCAGATAATATTACACTGGTGGCGTACAGTGAGAACCTTTTCTTTGACGCGGAGGGTTCACCGATCACGGCGACGGATGTTCTGCAGATCCTTCTGATTATTGTGATTCTGGCGCTGCTGGCATTTGTGGTGCTGCGCAGCATGAGAAGCGAGAAGCACGAGGAGGAAGAAGAAGAGCTGTCCGTGGAGACGCTTTTGCAGTCCGATGTGGCGCTTGAAGAGATTTCCTCCGAGAATGAGTCCGAGGAGAAGCGGCTTGTCAACAAATTTGTGGAAGAGAATCCGGAGGCGGCGGCGAATCTGCTGCGCAACTGGTTAAACGAAGACTGGGGGTAGGATAAATGGCAGCAGCAAAAGCGGATGAGAAGATCAACGGACTCCAGAAAGCGGCCATCTTAATGATTGCTCTTGGGCCGGAAAAGTCGGCCTCCATCTTTAAACACCTCAAGGAGGACGAGGTGGAGGAGCTGACGCTGGAGATTGCGAATACAAGGAGCATCACGCCGCAGGTCAAGGAAAGCGTAGTAAACGAATTTTATCAGGTGTGTCTGGCGCAGCAGTATATTGCGGAAGGCGGTATCAACTACGCGAAAGAGCTTTTGGAGAAGTCCTTTGGCGCGGAGAAGGCGATGGACGTGATCGGCAAGCTGACGGCATCCCTGCAGGTAAAACCGTTCGAGTTTGTGAGAAAGGCCGATGCGGCGCAGCTCTTAAACTTTATTCAGGACGAACATCCGCAGACCATCGCGCTCATTCTGTCCTATCTGGCGCCCGGTCAGGCGGCAATCATTGTTTCGGCGCTTCCGCCGGACAGACAGGCGGACGTAACGAAGCGTATTGCGGTAATGGACAGAACGAGTCCGGATGTGATCAAGGAAGTGGAGAAGGTTTTGGAATCCAAGTTGTCATCGTTGGTGAATCAGGATTATACGATTATCGGCGGCGTGGACGCTGTCGTGGAGATTTTGAATACGGTAGACCGTGGTACGGAAAAACATATCATGGAGACATTGGAGATCGAGGAGCCGGAGCTTGCGGACGAGATCAGAAAGAAGATGTTCGTATTCGAGGATATTCTGCTTCTGGACGACCGTGCGATCCAGCGTGTGCTGCGTGACGTGGATAACTCGGATCTGGCGATTGCCCTGAAAGGCTCCAACGAAGAGGTGCAGAACGCGATCTTTAACAACCTCTCCAAGCGTCTTGCCGTCATGATCAAGGAGGATATGGAATTTATGGGTCCTGTCCGTATGAAGGACGTGGAGGAAGCGCAGCAGAAGATCGTAAACATCATCCGGAAACTGGAGGATGCTGCGGAAATTGTTATCTCCAGAGGCGGAGGTGACGAGATCATTGTTTAAGATGAAACAGAGGAATTTATATAAAGCCGGCTGGGTCAGAGTGGACGGTGAAGAGAAGTGTGTGATAGACAGCAACAGCATTGTGGCCGAGCGCATCGAGGAGTGGGAGAATCTCAGGAGAGCGAATGCGGCCGCGATGCCTGCTTTTGACGAGGAAGGCGGCGAGGGTGAGCCGGAGTTTGTGAGCGGTATCGAAGGAGAGGAGCTGGATGCTCTCTTTACGGACGGCGAGGGCGGCGGCAGCGTGATTAAGGCCGGTGATGTGGCGGGGCCGGATTTGGCCCAGATACAGGCGGAAGCCGAAGAGGAGGCCGAGCACATTATAGCGGAAGCCAGAGCGCAGGCTCTCGAGATCGCGGCGCAGGCAAGACGCGACGCGGATATCGCGCGGGCGAACGCCGTTGAGGAAGGCACAAGGCAGGGCTACGACGAGGGCTACGCGAGAGGTCTGTCCGAGGTGGATGGCATGAAGCAGGAGCTGGCTGAGAAAAAGAGGCAGCTCGAGGCAGAGTTTGACGAGCTTCTGGAAGATCTGGAGCCGCGGTTTATTGAAACCATCACGGATGTGTACAGCCATATTTTCGGCGTAGACCTGATGGATAACAGGGATATTCTGGTGCATTTGATTGATTCCACACTGCGGAAGGTGGAGAGCAGCAGAACTTTTATTGTACATGTTTCGGCGGAGGATTATCCTCATGTCAATATGCAGAAGCAGGCTCTTGTGGAGGGTGCTGTGGCAGGCAGAGGACTGATTGAAATCATCGAGGACATTGCGCTTAGCAAGGGAGACTGCCTGATCGAGACGGATGGCGGTATTTTTGACTGCGGCGTAGGTACGCAGCTTGAGGAACTTACGAAAAAATTACGAGTGTTATCCTATGAAAAGGCTTAAGTCTGCGGCAGAAAGAAGCATCGGATGAATACAGCAATCAATTACTATAAATATAGCAGCATAATGGACGACACCTTTTTTAAGAAAAAGGGCAGAGTGGAAAATGTGGTAGGGCTTACCATCGAGTCGGCGGGACCGGAGGCGAAGCTGGGAGACCTGTGTATTATCTACCCCGTGGGAGAGGAATATCCGCCGATCACGGCGGAGGTGGTGGGCTTTAAGGAGCGAAAGACGATCCTGATGCCCTGCGACAACACGGAAGGAATCGGGTTGGGCTGTATCGTGGAGAACACGGGAAATCCGCTGACGGTGCCGGTGAGCGACGAGCTTTTGGGCAAGGTGTTAGACGGCCTCGGAAGGATTGACGGCGAATATATGCCGGGGGTGCCTTACAGTGTAGAAGCGCAGCCGCCCGATGCCATGAGCCGGAAGATTATTTCGGATGTTCTCCCGCTCGGGGTGAAGGCCATAGACGGGCTGATGACGGTGGGCAAGGGACAGCGAATCGGCATTTTTGCAGGCTCCGGTGTGGGGAAATCCACGCTGATGGGCATGTTTGCACGAAACACAAAGGCGGATATCAATGTGATTGCCCTGATCGGAGAGCGCGGCAGGGAAGTGCGTGAGTTTGTGGAACGTGACCTTGGCGAGGAAGGTATGCGCCGTTCCGTGGTGGTGGTGGCCACTTCGGACAGATCGGCTCTCGAGAGAAACAAGGCGGCTAAAACCGCCTGTGCGATCGCGGAATATTTCCGGGATCAGGGCAGAGACGTGCTTTTGATGATGGACTCCCTGACCCGTTTTTCCATGGCACAAAGGGAGATCGGGCTGGCCAGTGGGGAACCGCCGGTATCAAGGGGTTATCCCCCCAGCGTTTACTCGGAGATGCCGAGGCTTTTGGAGCGGGCGGGCTGTGCGGCGAAGGGTTCGATCACCGGGCTGTACACGGTGCTGGTGGACGGCGACGATATGAACGAGCCGATTACGGATACGGCCAGAAGTATTCTGGACGGCCATATCATGTTAAACAGAAAGCTGGCGCATCAGAATCATTATCCGGCGATCGACGTATTGCAGAGCATTTCCAGATGTATGAGCCAGATTGTAGACAAGGAGCATAAGAAGCTTGCGGGTAAGCTTAAAAATGTGCTTGCCACATACAATGAGGCGGAAGATCTGATTAACATTGGCGCTTATAAGAGCGGAAGCAACAGAAACATCGATTATGCCATCGCGAAGATCGAGGCAGTGAACGATTTTCTGATGCAGGATGTGGACTCAAAATATGATTATGAGGAAGCCGTGGGTATGCTGAGGGAGCTTTTCGCGGAAGCGGAAGATTAGGTGACCTGCCATGGCGAAATTCAGATACAGGATGCAGAGCATTCTGAATATCAAGTATCAGCTCGAGACGCAGGCAAAGATGGAGGTTGGCCGGGCGCAGATGCGGTTGAATGAGGAGCTTGAGAAGCTTCAAACGCTGATTGACCGGAAGGAGGCCTATCTCGAGGAAGGCAGGCGGATGCGGGAGGAAGCCCTTCACGTGAACGACCTGCGTGACAATAGAAACGCCGTGCTTATCATGGATGAACTGATCGCGGTGCAAAAACTCGAGGTGTCGAAGGCGGAGGAGGCGCTTGAGAGAGCGCGGGAGAAGCTGACGGAGATCATGCAGGAGCGCAAGATGCACGAGAAGCTCAAAGAGAAGGCTCTGATTCAATTTCTGGAAGAAGAAAAGGCGGCCGAGTTTAAGGTGGTAGACGAACTGACGAGCTATACCTACGGGCAGCGTGGAAAGGAAAATGGGAATGGCAGTTGAAGCGACGAACATGGGTATGGAACCCCCCATTGATAAAAAAGCGGAAAAAAAGAGATTAAAGGAAGAGCGGAGTAAGATCAAAGCGGACCGGAAGGCCCAGAAAAAGGAAGCTAAGCAGCGTGCCAAGGAAATTTCCGAGCAGGAGGCGCAGCTTGACGACGACGAGGGCGGCGGTGTTTCCGTTTTTCTGGTAACAGTTGTTATTGTAATTATCTGGGTGGCGATTCTCTGCCTCTTAATCAAACTGGACGTGGGCGGTTTCGGTTCCGGGGTGCTGGCTCCAGTGCTTAAGGATGTGCCGGTGGTCAATAAGATTTTGCCGGCGGATGCCACGATCACCACTGATGATAAGGAGTCATACGGCGGCTATACGAGTCTGCGCGAAGCGGTGGATTATATCAAGGAGCTGGAACTGGAGCTGGAAGATGCCCAGGCGGCCAGCACGGTAGATTCCGAGGAACTGACGGAGCTTCGGGCGGAGATCGAGCGGCTGCAGACTTTCGAGGATGCGCAGGTAGAGTTTGAGCGCATTAAGACAGAATTTTACGAGGAAGTAGTCTACGCCGAGAACGGGCCGGGGGCGGAAGAATATCAGAAGTATTACCAGAACATAGATCCCGTCGCGGCGGAGTATTTGTATAAGCAGGTGGTTCAGCAGTTGGAGGCGGACGAAAGGATTCAGGATTACGCTCAGGCGTACGCGGAGATGGAGCCTGCGCAGGCGGCGTCCATTTTTGAGGCGATGACCGACGATCTGGATCTGGCGGCCAAGATACTGGGCCAAATGAAACCGGCTGACAGGGGAAGCATTCTGGGCGTGATGGATGCCGAGACGGCGGCCAGAATCACCAGAATTATGGACCCCGACGAATAATTCTCATGATATCTGCCAAAAACCGCTTGATATCCTGCGGTAAAATACCGATATATACCATGTAGCGGGTCATCCGCCGCATGTGATATATATATGTTAGTACCTTGAAAATTTAAGAAAGGAGGAAAGAGCAAGAAATGACGGTAAACAATGTAAACGCCCTGTCGCCCTTTGGGACAGTGCAGGGAAGTCAGACATCTGTGAAGCCGGAGGAAGTCGTGCAGGAGCGCTTTGATAAGCTCATGAACAAAATGAGCGATCAGCTTGCCGGGCTGCAGAAAACGCAGGCGGGCAGTTCAGCGGCGGCGACAGCGCCGAAGCAGGCGGTAACTGAGAGCCTGGAGAGCGCGCAGGAGACTGTGCAGCCGAAGGACGTGAACGAGCAGGAAAGCGCGGATCAGACAGCCGACGCGAAGCAGCCTGAGGATGCGGTCACGGACGATACGCAGAGCGCAGCCAAGCAGGACGGCAGCGAGGGCAAGACGACCGAAGGGACGAAGGATGTGCAGACACAGGATGCCGAAACGCAGGAGACTGTGGAGAAGGCGGCTGAAGAGATTGTCGGTGAGATCGTCGATGTGATGGATATTCCACTGGAAAAGGTGGAAGAGGCCATGGAAATTTTAGGACTTACAGCGGTGGATCTCTTTGATCCGGAAAATCTAAAACAACTGTTATTAAATTTGACAGGCAATACGGATGAGCTGGCACTGGTCACGGACGAGACACTCTACGGCAATTTGCAGGAGCTTTTCCAGACGGTGAACGAGACGCTTGCGACGCTGCAGGAGGAATTGGGACTGAGCGCGGAGGAGCTTGAAGCGCTGATGGCGCAGATAAACACAGAGGAGAAAGCGCCCGCGGAGACGCAGGAGCCTGTGCTTACCATGCCTGAGGCAGAAAATCCGATGACAGAGGAGCCGGAGGTCAGCGTGGAGGGCATGAAAGATTATGCGGTATCCGTACAGAAGGATGGCGGCACCGTACAGATCAAGGTGACTGTTGACGATGCCAGCGGCGAGAAACATGTCAGCGAGCAGGTTACGGACACAGGAAAGCCTGAGACCACTCCTGTTTTAAAGAAGGAGAGTATGGACGATTCGGGACATAAGGGAGAGGAGCACGCGGCGGGAAACAATGCGGGCAACGCTTTCTTACAGGACCTGACAGGACGTACGAACGAGGTGGAAGCGCCGTTGGAGCGGCCGGTATACACACAGCCTGAGACGAATCAGATCATGGATCAGATCGTAGAGTACATGAAGTTTAATATCAAGCCCGAGATGCAGGAGATGGAAATGCAGTTACATCCCGCAAGTCTGGGCACGGTGCATGTACAGATTGCGGCGAAGGACGGTGTTATCACAGCGCAGTTTACGGCACAGAACGAGACGGTGAAAGCGGTTCTGGAGACTCAGATGGTTCAGCTCAAGGAACAGTTTGAAGAGCAGGGGATCAAGGTGAATGCCGTGGAAGTCACAGTTGCAAACCACGCTTACGGCGAGCAGTTCGGCAGTCAACAGGACGCGGCCGACCGGCAGAACGAGGGCGCGAAGAAGGGCGCAAGAAGGATCAACTTAAACCTCGACATGATGGAGGAGGAAGGTCTGGAGGCACTCGACGATTCGGAGCGGATCGCTGTGGAGATGATGCAGGCAAACGGTAATACGGTAGACTATACCGCATAGACAGCGAAAACAGAAAGGAGTGAAAGAATGGGAGCAGTACAACAAGTAGAAGACGGAAAATTTGTGGAATCCAATTCCGCATCGTCACTGGCCAATGCAGCCAACAAGTCGGCAAAGGGTAATACCCTTGACAAGGATGCGTTTTTGCAGCTTTTGGTGGCACAGATGAAGTATCAGGACCCTCTGGAGCCTACTTCCAACACAGAGTATATTTCCCAGTATGCGACCTTCTCGGAGCTGGAGCAGATGCAGAATATGAGCGCATCTATGGATCTTTTCCGAGCATCGGCTCTGGTAGGGCAGACCGTACTCTTAAATATAAGGGACAGTCAGGGCAGACTTACGCAGGTGCAGGGCTCTGTAGACTTTGTTACTTATGAGAACAACAAAGCGTATCTCTCCATCGGCGGACAGCTTTATTCGATGGACGATCTGGCAACCGTAGCTGATCCGAAATATCTGGAAGCATACAAACTGGCTGCGGACTGGCTGAATATTTTCAACAAGCTTCCGTCCCTTGAGAATCTGACGATTGCCGACAGGGAAAGGGTTGAAAAGCTGGATGAGATGTATGAGAACATGACGGACTACCAGAAAGAATTCCTCACGGATGAGGAAGTAGATACCATGAAGAAGTACGTGACGAAAATGGAGGGTCTGGTGGCAGTCGCCGAGGCGGATAAGGAAAACGACGACGGCGGCGACAGCGGCAGCGATGGAGACGGAGACGACGGCGGCGAGTAAGCCGGAGCGGGGCGATGATCTCAGGGAGGAGAGAGTATGAAGATTCAAGGCAGTTCTTTCCCTTCGATAGAGCAGCTTAAGGATCAATATTTAAAGACAGGCAGATCCATGGAGGGAGTGCCTGCACCGGGAGGCATAAGCTTTCAGGACATTCTGACCAAAAAGACGGACGGGATAGGCCGGTCCGGGGAAGTCAGATTCTCCAAGCATGCGGCAAACCGCCTGACGGACAGAAATATTGAACTGACCGAGGAACAGGTGGAGCGCCTGAACTTAGGAGCAGCCAAAGCCTCGGAGAAGGGTATAAAGGAATCATTGGTCATGGTGGATTCCCTCGCATTTATCGTGAGTGTGCCGAATCAGACGGTCATCACGGCGATGGATCAGACAGAGACCGATGAAAATGTATTCACAAACATAGACGGAGCGGTCATTATATAAGCCGGACCTTACAGGAGGCTTAGCGTCCTCGACTGACAGAGAGGACAGACGGTTCCATACAAGTTTAAGGAGGTCATTTCACTATGATGAGATCACTTTTTTCTGGCGTGTCGGGTCTTAAGACCCACCAGACCAGAATGGACGTTATCGGTAACAACATTGCAAACGTAAACACGGTCGCATACAAGTCACAGAACATGATATTCAGCGACCTGCTCTACCAGACGACGCAGGCGGCTTCCGGCGCCAACGCGGACACGGGACGAGGCGGCGTCAACGCAAGACAGATCGGTCTGGGCGCCAAGACGGCGGCGATCAACACAGCGATCACAAGACAGGGTTCCGCCCAGTCTACGAATAACCCTTGGGACGTGATGATTTCGGGCGAGTCCTTCTTTATCGTAAGCAGCGGCAACGGCGGCCAGAACCTTTTCACGAGAGACGGCTCCTTCACCGTGGACGGCGCTGGCAATCTCGTTATGGCGAGCACGGGCTACAAGGTGATGGGGTGGCAGGTAGATCCGGAGACGGGTGATATCCGTTCCGACGTGGTATCCGCCCTGCAGGTTATGAACAGAGACAATCTGGTAGCGCCTCCGGAATACACCACGAACGCTTATGCGTCGGGTATCGTAGATAAGCTCGACACGAACGTGCACAGCAAAGCCGGTAAAGCTATGACGCTGACTTTCTACGATGCGGAAGGCTATTCTTACACGGCGAAAATGAGTATTCATGCCATGTCCAAGGACGGGGAGTATTATGTACAGCTTGACGATATCACAAACAGCGACGGTGTGTCCCTGAAAGACTACTACAATGTCAGCGATATCACACAGATTGCAAACTTCGGCGCAGGCGGCGCCATCGATCCGGAGACCAAGGTATATACGACGGCTAAGGGCGTAACATATGACAATACGAACGGCAAACAGACCTTCCGTGTGGATTACAGCTTTGACGAAGCGCTCGTCGGCTTCGCCACGAATCCGCTGATGCAGATTGGCGGAAACAGCGTAAAGGTGAAGGACGGCACAATAAATGACGGTGATACCATGCCGGCTAAGGTTACCATGACCGGAGAAGTGAAGCTGACAAAGGAGGTACTCCAGAATGAGTATAAGCTGACCTACGATGAGAAGGATAAGGCGTACTATTATCTGCCGGACGGCGCTACAGCGCCTGTGAAGCTGGATTCCGAGCCTGCTGATGCAACGGCAGCGGGGGCATGGGAGGATGTGCTCAGCAAGCTGGGCGGTGACATAACGATTTCCAATGATGCGAACGGTAAGCCGCTGCTGAAAGTGAACGACGACGGTTCCGTGGAAGTGACCTTTGAGGCGGAGCTGGATCAGGATCCGAGCATGACCGGCGCGGTTTACAACGGACAGACGGGGCTTTTCGCAAAGACGCTGGATTATCCGGGCGCGGACGACGCGGCAACGCAGGAGGTTATGGAGAAAGCCTACGGTGTGCACAACGACGACATGATTACCTACACGATCAACTATATCACGCCGGACGGGCATGCCAGCATTACGAAAAATGAAAAATATAACGGCAATATGCTTGTGTTCAATACCAAGAACGGTATGTTCTCCTACATCGGCAATCAGGAGCAGGACGCGGCGAGCATCACCTTCAGCGGTTCCGCTACGGATATGACAGGTGAAACGATTGATCTGGGACACTTCCACGACATTTCCATCGACTTCGCGTCGCTGACGAATGTCAATAACGGTAAGGTTTCCACGGCCGGTCTCGACAACGGCGACGGCAGCACCAACAATCTGGGCAGCGGCCGTAAGCGCGGCGAGCTGATCGGCATTGAGATCGGTCAGGACGGTAAGATCAGGGCTTCTTACGACAACGGTCTCTCCAAGCTCCTTGGACAGATCGCGGTGACCAAGTTCGCCAACGCGGCGGGTCTTGCGAAGGTCGGAAACAACCTTTACAATACGACCATGAACTCCGGCGAATTTGACGGTATTGGTATGGATATTACCTCCGACGGAGAAGGCACCATGGAATCCGGCGTACTGGAGATGAGTAACGTGGATCTGGCAGGCGAGTTCACCGAAATGATCACCACACAGCGTGGCTTCCAGGCGAACAGCCGTATTATCACCACTTCCGATTCCATGCTGGAAGAGCTGGTAAATCTGAAGCGTTAATTCAATAAAATAAGAGGGGATTTTTCCGCAGGAAACTGCGGGAAGATCCTCTTTTTTGCGCTTAAGAAATTGCGACAGTGTAAACCATTCAAGGAGAATGCGAAGCATTCTCTGAATCGTCGCTGCCGAGCGACGATTTTTGTGCGAATGGTGCGAGGATTGGTAAAATTTCTTTTTGCAGTTTTTGTAGATGTGTGGTAAAATAAATGAGTTGCATAATATAGAAATTAGCAGAGGGGAAAGTCTATGGTAGAGGTCACGAAGATTAACGGCGTAAAAGTGTTGATCAATCCGGATTTGCTGGAGTTGGTAGAGGAAACCCCCGATACCGTCTTGTCTTTTACGACCGGCCGCAAATTAATTGTAAAAGAAAGTAGACAAGAAGTGAAAAATTTAGTAAAATCGTATAGAAAGGATATTTTTGCAGACTAGTGTAAAAGTGGGTGTGTACATATGGATATAGCTTCGGTTATTGGCTTGGTAGCATGTTTTGGACTGATGATATTCGGTATGGTGTGGGGAAAAGATTTCTCCACAGTGTTTGGATTCATAGATATGCCGTCGATCTTGGTTACATTCGGCGGTTCCTTCATGTGTATTTTTGCTAGTTACACGATACCTGATTTCGTAGCGGGTCTTAAGAGCATGGGATTGATCTTTAAGACGTCCAGCATGAATGTGCCCGGGATTATTCAGAAAATCATAGAACTTTCCAACGTGGCCCGTAAAGAAGGACTCCTGTCTTTGGAAGAGGCGGCCAGCGACATCGAGGACGACTTTTTGAAAAAGGGTATCCTGCTGATTGTCGACGGTACCGATCCTGAACTTGTGCGTGCGATTATGGAGACAGAGTTGGTAAGTGTGGAGGGCAGACATAAGGATAAGATCGGCTTCTGGGAAAATATCGCGGCCATGGGCCCTGCGTGGGGTATGATCGGAACCCTGATCGGTTTGATTAACATGCTTAGGGATTTGTCGGATTTCGCAACCATCGGACCGAACATGTCGGTCGCACTGGTTACGACTTTCTACGGTTCGGTGCTGGCGAACTGGATTTGTGCACCGGTTTCCACGAAATTAAAGAATAAGAACGCGGAAGAGATGATGGTGAAGGAAATCGAGATTGAGGGCCTTCTCTCCATTCAGGCGGGCGAGAACCCCCGCGTTATTGAAGAGAAGCTGAAATCCTTTATTGCACCTGCAGACAGAGGTTCCGCGGGAGACGAAGGCGGAGGTGAGGTGGATGGCTAAGAAGCAGCAGGAAGAGGCCCCCAAGGGCAGTCCGGCGTGGATGGCCACGTTCTCTGACCTGATGAACCTTCTGCTGTGTTTCTTCGTGCTGTTGTTCTCGATGTCTACGGTTGACGAGGTGAAGCAGGAAAAGGTTGTGGCTTCCTTTAATCAGATGTTTTCCGTGTTTGAGGGAGGTGCACAGGCGATCGGCGACGGTATGCTGATCAGTAACGGCGTCAGCCAGCTCAATGAGCTGGATGAATTTATAAACAGTACCGGAAAGATGGACGACGGTGAGATTATATCCGAGGATGTGGCCGACGGCGCGGCTGCCGCAAAAGAACAGCTTGAGGAAGCGCAGATGGAGGAATCCGAAACGCTTGCCGAGAAGGTGCAGGAGGCGGTCGACGAGAGGGATATGGCGGATGAGGTGGAGGTACAGTTTACCGCACAGTTTGTCCAGCTTACCCTGAAAGGTTCTCTGCTTTTTGATTCGGGGAGCACGCTTTTGAAGGAGGAAGCCAAACCGGTTCTGGACCAGGTGGGACTGATTTTGGAGCGCTATGCGGAAGGTACGATTGAGATTGAGGGACATACGGATAATGTTCCCATGTCGGGCGCAAAGTATTCCAATAACAACGAATTGAGTTCGGGTCGTGCGTTATCGGTATTTGACTATATCCTCTCGATCACAAATCTGAACCCGGCGAACGTCAAACATGCGGGCCGCGGGGAATATCTTCCGGTGGCGGACAATGCCACGCCTGAGGGAAGGGCGAAGAACAGAAGAGTTGAGATTAAAATATATAATTCTCTCAGTTCTTATTAAGAAGATAAGTGTAGAAGGAGAAGACGAAGATTATGAAAAAGAATCTGATTTCCGTTATTATTTTGGCGTTGTTGATTGTAAATATTGTATTGACCGCCATCATGATGTTCAGTGTGACGGGCGCTTCTAAGAAGACTGCCGCGTTGGTTGACAACATCGCTACTGCTCTGAATCTGGAGCTGGCGTCAGGTACGGAGGGCGGAGCGGAGGAAGCGGTCTCCATGGCTGATACCGAAACCTATTCTTTTGCTGAAAATATGACGATTCCGTTGAAGAAGAGTGAGGGGGATGACAAGGATCACTACTGTATCGTTTCCATTACCCTTTCCATCAACAAAAAGGCTGACGGCTATAAGGAGTATGGCTCTGCCGAGAACTTGGCTGCCATGGAAGGCCTGATCAAGGATGAGATCAACAGCGTTTTTGCCCAGTATACGACAGAGGAAGCGCGAGACAATCAGGAAGCGATCAAGAAAGAAATTATCGGTAGAATACAAACCATGTTTGATTCCAAGTTTATCTATAACGTGTCCTTCGGCGACATCATGTTTGGATAGTACTTAGACTAAATGACACTGCCACAGGAGGTGAACTTTCGTGGGTGAGGTACTATCACAGAGCGAGATAGATAATCTGCTTGCCGCCTTGAGCAGCGGTGAGCTTGACACGGATGAACTGAATGGCGCGGATGATAAACAGATTAAGGACTACGACTTTAAACGTCCGACCAAGTTCTCGAGAGAACATCTGCGTACATTGGAAATTATATACGAGCATTACGGACGGCTGCTCTCCACGAGCATGCAGGTATATCTGCGAAAGAATATACAGGTATCTGTCACCAGTTCCGAGACGGTTATTTTTTCGGAGTTTTCAAACTCCCTTTCCAATCCGGTTATTTTGGGTGTAGTCAATTTTCATCCGCTGGGAGGAATGATTCTGATTGAGCTGGCATCCCAGTTGGGATTTACCATGATAGACCGGATGCTGGGCGGGGCCGGTGATCCGCTTGAAAAAGGCAGGGAGTTCACCGAAATCGAAATGACGATCATAGAGAAAATGATGGTAGTCTGCATGCAGCTTATGC
Source organism: uncultured bacterium (assembly GCA_947073545.1). Classification (GTDB taxonomy): domain Bacteria; phylum Bacillota; class Clostridia; order Lachnospirales; family Lachnospiraceae; genus UBA3282. The sequence continues at coordinate 29,649 of CAMTMP010000019.1, forward strand.
GGGAGCCTTGGAAGAATGTGGTGGATATCAATCCCATGATGGAGAGAATTGAGACCAATTCCCAGTTCGCACAGATCATTGCGCCGAGCGATATGATTGCCATTGTCACCTTGAATATGAAAATCGGTGAAGTGGAAGGATTTATGAATGTATGTCTCCCCTTCTTTACGTTGGAGAGCGTCATGGATAAGCTCAATACGAAGTACTGGTACGCAAATCTGCAGGAGCAGGGAGACGAGGACTTCGAGGAGTATATCGAAGCTCTTATCAAGAGAGTGGATGTTCCTGTCAAAGCGGTGCTGGGAAAGACGAGCATAACGGTCACCGATTTTGTAAATCTGCAGATCGGAGACATTATACGATTAGATACCGAGGTAGAACAGGATCTTACGGTGTATGTGGGTAATATCAAGAAATTTACCGCGCTTCCGGGTACCAGCAGGGATAAGAACGCTGTGAGAGTCACTTCGGTGATCAGAGAGGGGGAGTAAAAAAGCATGGACGGAATGTTATCACAGGATGAAATAAATGCGCTTTTGAACGGCACCGACGATTCGGGCGGTGATGCCGCGGAAGAGAGTGCCGCAGGTTTCGGTGAGGCGGAAGCCGACGATTCGCTTTTGTCGGATATTGAGAAGGACGCGGTCGGCGAAGTTGCCAATATCAGCATGGGCGCATCTGCCACCACCCTGTTTTCCATCGTAAACCGCAAGGTCAACATTACAACACCTGTGGTTAAGATGGCAACTTGGAAGAATGTACTGGAAGATTACGAAAAGCCCTGTGTATTTATTTTGATTAAGTATACGCAGGGTCTCGACGGATCGAATATTTTGATCTTAAAAGAGCATGATGTAAAGATCATCACCGACTTGATGATGGGCGGTGATGGCAGCAATACGGACGGAGAACTGGGAGAGCTGCATCTTTCCGCGATCTCGGAGGCCATGAACCAAATGATGGGTTCTTCGGCCACATCACTCTCCACCATGCTCGGCAAAATGATCGATATCAGCCCGCCGGAGGCAAGTCTGGTGGATCTGACGGCATTTAAGTCGGGCGGTGATATCGCAAAGTTTTTGGAGGGCACTTTCGTAAAGATATCCTTCCGGATGCAGATTGACGAGCTGGTGGATTCCACGATTATGCAGTTGTACCCGGTGGAGTTTGCGAAGGAGATTTATGACACCTTCATTACCAGTCAGGGCGGCGGTTCATCACCTGCTCCGGCGCCTGCAGCGGCACCCGCGCCGGCTCCGGCGCCCGCACCGCAGCCTATGCCGGCGGCAGCGCCACAGATGGATATGAGTCAGATGCAGGCGGGAATGCCGCAGATGGATATGAGTCAGATGCAGATGATGCCGCAGATGGGGATGCCCCAGATGATGCCGCAGATGCAAATGATGCCCCAGATGATGATGCAGCCTAATATGAATGTGCAGCCTGTTCAGTTCCAGAATTTTGCCAGTGACTTCAATCCGCTGCAGAGTCAGGAGAACATTGAACTGATTAAGGACGTACCTTTAGAGGTAACGGTAGAGCTGGGAAGAACTACCAAGTCCATTTCGGAGATTCTGGATTTTGCTCCGGGTACGATCATTGAACTGGATAAAATTGCCGGTGAACCGATTGATATTCTTGTCAACGGCAAATTTGTAGCAAAAGGCGAAGTAGTGGTAATTGAGGAAAGCTTTGGTATTCGGGTAACCGAAATTATCAAATAATATGTGATAGGAGAAGAGAGATGGCAAAAAATATTTTAGTATGTGATGATGCAGCGTTTATGCGAATGATGATCAAGGATATCCTGACAAAGAACGGCTATAACGTGGCAGGAGAGGCTGAGAACGGCGCAAAAGCGGTTGAGAAGTACAATGAGCTGAAACCCGATCTTGTGCTGATGGACATCACGATGCCTGAGATGGACGGTATTCAGGCCCTCAAGAAGATCAAAGAGGGTGATCCCGGCGCTATGGTTATTATGTGTTCCGCTATGGGGCAGCAGGCCATGGTTATCGAGTCCATTCAGTCCGGCGCTAAGGATTTCATTGTAAAACCTTTTCAGGCTGACCGTGTCTTAGAGGCTGTGAAGAAGGTCGTAGGATAATGCTTCTTGCTTCTACTGCATTATCAGATAGGGCTGACTCCTATGTGCAGTTTATGACAGTATTGATACTGTTTGTGTTCGTGCTGGCGATCACGGCTTTTGTGACCAAATGGATCGGCGGTTACCAGAAGAGCAGATCTGTGGGCGCGAATATGGAGTTGATCGAGTCGCTCCGGCTGTCTAATAATAAGTATGTCCAGATCGTCAGGGTCGGGCGGAAGTATTTGGCAGTTGCAGTTTGTAAAGATACTGTTACAATGTTATCAGAGGTTCCCGAGGAGGATTTAAACTTTCCCGAGGGGTCTTTGGGTAGTGCGTCCACTTTCAGGGATGTACTGGCAAAAATACAGAAAGAAAGAATCCTGGAAAAAGAAGACGGGCGAGACGAATGAAGAGAAATTTTTCCGGATATCATTTGGCAAAATTAATATGCCTGCTAATGGTGGCAGGCATATTGTATCTTAGCGGGGGGCGGACCGCCTATGCGGTGGAAGATAACAGACCGGATGAGGTGAGCGGCACCACGGTGACTGATACCCCCTACCGGGACTCCGATCTCACAGGCACGGAGAGTGAGAGAACCAATGTGGACCCTCCCGGTGCTTCTGAGAGCGCTGAAGATCTGGCTGAACTGAATATCGCCAATACGGTGACGGTTACGTACAACAATGGTAACGGAAGTGTGAATGGCGCGCTGCGTATTCTGATCATTCTTACCTTGATTGCTATTGCACCGTCATTGATTATTATGTTAACCTCGTTTACGAGGATTATTATTGTACTCCATTTTGCGAGACAGGCGTTAAACACGCAGACGGCTCCGCCGAATACGGTGTTGATCGGTATAGCCCTGTTTTTGACCTTCTATGTGATGCAGCCGACGATGGCGGCGGTTTACACGGATGCGGTCGTGCCTTTTGAAGCGGGGGAGTTGACGCAGGAGGAGGCGTTGACGGCGGCGGCGGCGCCGATCAGACAGTTTATGTACGGACAGACCCAGAAAAGCGATGTGAATTTCTTTATGGATTTAAGCCGTACCGAGTGGAACGGTGAATTGGATGACATACCGATCAGCGTGCTGGTGCCCGCGTTTATCATAAACGAGCTGCGGCAGGCGTTTATTATCGGTTTTCTTATATATATTCCGTTTATTGTAATCGATATGGTGGTGGCTTCTACTCTTATGAGTATGGGTATGATGATGCTGCCGCCGACTACGATTTCCATGCCGTTCAAAATTCTTCTGTTTGTGCTGGCGGACGGCTGGTACCTGGTGATCAAAGGAGTCGTGGAATCTTTTTATTACTGATATGCCGCTTGGCAGACGTGAGGAATGGAGTGTGGGTAAATGACAGTCAATGACGTCACAGCCATTGCCGGACAGGCAATTTTTACAATTATCAAGTGCAGTGCGCCTATGCTTCTGGTGTCTCTTATTGTCGGTTTGATTGTAAGTATATTCCAGACGGTTACGTCGATTCAGGAACAGACGCTTACTTTTGTGCCGAAAGTGCTGGCGATTTTTCTCTCGCTGATGGTCATGGGCCACTGGGTCATGAACGAAATGGTGGAGTTTATGACACTGCTATGGACAGATTTTAATATCTATCTACGATAGAAGACATTCGTGCGGTGGGAAAGTGACATTATGTTAGATATCAGCTTCACTTATGCGGATTTGGAATATTTTTTGTTGATTCTCGTGCGGGTCAGTTGCTTTATGTACATTGCTCCGTTTTTCGGTATGCCAAACGTGCCCCGCAGAGTAAAGGCAGGTTTCAGTATTTTTTTTGCCTATCTGCTCTATCTGTCGGTAGACAGGAACGAGGTGGTTTATGACACAATTCTGGGCTATGCGCTCATTGTGATGAAGGAGGCGCTGACCGGGTTTTTGATCGGCTGGGGCGCGCAGATCTGTACCACCGTAACTTCTTTTGCGGGAAGTATCGCGGATATGGAGATCGGTTTATCCATGGTTTCCCTGATGGATCCGACGACCAGAGAGCAGGCCACCTTTACGGGTGTGTTTTATCAGTATATGTTTACGCTTTTCATGATTATTTCAGGTTTCTACCAGTATCTGATCAGGGCGCTGGCGGATACCTTTACCTTAATTCCGATAAACGGCGCGGTCTTTAAGCAGGAAGCGCTGCTGGAGTCCATTTTTCTGTTTCTGGGGGATTATATCGCTATCGGGTTCCGCATTATCCTGCCAATTTTCTGTGCTATGATATTTTTAAACTGTGTGCTTGGCGTACTTGCCAAGGTGTCCCCGCAGCTTAACATGTTTGCCGTCGGCATGCAGTTTAAGGTGCTTGTGGGATTGGGTATCCTCTTTTTGTCGGTGCGGATGCTGCCTGCTCTGTCAGACAACGTATTTACGCAGATGAAGCGCATGATTGTATCTTTTGTGGAGGGGATGATTTGATTTTAAGGTATAATCTCCAGTTTTTTGCCAAGGATGGGCCTGGCGGAGAAAAAACGGAAGAGCCTACCAGTAAAAAACTGTCGGATGCCCGAAACGAAGGGCAGGTGGCAAAGAGCAAAGAGGTGACAAACGCTTTTGAGATGCTGGCGGCCTTTTTGATGCTGCGCTTTCTTGTGGAGTACATGGGAACGGTTTTTGTGGGAACGATGCGGAGCATTTATTCCCAGATTCCGGCGTATTCGAAGCTCTACGAAGGGCATATCCAGACAGAGACTTTCCGGATGCTTTTTGTGAGCGCCTTGATGCGGATACTGCAGATTATCGCGCCTTTTCTGCTTGTAGGGTTTCTGGTGGCGTTTGTCACAAATCTTTTACAGGTGAAATGGAAGATAACGACGAAGCCGCTCAAGCCGAAGTTCAACAAACTGAATCCGGTAAGCGGCGTCAAGCGGATCTTTTCGCCAAATTCGCTGATGGAACTTTTAAAATCCGTTTTGAAGCTGTCGTTAATCGGGTATGTGGTGTATAATTATCTTGAGGAAAATATGCCCCCGATTTACATGCTTTACGATATATCTTTGAATCAGGGAATCGTTCAGATCGGCATACTGGTAATTAATCTGGGAATCCGGATATCCCTGTTTTATATGCTGATTGCGGCCGCTGACTTCGCCTATCAGAAAATCAAGTTCAAAAAGGACATGAAAATGACGAAGCAGGAAGTCAAGGACGAGTACAAGAATCAGGAAGGTGACCCCCAGATCAAGGGCAAACAGAGGCAGCGCATGATGGAAGCCTCCAGACGCCGCATGATGCAGCAGCTTCCCGAGGCGGACGTGGTTATCACAAACCCGACCCATTATGCCGTGGCAATCAAGTATGAGCCGGAGCGGTACGACGCCCCCTTTGTGGTGGCGAAGGGCGCCGATTATCTGGCGCAGAAGATTAAGGATGTGGCCAAAGAAAACCACATCGAGATTGTGGAAAACAAACCCCTTGCCCGTATGCTCTATGCGAATGTGGACGTGGGAAGCGTGGTGCCGCCGGAGCTGTATCAGGCGGTGGCGGAGGTGCTGGCTTTCGTCTACCACTTAAAGGGTAAGGTCTGAACCAGAATGTTAAGTAACGAATTTTATTATTGTGAAAGGAGGTGATGCGCGGTGCAGAAGCTAAAGATTGGAGACGTTGGCGTTACTCTGTATCTTTTGGCGGCTTTTATTATGCTGATCGTTCCGATTAAATCGGGACTTTTGGACGTTCTTCTGGCCTGCAATATCGCGGTCGCCTTTACCATTATGTTTGGCTGTATGTTCGCCAATGAAGTGCTTCAGATGTCTTTTTATCCGACGATCCTGCTCTTTACGACCGTATTCAGGATTGCACTGAACGTATCTTCCACGAGACTGATTTTGTCGGAAGGCGATGCCGGTAACGTGGTACAGACCTTCGGTCAGTATGTGGGCGGCGGTGATCTTCTGATCGGTGTCCTCGTATTCCTGATTTTGATTATCGTGCAGTTTATGATCATCAACAAAGGTTCCGAGCGTGTGGCTGAGGTAACGGCGAGATTTACGCTGGACGCGATGCCCGGTAAACAGATGGCCATCGACGCAGATTTAAATACCGGAGCCATCACGGATGAGGAGGCGAAGAGACGCCGGGAAAAAATTCAGGAGGAATCCACCTTTTTCGGTTCCATGGACGGTGCCGTGAAGTATGTAAAGGGAGATGCGACCGCAGGTCTGGTGATCACCTTTATCAACATCGTGGGCGGTATTTCCTTCGGCGTGTTCAGGCAGGGCTTGGAGGCAGTTGAGGCGCTCAATAAATATACGATTCTGACCATCGGTGACGGTCTGGTGAGCCAGATTCCGTCTCTCTTGATCTCTCTTGCAACAGGTATCCTTGTGACGAAGGGCTCCAAGGAGGCGGATTTCGGTACGGTTCTGATCAGCCAGCTCTTCGGTACGCCCAAGGTATTGTATCTGGTGGGAGCGGTGCTGGCCTTTCTGGGAATTGTCACCCCCTTAAATCCGGTGGTGTTTGTGGGACTTGGCCTGATATTTGTGGTAGTCGGCAGAGTGATGGCCGGTACCATAGAGACCGCCGTGATCGAGCACGAGGCGGACGAGGAGGAAGCGGCGGCGGAGGAAATCAGACAGCCCGAGAACGTTACCTCACTTTTGCAGGTGGACCCCATCGAGCTGGAGTTCGGTTACGGCATCATCCCGCTGGCGGATGTCAACCAGGGCGGCGATCTTCTGGATCGTGTGGTTATGATCAGAAGACAGATTGCGCTGGAGCTTGGTACGGTTGTGCCGATTATCCGCCTGCGTGATAACATACAGTTGAATCCGAACCAATATATTATTAAAATAAAGGGAGTGCAGGTCAGTGAGGGCGAGATCCTTTTCGACCACTATATGGCCATGAATCCCGGTTACGTGGAGGAAGAGATCACGGGTATTCCCACCTTCGAGCCTTCTTTCCATCTGCCGGCCATCTGGATTACGGAGGGGCAGAGAGAGCGTGCGGAGAGCATGGGCTATACAGTCGTAGATCCGCCGTCCATCATTGCGACGCATTTGACGGAGATTATCAGACAGTACATATCGGAGCTTCTGACAAGACAGGATGTACAAAGTCTGGTGGACAATTTAAAAGAATCCAATCCTTCACTGGTGGAGGAGCTTGTGCCCAAACTTCTGGGGCTCGGCGAGATACAAAAAGTGCTGCAGAACCTCTTGCGGGAAGGCATTTCTATCAGGGATCTGCTTACGGTGTTCGAGACGCTTGCGGACTACGCAACGACCACAAGAGATACAGACATTCTGACGGAATATGTCAGACAGAGCCTGAAGCGCGCGATTTCAGGCAAGTTCTTCCCGGCCAACGAGACCACCAGCGTGGTGACGTTAGACCCGAAGCTGGAGCAGGAGATTATGGCAAGCGTCAAGCAGACGGAGCAGGGGGCTTATCTGACCCTCGATCCGGCAAAGACCAAGAGCATTATGGAAGCGCTTGGCGTGGAGATCAAGAAGCTGGAGGATCTGGGAAAGATCCCGCTTGTGATTACGTCCCCCATTGTGCGTGCTTATTTTAAGAAGCTGACGGAGGACTACTATAAAGATTTGGTTGTTGTGTCCTATAACGAGGTGGAATCCAGCGTTGAATTACAGTCTGTTGGGATGGTGACAGCATAATGATTATTAAAAAATTTACTGCAAAAACAGAAAAGGAAGCGATCGATAACGCCAGAGTGGAACTGGGAGAAGGCGTGGTCGTGATGAACGTGAAGCCCGTGAAAAGCAAGGGCCTGTTCGCGTTTCTGAAATCGCCCACGGTGGAGGTCACGGTGGCGCTTGAGGAGGAGAGCGAGAAACTGACGGCGGCGGTATCCGCCATTAGCAGCGTGATAGCTTCAAGCCAGAATAAGGAAGAAGAGACAGTAAAAAATACACCTGTTATCGAAACGCCGGAGAAGCGGGATAACGGCAGCGGCGTAAAGGAAAAACGGGAAAATAACAGCGCCATTGAAGAGAAGCTGGACAGTTTGCAGTCGCTCTTAGAGCAGCAGCTCCAAAAACCGGAGGAGGAGAAGGAAGAACAGAGAGAGGGAGAAGCGGAAAAAGAGGAGACGGAGACGGATAAATTCATGCGTCTTCTGCACAACACCATGCTGGAGAATGAGGTGGATGAGAAGTATGCCAAAGAGATCATGGATGAGATCGAGCTGATTAATAAGCCGAATATCCCCTTTGATTATGCGCTGGCAAACATTTACCAGAAAATGATTCTGAAATTTGGCAAGCCGAGCGGTATCGAACCTGCGGCAAATGGCATCAAACTGGTGTTTTTCATCGGTCCGACAGGTGTCGGAAAGACGACCACGATCGCCAAGATTGCCTCGAAATTCCGTGTGGATGAGAAAAAGAAGGTGGCGCTTCTGACAGCGGACACTTACCGTATTGCCGCGGCGGAGCAGCTGCGCACCTATGCGAATATTCTTGAGGTGCCTTTTCGGGTAATCTATACGGTGGAAGAAATCAACAAGGCGCTGGAGGACTTTAGGGATTATGATTATATTCTGATTGACACGGCGGGGCACTCCCATCAGAACACCACCCAGAAGGATAACATGCGTAATATTATACATTCCGTAGACGACAGGGTGGAGAGCGAGGTGCACCTCGTTTTGAGCGCCACAACGAAGTACAAGGATTTGATCAGCATAGCGGAATCTTATAAGGAGATGTCGGATTACAAGTTGATTTTTACGAAGCTGGATGAGACGACGACACTGGGAAATCTTTTGAATCTACGGCTTTATACGGGTGCGTCTTTGTCTTATGTCACGTATGGACAGAATGTGCCGGATGATATAGAGGATTTTAATCCGCAAAAGACGGTCAAGAGACTGCTCGGAGGGAAGAACTAATGAGGAGGCCCAGTTAATGGATCAGGCTGAACAACTGAGAAGGATAATTAAGGGCAGTGCGCCCCAGAAGCGTCCTCTGGCCAGGGTCATTACCGTCACGAGCGGCAAGGGGGGCGTGGGAAAATCGAACACGGCCATCAATCTTGCCATACAGTTTCGCAGGATGGGGCAGAAAGTGATTATTCTGGACGCGGATTTTGGGCTTGCAAACATAGAAATCATGTTCGGCGCCGTTCCGAAACATAACCTGTGTGATTTAATTTACCAGGGCAAGAGTATTAAGGATATCATCACGTGGGGACCGATGGAAGTGGGATTCATATCGGGCGGTTCCGGCATCACGGGCATGTCGAATTTGGATAAGGATAATCTTGGCACGATTATCGATAATCTGGCGGAACTTGACGAGATGGCGGAGACGATTATCGTGGATACCGGGGCAGGGATTTCCGACGCGGTTTTGGAGTTTCTTGTGGCCAGCGGCGAAATTCTTCTGGTGACAACGCCGGAGCCAACCTCGATCACGGATTCCTATTCGCTATTAAAGGCCCTTGGCCGCCATCCCCGTTACAGGGATGACAGAACGCAGGTTAAGGTGGTGGCCAACAAAGTGTCGGGAGAGCAGGAGGCGCTGGCACTTTACGGAAAACTGGAAACGGTGGTGGCGCGCTATTTGCAGGTGCCGATCTCCTATCTGGGGATGATACCGCAGGATCAAATGCTGGCGAGGGCCGTGATGCAGCAGATGCCGGTATCCATGGATAATCCCAAAGCAAGATCGGCCATCGCCTATGAGATCATCGCGGCGAAGCTGATGAATAAAGAGCTTAATAAAAATATTCCGAGGCGTGGTATGGCGGCATTTTTTTCCCATATCATTTCCGGAAAATAGGGCGGCCGGAATCCCGGCCGGGAGGTAGGAGATGTCGGATATTCTATCAAAGTACGTGCTACCGGGAGGAGAGATAGAACTGAGAGCGATAGGCAGCGAGCGGGAGCCGGAGGACAGCAGACAGCGCAAAACCTATCGAAGCCGGGTGCTTAAGATACTGACAGGGAGGCGTTTGGAGATCGGCATGCCGATTGAGAACGGCAAGCTGATTCTTTTGCCGGTAGGCGGCGAGTACGATATGTATTTTTTTGGGAATAACATTGTTTATCAGTGTACTGCCCGGGTAGTAGACCGCTACAAGTTCAACGGACAGTATATGCTGGTGATGGACCTGACGAGCAATCTGCGCAATTACCAGAGACGCGAGTATTACCGCTTCAGTTGTGCGCTGGAGATGGATTCCAGAGAGATTGGCGAGGAGGAAATAGACATTGCGGCGCAGGATGAGCTTCTGCCGGAGCTGCCGCTTAAGAGCAGCGTGATTGTGGACATCAGCGGCGGAGGAATGCGGTTTGTCTCATACTATGCATACGAAGTGAACAGTCTGATTCTGTGTAAGTACAGTTTGCAGATTGAGGGAAGAGAAAAGGAGTACCGGCTTGTTGGCAAGGTTCTTGCGGTGAACGAACTGGAGAAGGAGCCGGGTATATTCGATCATCGTGTACAGTATGTGAACGTAGATCCGCAGGATCGGGAGGAAATAATTCAGTATATTTTTGACGAGGCGAGGAAAACCCATAAAAAAGCGGGAGGCTGATCTGCCGGAGGTAAAATATGAAAAATATATTGTTGGTTGACGACTCTGCACTCATGAGAAGAGTGCTCTGTGATATAATTGAATCAGATAAACGATTCCGTGTACAGGACAGGGCGGTTAACGGTCTGGATGCACTGAGTCTGCTGAGCAGGAAAAGCTATGACGCGGTGGTGCTGGATGTGAACATGCCGCAGATGAACGGTCTGGAGCTTTTGAAGGAACTGCAGAAGCGCAAAATCTCGGCGAAGATCATCATGGCCAGCACGGACACGGCGGATGGTGCGAAGGTTACGCTTGACGCGCTGGAACTGGGAGCGCTGGATTTTATCCACAAGCCTACCAGTGCGCTGGACTGCCGTAACGGGACTTTCAGTCAGGGACTGCTGCGGATTCTCGCTGCGGTGACGGATTTGGAGGATCAGGTGCTGACGACGGCTCCTTTGGGATCAGCAGCGTCTAAGCCTGGAGCGGTGAGAACGCCTGCGGGCAGGACGGGTGCGGTTCCGGCTGCGGAAAAACCGGAGAGAAGGGCGCCTGCGCCTCCTTCGGGCAAGGCAGTTTACAATCCGGGTACCCAGATCGTGGCGCTGGCCAGCTCCACAGGAGGTCCCAAGGCTCTGCAGTCGGTCATTCCGAAACTTCCGGCGAATCTAAAAGTGCCGGTGGTGGTGGTGCAGCATATGCCGCCCGGCTTTACGGCATCTTTGGCCGAACGGCTGAACGCCTTGAGCGAAGTCACCGTGAAAGAGGCGGCGGAGGGCGACGTGCTTATGCCCGGCACCGTATATGTGTCCATGGGCGGCAAGCATCTCAATATCATGAATACGTCGGGCAGGTATACGATCCACTATTCGGACGAACCGTCGAGAGAAGGGGTAAAGCCCTGCGCAAACTACATGTATGAGTCTTTGATGGACAGCAGATTTGACAGGATCGTGTGTGTTGTGATGACGGGGATGGGTGCGGACGGTACAGAAGGAATCCAACATCTGAAGGAGAAAAAGAAAATACATGTGATTATTCAGGAGGCGAGCACATGCGCCGTGTACGGGATGCCGAAGAGCGTCGTGAACGCGGGACTGGCGGATCAGGTTGTGCCGTTGGAGCAGATCGCACAGGAAATCACGACAAACGTGGGGGTAAAATAATATGGATGTAAGTCAGTATCTTGAGATTTTCCTTGATGAAACCAATGAGCATCTGCAGAATCTAAATACGCAGATTCTCTCTTTGGAGCAAGATCCGGAGAACATGGATACGATCAATGAGATCTTCCGTGCGGCCCATTCCTTAAAGGGTATGGCGGGAACGATGGGCTATAAAAGGATGCAGACCCTGACCCATGATATGGAGAACGTTTTTTCCGAGGTGAGAAACGGCAATATCAAGGTGAAGGCGGATATGATTGATGTGCTGTTCCAGTGTCTCGACGCGCTGGAGGAGTATAATACCAATATCAGGGAAAGTTCTGACGAGGGAACCAATGACAACGGTGCGCTGATTAAGCGGTTGAACGATATTATGGGCGGCGATTCCGGCGAGACTTCCGCGTCGGAGCCTCAGGCACAGGCACCTCAGGCGCAGCAGGCGGCTGCGGCAGCCGGGGGCGGTTTTGCAGGTATTAAGCTCAATGAGAGCCAGCAGAGCGTGCTGAGCGAGGCGATTAAACAGGGAAAGAGCGTTTACGGACTGACCGTGAAGGTGCAGGAGTCCTGCATTCTGAAGGCGGCCAGAGCTTTTCTGGTGTTTAAGGCGATCGAGGAGACCAGTGAGATTATTGTCTCCGATCCTTCCTCTCAGGATATTGAAGACGAGAAGTTTGATCTGCATTTCAGTCTGGTTATCGTCTCCGAGGCCGCGCTGGATCAAGTGCTGAAAGCGGCCGGAGCGGTATCAGAGATAGAGGATGTTTCCGGCAGTGTGATGAACCTTGAAGATGTTGGTACGGCAGAGCCGGAGGAATCCCATGCGGCGGAGACGACGGGGGCGGTATCGGAGGCGACTGCAGAGACAACACCTGCAGAGGCGGCACAGACGCCCTCTGAGACGGCGCCCGCAGAGGCGGCGCAGGCACCGGCGCCTGCGGCAGCTCCCGCAGTGAAAAAACCGCCTGTGAACAAACCGGTGGTGAACCGGACTGTCAGGGTGGATATAGAGAAGCTGGATACGCTGATGAATCTGGTCAGCGAGCTTATTATCGCGAAGAACTCTCTCGTGTCGGCTTCCGCAATGTCGGGCAATTCGAGTCAGGCGGTGAATGAGCAGATCGAATATCTGGAGAGTGTGACCACCTCCCTCCACGAGTCGGTTATGAAGGTGAGGATGGTGCCGATCGAGAGCACGGTAAATAAGTTCCCCCGTATGGTTCGCGACCTGCAGAAGAAGCTGGGTAAGAAGATGGAGCTGTACATGAGCGGCGAGGAGACGGAGCTTGACCGTACCGTGGTGGACCAGATCGGTGATCCCCTGATGCATCTGCTTCGTAACTCCGCCGATCACGGACTGGAGTCCGCTGCGGTGCGGAAGGAGAGAGGCAAGCCAGAAGTCGGTTCTATTTTCCTTGATGCTTATCAGGATGGCAATAACGTTGTCATTGAAGTGAGGGATGACGGTAACGGTATTGACACAAAGGCGGTAAAGAATAAGGCGATAGAGAGAGGCGTTATCACTCCGGAGCAGGGCGAAGCCATGAGCGAGAAGGAAATCATAAATCTGCTGTTTAATGCAGGATTTTCCACTGCCAAGGTGGTGTCTGATGTGTCCGGCCGCGGCGTTGGTCTGGATGTGGTGAAATCCATGATCGAGTCACTCAGCGGCGAAGTAGAGGTGAAGTCCAAACTCGGAGAAGGCAGCACATGGACGATCAGACTGCCGCTGACCTTAGCGATTATTCAGGCTTTGATGGTGGAGATCGGAGAGGAGAAGTATGCCATTGCGCTTGGTTCCATTCAGACGATTGAAGATATCCTCCCCAGCGACGTGAAGCTGGTACAGGCGAAGGAAGTGATTCAGCTTCGAGATCTGGTAATCCCTCTGATCCGTTTGAATGAGATTCTGGACATTCCGAGCAAGAAGGATCCGGAGGAAAATCTGGTTGTGGTTGTCGTTAAGAAGGGCGATAAACTGGCAGGTCTTGTGGTGGATGAATTGATCGGGCAGCAGGAGATCGTTATCAAGTCGCTCGGCAAGTATATCAGCAAATGCAAGATTATCAGCGGCGCGACGGTTCTTGGCGACGGTGAGGTGGCGTTGATTCTGGATGCCAATTCGTTGATCTGACAGGAGGGAGGAAAAGAGCATGAATAGCATGAATGAAGTAGAAGAATTAAGGCCGGTGGGAGAAACCACACAGTTTATCGTGATAAAGCTTGGCGACGAGCAGTATGGCATCGATATCAAATACATAGATAACATTGTAAGAATGCAGCACATTACAAGGGTGCCGAAGGTGGACGACTATTTGAAGGGCGTGATCAATCTGCGCGGGGAGGTGATTCCCGTTATGAGCATCCGAATCAAGATGGGGCTTGAAAGGGACGTGGAAACGAAGTCCAGCAGGATCATCATACTGAAGCTGGAACAGCAGGGAACCATCGGCGTAATCGTCGATGAGGTCAGAGAGGTTGTGACGCTGGAGAACGACAGAATTGAGAAAGTGGCTTATGACTCGAAAGATGAGAACGCGAATTTCCTCTGTGGAGTCGGAAAAAGCGACGGGGGATTGATCTCCCTGCTTGATTTAAATTCGGTTGTGCTGGAAAGTGTATAGGAGGAGCGATAGTGGGCGAAATCTGTTTAGACGAAATGTCAAATGAGTATTTTGACATTCTGAAAGAGTTGGGAAATATCGGCGCCGGAAATGCGACCACTGCTTTGGCACAAATGATGCAGTGTAAGGTGGATATGGCAGTTCCCAAGGTACAGCTTTTGGAGTTTAAGGAGCTGGGCGAGGCTATGGTCGGCGAGGAGACGGTCATGGCGGGTATCTACCTCGGCATAGAGGGCGATATCAAAGGCAGTATTATGTTCCTGTTGGAAAAGGCGGCGGCAAAGCATTTGGTCGGCAAGCTGATGGGGATGGAGTCGGAAGGCGAAGAGTTTTCCGAGATGGAGTTTTCCGCGTTGAAAGAGGTAGGAAACATCATCACCGGCTCTTACTTAAATTCCCTCTCAAGCATCACCAATCTGGCTATTTATCCTTCTGTGCCGGATTTGACGGTGGATATGGCGGGCGCGATTTTGAGTGTACCGGCGATTGAGTTTGCCGCTCTTGGCGACAGAATGCTGATGATTCAGACGCAGTTTTTTGACGAGATGGTATTAGACGGGTATTTTATCCTGATTCCCGATCTGGATTCCTATGGCAGGATGCTTAAGGCGTTGGGAATTAATATCTGATCGGACGGTTGATGTGGATATAGATTTAAAATAGTGTGAACGGGAGAACGCGGTGTTATGAGTGTAGAGATAAAGGTCGGAATGGCCGACTTAAATGTGTGCGTCAGTCCTGACAGGATAACAACTCTGGGACTGGGATCCTGTGTAGGTATTGCGCTCCGCGATCCGGTCACGAAGATCGGCGGGCTGGCGCATATTATGCTTCCGGATTCTTCGACGATTCGCAACAACTCCAATATACCGAAGTTTGCTGATACGGGAATAGAAGAGTTGGTGAAGCAGGTGACCAGAAGAGGAGCGAACAGAAGCCGTCTGGTCGCCAAGATTGCGGGCGGCGCACAGATGTTTGGCTTTAACAGTAACAGCGAGATGGTTCGTGTGGGAGAGAGAAATGTGCAGGCGACCAAAAAGAAATTGGCGCAGCTTCGCATTCCGATTCTGGCGGAGGATACCGGTAAAAATTTCGGGAGAACGGTTATTTTTTATCCTGAAACCGGAGATTTTGTAATCAGGGCAGTGGGTAAGCAGGAATACAAGATCTGATCTGAAGGAAGAATATATGTCGGAAGAGGGAAAAAATAGAAGATAGGAAGATAATGGAAGGGTAACGAAGTGGACTGGGAAGAAAAGAACAGCGAAGAAGCGGCGGAAACTCCCGAGACGGGGGAGGAGCCGGAGGAAGGGCTTGGGCCGGAGGAAGAAATTGAGACTGCGGCCCAGCGTGAGGCAAGGGAAAAGAGGGAGGAAGAGGAGAGACAAGCGAAGGCGAGAAAGCGTAGATTGATCCCTCCTTTTGTCATGTTACTTGCCGGAGCGGTTGTCAGTATTACCATGCGGATTTTAGCTTATGATTTGCAGACGATGCTGATTGTTTTGCTGTGCGTGCTGCTCGGGTTTTATTTTGTCGGAAGAATCCTGCAGATCATGCTGGATCGGTTTGAACAGCAGATAGAGGAGGCCCACATGGAGGAGGGCGAGGTTATAGAAAAGGAACCTGAGGAGTAGAATAACAAAAAAACGAGTAGGGACTCAAAATGGACGATACAGGCAAAAAGAAACTCTGGGAGGAGTACGCAGGTAACAGATCCCCGGAGGTACGGGAAAAGATCATATTGGAATACGCGCCTTTGGTGAAGGTGGTGGCCGGACGTCTCAGCATGTACCTCGGCTACAATGTCGAGTACGAGGATCTTGTGAGTTACGGGATATTCGGGCTGATCGATGCCATTGATAAGTTTGACTGCATGAAGGACGTCAAGTTTGAGACCTATGCCAGTCTGAGAATACGGGGAGCGATACTCGATCAGATCCGAAAAATGGATTGGATACCGCGAACCATCAGGCAGAAACAGAGGCGGATCGATGCGGCCATTAAAGAGATTGAGACGCAGTACGGCAGGAGCGCCACGGATGAGGAAATTGCAAAGATTCTGGGTATAACGGATGAGGAGTATCTTGACTGGCAGTCCCAAATGAAAATCACCAGTGTGGTGTCCCTGAATGAGTTTTTAGAACAGGGGAGTGAAGTTTCCAATGAAGCGGGGAGCACGAGAAGTGCGGCCTTTGATTCGCCGGAAGAGATTCTGGAGAGGGACGAACTAAAGAAGATGCTCGTACAGGCTCTTGAGCTTTTGACGGAAAAGGAGCGCAAGGTGATTCTTCTCTATTACTACGAGGATCTGACGCTGAAGGAGATCAGTAATATTCTGGAGGTGTCAGAGTCGAGAATTTCCCAGTTACACACCAGAGCGCTGCAGAAAATGAGGGGAAGAATGGGGGACTACATCGGCATTCTCATAGATACGGAAAAGAGAAAGTAAAAACAGGGGGGTATATGAACGGATATTTCAGATTGGTGAACAGGGAGGGGGCATCGTTGCTTAAGCTGTTTCCGCCGACAGGGGAGGGGAGACCGGTAGATATAAGCGATGTGGCTGAGTATCTGGTGATGAAGGAGTATACCTGTGATCTGCCTGTGCTTAAGCGGGCGGTGGAGAGCGCGGGGAGAGAGGTGCGGGAGATCCGTCTCGGAAATGAGAAGCGATTTCCGGAGAGAGAATGTTATAAGCTGAGAATCGGGCCTGATAAGATGCAGGCCTTTGCGAAGTTCTATGCCGCTTCCGAGGATGGCGAAGATATGACGGCCGAAGAAATGATCAAAGATCTGGAACTTCGGGGGATTAAGTACGGCATCCGCAAGGAGGCCATTGCGGGATTTTTTGCGAAACGGAATTATCTGGAGGAGATTCTGGTTGCCGAGGGGCGTGAACCTGTTCAGGGAAAAAACGCTTTTATAGAATATAAGTTTAATACGGATAAAAGGGCGAAGCCTGCGCTGAAGGAGGATGGGAGCGTAGATTTTTTCCATTTGAATATACTAAACCATTGCAGAAAAGGAGACGTTCTGGCGGTTCTGCATGTGGAGGTGCCAGGCGAAGCGGGGGAGGATATTTCGGGCAACCGGATTGCGCCCGCTGAAGTGCGGAAAGAAACCTTGAAATTCGGGCATAATATCGAGATTTCTAAAGACCGCACCGTGCTCACCGCGCAGGTGAATGGGCATGTAGAGCTGGTGGAAGGATCGGTTTTTGTCTCCGATGAACTTATGGTGGAGAATGTGGATAATTCCACAGGTAATATTGATTATGAGGGAAGCGTGCAGATAAACGGCAATGTGGCCACGAATTTTCAGGTGAAGGCCAAGGGCGATATCGTGGTAAACGGTGTTGTGGAAGGCGCGCAGCTTATGGCGGGCGGCAATATTATCATCGCCAGAGGCATGAACGGTATGGGGCGCGGCGTTCTGAAAGCGGGCGGCAATATCGTGGCGAAATTTCTGGAAAATGCCACTGCGGAGGCGGATGGGTACGTGTCGTCCGAGTCTATTCTGCACAGCAAGGTAACGGCCGGAGGAGAGGTCAATGTGGACGGCCGCCGCGGATTTATTACAGGCGGAAAGGTGTGTGCGACAGGAAGCATCAATGTGAAAACGCTTGGTTCGGAGATGGGGGCGGACACCATTGTGGAGGTGGGAACCGATCCCAAGCTTAAGGCGCGCCTGACCCAGCTACAAAAGCAGATTGCGGATGATACCAAGCTTTTGCAGACGGTGCAGCCCACGCTGATATCCGCGAAACAAAAGCTGGCCAAAGGCGCCAAGCTGAGTCCGGAGCAGATTCAGCAGATACAGTCTATGGCGGCGTTAAATAAGCAGAAGACGGACGCCGTAACGGCGGCAAATCAAGAGATTGAGGAATTAAAGAAGCAGATGACGAGCGCTTCGGGGGCTGCGGTGCGCGTGAAAGGGGAGGTGTACCCCGGTACACGGATCTGTATTGGCGACGTTTCCATGGTGGTTCAGAAGACCACACATTATTGTCGTTTCATCAGAGAGCGCGGCGACGTGAAAATGGCGCCGTTCTAGCATGCGGGAAAGAGACAGAAGGGGGAGAAGCTATGGCAATAGGATTTGTGGAGATGCAGGGACAGATCACAAGGGCACAGGACTTTACGACTGTCAAGCATAATGAAGATACGAAAGGGCTGGTAGATCAATCTAATTTCGGGCAGCAGATGACCAGGCAGGTGGAGAAGCAGACACAGCGGGTTAACGAAAAGAATAAGATGGAAAACCGCCAGAAAAAATTCGACGCGAAGGAAAAAGGGAGCAACGAATACCACGGAGACGGCGGCCAAAGCAAAAAAAAGACAAAAAAGGACCCTGACGGCAAGGTACTTTTAAAGGGTGTGAGTACCTTTGAAATTTCGGGGTAGTCTCCGAAAGCAAGAAGCCTGATTAGGAAAGGGAGAAACATGAGTGTAATAGAGATCGTTCTGATTATCATTGGGGCAGGGATATTTCTTTTGGGATATTTTCTGCCGGCAGGGAAGAAGGACGCGGATGAGGAAGTACAGTTAATCAGCGAGGCCGAGATCAGGAAGCTGGTGGAGGGGGAGACGGAAACAGTAAGGGAAAAAGTTTCCGATATTGTGGACGAGACCATCGGTTATTCGATAGAGAAGACGGAGCGCGCCATGGAGCGTGTGGCCAATGAAAAGATTATGGCAATCAACGAGTATTCGGATACCGTGCTGGAGGAAATCAATAAAAACCATAAGGAAGTGACTTTTCTCTACGATATGCTCAATGACAAGCATGAGACGCTGATGGCGGATATCGGGGAAGCAAGTCAGGTTACGGATGAGATCAGGCAGACAGTGCGCGACGCGGAAATTACGGCGCAGGAGACGGCGAATAAGGCTAAGGCAGCCGAGGAAGCAGCAGAAGGCGCTCTGATGCGGATTCATCATGCGGAAAGTTCAGCCAGAGAGGCGCAGGAGGCCGTGCAGGAGGCGGTACAGTCCGTGATGGGCGCGGTGGAAGATACCCGGACGGATCTTTTGTCGATCCACAGTGCGGGGACATATTCGCCGGAGGTGGTGGAAGAAGTGCAGGAGGCACGGGTCATCCCGGCAGCGGCGGAGGAAGAGCCGTTTTATGAGCCTGTTTCCGCGGAGCCGGAGGCTGATGTGGAGGAAGTTGACTTCCGGCCGATCAATCCCAGACGTGTGGAGATTATCCATGAGCCGGAGGCCGATTATGTGGCTGAGGAGCCAGAGCTTTCCACAAGTGCGGCATTTGCTGAGATGGGTATTTTGGGGAAACGGGAACCGGAAGCCGGAAGGGAGTCTGGCGGTTTTTGGAGCAACAGAGAATTTGGAGCCAGAGAACCGGGAATCGGCAGAGAGTTTGGTGTCGGAGATTCAGGGGGCAGCAGAGACTTTGGCGGTAGAAGGGAACCCGTGGCTATGCCTGCTTCCACACCTGTGCAGGAGGAGCCGCGCGGGGTGGACATCCGCTTTGCCAGAGGAAAAGATAACGGACGTAACAGTAATGAGAGGATTTTGGAGCTTCACAAAGCGGGCAAGTCCAATATGGCGATCGCAAAGGAACTCGGACTTGGTCTCGGAGAGGTGAAACTGGTGATAGACCTGTTTGAGGGTGTGTAGGATGGAGAAAAAATACTATTTCCGTGGTCTCGGTCTGGGAATTATAGTAACAGCCCTTATTATGGGCGTTGCGCTGCCGGGCGGCGAAAACAAGGCGAAAATGACTGACGACGAGGTGATTGCCCGGGCAAAAGAACTGGGTATGATTGAAGATTCCCGGCTGCTTGAACCTTCTTTGGAGAAAAATGAGGAGGATGGGCAGGACGATGCGGCGGCGCCTGTGCAGAAGGATAACGCTGTCAAAAAGGACGATCCGGTGAAAAAGGATACAGCGGTGGAGAGGGAAGAGGCGGAAGAAAAGGAGACGGTGAGCACGCCGGAGCCTCTGCAGACGGAGACGGATGAAACGGCAGACGCGGCAAAAAAGCCTGCGGAGACGGAGAATCCGAAGGCGGATGTGGGCCAGAAGTCTTCCGAAATGAAGCCGTCCGCCGACACCAATGAAATGACAAAGCAGGATGAGGATGTTCCAAAGCAGGATGCAGAGACGAAGCCCTCTGCGGGCGGGACAAAGAGCGTAACCATAGCGAGCGGTGACGGTTCTTTTACGGTGGCAAAAAAGCTGGCGGAGGCGGGTGTTGTGAGTTCCGCGGATGCCTATGATGATTATTTATGTGCGAACGGGTATGATAAGAAACTCAGAACCGGCACATTTAAGATTCCGGCGGATGCCGATGAGGAGCAGGTTGCCAGAATTGTGACAGGCCAGGAATAACGTGAAGCGGCAGAGAAAAGAGGAGAGACAGTATGAAATCGATTAAGGCTAGAGTTTTGGCGACGGTGATTGTATGTACTCTGCTGACATCCCTTATTTGCGGCGGCGTCAGTATCATTAATTCCAGAAAAACCGTATATCAGGATTCCCAGAAGGAAATGCAGTATGCATGTACCAATCAGGCGGATGCGCTCAACGCGCAGATGAGCAGGGTGGAGCAGTCCGTCAACACGGCATATAATGTTGCGCTGCAGCAGCTTACGGATGTGCAGGCCTTTAAGACGGATAAGGCTTATGTAGACGCTTTTAATGTGATCATGGAACAGATGCTCTATGAGATCGGCGGCAATACGGAGGGCGCTCTGACGGCATACATCCGTTATAATCCGGAATTTACGGAGCCGGACAGCGGCGTATTCTGGAGCCGGGGCAGTGATGCGGAAAACTTCGAAGCGCTTGTCCCCACTGATTTTTCCATGTATTCCCCGGATGACCTGGAGCACGTGGGATGGTATTACATACCCGTAAAGAACGGGAAGCCGACATGGATGGACCCTTACCTGAATTCCAATATTAACGTTTATATGGTGTCCTATGTCATTCCCATCGTCGTGGAAGGGGAGTCCATCGGTATTATCGGTATGGATATTGCCTTTGACAAGTTCACGACGACGGTGGATCATGCGACAGTGTTTGAGACCGGTTCCGCTTTTCTGGTGGACGCCCACGGCAATATTGCTTATCATAAGGAGATAGAGGCGGGAACCCCGGTGACACAGGCTGAGGCATCCGGCGTTATGGCCGGGGCGCTGGCGGATTCGGCCATGGAGGGACTGACGGTTAACTATATCTATCAGGGGCAGGAAAAGGACATGTGTTACAGAACCCTGATCAACGGCATGCAGTATGTGCTGACGGCGCCGGAATCCGAAATGAAGAGCGCGGCCAGCCGTATCACCATGCTGATTATGATAGGTATGCTCATCGCCGTAGCGATCTCCGCGGTGATCGGCGTAATTATGGGGCTGGTGATTACCAGACCGATCACGCAGATTAACGATATCGTGTCAGAGACGGCCGAATTTAATTTCTCGAAGAATGAGAACAGCGATAAGCTCTGTAAGAGGCAGGACGAGAGCGGCAGTATGGCCAATTCGCTAAGAGAGATGCGTGCCAGCCTTCGCGGTATGGTGCAGGATATCAAGAGGACTTACTCGGATTTGGATGATACGCTGGAGAAGCTCTCCGATACCACCGAGCAGGTGAAAGGCATGAGCGGAGAGAATACGGAGACGATGCTGGGACTTGCGGCGGCGATGCAGGAGACGGCGGCGTCTATGGAAACTGTCAACCATACCGTGAACCAGATCAAGGAACGCGCGCAGGTGATCAGGGATAACTCTCTGGAGGGAGAAAAGACGTCTCTGGAGAGCAGGCGCCGCGCGGACAATTTAAAAGATACGACGGGCGAAGCCCAGAATAAGACCACGCAGATGTACCGCGGTGTGCAGGAGAAGAGCGCGTCGGCTATGGAACAGGCGCGTGCGGTGGAGAAGATCAACCAGCTCACCCAGTCCATTCTGGACATTTCCGGACAGACGAATCTGCTTGCTTTAAACGCGTCTATCGAAGCGGCGAGAGCGGGTGAGGCGGGCAGAGGCTTTGCGGTGGTTGCCGACGAGATTGGCGGACTGGCAGCCCAGACTTCCTCCACGGTGAGCAATATCAACAACATCACCACTGAGGTTAATCAGGCGGTGGGCAATATGGAGTCCTGCTTACAGGAGATCCTTTCTTTCCTTGAGGGGACAGTACTGAAGGATTACAGTGATTTTATGGGCGTTGCGGAGAAGTATACGCAGGATGCCTCTGATTTCGAGAAAAATATGAAAGCAATTGGCTTTGAGGTGGAAACGCTCCTTTCGGCCATTGTGGAGATCGCGGAATCTGTCGACAGCATTACACTTATCGTTGTCGAAGCGGCCGACAATATCAGCAGCATAGCCCAGAAGTCGCAGGATGTGTCCAACCTTGTGGAGGGCAATTCGGCGCTGATGGAGACCAATTCAGAAAATGTGGTAAAGCTGAAAAATATCGTGGATATGTTTCATAATTAACACGCGAAATTTAGTGCTTCTTTGCGAAATGTCCACTGGCATGAGCATTAGAAGCACTTTTCGCGTTCCCCCCTATTGCAAGGGGGATTCTTTTGTGTTATAGTATTTAAGTATGCGCGATGCGCATGAATCCAACTAATCACATATATCCAGCCCATGCCGGTGCCCTTTTATGCGCGGAGGCACAGTGAAACCTGCTGCAGATGCAGCGTGTGCCCCGGAGCCTGATTGCGGGTGGCAGGGAGGCGCAAGATATATGGCAGACAACCAAACGGAGGTAGAAGAACTATGAGCGTAATTTCAATGAAGCAGTTACTCGAGGCGGGTGTTCATTTCGGGCATCAGACAAGAAGATGGAACCCTAAGATGGCTCCCTATATCTTCACGGAGAGAAACGGCATCCATATCATCGACCTGCAGAAGTCCGTGGGCAAGGTGGACGAGGCTTACAGAGCCGTATTTGACGTGGTGGCGCAGGGCGGCACGATTCTCTTTGTAGGGACGAAGAAGCAGGCGCAGGACGCAGTAAAGACTGAGGCTGAGCGTTGCGGTATGTACTATGTAAATGAGAGATGGCTGGGCGGGATGCTTACAAACTTTAAGACAATCCAGTCCAGAGTAGAGAGATTAAAAGCGATCGAGAGAATGGCTGAGGACGGTACCTTTGAGGTACTGCCCAAAAAGGAAGTAATCAAGATTAAGAAAGAGTGGGAGAAACTGGAGAAGAATCTGGGCGGCATCAAGGAAATGACCAGAATACCCGACTGTATCTTTGTGGTAGATCCCAAGAAGGAGAGAATCTGCGTGCAGGAGGCTCACACGCTGGGAATCACCCTGATCGGTATTGGTGATACGAACTGTGATCCCGAGGAGCTTGATTATATCATCCCCGGCAACGACGACGCGATCCGCGCGGTGAAGCTGATCGTATCTAAGATGGCTGACGCGGTAGTTGAGGCAAATCAGGGCGCGGAGGCTGATAATTATGCGGCGGAGGCCGAGGCTGAGAAGGTAGAAGAAGAGAACTAACGGTTCAGTCGGGCGAAAGCGTGTGAAGGACGAGATATATCATAGATAATTCAGGAGGGAAAATAGATGGCTATTACAGCGGCAATGGTAAAAGAGTTGAGAGAAATGACCGGTGCAGGCATGATGGACTGCAAGAAGGCTCTGAACGAGACCGACGGCGACATGGATGCGGCGGTAGAATATCTGAGAAAGAACGGTCAGGCGAAGGCGGAGAAGAAGGCAGGCAGAATTGCGGCTGAGGGTCTTTGCCGTGTGGCGGTTAAGGATGAGAAGACCGCAGCGGTTGTGGAGGTAAACTCCGAAACTGACTTCGTGGCGAAGAACGCGGATTTCCAGGAGTATGTGGAGGCGGTAGCAAAACAGGCGGTCGAGTCCGACGCGGCAGATTTGGACGCTTTCTTAAGCGAGAAATGGCATCTGGACGAGTCCAAGACGGTGAAGGATGCGCTGGTGGATAAGGTTGCCGTGATCGGTGAGAACTTAAATATCAGAAGATTTGAGAAGGTAGTGGCAGCGGACGGCTGTGCTGTAACTTATGTGCACGGCGGCGGCAGAATCGGCGTGATCGTCGAGGCGGCTACGGATGTTGTGAACGATGCGGTGAAGGAAGCACTCACCAATATCGCGATGCAGGTAGCGGCTCTGTATCCGAAGTATGTATCCACTGACGAGGTGTCTGAGGAATATAAGGCACATGAGAAGGAGATCATCGCAGAGCAGATTAAGAACGATCCCAAGATGGCAGGCAAGCCCGAGAAGGTAATCGAAGGCGCTGTGAACGGCCGTCTGAACAAGGAACTGAAAGAGGTATGCCTCTTAGAGCAGGTCTATGTAAAGGCTGAGGACGGCAAGCAGTCCGTTGCGAAGTATCTGGAGCAGGTTGCGAAGGAGAACAGCGCGAATCTTTCCGTCAAGAAGTTTGTCCGCTTCGAGACCGGAGAGGGTCTGGAGAAGAAGGAAGAGAACTTCGCGGAGGAAGTGGCGAAGCAGATGAATGCATAAGGCGAAGTTTGCCCGGTTATTTTGAATGAAGAAACCCTTGTAAATGGTATGGGAATGCCATTTGCAGGGGTTTTATTATGGTGCGCCCGGCGGCGCACGTTTCTAACGGGTTAAAGTCCCGAATCCGCCCGGTAGTGGGAAGGATATAGCCGAAGGCAAGGGTGTCCACCGTGAGGTGGAATCTGAAGGAAGCCGGATGTGGGGAACATATTAACCCATGGGCAAATCTCTGGTCTGACGGACAGAAATCACATATGAGGTCATGCATGAGGGTAAGACTGCCATACAAGCCGAAGCCCAATAACTACACGGAACCATGCATGATAAATGTGGCAGATGGATGGAGAGGAAGAAACGTGTGGTACCCGGGGAGGTCTGTAAGGTATGCCCTGAAAGAGGAAACCACTACTTAAGGTACTCTGGAATATACAGCGCTGCTTGAAAAAGAAATAGATTAATTCATCATTTTATGATATGTTAGTTATAGTATCAATTGAAAATAATAATTTCAGGTGACGGCAGAAGAGGAAGTGTGAAGAATGGAAAAAAAGACAAAGAAGATGCGTTCTATTAAGACGAAGCTGCTGGTGACGATACTACCGGTAGCGGCGGTCATGGTACTGGCGATTGCGACGACCTCCTATTTGATTTCCAAGAATATCATTACAGAATATTCGCAGAACCTATTGAGCTCGTCGATTGCAAATCAGGCGAATGAGATTGAGTCGTGGCTGAATGAAAATCTGTCCGCTTTCCAGACCGTAAAGCGTGCGATTGAGGGGATGAAACCGGACGAAGCGGATTTGCAGCGCATTCTGGACAGCTATTATCAGTTTAACGACAATTATCCGGATGGGCTGTATGTGGCGGATGCAAACGGAAAGCTTATGAAAGCGTCGGAGTCGGACAAGGCGGATAGTAATCTGCTGCAGTCGGTTTGGTACCGGGAAGGCATGACAAGGCTGAATATGGCGTTTACGGATGCCTATACGGATGAGAATGGGGAAGCGCTTGTCAGTGCAGCCGGTATTTTGGATGACGGTTCCGATGTTTTGAAGGTCATTTCGGCGGATATGTCCCTGCAGCGCATCAGTATTATCGTAAACAGCTATATTGAGATGGAGGACGCGCAGGCGTTTCTGGTCAATTCCAAGGACGGTACGATTCTTGCACATCGGGATAACAGCCTGATTTCTACAAGGATTGCGGATTCCGCCGATACATTTATGCGGGATGTGGGTGAAAAGCTTGACCGCCGTGACTACCAGATGGCGGAAATCGATGAGAGAATGACGGCGTTTACGGAAATAGAGGGAACGGGCTGGATTCTGGTTTCCTATATTCCGACAAAAACGATTTATGCGGATATTGACGGTGTCAGAATCCTCATGGTTGTGATTGGTCTGGTTTCCCTGCTGCTGCTAGCTGTATTGATAGAGCGGGTTGTCCAGGTAGTGATCAGGCCGGTTAAGGAGTTGACAAAAGTCATTACGGCTATGACCGACGGTGATTTTACAGTCGATGTAAAGACAAAGAACAATGACGAAATCGGGGTTATGAGCCGCGGCGTGGAACGGTTTATCCAGTCTATGCGCGGCATGATAATGTCTATTCATGGGGTGTCCGACAAGCTCCATGTGCAGGCGGACAACAGCAACAACGTTTCCGGCGACATGTATGATGCTTCCAGATTACAGAGCGATTCGATGCAGGAGTTGAACAATACGGTGGAACAGCTTTCCCTTTCGGTGAATGAGATTGCAGATAATGCAACCACGCTGGCAGCGGTAGCGGCGAATACCCGGGACGAAGGAAAGCAGGTTGATCTCAAGGTGAAAGCGACGGTAGCGGTTTCCCGTCAGGGAAAGGCGGACATGCAGAATGTCGGTGTTGCGATGCAGAGTATCAATGAATCGATGAGGAAACTGCAGCAGGCCATCGATAAGGTGGGAAACGCGTCTGTCGAAATTACGAAAATTACGGGCGTGATCAGCGATATTGCGGACGAGACAAACCTCCTGTCGTTGAACGCTTCGATCGAGGCGGCCCGAGCCGGGGAGGCAGGAAAAGGGTTTGCGGTGGTTGCAACGGAGATCGGAAAGCTGGCGCAGACCAGCTCGGATTCCGTACATAATATTGAAAATCTGATTTCCGAGATCAATGCTCTCGTAAAGGATGCAGTCAGTCAGGCGGACGACAGTGTCAGCAATATTCAGAGCAGCGGTGAACTGGTGAAAGGCGCGCTGCTGACATTTGATGAGATTTTTGACAATATCGACGAGGTAAACCATCTGGTACAGCAGATGATTGAAAAGGTGGAGCAGGTAGATAACGTTGCGGTCAATGTGGCTGCCATTTCAGAGGAGCAGGCGGCAAGTTCCGAGGAGATCTTGGCGACGTCAACTACGATGGTTGAGCAGGCGCACAGCATTACGGAGAACAGTGAGACGGTCGCAGAAGGTGCGAAAGAACTTACGGAATCAGCGGTAGAGCTGGCAAATCAGGTGAATATGTTCAAAGTGGACAGGGGGGATGGTGTATGAGAAAAAAACTGGGAGTACTGTTTGGCGTGATGATGCTCTGGTTAGTGGCTCTTACCGGTTGTGGGAGCGACAGTGGCGCAGCTTCCAAAAAGGACATAAAAATTCTTCTTGTTCTGAACCAGATGGACAGTTTCCGTGAGACGCTCGTAGCGGCGGCGAGGGATACCGCTGAGGCGGAGGGGGTGCAGTTTGAGTTTAAGGATGCGGAAGGTTCGATTGAGAATCAGGTAAATTACCTGAAATCCGCAGAGCGGGAAGGCTATGATGTGATTCTCTGCAGTCCGGTATCCATTGAGACTGTCGTGGAACTGAAAGCGAGTGCGGGCGACATACCGATTATCTTTATCAATAGCTGTCCGGATGAAAAGCAGCTGAAGGAAGGGAAATACATCTATGCCGGCTCAGACGAATTTGTGGCCGGACAGTTTCAGGCGGAATATGTGTTGGACAGGCTGGCCGCCAATCAGGAGATTAATGTGGTGCTGATCAAGGGCGAAAGAGGGCATTCGGCGACCAACGGGAGAACCAACGGCGTGAAGCAGACGTTGGAGAGCAGCGGAAAGAAAATCAACTATGTGTTTGAAGATTATGCCGACTGGGATCAAGAACTGGCGAGGCATCTGTTCGAGATATTCTTGAGAACGGGCTCCCCGGTGGACTGTGTGCTCTGTGAAAACGACTCCATGGCGCTCGGTGTGATTGAGGTGTGCAGGGAGTCCGGCATCGATCTGAACGCTCTGCCGGTGCTGGGGGTGGATGCGACTGCGGACGGATGTGCAGCGATTGAAAACGGAGAGATGGCTTTTACCGTATGTCAGTCCGGCACCGGTCAGGGAGAAGCGGCGGTGAAGGCGGCCATTAGGTTTGCGCAGGGACAATCTGTGGATTCGATGGAGGGCGTCAGCGAGGATGGGAGATATGTATGGGTTCCCTTTGAAAAAGTGGACAGCACAAATGTGTCACAGTATGGAATGTAAGGAAAAGCCAGTGTTTCCGGGAGGAGACGCTGGCTTTTTTTCGCTGTTTTTTTCGGCGTGGAAATCTGGCGAAATTTTCTTATGTCTTTTTCATAAAATTTCTTTTCGTTATCTCTCAATTGTGATATAGTATAAGAGAATGTGGGATAAGAGAGTAAAAAGGAGCCGATGAAGATGGATGCCCAACGGGATGCACGTTTTCAATTGATGAAACGGCTGCTCGTTATTATTCCGCTTTCCACGATACTGATACTGATGATCCTTTGTGTGGTTTTGGGTGTGAATCTCTACAGGGCGAAACGAGAGCTGCGCGCGCTTCGTGAGCAGGCGGCGCCTGCGATGGCGATGGGACAGGCATCCGGGACAGAGGAATCGGGCGGAGAACTGTATACGGCTTCCGGCGTGAATGAGTTCCGGCGCGATGCGTCCGATCAGGACAGCGAGGTTTCAGAGGCGGAGGAAGAAATCAGAAAGGTGTACCTTACTTTTGATGATGGGCCAAGTGGTAATACCGGTGAAATACTGGATATTCTGGCAGAGTATGATGTGAAGGCGACTTTTTTTGTGGTCGGGA
Organism: uncultured bacterium; assembly: GCA_947073545.1. Taxonomy (GTDB): domain Bacteria; phylum Bacillota; class Clostridia; order Lachnospirales; family Lachnospiraceae; genus UBA3282. Next base: position 58,636 of record CAMTMP010000019.1, read on the forward strand.
AAGAGGAAGAAAGATACCAGCCGTTATATAAAAGAATTGTGGAGGAAGGGCATACGCTGGCGATGCATTCTTACAGCCACAAATACGAAGAGATCTACCGGTCAAAGGAGAGCTATGTGGAGGATCTTTCGAAGCTGCAGGAGTTTCTCTACGAGACTACGGGTGTCTGGTGCAGGTATTGCAGGTTCCCGGGTGGCAGCAGCAATACGGTGAGCCGGGTGGACATGCATGAGCTGATCGCCTATCTGGAAGAACAGGACATGAGTTATTTTGACTGGAATGTGGCTTCAGGAGACGCCTCGTCAGCTTACATCAGTCCGGAGGCCATTGTCAGAAATTCGACGGCCAGACTGAAGGAGTTTCAGGAGGCGATTATATTGATGCATGACGCATCTGATAAGGATTCGACGGTGAAGGCGCTTCCGAAGCTGATCGAGCAGATTCAGGCGATGGAAGATACGAAGATCGTTCCGATTACGGATGATACGGAGGCGATTCATCATATAAGCAATGATTAAAGAATGGAGGATTAGGGAATGGGATTTTTTTCGGATTTGAAGGACGATTTATCCCAGGCAGTCAATGAACTGATGCCGGAAGAAGAGCTGGAAGCGGCTCTGGCAGCGGAAGGACAGACCGGGGAGCAGATATCTGCGGATGCTGCGGCACCGGAGATATCTGTTGCGGATGAAACGCTCGAGTCCTTGGATTTGAGCGGGATGCTGGATAAAATAGAGGAGATGGGCGTGTCTGAGCTCGGGACTGTGTCCGAGCCGGAAGAGGCGTTTCTTGAGGAGCCTTTGGAAGAAGAGATTCTGGAGCCTGAACCGATCGTGAATGTGGGGGCTGCAGAAGTAACGGCAGAGACAGTAGAAGCGGTAATGGAAGAGCCGGCCCCGGCGGAGGCTGTAATAGAAGAAGAGGAGGCAGAACCTGTAATGGCAGAAGAAATTTTAAATCAGGCGGAAACGCCGATGGAAGAGAAAGATGTGAATCACGGAGGAAAGGGAAAGACTATGGAAGTGCAGGAAAATCGTGTGGCAGTAGACGAGACGGCAGTTGTGACAGAGGGCATGACAATAACAGGTGATATTATATCGGAAGGCTCCATGGAACTGATCGGTACCGTAAACGGTAATCTTGACATTCTTGGCAAACTGAATATCACAGGTAACATTCAGGGCAATTCCAAAGCGGCCGAGATTTATGCAGAGGGCGCGAAGATTAACGGCGAGGTAAACAGTCTTGGAAGCGTGAAGATCGGTCAGAGTTCCGTAGTGATCGGCAATATCACGGCTACCAGCGCAGTGGTGGCAGGAGCGGTCAAGGGTGATATCGACGTGCAGGGACCGGTTATTCTGGATACCACGGCTATCGTGATGGGCAATATCAAATCCAAATCCGTGCAGATCAACAACGGTGCGGTAATTGAGGGTATGTGTTCCCAGTGCTATGCAGATGTGAATCCTACATCCTTCTTTGAGGAGTTCAAGAAGAAAAAATAAGTTCGGGCACACAGGGGAGAACGGAAGGAAAAATATGAAGCGTATACTCTTGAAGTTAAGCGGAGAAGCCCTTGCGGGCGAGAAAAAGACTGGTTTTGATGAGGAGACGGTGCGTGATGTTGCCGTGCAGGTGAAGCAGCTTGTGGACGATGGCATTCAGGTAGGTATCGTCATCGGCGGCGGCAATTTCTGGCGCGGCCGTTCCAGTGAGAACATCGACAGAACGAAGGCGGATCAGATCGGCATGCTGGCTACGATTATGAATTGTATCTATGTGTCGGAGATTTTCCGTTCCGTAGGCATGATGACATCGGTTCTGACCCCGTTTGAGTGCGGCTCCTTTACGAAACTTTTCTCAAAGGACAGGGCGAATAAATATTTTGGAAAGAATATGGTAGTCTTTTTTGCGGGCGGTACGGGACATCCCTACTTTTCCACGGATACAGGAGTGGTGCTCCGGGCTGTCGAGGTGGATGCGGATGTGATTCTTTTGGCGAAAGCGGTGGACGGCGTCTATGACGATGATCCGCGGAGTAACCCGGAAGCAAAGAAGTATGATGAGGTTTCTCTTGACGAGGTAATTGCCAAAAATCTTCAGGTGGTGGATTTGACGGCTTCTATTCTGGCCCGGGATAATAAGATGCCCATGTGGGTGTTTGGGCTGAATGAGGAGAACAGTATTGTGAATGCCGTCAAAGGTAATTTCAACGGCACGAAAGTGACTGTGTAGGCGATGCGGATCTGACGGTCGGCATCACAAGAATTACTGCGTAATTCTTGGTGTAGATTTTATTTGGGAGGATTACAGTATGGATGAAAGACTGAAGCCTTATGAGGAAAAGATGCAGAAGTCTTATGATTTTCTGGTAAATGATCTGGGAACGATCCGGGCAGGACGCGCCAACCCCCATGTCCTCGATAAGATTAAGGTGGACTATTACGGGACACCCACACCGATTCAGCAGGTGGGCAATATCACGGTTCCTGAGGCGAGGATTTTGCAGATTGCGCCTTGGGAAAAGAGTTTAATTAAAGATATTGAGAAGGCGATCATGGCATCGGATGTGGGAATTACGCCCAGCAACGACGGATCTCTGATCCGGCTCGTATTTCCGGAGCTTACCGAGGAACGCCGTAAAGAGCTGGTGAAGGATATTAAGAAGCGCGGCGAGGAGAACAAGGTGGCGATCCGCAATACCAGACGGGACGGCAATGACGCGCTGAAAAAACTGGCAAAGGCCGAGGTTTCCGAGGATGAGATCAAGGAGCTGGAGGAGAAGCTGCAGAAGCTGACCGACAAGTTTATCAAGGAAGTGGATAAGCTGGTGGAGGAGAAGTCAAAAGAGATTTTGACCGTATGACGATTGGGCAGCGCTCAATTTGTGGATGAAATTAAGAAGGCTTAGAGGGGCTTACAGAATGAACGGTTCTGTTGCCCCTTTCCGTTTAATGGTTTACATAATACGATTTTATGCAGACGGGGACAGGAGGAGCGGAAATCGGATGGGAGATAGAATGGGGGAAGAAAAAAAAGTTCCACAGCATGTAGCGATTATATTGGACGGAAACGGCCGATGGGCGAAAAGCAAGGGTATGCCCCGCAATTACGGACATGTGCAGGGGGCGAAAACCGTAGAGAAAATTTGTGAGGAGGCATACCGCATGGGGATACAATATCTGACGGTGTATGCTTTCAGCACGGAAAATTGGGAACGGCCCGTGGATGAGGTGGACGCGTTGATGGGGCTTCTGCGAAACTATATGAAGACCTGTCTGAAAACGGCGGCTAAAAATAATATGTGTGTGCGTGTGATCGGGGAGAAATCCCGGCTGGACGAGGACATCAGAAAGCGGATCGGGGAGCTGGAGGAGGCCACGAAGAAAAATACAGGCCTGCACTTTCAGATCGCTATCAATTATGGCGGCAGGGACGAGATTGTCCGCGCTGTGCAGAAGTTGGCCGCACAGGTGAAGGACGGTGCGCTTATGCCGGAGGAAATCACGCAGGAACGGCTGAGCGATGCGCTTGACACGGCGGGTATCCCGGAGCCGGATCTTCTGATCCGCACTTGTGGAGAGCAGCGGATTTCCAATTTCCTGCTCTGGCAGCTCGCCTATACGGAGTTTTATTTTACACCTATAGCTTGGCCGGATTTTTCAAAAGAAGAATTGGAAAAGGCGGTAGCGGCATATAATAAGAGGGACAGACGCTACGGTTTATTGAAGGAATAGGTAATGGGACAGACAGGTCTGCGCACTTGCTGCGCTGGCCGTATCAAAATGTGGAGTTTGCAAGCATCCGGTTCATCGTAGAAGGATTTCAATGGCTGGAAGCATGTAACAGTGAAGGTTTCTGAGCTGTTATGAGAATAGGAGGGCGTCTGTATGTTTCGTACAAGATTACTGAGTGGTATTGTGCTGGTGGCGATTGCGCTGGGCGTGTTTTTGTCGGGAGGCGCGCTTCTTGCGGTGACGATTTTTGGCGTTTCTCTGATTGCGTATCAAGAGCTGACGAGAGCATGTAAGGTGCGCGGGAATGGAGCGGAGGCGGGTGCCCCGGTCATAGTGGGCGGTGTCATGATACTTGTGTACTATGCGATGCTGTGCCTTGCGCTGGCGCGTGACACCGGCATGGCCTTTCCGGCGATGATCATGGCGATTGTGGCGGCTTTTCTGGCCTTTCTGTTCGTCTATGTGTTTACTTTTCCGAAATACCATGCGAATCAGATTATGTCGGCTATGTTTTCGTTTCTCTACGGGCCGGTGATGTTGTCCTTCCTCTTTTTGCTGCGGGAAGGCTTTGAAGATGGCATGTATCTGGTGTGGTTTGTGTTTCTCGCTTCATGGGGGAGCGATACATGTGCCTACTGTGTGGGCGTGCTGATCGGGAAACATAAAATGACGCCAAAATTAAGCCCGAAAAAGTCCATAGAAGGCGCAGTAGGCGGTATTTTGGGAGCGGCGCTTCTGTTTGTTCTGTACACGCACTTTGTGATTAACCAATATACTGCGATGACGTTATCGCTGTCTCTCGCGGCAGCTTTGGGAGCGGCGGGCGCGCTTGTCTCCATGGTGGGGGATCTGGCGGCTTCCGCGGTGAAAAGAGATCATGAAATCAAAGATTACGGAAAGCTGATACCGGGTCATGGCGGGATCATGGATCGTTTTGACAGCGTGATTGTGGCGGGGCCGATTGTGTTTCTGGGGATTGCGCTGGCTGTAGGATTCATGTGATGTGTGTTTCCCCGGATAAGCTGTTACGGGATGGAAGCAGAGAAGCGGATTGCACAGGCAGGGTTTGAAAGTAAATTTAATTTAGCGAAAACGGATGAGAAGCGGGGCAGTCATGCGGAAGGATTGCTTCGGGACGAGGGCGAAAATGAAGAAAATAGGAATACTGGGTTCCACAGGCTCCATCGGAACACAGACATTAGACATTGTCAGAAAAGAGAAGGATTTGGAGGTCGTGTCTTTAGCGGCAGGCTCCAATGTATCGCTTCTGGAGGCGCAGATTAGGGAGTTTCAGCCGAAGATTGCCGCGCTCTGGGAGAAGAAGGCTGCGGATGAGCTGCGGACGCGGGTGAAGGATATGCCTGTCCGCGTGGTGAGCGGTATGGACGGTCTTTTGGAAGTGGCTGTAGCGGAGGGGATGGAGGTACTTGTCACCGGCATTGTGGGAATGATCGGCGTCAGACCTACCATCGCGGCTATCGAGGCGGGAAAGGATATCGCCTTGGCAAACAAGGAGACGCTGGTGACGGCGGGACATATCATTATGCCCCTCGCAAAGAAAAAAGGCGTCTTGATTCTGCCTGTGGACAGCGAGCACAGCGCGATTTTCCAGTCCATGCAGGGGGAAAACCGGGGGCGGGTGGAAAAGATTCTGCTCACGGCGTCGGGCGGCCCTTTCCGAGGAAAAACCAGAGAGGAGCTTGCGGATATGACGGTGGAGGACGCTTTAAAGCATCCCAACTGGTCTATGGGGAAGAAAGTGACCATCGACTCCGCGTCGCTCTGTAACAAGGGGCTTGAGGTGATGGAAGCGAAGTGGCTCTTTGATGTGGCGCTTTCGCAGATCGAGGTGGTGGTGCACCCCCAGAGTATTCTGCATTCGGCGGTACAGTACGCGGACGGCGGCATTATGGGGCAGATGGGTGTGCCGGATATGAAACTGCCCATCCAGTACGCGCTGTTTTACCCGGACAGAAAGCCGATGGATATTGGTAGAGTAGACTTATGTAAACTTGGGAGCCTGACCTTTGAGAAGCCGGACACGGATACTTTCCGGGGACTTGCGCTGGCGTACCGTGCGGCCGAAAGAGGCGGATCGCTTCCTACGGTGTTTAATGCGGCGAATGAGAAGGCGGTTGCCCTGTTTTTGGATAAGAAGATCCGGTTTTTGGAGATACCGGAGCTGATCGGGGCGGCTATGGATGCCCATCAGGTGATAGAAGCGCCGACTGTGGAAGAAATACTGGCGGCAGAGACGGAGACTTACGAATTTATCAGAATGAAGTTTGGAGAGTAGCGATTTGATCAGAACAATTATTCTTTTTATCATTATATTCGGTTTGGTAGTCATATCCCATGAGATGGGACATTTCCTGATCGGCAGGAGAAACGGCATCCGCGTAGTGGAGTTTTCCGTGGGAATGGGGCCGACGCTCTTTTCCTTTATGAAGCATGGCACAAAATATTCTTTAAAGCTTCTGCCTCTTGGCGGCGCCTGTATGTTTGACGGAGAGGACGGCGTGGAACGAGAACAGCAGAAGGATTCCGGGAGCGTGGATGCGCCGGAGGGGATTGCTTTTACCGAAGCGGGTGTCTGGTCGCGTATTGCTACGGTTTTTGCCGGTCCTTTCTTCAACTTTATTCTGGCTTTTGTGATGGCGGTGATTCTGAGCGCGTTTTCGGGAGCGGATCTGCCGACGGTGGGTACGGTGCAGGAAGGGTCCGCGGCGGCCCAGGCCGGTCTGCAGGCGGGAGACGTGATCACGAAAATCGGGCGTGAACCGATTCATTTTTATCGGGAGGTTTCCATGATTTCCGCGTTGAACAAGGGGGAAATCATGGAGATCACCTATCGGAGAAACGGAGAGAAGGCTGTGACCACACTCGTTCCGCAGTACGATGAAACTGACAAGCGTTATTATATGGGGATCACCAACGGCGGCGAATATCTGAAGTGCAATCCCCTGCAGGTGTTCCAATACGGCTTCTACGAGGTGGAATACTGGGTGAAGATCACCTACAAGAGCCTGCGGATGCTGGTGATGGGGCAGGTGTCGAAGGACGACGTGTCGGGGCCTGTAGGGATCGCGCAGCTTGTCGGGGAGAGCTATGACACGGCGGAAGAAAATTACGGCACGCCTTACGCTATTCTGACTATGCTTGAGATTGTGGTGCTTTTATCCGTCAATCTGGGCATTATGAACCTTCTGCCGCTTCCCGCGCTGGACGGCGGGCGGCTCGTGTTCATGTTCGTGGAAGTGCTTAGGGGAAAACCCGTTCCGCCGGAGAAGGAAGGTATGGTGCACTTTGCCGGGCTGGTCGTGCTGATGGTGTTGATGGTGTTCATTATGTACAATGATATTATGAGGCTGGTGCGCTGACAGGTATGTTGGCGTTACTTTTCACACCCGCGCCATGCACTTGCAGCAGGGCGTCGGCGCAGGGCTGTCAGGCGCAGGCTGTTTGTGGCTTGCGCTTTTTCTGAATATGTAGTATGATAGCAGCATCGGATTCTGTTCTTGAATCCGTGATGAATGACAGGGCGGGGGTCCCGCAGATTTTCCGGATATATAGTAAATAGCATATGTTACGAATGGGCTGTCGGCTAAGACGGGCTGCTTCAAAGAAAAGCCGGACTGTAACAGTAGGCGGTAGGAAAAAGAGGAGGTATGTTTAGAACGTGCATTATTTGACAAATGTATATTGGGACAAGGGGAGAGAGGTCGAAAAGAATCAGGATTCGGTCGTGCTGCAGCAGGTATTGACACGCAGGGGGCGGGTGCTCCTTGCGGCGGTGTGCGATGGTATGGGCGGCACACCTTGCGGCGGGGAAGCAGGCGGTTATGTTGCCATACGGCTTCGGGAATGGTTTTATACGGAACTGTTTGCCATGATACGAAAGAACAAGCGGTATTGGGTGATACGAAGGTCTTTAGACAGAAATGTCTTTCACATGCAGGGGGAGCTGAGGCGATATGCCGCACAGGAAGCGTGTTCTCTGGGAACGACTATGACGGCGCTCGTGGTGTGGGAAAGAACATGGCTCTTGTGGCATCTGGGAGACAGCAGGGCGTATCGTCTGCGGGCGCGGCGGATGGAGCAGCTTACGGAGGATCACACGCAGGAGGGGGGAAAACTGACAAAATGTCTTGGCAGTTTCGGTTATTTTGTACCGCAGCACAGGATGGGTGTTTTAAAGCCGGGGGAAGGGATACTTCTCTGTACGGACGGCTTCAGGCGGCGTGTCACCGGAGCGGAGCTGCAGGAGGTAATGAACCCAAGGGCGTTTGCGGGGGAAGAGCAGATCGGGCGGCGGCTTAAGGAGATCGGGGAGACGTGCATGAAGAGGGGAGAGAGGGATAATCTTTCCGCGGTTTATGTGAAGGCGGACAGATAACCGGTCAGCCTGTGCGCAGGGAATCCGCACAATGAGTAAAATATTATGTAAACTAAATGGCGGATATAAAAGGGGCAGACTGCAAAGTGGTCAGTAAAAGCTATGGAAAAAAGGGGGGAAGAAGTATAAACGGAGAAAAACGTTTGGGAAAATACAGAATTGTCAGGGCTCTTGGACAGGGCGGCGAGGGCGGCGTTTATCTGGCGGAGGATGAGAGCCTTGGCAGGTATGTGGCGGTGAAACATTTGTGGAAACAGGAGGAGAGTGGAGAAAGAATCAAGGCGGAAGCTGCTTTCTTGCGGGACTTGAGACATCCGATGCTGCCTGTGGTGTATGACCTGCTATGGGAAGAAGAATGGTATCTGGTGATGGAATATGTGGAAGGGATAAGTCTACATAACTATATTAAGAAGCAGGGAAGCGTGGATGAAGCGCAGGCGCGGCTGTGGGCGGCGGCGTTGTTAGATGTTCTGGACTATCTGCACACTAGGGAAACGCCTGTTATTTATCGAGATCTGAAACCGGATAATATTATAGTATGTCGGGATGGAAGCCTGAAACTAATAGACTTCGGGGCGGCGGGGCTTCGCACTTTCGGGAAAGAAAGCAGAAAGCGGATGGCCTGCTCAGCCGGGTTTGCGGCGCCCGAGCAGCGGGGAGAGGACGGGCGGGGCTTTCGTGCGGATGAGAGAAGCGATTTGTACGCGCTTGGAAAAACACTTTATTTTATGGTGACAGGAAGGGTTTCCGATATAGAGTCAGGCATGGCCTTTCCCGCCTCTTATTACAATCCGCTTTTGTCCGGCGAACTGGAAGAAGTGATAAGCCGCTGTACAAAGGAGGAGCCGGAGGCGCGCTATCAGGTGGCAGGGGAGGTCATGAGGGATTTAAGCCGGAAAAGCCTGCAAAGAACAGGCGGCCGGGGACGGGAATTTGTGCGGCACATAGAAAAACAAGTTTGTCTAACAGACTTTTATCGTTTATAATGTAAAGGAATCTAAAACTCGCTGCGACGAGTTTCGCGAGTATTTCGCGTTTCAATCATAGAAATAGAATGAGAAAAGTACGGAGGCAGATTTGAGAACACACAGAGAACAGACAAGGGTGATTACAATTGGAGACAGGAAGATCGGCGGGGGCAATCCCATTCTGATCCAGTCCATGACCAATACGCCCACGGAGGATGTGGAGGCGACGGTGGCGCAGATTTTGCGGCTGGAGCAGGCGGGATGCGAGATCATCAGGTGTACGGTGCCAAACATGGAGGCGGCGCAGGCGCTTGCGAAAATCAAGGAGCAGATTCACATTCCGCTGGTGGCGGACATTCATTTCGATTACAAGATGGCAATCGCGGCGATGGAAAACGGCGCGGACAAAATCCGCATCAACCCGGGCAACATCGGTGGGAAGGAAAAAGTTGCGGCTGTGGTTGCGGCGGCTAAAGAGCGCAGCATTCCGATCCGCGTTGGGGTAAACAGCGGCTCTCTGGAGCGTGAGCTTGTAGAGAAATATCATGGCGTGACGGCGGAGGGAATCGTGGAGAGCGCACTGGACAAAGTGGGCATCATAGAGGATTGCGGATATGATAACCTTGTCATAAGCATAAAATCGTCGGATGTGATGATGTGCGTAACGGCCCATGCGCTTCTTGCCGCGAAGACGAATTATCCTTTACATGTGGGCATTACGGAATCAGGGACGGTGATGAGCGGAAATATCAAATCCGCTGTGGGCTTGGGTATCATTTTAAATCAGGGCATCGGCGATACGATCCGGGTTTCCCTGACGGGAGATCCTGCGGAGGAGATCCGTTCCGCGAGGCTGATTTTGCGAACGCTTGGGCTGCGCAAGGGCGGCATCGAGGTTGTGTCCTGTCCTACCTGCGGCAGGACGAAAATTGATCTGATCGGTCTTGCGAGGCAGGTGGAGGAGATGGTAGAGGATATTCCGCTGGATATCAAGGTGGCTGTTATGGGCTGCGCGGTGAACGGGCCAGGTGAGGCGAAGGAAGCGGATATAGGCATCGCCGGCGGCATTGGCGAGGGCCTTCTGATTAAGAAGGGTGAGATTGTGAGGAAGGTGCCGGAACAGGAGCTTCTGCACACGCTCAGAGAGGAACTTTTACACTGGAATGAGTAAGAATTTTTTCGAAGTATTTCCCACGTTAAAACTGGATACGGGACTGCAGGATTTGTTTGAAGGTGTTGCCGTGGAGAAGGTGACAAGCACCAAACGGAAGGATTTTCTGCGCGTTTATATTTCTTCCAACCATCTGATTCACAAGGAGGATGTGTTTCGAGTAGAGCGGGAAATCGGGAGACAGTTTTTCCCGAATATGCCGGTTGTCGTTAAGTTTTATGAGCGCTTTACACTTTCCTCCCAATATGATCCGGAGAAACTGATGGACGCGTACAAGGAGAGCATTCTTCTGGAACTGAAGGAGGCTTCGCCCGTAGAATACAGTCTGTTTAAGAGGGCGGATATCACTTTTTTGCAGGACAAGCTGGTGCTGACTCTGGAAGATACGGTGTTTGGCAGAGAAAAGGGCAAAGAGCTGGCGCGGATACTGGAAAAAATATATAACGAGCGTTGTTCCATTCCGGTACAGGTGGAGCTTGCCTATAAGGAGAAGACGGCTGGCAGAAACCGTGAGGAGGACGAGCGTCGTCTGGCCATACAGGTGGCGGAAATCTCGGCGAGAGCGGGCTTTGCCGTGCATATGAAGGGCGCGGAGCTGTCAGGGAACGCTGTGAGCAGGGAACAGGCGGCGGCCGATCCGGTTGAAAACGCCGGGCAGCATGGAAGTGCAGGATCATCCGGAAGCGCGGGAAAGCTCAAAGGTGTGGGTCAGGCAGCGCCCCGCGGACAGGCGGAAGCGTCTTTCTATCCGGACAGTCCGTCCCAGCCCGGCGGTCATGGTTTTTCCAAAAGATCCGCAGGCGGCAGGGACAGAGAGAAGGGTGACTTTAAGCGTCCGCTGAAACGTTCGGACAATCCGGATGTGATCTACGGCAGGGATTTTGAGGAGGAAGCGATGCCCATCGAGGACATCATCGGGGAAATGGGAGAAGTGGTGATCCGCGGCAAAGTGATTCGGAAGGACAAACGGGAGATCAAGAACGAGAGGTCTATTTTGATTTACGATATCACGGATTATACGGACACCATGACGGTGAAGTTTTTCGTGAAAAATGAGCAGGCTGATGAGATAACGAGTGTTATGAAAGAGGGGGCCTTTGTCAAACTGAAAGGCATGACGATGGTCGATAAGTTTGACCATGAGCTGACGATCAGTTCCCTTGCAGGCATTAAAAAAATCCCCGATTTTACGACTTCACGTGAGGACAGAAGCGTCAGAAAGCGGGTGGAGCTTCACTGTCATACAAAAATGAGCGATATGGACGGCGTCTCCGAGGCGAAGGACATCGTAAAACGCGCTTATAAATGGGGCCATCCGGCCATCGCTATCACCGATCATGGGGTAGTGCAGTCTTTTCCAGATGCCAACCATGTGTGGGAGGATCTGTGGAAAGCGGAGAAGGGACGCCGTAAGGAAGCGGGAGAGCCGGAGCCTGATAAACAGGGCTTTTTCAAGGTCATTTACGGCGTGGAAGCCTATCTGGTGGACGATCTGCACGAGATTGCCACCAACGAGAAGGGACAGGACTTCGGGGCTGATTTTGTGGTTTTTGATATTGAGACTACCGGGTTTTCCCCCACAAAGAACCGGATCATTGAGATCGGCGCGGTGAAAGTCTGTGGCGGTAAGATTGTGGATCGCTTTTCTACCTTTGTAGATCCCCTTGTGCCCATTCCCTTTGAGATCGAGAAGCTGACAGGAATAACGGATGATATGGTAATGGGGGCGGAGCAGATCGATGTGGTGCTGCCGCAGTTTCTTTCCTTTTGCGGGGACTGTATTCTGGTGGCGCACAACGCCCGGTTCGATATGAGTTTTATCATGGAAAACTGTGACAGACAGGGGATTGCCCATGACTTTACTTATGTGGATACCGTGGGGATTGCGCGGATTCTTCTGCCCGGACAAAAAAAGCATACGCTGGATGCGGTGGCGAAGGCGCTGAATGTGTCGCTGGAGAACCACCACAGAGCGGTGGATGATGCGGAGGCCACGGCGGAAATTTTTGTGAAGCTGATTCCCATGATGGCGAGGGAGGGGATTACCACACTTTCGCAGATGAACGCCAGAGGGAAGTCCAGCCCCGATATCATCAAAAAGCTGCCGACCTATCACGCGATCATTCTGGCGAAGAACAATGTGGGGCGCATGAATCTTTACCGCCTTGTGTCTGAGTCCCATCTGACCTATTTTTCGAGAAGACCGAGGATTCCCAAAAGTCTGCTTGCGCAGCACCGGGAAGGTCTGATTTTGGGGAGCGCCTGCGAGGCGGGGGAGCTTTATCGGGCGCTTTTGGAAAAGAAATCCGACGCGGAGATCGCGAGGATCGTGCATTTTTATGATTATCTGGAAATCCAGCCTCTTGGCAACAACCGGTTTATGATTGAGTCGGAGCGTGTGCCGGAAGTCACGTCCATGGAGGATATCATGGAGATCAACAGGCAGATTGTGCATCTGGGAGAGCAGTTTCACAAGCCTGTGGCCGCCACCTGCGACGTGCATTTTCTGAATCCCGAGGACGAGATTTACCGCCGCATCATCATGGCGGGACAGGGTTTTCCGGATGCGGACAACCAGGCGCCGCTGTATTTTCGCACGACGGAGGAGATGTTGGATGAATTTGCGTATCTTGGCAGCGATAAGGCGGAGGAAGTGGTAATTACCAACACCAATCTGATCGCGGATATGATTGAGGTCATGTCTCCGGTGCGCCCTGATAAGTGTCCGCCGGTCATAGCGGACAGTGATAAGCAGCTCACGGACATCTGCTATAATAAGGCTCACGAGCTGTACGGGGAAACGCTGCCGCAGATTGTGGAAGACAGGCTGAAAAAGGAACTGCACTCTATTATTTCCAACGGATTCGCCGTGATGTACATCATTGCGCAGAAATTGGTGTGGAAATCCGTGGAGGACGGCTATCTGGTGGGTTCTAGAGGCTCCGTGGGAAGTTCTTTTGTGGCGAATATGGCGGGAATCACGGAGGTAAATTCGTTAAGTCCCCATTATTTGTGCCCCAAATGCCATTATTATGATTTTGATTCCGAGGAAGTGAAGGCCTACGGAGGCGGCGCGGGGTGCGACATGCCGGATAAGAACTGTCCGGAGTGCGGAACGCCTCTGCGCAAGGAAGGGTTCGACATTCCTTTCGAGACATTCCTTGGCTTTAAAGGGGATAAAGAGCCGGATATCGACCTGAATTTCTCCGGCGAGTACCAGAGTAAGGCGCATAAATACACGGAGGTGATTTTTGGCAGCGGGCAGACTTACCGGGCGGGCACCATCGGCACGCTGGCGGACAAGACGGCCTTTGGCTATGTGAAAAACTATTACGAGGAGCGGGGCAGACATAAGCGCGTCTGCGAGATTAACCGCATTGTGACAGGCTGCACCGGCATCCGCAGGAGCACCGGACAGCATCCCGGCGGCATTGTGGTTCTGCCTGTGGGGGAGGATATCAACTCCTTTACTCCGGTACAGCATCCCGCAAACGATATGACTACGGATATCGTCACCACCCATTTTGACTATCACTCCATCGACCACAACCTGTTAAAACTTGATATTCTGGGACATGATGATCCTACCATGATTCGCATGTTACAGGATTTGACGGGGATTGACCCGACGACGATTCCGCTGGACGACAAAGGGGTCATGTCGCTTTTTCAGGACACGTCCGCGCTTGGCGTTACGCCGGAACAGATCGGCGGCTGTAAGCTGGGGTGTCTTGGCATACCGGAGTTTGGCACGGAGTTTGTTATTCAGATGGTAATCGACGCCAAGCCCAAATGCTTCACGGATCTGGTACGGATTTCCGGCCTTTCCCACGGCACGGACGTGTGGCTTGGCAACGCACAGACGTTGATCGAGGAGGGACTGGCGACCATTTCCACAGCCATTTGCTGTCGTGACGACATCATGATTTATCTGATGCAGCAGGGGGTGGAGCCGTCCTTATCCTTCACCATCATGGAGAGCGTGCGTAAGGGCAAGGGCCTGAAGGACGAGTGGATTGATGCGATGAAGGCGCAGGGCGTGCCGGACTGGTATATCGGCTCCTGCAAGAAGATTAAATATATGTTCCCCAAGGCGCACGCAGCGGCATACGTTATGATGGCGTGGCGCATCGCCTACTGCAAGATCAATTATCCGCTTGCTTACTACGCGGCGTATTTCAGCATCCGTGCGTCGGCATTTTCCTATGAGATTATGTGTCAGGGGCAGGCCCATTTGGAGCGCGTGATGGAGGATTACAGGCGAAGGAGCGACGAGCTTTCCAAGAAGGAACAGGATACCCAGAAGGATATGAAGATCGTGCAGGAGATGTACGCGAGAGGCTTTGATTTTGTGCCGATTGATATATTTACGGCGCAGTCAAGACTGTTCCAGATCGTGGACGGAAAGCTGATGCCGTCCTTAAACAGCATTGACGGTCTGGGGGAGAAGGCGGCGGATGCCATCGTGGAGGCGGCAAAGGACGGCCCGTTTTTAAGCAAGGATGATTTCTGGGAGCGGACGAGGGTTTCCAAATCGGTGACTGACTTGATGAGCCGCCTTGGATTGCTGGGGAATATCCCCGAGTCCAACCAGATTAGTATATTTGATTTAGTTTGACAGACAGGGGAAGCGCCGAGGGAGTGCGGGAAGAGGCGCTCGGCCATCCGAAGGGGCCGGGAACGGACGATTTCCTGAGTAAGGGACTGTAAACGGCTGTTTTTGGGCCTCGGCGGATGTTTTGAGAGGGTGCAGAGTAGAATTTTGAAAAAATATTTAAAAAAATGAAAAAAGTACTTGCATTCTATCAAAAAATATAATAGAATAATCAAGTGCCAAGCAGATGGCTCGTTGGTCAAGCGGTTAAGACGCCGCCCTCTCACGGCGGAAACAGGGGTTCGATTCCCCTACGAGCTGTTGACTGTTTTAGAACAGCCCAACCCTAAAGGATGCCGGGAACCTCAGTTTATGTGGTTTGCGGTATTTTTTATTTGTCATAAAAGGCAGACTGTTAAGGCATGAAAAAAGCGAGGGAACCTCTGAGGGAACAACGTAAATAATGTGGACGTAGGAGAAAGGAGAAATTCTGTACATCGTGACAAGTAAATATATTGTTAGGACATTTAAATAAGTCCTCTATCAATTGTAGAAATATGATTGTTAGAGGGCTTATTTATGTGGTTTAGCAATGGATCGCAGAAAGTTCCACAAGTAATTCTAAAACGCCTGTATGAGCCTCACAGGGCGTCAGGAGGGCACTATATAATCGCGGGTGGAGCATTAACTTGAAAACGCCGTTTTATTGGCAAACTAAATGATAAGGAGGACTGCTCATATTGTATGGACGGGTAACAAAATATTATCATGACAGAGGGTATGGATTTATCAGGGGTGATGAAGGCGACACATATTTTATCCATCATTCAAATTTAAAGGGTGAATACATTTGGCTATTATGTATCCTTTAAATCATTCCAGAATGATAGAAGCGATTACAACGCCAAAAATATCACAGTGATCGAAGCGTCAGAAGGGAGAAGAAAGCATGGCAGTACACATAAAAAACATGAAAGAACTTAATAAGGCATTACAGCCGGTAATGAAGGGCATGGTTGACAAAATGGCAGAGAGGGTTGAGCAGACTTTGAATTACTTTCTGTAAGAGTATTACGATAGTTATGATCCAGTCTACTACCGCCGCTTATATGATTTTCTTCATTCAGTTGTAAGGACAGAAGCGAAAGTAGTAGGCAATAAAGTAGTTGCGTCTGTATATATTGATACGGATTCTATGAATAAATATTACGATGCTACTGGTGAACAGATAGCAAGGTGGGCGAATCAGGGAACACACGGCGGCACGATTCGAGGAAACAATACCCCTCATGCCAGTAATGAGTGATGAGATTCAAATGAACCTAGTGTACCGACACGTTGATATTTAGATTTACTACTGCCTCTTTAGGCAGTAGTAAATCTGGGATACAAAGAACTA
>CAMTMP010000020.1 GCA_947073545.1 uncultured bacterium
CATTGCACATATGATATCAAATACCATCTGGTGTGGATAACAAAGTACAGGAAACCCGTGATAACAGGACAGATTGCCTTGCGGACGAGGGAGCTGATCCGAATCGTCTGTCAATGCAATGAAGTGGAGATTCTGGCAGGGCATGTGGGGAGTGACCATATACATCTGCTGGTGTCGGTGCCGCCCCATTTGTCCGCAAGCAAGCTGGTGCAGTATATAAAGGGAAATACATCAAGAAAGCTGCAGATGGAATATAAAGAGCTAAACAAGCAGTTCTGGGGACAGCATCTATGGGCGAGAGGGTATTTTGTGGCAAGCAGCGGAAACGTGACGGATGAAATAATCAAAGAGTATATCAAGAACCAGGATTTACAGGAGCGAAGTAACTCTGACAACTTTGAAATTGGAGAAAAGTAGTATGAAAAACAAGAGTTGGGATGCGCTCCCTTTAGGCTGCTTCAGCAGCTTACCGAACCTACCGGCTTTAGCCGGTAGTGGTTCAGTTGAAAAATTAAAGGCGAAAGAACACGGAATATGGAGTGGGAAAAATATCAAAGCAAGTACAGAGAAGGTGAAACCACTGCATATATATGCTCTAATGCATGCAAATATTGTACGCCTGCTGAATGAATAAAGTAGCAGAGCACAGAGACCCCCAGAAATTTCTGAGGCTCTTTCCGATTTGAATGGTATATGAAATAATCGAGCCAGGGCAGGAAAAAGCTCTGGCTCTTCTTTTTACAAAAAACAAATTCATGGAGGTGGTCAACATAAGAGTCAAAATGCAAACGCGGTATGTAAAGAAATGGCAGCAATATCTAACGGAACTGATTGGGGATGATTATATGGAGTGGGAAGGGAGGAAAATTTTAATTAGTGCTCCTACTGGAATGGGGAAAACGACATTTATTCTTCAAGTTTTTTTGCGTTATTTTAAAAGAAAGCGTAAGAAGGTGTTAATTCTGAGCAATCGGGTGCTCCTTAGAACGCAGTACTGGAGCAGCTTGCTTGAGCAGTTCGTTGAGTATCGTGATATAGAAGAGAGCGTTACGGTTATGACTTATCAGCAGCTAGAGGAAAAGGTAAAAAGTGGAGCGATAGAAGGGGTGTTCAATGAGTATGCTGCGATTGTCTGCGACGAATGTCATTTTTTCTACGCTGATGCTGATTTTAATAATTTTGGAACATTTGTTCTGCTACAGGCTATTGCCCGTGCTGGCGCCACAAAAACAATGATTTTCTTGTCTGCGACCATGGACGAGGTAAAACCTTTGATTGAGCAAACATTGAAAAATTGCATGACTATTTTGCGGCGAACTGGTCGAAATCCCCAAATCACGGATACAAACGAAGAGATTTTGTTCTATGATTATTCCGGCTTAGTTGACTATGAGAGATTTCACTGCACCTGCGTACCAGACTTGGAAACAGCATGCGGTTTGTTGGCAGAATCCCCTAAAAAATCAGTCATTTTTATGGACAATAAGGAGAGGGGAGCAGAGTTGCTAGAACAGTTCGTTAAAACAAAAAATGTCGAACGACAGCAAATTGCATTCTTGAATGCTGACAATATTGATCATGAAAGTAACAAAATTTTGATCAGCAATTTGGCGATAAGTCACAAGCTGGTACCCAAGATATTGATCACGACGTCGGTTCTTGATAATGGCGTATCCATCCACGACGCAGATGTGGGGAATGTGTTGATCATGACAGAATCCAAATGCAGCTTTTTGCAGATGCTTGGGCGGGTGAGAGCTGAAGATGTCGATGACTGTAACCTTTATTTTGTCAGGAGAGAGGAAAAGGAATTTTCTAAACGAAAGGCGAGATACGAATGGGAACTGGCGAACTTCAAAAAGCTAGATTCTGTTGAACAGACCAGAAGATGGGAAAAATATCTGTACGCTGTCTGGGACAGGCGGGACGAAGTGATGGCAGATTTTTACCGAAAAGCGCTCGTATGGATGAGGCATGAGGATCAGTTTTTTTCTGGTTCCAAAAACAGACTGCGCATACAATTCGGTGAAGCAAACTTTTATGTCAATGAATTTGCCAAACGGAAAACCGAAGATATGTACATGATTGAAAGCCGTTTCTATGCATTAGCACTGGAAGATCCAGTGAAGGTCATTTATGAGCAGATGCGCTGGATCGGAAAAGAGCCTGATGAACTTCAAGTGTTGGATTCAGCATATCAAAAAATGCGGGAGCAGGAATTTGTGGATTTTCTGGTATCAGTTAAGGACTATGACGTCGATGATATGAAGCAGTTCAAGAATATGCTGGTAAAGGAATTCCGAAAAGAATTTTTCCCCGATATTCTGTCAAAAAATGGCACGTTTCAAATGAAAAATTGGAAGAAATATGTGGCAGATTCGGTCTGAAGCTTGAAAGCCTTAAGGATACTAAAGACCGAAGGAGTAAATACATAATAAGGGAAATGCAGCAAGGAGGAGAGGAGGAAAATGAATGTTGATTCTTACAAATTGGAAAAATGATATTTGGTCGATCTGTGATGGAACATTTGAACATGCGAGAATGGAAAGGAGCATATAATTATGGAAAAAATAAATCGGAGTTCTGAATGCGGCAGCACGAGATAGTCTGCACTGTTACAGGAGAAAAGGAATCTCAATATCTACAATATATACAAGATACAATCAATACATTCACGGTAATGCACATAGAAAAATGCATACATGAAAGCGGTTTGTCCAGACAGGAACAGATATGCGTGCTGGAAGGGCTGATAAGCAATCTAAAAGATAAACACTAAATGTACAAAAAACGTTTGTCTGCCATCTCATTATCCATGACGAGATGGCAGATTCAAAAACAAGAAAGGGGGAAAACACCCTATGCAAATCGCCATCTACAGCAGAAAATCCAAATGGACCGGCAAAGGCGACAGTGTAGAAAACCAGATTGTCATGTGCCGGGAATATATCGAAATGTTTATAGAAGGGGGAGAGCAGGTACAGATCATTGTATACGAGGACGAAGGTTTCTCCGGCAAGAATACCAAGCGCCCCCAGTTCCAGAAAATGATGCGCGACATGAAAGAGCAGCATTTTGACTATTTAGTCTGCTACAAGCTTGACCGTCTGGGCAGGAACCTTGCGGATCTGGCAAATCTGATGGAAGACTTAGAGCGAAAGGGCACATCCTTCATCAGCATCAAGGAAAAGTTCGACACGACCACACCGATCGGCAAGGCGATGCTGTACTTCTCAGGCGTGCTTGCCCAGATGGAGCGGGAGCAGATCGCGGAGCGCGTGAAAGATAACATGATCATGCTTGCAAGGAGCGGGCGGTGGCTTGGCGGCAATACGCCGCTCGGATATTCTTCCATGAAATTGGAGAAGGAGGTCAGTGCCCTCAAGAAAAAGTCCATGTACTGCCTTACGCAGAACCCGGAGGAGATCGGGATTGCCCGGTACATATTTTCGTATTTTATGGAATGCAGGTCGCTGACCAAGGTGTATAAAAGTCTCATCACCAATGATATCAGAACGAGACAGGGAAACGAATTTGTCATATCGGGCATCCGGGATATTCTGGTGAACCCGGTATACTGCAAGGCGGATCAGGACGCCTATCAGTATTTTTATGATCTGGGCTGTCAGGTGTGTATCGACGAGGAGGAGCTGGACGGGGAATCCGGGCTGATGGGGTATGCCAAAACAACCTCCACACACTATAAGAACCAGAGCCAGCCCTGTGAGTCGTGGATCATATCAAAAGGGCGGCATCAGGGCATAGTAAGCGGCAAAGAGTTTGTCCGGGTACAAAAATTGCTGGCGGGCAACAAGGAAAAGGGAGCGGCATTCAAGAACACGAAAAACAGTGTGGCGCTTTTGTCGGGGCTGCTTTACTGTTCCTGTGGACACTTGATGCGCCCGAAGAATTATCCGGCGTCCCGGCTGACGGAAAAGGGGGAACGCACATTCTCTTACCGCTGTCCGTACAAGGATGCCACGCACCGGGAAAAATGTGATGTGAAAAATGTCCACGGCAATACGCTGGATGCAAGGGTATGTGAGGAGCTGATCGGGATGACGAACCCCGATGCGGGCATCATCCCCATGCTGGAAGCGCTGTTAAAGAAGATCCGGGACACGGATATGGAGGTGGTGTCGGAAAAGGATCTGTTGCAGCAGGAATATAATAAGAAGAAAGAGGAGATACAGAAGCTCATTGCCTCGATCAAAAATCTGGACGCGGACAGTGTGTCGGTGCAGTATATCAATGAGGAGATCAAGCGGACGGACGGCATATGCCGGGAGCTGCAGATGAAAATTGCCGCTATGGAAAGCGACAAGGAGGTAAATCTGAATGTCACGGACTATGTGAAGGAATGGCTGGGGAAGATGAAGCACTTCCCCCAGATTTTTGAAGAGCTCAATGTGATGCAGAAAAGAGATTTTTTGAAGACGGTCATTGAAAAGGTCGTCTGGGATGGCGAAATCGCCCATATTTATATTAGGAACCCGGTGCCAGGCAGGCACCGGGATATTTTTGCCCGTCTGAAGGAAGAAGTCTTACAGCCATGGTATCCAAAGTTTCCAATTTGGAACCATCGCATTGCCGCAGCCGCTGGGGCCGACGACAGCGACGAAACTTCCCTCAAAAATTTCCAGATTGATGTGCGAAAGCGCGGGGGTTTCTCCCTTCAGATTGTGATAGGAGTAGGAAACATCCCGCAGAGAAAGTATTGGCTGCATAGAAAATGCCTCCTTATGCAGTTAACGACATCCTGTTTTTCGCGAACCGAAATCGGATGGTCGTTTACTACGAGTATAACATTATTTTATGACAGGTAAGAAAATATGTGTTCTGATTGAAAACAAAACCAATTTATGGTATCATCAAATTTAGATTTAATTATAATGGAGGTTTTAGCTATGGCGCAATTGTGGGGCGGCCGTTTCACGAAGGAGACGGATCAGCTTGTATATAACTTTAACGCGTCGATCTCCTTTGACCAGAAGTTCTTTTTGCAGGATATCGAGGGCAGCATCGTACATACGGTAATGCTGGCCAAGCAGGGGATCTTGACGAAAGAGGAGAAGGACGAAATTTTAAAGGGACTCACCGGAATCAGGCAGGACGTGGAGGACGGGAAACTTGAGATCACGCAGGAATACGAGGATATTCACAGCTTTGTGGAGGCGAATCTGACCCGCCGGATCGGCGATGTGGGGAAAAAGCTGCACACGGGTAGGAGCCGCAACGATCAGGTGGCGCTCGACATGAGGCTGTATACGAGGCTGGAAGTGCTGAACACAGATACTTTATTGAAGGAGCTGCTTATGACGCTTCTTACGATCATGGAGGAGCATACACGGACGTATATGCCGGGCTTTACCCATCTGCAGAAGGCGCAGCCGGTGACGCTTGCGCACCATATCGGCGCGTACTTTGAGATGTTTAAGCGGGACAGGTCAAGACTGAAGGACATTTTTTACCGGATGAATTACTGCCCGCTTGGTGCGGGGGCGCTGGCGGGGACGACGTATCCGCTTGATCGTGCTTACACAGCGTCGCTTCTCGGCTTTGAGGGACCGACCTTAAACAGTATGGACTCGGTTTCCGACAGGGATTATGTGATTGAATTTTTATCGGCGCTCTCCACGATTATGATGCACCTGAGCCGTTTTTGTGAGGAGATCATTATTTGGAATTCCAACGAATACCGCTTCGTGGAGATCGACGACGCCTACTCCACAGGGAGCAGCATTATGCCCCAGAAAAAGAATCCGGATATCGCGGAGCTGGTGCGGGGCAAGACAGGGCGGGTCTACGGGGCGCTGATTTCGATCCTGACGACTATGAAGGGGATTCCCCTTGCATATAATAAAGATATGCAGGAGGATAAGGAGCTGACCTTCGATGCCATTGACACGGTGAAGGGGTGTCTTTCGTTGTTTGAAGGCATGATCCGCACTATGAAGTTCAATGAGGAAGTGATGGAAAAGAGCGCGGCTTTTGGGTTTACCAACGCCACGGACGCGGCGGATTATCTGGTGGGAAAAGGCGTTCCTTTCAGGGACGCCCACGGTATCGTCGGCAGGCTGGTGCTTTTCTGTATTGAAAAAAACTGCAGCATCGACGAGCTTAGTATAGAGGAACTAAAGGAAATCAGCCCGGTATTTGAGGAGGACGTCTATCAGGCGATCAGTTTGAAGACCTGCGTGGAAAAGCGGCTGACCATCGGTGCGCCGGGTCCTGATATAATGCGGGAAGTGATCCGGATGCACAGGGACTATCTGGCAAGAGACTGGCAGGATGAGGAGGACATGTTTGGCGCAGTACTTGGCGGGACAATGGATAATGCATAAGGAGAGACAAAAAAACAATGCTTCGATAATAAGGAGGAGTGAGCTATTATGAGCGAGAAATTGAAGGTAGGTATTTTAGGCGGCACAGGTATGGTGGGACAGCGTTTTATCGCCCTTTTGGAAAACCATCCATGGTTTGAGGTGACAACGATCGCGGCGAGTCCCCGGTCTGCGGGCAAAACCTATGAAGAGGCGGTAGGCGGCAGATGGAAGATGGATACGCCCATGCCGGAGGCGGTGAAGCAGGTTGTGGTCAAAAATGTGAACGAGGTAGCGGAAGTGGCGGCGGAAGTGGACTTCGTATTTTCCGCGGTGGATATGACGAAAGACGAGATCAAAAAGATCGAGGAAGCGTACGCGAAGACCGAGACGCCCGTGGTTTCCAACAACAGCGCGCACCGCTGGACACCGGATGTGCCCATGGTGGTGCCCGAGATCAACCCGGAGCATTTTGATGTGATCGAGTCACAGAGAAAAAGGCTTGGCACAAAGCGTGGTTTTATCGCCGTAAAACCGAACTGCTCGATTCAGAGCTATGCGCCGGTTCTCACCGCGTGGAAGGAGTTTGAGCCTTACGAGGTGGTGGCTACTACCTATCAGGCAATTTCCGGCGCCGGAAAGACCTTCAAGGACTGGCCGGAGATGGTGGAGAATGTGATTCCCTATATCGGCGGCGAGGAGGAGAAGAGCGAAAAGGAGCCGCTTCGTATCTGGGGTGAGATCGTGGACGGAGTGATTGTTCCGGCGACAAGCCCGGTGATCACATGCCAGTGTATCCGGGTGCCCGTGTTAAACGGTCATACGGCGGCCGTGTTTGTAAAGTTTAAAAAGAAACCTACCAAGGAGCAGCTTGTGCAGAAACTGGTGCAGTTTAAGGGGCTGCCTCAGGAACTCGGTCTGCCCAGCGCGCCGAAGCAGTTTATTCAGGTGATGGAGGAGGATAACCGGCCGCAGGTGAAACTGGATGTGGATTATGAGAACGGTATGGGAATCAGCGTGGGCCGCATCCGTGAGGACAGCGTTTACGACTGGAAATTCGTGGGACTTTCCCACAATACCGTGCGCGGCGCGGCTGGGGGCGCCGTACTCTGTGCGGAGACTTTGAAAGCCAAAGGGTATATTACAAAGAAATAACGGGTCTTATAAGGGAACAATAAACGCAGACAATTGATATGGGGGGAGGACGCCGTCCTGGGAGAGCGGCGTGCGTATATCATGATAAATACAGAAATAAATTCGAAGGGAAACGGGACGATACAGCTTGTGGAGGAGAATGAGAAACTCCGCAGGGAAGAGAAAATGCTTCGTCTTTTGTGCGATACGTCGAGCAGCGCATTTATTTATTATAACTTTCGGGAAGACCGGGTTAACACTTTGGGAAACTGGGAACACTATTTTGATTTTTCCATTTCTGCCATGGACGATCTGGCAAAGCTCTATGACCGGGTGGAAGAACAGTGCGAAATTCCACTCAAAGAGGGACTGTTCATCGAAAAACAGTGGAGGGAAAGAGAAAGTTTTGAGATCAAGCTGAAGGAAAGCAGGCTTTGTATTGAGGTGGAGGTAAACGTCGTCTATGATGCGGAAGGGAAACCTACGGACAAAATCATACGGTTTAAAGATGTGACCCAATTATGCGCCCAGAAGGACGAACTTACCTATATGGCTTATTACGATGTGTTGACAGGACTTTATAACCGGAATTATTTTGTCAGGCTTCTGGGTGACTTTTTGCGCCGCGCGGAAAAGGAATCGAAAAAAGTGGCGGTAATGTTCATAGATTTTGATGATTTTCGCAGAGTCAACGACGGCATGGGCATCATTGCAGGGGATGAATTGGTGCAGCTTTTCGGTCAGTATTTGAGCGGGCTGGTGAACAGTCATGTGGTGATTTCCCATTTCAGTACGGATATTTACTGTATCGCAGTCTACGATCCCTGCGGTGCGAGAAGTGTCGGGACAATTTACAAGGTGATCAGAGAACGGCTGAAAAAGCCGTTTAAAATGATGGATGGGCAGGAGGTCACCATGACGGTGAGCGTGGGTGTGGCCGAATATCCGGAGGCGGCGCTTGGGACGTTAGAGCTGATCAACTGTGCGGAGATTGTCATGTTTAAGGCGAAGAGCCGTGGGAAAGATAAAATCCAGTATTTTGACGGCGCGATTTTGGAAGAATTTTTACAGACGGTGGACATTCAGAACAAACTGAGAGAGGTTGTGTTCGAGCAGAATTTTACCATGTATTTTCAACCCCAGTATTACGCGGAAAGCGGAAAGTTCCGCGGTGTGGAGGCGTTAATCCGCTGGCGTGATAATAAAGGGGTTATGATCAGTCCCTCCGTTTTTATTCCGATTGCGGAAAAGAACGGAACCATAGTGCCCATCGGAAACTGGGTGATGGAAAAGAGCGTGCAGATTTATGCGGACTGGCGTGATAACTATCATTATCCTTTGGTTCTGTCCCTGAATGTCTCGGCGGTGCAGTGCAAAAAAAAGGGATTTATAGACAGTCTTTTACAGATTTTGGAAAAGTATAACGTTTCCCCCGGTGAGATAGAAATTGAAGTGACAGAAACCATTTTGATCGAGGATTTTGATTACATAAGTGAACGGCTGAACGAATTAAAGAGCGCCGGAGTCAGAATTTCGCTGGATGATTTCGGCACAGGTTTTTCTTCCCTGTCCTATTTGAAAGGGCTGCCGATCGATACGCTCAAAATCGATAAGACTTTTGTGGATACGCTCCTGACGGACAGAAATACAAAGATTATCACGGAATCCATTATCTATATGGTGAAGCGTCTGGGCTATGAGACGATTGCGGAAGGCGTGGAAACCAAGGAGCAGTTTCAGTATTTGAAAGAGTTGGAATGCGACATGATTCAGGGATATTATATGGGAAGACCGATGCCGGCACAGGGTATATCGGATTTGCTGGAGAAATTGACTGTGAAGGTAGGATAAGGCAGGGGAAACAATGTTACTAGGCAGAACAACAGAACTTGGATATCTGAACAATTATTATGACAGGGACGGCAGTCAGATTTTGATTGTTTACGGACAAAAGCATATCGGAAAGACCGCACTTGTAAAAGAGTTTATGAAAGACCGTCCGGGGTACTATTATCTTGCCAGTGCATGTTCGGAGAGAGAACAGGCTTATCAGTGGGGCAGGCAGCTTACTCATGACGGCTATGTGGTAGAAAAGTTCCCGGCTTTTCAGGAGATTTTTGAAAAGATAGCCTATCGTGTCACAGGGAAGAAAGTGCTGGTGATCGATGAGTTTCAGAATATTGTGCGGGCCAGTGAAACCTTTATGAAAGAGCTGGTGGCTTTTGTGCACAGCCAGTGGAACCGGGACGATGTGATGGTCGTTCTGGTAAGTTCTTCCATCGGCTGGATTGAAAACAGCATGATTACCAGAATAGGGGAGGCGGCTTACGAGCTTTCGGGGCTTCTTAAGATTAAGGAGATGCCCTTTGCGGATCTGGTGGAACGGTTTCCGAATTTCCGTATCGAGGAGTGTGTGGAGGCCTATGCCATTTTAGGAGGGATTCCCGGTCTGTGGAATCAGTTTGACGACAGACTTACGATCCAGCAGAACATATGCCGCAATATTCTCGACTGCAACAGCTTTCTCTTCGAGGAGGGAGAGCGCATTCTCACGGAGCAGCTCAGAGAGCCGGGCGTTTACAATACCATTATGGCATCCATTGCGGCCGGAAATCACAAATTGAACGATCTGCACCAGCACACGGAATTTTCCCGTGCAAAGATCAGTGTTTATCTGAAAAACCTGATCGAGTTGGAATTGGTGGAGAAGGTGTTTTCATACGACACGGCGGGCAAGGAGAACGTGCAGAAGGGAATCTACCGGATCAGCCATCCCTTTGTGGATTTTTATTATACTTACATGTATCCCCATTTGAGCGATCTGCAGATGCTTTCGGTGGGAGAATTTTATAATCATTATATCATGCGGGATTTCAGGCGTTATGTGTCCGGCTATTTCAAGAGGGTGTGCAGACAGCATTTGACAAGGCTGGGAGACCGCCACAGGCTGCCGATTAACTGCGGCACGATCGGAGAGTGGATCGGCAAGGTCGGGACCCTCGATATTATTGCGCAGGATGAGGAGGGACGCACGCTGATCGGGCTTTGCAATTGGGAGAAGCCCATGACTTACGAGGACTATGAGAATCTCCTGCTCTACGCGAAAAAGGCGAAGATCAGTGCGGATTATATCTATATGTATACGGCATTTCGGTTTGACGAAAAACTGAATCTGGAGGCAAAGGTCAAATCGAATCTGAAGCTAGTACAGATTTCAGACCTGTGATAACGGTTCGGCAGGATCGAATCTTTCAGACTAACCGTGCTTGCACAGGGCTGAACGGCTATGTAAAGTGACGGCAGGAGATTTATGGGAAAAAGTTTGTTTATTGCAGAGAAGCCCAGTGTGGCACGGGAATTTGCAAAGGCGTTAAAATATAATATGAAAAACCGCGATGGCTACATGGAGTCCGAGGAGGCGGTTGTGACATGGTGCGTAGGGCATTTGGTAACTATGAGTTACCCGGAAGTCTACGATGAAAAGTATAAGAGATGGTCATTAGAGACGATTCCTTTTATTCCGAAGGAATTTAAGTATGAAGTGATTGACAGTGTGAAAAAGCAGTTTGGTATTGTGAGCGGGCTTTTGAACAGGGATGACGTGGAAACGATCTATGTCTGCACCGACTCCGGGCGGGAGGGCGAATATATTTACCGCCTGGTGGAACAGCAGGCGGGCGTTTCCGGAAAAGATAGAAAGCGGGTGTGGATCGATTCCCAGACGGAGGAGGAGATTCTGCGGGGCATCAGAGAGGCCAAGGATCTTTCGGCTTATGACAATCTTTCCCATGCGGCGTATCTGCGGGCGAAAGAGGATTATCTGATGGGAATCAATTTTTCCCGCGCTCTCACCTTAAAATACAGCTATTCGATTAAAAATTATTTGAATACGGACAAAGCAGTGGTTTCCGTGGGCAGGGTTATGACCTGTGTGCTGGGTATGGTAGTAAATCGTGAACGTGAGATCAGAGAGTTTGTAAAAATTCCTTTTTACCGTATTCTGATGAAGGCGGATATCGCGGGACATGAGTGCTCCTTGGAGTGGAAGGCAGTGGAGGGGTCCCGGTTTTACCAGTCCCCGAAAATCTATAGGGACAACGGTTTTTTGGAGGAAAAGGAAGCGGACGATTTTTTGTCCTTTTTGCAGGCGGAGCCGGAGGAGAAGCCTCTGGTGGAAAAGATTGAGCGGAAAAAGGAGACAAAGAATCCGCCGCTTCTGTACAATCTGGCGGAACTGCAAAATGACTGTTCCAAACTTTTTAAGATCAGTCCCGACGAGACGCTCAGGATCGCACAGGAGCTTTATGAGAAAAAACTGACCACGTATCCGAGAACAGATGCCAGAGTTCTCTCCACGGCAGTGGCGAAGGAGATTGGAAAAAACATCAGGGGGCTCCAGAACTATCCGCCAGTGGCGGCATTTGCGGAGAAAATTCTGAAGGAAGACCGGTTTCAGGGGATTGCGAAGACAAGATATGTGAACGATAAGCAGATCACGGATCACTACGCGATTGTTCCAACAGGACAGGGGATTTCCGCATTGAATGGCCTGCATCCCACTTCGGCAAAGGTATATGAGATCATTGCCAGACGATTTTTAAGTATCTTTTATCCGGCGGCGGTTTATCAGAAGATTACCTTGACGGCGAAATGTAAGGGAGAGACCTTTATTTCCGGATTCAAAGTGCAGGTGGAGCAGGGATATCTCGAAGTGGCCCAAAATTCTTTTGCAAGAAAGAAGGCGGAGGAGTATACTGAAAGAGAGAATGCCGACGGGGAGCAGGAGACTGCCTGTGACGCATCGTTCATGGAAGCGCTTGGCTCGTTAAAAAAAGGCGTGCCGCTTGACAAAAAGGCGCTGGAAAAGAAGGAGGGGGAAACGTCCCCGCCCAAGCGTTATAATTCGGGAACCATGATTCTGACGATGGAAAACGCCGGGCAGTTTATCGAGGACGAGGAGCTTCGGGCGCAGATCAAAGGAAGCGGGATCGGCACTTCCGCCACCAGAGCGGAAATTTTAAAGAAGCTGGTACATATCAAATATCTGGATTTAAATAAAAAGACGCAGACCATCACCCCTACGCTTTTGGGTGAAATGATTTACGAGGTGGTGGCAGGTTCGGTGAAACCGCTCTTAGATCCGAGACTGACGGCAAGCTGGGAGAAAGGGTTGACGCTTGTGGCCTCCGGGGAGATCACGGAGGAGGAGTACATGGGAAAGCTTGACGATTTCGTTACAAGAAGGACAAATATCGTGAAGCAGATGACGAACCAGGGTGCGCTTTTTCATAGATTTCAATATGCGTCCCAGTTTTATAAAAGTGTAAAGAAGGAGAAGAGGTAGACAATATGATCGGATTACAGGATGCCACGATTGCCGCTCTCTATACACTAGAGGAGACAATCGCGAAGGAAGTGTTTGCAGGTTTTACTTATCCATGGGAGGTGCTGCCAAAGATTAAGGATTTTATTATTGCGCTGGGCGAGACGCTCCCGGAGGAGAAGTACGAGAGAAGAGAGGGAAATATCTGGATCGCAAGGAATGCGAAAGTGTTTCCGAGCGCCTATATCGGCGGTCCGGCCATTATCGACGAGGAGGCGGAAATCCGCCACTGTGCGTTTATCAGGGGCAGTGCGATTGTGGGAAAGGGCGCGGTAGTGGGTAATTCTACCGAGCTTAAGAACGTGATTCTTTTTAATAAGGTACAGGTGCCACATTACAATTATGTGGGCGACAGCATTTTGGGCTATAAGGCGCATATGGGGGCCGGTTCCATTACTTCCAACGTGAAGAGCGATAAGACCTTGGTGGTAGTGAAAGCAGGAGAGGAAACGTTCGAGACAGGACTGAAAAAATTTGGCGCTATGCTGGGAGATCAGGTGGAAGTGGGATGCAATTCCGTCTTGAATCCCGGCACGGTGATTGGTCAAAATACTAATATTTATCCGACTTCCATGGTGAGAGGGATGATTCCTGCAGACAGCATATATAAACGGCAGGGTGAAATAGCGGAGAAAAAGCAGTGAGCGAAGCCGGAAAACGGCGGAACAGTAAGAGAAAGTATGTGTTGGGGATGAGCGTATGGCGATTGATTTTAGTATGGAAAACCTTGGCTCGATGATCGACAATATCATAGCGGGAATCTGCTGCTTCGAGTATGAAGATGGGGAGTTGAAACCCATTTTTGTCAACGAAGGTTTTTTCCGCATGCTTGGCTATTCCCGGGTCGAGGGTATGAAGTATCTGGAGAAGGTGGAGCTGAGTATTATCCCGGATGATCTGCCGATCTACAGGCAGGCGATCAGGGATGTGCTTAAGGACGACGGCGTGGTGGATACGGAGTTTCGTACTGTCACGGGCAGTGGTGATCTGCGCTGGCTCCATGTCCGGGGAAATCTTTACGCCAGAGAGGGAAGAAAATATACGATTGTATCTGTGATTGAGGATATAACCGAGAGAAAGAATGTGGAGGAGGAACTGAAAAGACAGGCGGAGCGTCTGCACATTTTATCTCAGGCCGAGGGCGAAAAAATTATTGATTATAACGCCAAGACGGACGTTATGACCATCAGGACGAACGACGAGTACGGCATAGCGCAGGACGAGATTCACAGCAGATATATGCAGAGATTTAATGCGGCGATGATCTATAAAGAAGATGTCGCCTACTACAAGGCGGTTTTAGAGAGTCTGCTTAAGTCTCCGAAACATGACACCATTGAATTTCGGATTAAGCGGTTTGATAATGACTATACGTGGTATCAGGCCAATCTGACTTCTCTTCTGGGAGCGGAAGGGTATGTATCCAGGATTGTGGGCCGCATGATCAATATCAATGAAAGAAAGCTCAAGGAGATGGAACTTTTGCTGCGCGCGGAGAAGGACGCGCTGACGGGTATCTACAATCAGGGCGCAACCGAGCAGTTGATCCATAACGCCATTCAGGCCGGAAATGAAAATGCGCTGAGTGCGATGATGATTATTGATCTGGATAATTTCAAGGAGGCCAATGATCTTCTTGGTCATGCCAACGGTGATCAGCTTTTGGAAAAGACGGCCGATATTTTGAAGGAAATGTTTAAGGGCGGCGACGTGATCGGCCGTATCGGCGGGGATGAGTTCCTTGTTTATATGAGAAATCTGGAATCCATTTCCGACGCGGATGAGATGGCGGGCAATATCGTAAAGTCGGTAAGATATGATCTTGATTTTGAGGGACAGCCGATTCATGTTACCTGCAGCGTGGGCGTGGCCGTATATCCTTATCACGGAAAGACTTACGAGGAGCTTTTTGAGAAGGCAGACAGGGCTGTGTACACGGTTAAGGCCAACGGCAAGGACGGCTACCGCGTCTATCACGCCGCCAGTACGACGGTCTATCATGCCAACAGAAAAGTCGGCTATGATATGACGAAGACGTTAGATTTTGACAGACATATCGAGGATCAAGTCATGCAGATTCTGTTTGAGGATAAGGTACTGGAATCCGCGCTGCGCTCTTCCTTAGAGCTGATGACGGCAAAATACCAGTTCCACAGAGGCTATATCTGTGGAAACGATTCGCTTCCGATTTCCCGCACCATACAGTTTACTGTGAATGAGTACGCCACAGGAAAGGAAGCGGATGAACACTTTGAACTGAAGAGGATGGTGAATGAGATTCTTTATTCCTTCTTCCCGGGTGCGGCCATGATTCACGATTATGATCTGGTGGCGGAGGAGATGCGCGAGTATTTTCGTGCGGAGGGTATCAAGAGTATGCTTTACTATCCGCTGACTTCGCAGGGAGAGTTTCAGGGGGCCATCGTGTTTGAAAACCACGAGGATGTGCAGATGGAACTGTCTAAGAGTGAGATGGAAGAAGTCCGTTCCCTGTTCCGTCTGATGGAGGCGCACATTCTCCAGATCGGACTGATGGACAGACTGCAGAATTTTGTGGTGCAGGTCGCTGTTTTTGACAATATGGACAGTTTCGTCTATGTGGTGAATCCGGATAACTACGAGATCAGCTTTATCAACAAGAAGGTTCTGGTAGATTCTCCAAGTGTGAAGATCGGCGATATATGCTATAAAGCATTGCAGAACAGGGATACGCCCTGTGAGAACTGTATTTTGCGCAATCTGGATAAAAACGATCCGCACTGCCGCTGCACGGAGGAGCTGTTCAACTATTCCCTGAGAAGCTGGACGAGAAGCAGCGCGAGCTGGCTGGAGTGCAGGGAGGAGAACGGTCTTGCCCTCATAAACAGTTTTGATATATCGGAGTATTTTATGGGGTAACAGCTCAGCCAGAGCGTATGGGCGCGGCTGAGTTGTTACAAATTGGGAGAAAAAATTCACAAACATCTGGATTTTTTTTCTCCGGTGTGAGACAATGAGACTGGCGGTTATGACAGGCTTTTTGGCCTGTTATCAAATAATTAATACATAATCGAAAGGAGTTATCACATGATCTATTCAAAAGAAGTGGAAGAAATGTGTACAGTGGCACAGGGCGTTCATCATGGCTGTGCTCCTATCCCCGAGGAAGCAAAGTGGGTGCAGGCGAAGGAAGTGAAGGATATTTCCGGTCTGACACACGGCGTAGGCTGGTGTGCTCCTCAGCAGGGCGCTTGTAAGCTGACCCTGAACGTAAAGGAAGGCATCATTCAGGAGGCGCTTGTGGAGACGATCGGCTGCTCCGGCATGACTCACTCCGCAGCTATGGCTTCCGAGATTCTGCCGGGTCTTACGGTTATGGAAGCGCTCAACACGGATCTTGTGTGTGACGCTATCAACACGGCTATGAGAGAGCTGTTCTTACAGATCGTGTACGGTCGTACACAGTCTGCATTCTCCGAGGACGGTCTTCCGGTAGGCGCAGGTCTTGAGGATCTTGGCAAGGGCTTGAGAAGCCAGGTAGGTACCATGTACGGCACGCTTAAGAAAGGCCCCCGTTATCTCGAAATGGCTGAGGGTTATGTGACCGGGATCGCTCTGGATGCGAACGACGAGATTATCGGCTACAAGTTCGTGAGCCTTGGCAAGATGACAGACTTCATCAAGAAGGGCGACGACCCGAACACAGCGTATGAGAAGGCATGCGGTCAGTACGGTCGTGTGGACGACGCTGTTAAGATCATTGATCCCAGAGTAGAGTAAAGTAAATGAAGATACCTTTATTATAACTAGGAGGAGAAGATAAGATGGCTTTATTTGAATCATATGAAAGAAGAATTGATAAAATCAATTCCGTATTGAACAGCTATGGCATTTCTTCCATCGAAGAAGCTGAAAAAATCACAAAAGACGCCGGCTTAGATGTATATGAGCAGGTGAAGAAGATCCAGCCCATCTGTTTTGAGAACGCGTGCTGGGCATACACGGTAGGCGCGGCGATCGCGATCAAGAAAGACTGCAAGAAGGCGGCTGACGCTGCGGCTGCAATCGGCGAGGGACTGCAGGCGTTCTGTATTCCCGGCTCCGTGGCTGATACCCGTAAGGTAGGTTTGGGCCACGGCAATCTCGGCAAGATGCTCCTTGAGGAGGAGACAGACTGCTTCGCATTTTTGGCAGGCCACGAGTCCTTCGCGGCGGCAGAGGGCGCAATCGGTATCGCTGAGAAGGCGAACAAGGTTCGTCAGAAACCCCTTCGCGTGATCCTGAACGGCCTTGGAAAAGACGCGGCTAAGATCATTTCCAGAATCAACGGCTTTACTTTTGTGGAGACAGAGTATGATCCTTACACCAATGAGGTGAAGGAAGTGAGCAGAACCGCTTATTCTGAGGGCCTTCGCTCCAAGGTAAACTGCTACGGCGCAAATTCCGTGCCCGAGGGTGTAGCGATTATGTGGAAGGAGAACGTGGACGTATCCATCACCGGGAACTCCACCAACCCGACCAGATTCCAGCATCCCGTTGCTGGTACATACAAGAAGGAGAGAACAGAAGCAGATAAGAAGTACTTCTCCGTAGCATCCGGCGGCGGCACA
Organism: uncultured bacterium; assembly: GCA_947073545.1. Taxonomy (GTDB): domain Bacteria; phylum Bacillota; class Clostridia; order Lachnospirales; family Lachnospiraceae; genus UBA3282. The sequence goes on from CAMTMP010000020.1 coordinate 17,430, forward strand.
GGCCGTACCCTGCATCCCGATAACATGGCGGCAGGTCCCGCATCTTATGGCTTTACCGATACACTTGGCCGTATGCACTCCGACGCACAGTTCGCAGGCTCCTCTTCTGTGCCTGCGCACGTGGAAATGATGGGTCTGATCGGTATGGGTAACAACCCGATGGTTGGCGCTACCGTGGCTGTGGCTGTTTCGATCGAAGAGGCGGCGAAGGCAGGGAAGTTCTAAAGTATGACTGAATAAAAAAGTTGTATTGAAAAATGCATTTAAGATGCCGTAATCTCAAGGGGTTACGGCATTTTCCATAGAAACGGATGGAAATGTTTTCGTTTCAGGATTTGATTCTGCTTGCGACATTTTTAGTCGGCGCAATCGGCGCAGGACTTGCTTTATTTCCTTGTGTTCCCCTGTACAACCGTGTATAATAAATGAAATAGTGTTTGTGAATGGTTTTTAGACGGAATGGCAATACTTGGTGTCAGAGGGCGACAGAGAGTGTATGGATGCATACTGCTGCACCGCCCGAAAGAAAGGAGTATTGACCATGATATTGACGGAGAAAGAGACAACCGCACTGCGTGACTTACAGACGCAGGAAAAATCCTGTATCACAAAGTATGAGAAGTATGCCGCACAGGCGAAGGACACGGAGCTGCAGAGCTTGTTCCGCACGCTGCAGCAGGATGAGCAGAAACATTATCAGTCCATCGGGCAGGCGCTTCACGGCAATGTGCCGGACTGTGACTGCAATGATTCGCAGGGCAAAAACTATGCGCCGAAGGGCACATACAAGGACGGCGCGAACGCTGCGGACAAGGAACACGACTGTTTTCTTGCCACGGATTGTATCGGAACAGAGAAGCTGGTATCGGGAGAGTACAATACCAATGTGTTTTCCTGTGATAATTCCGGCTTAAGAAAACTTCTTGCCGACATCCAGATTGAGGAACAGAACCATGCGGAGATGCTTTATAAGTATAAGCAGGCAAACGCGATGTCGTAGTTGTTGATGGCCGGGATCGGACGTGAGTAGGAGAAATAACCGACGAGAGAAATTTCTCCTACTCAACGGTTTTGGATGTGAGGGTGGTATGTTTAGTTTTTTGGTGGGTTTACAGATCTTAACGGTTCTGGGATGCTTTGGTTTTGTAATACTTATGACGAGACAGCGGGAGAGCGCGCTGTCCAAACTGATGCTCTGCATCGGTTTTCTCGGTGCCGTCCAAAATGCCGGGTATTTGCTCGAGCTGCTCTCCAGAGACATCGGTGAAGCGATGATTGCCGTACGTGTGCAGTTTATGGGCGGCGCTTTTATTACCACCTTTCTCTTTGTTTTTACGACAAAATACTGTGGACATCGTCTCCCGGTAAAGTTGAAAGCCTTTATGTTTAGTCTGGACGGACTGGTGCTTTTATGTATCTGGGGATATCGCTATACCCCTGTCTATTATTCCCGAGTCTCCTTTGTGACAGAAGGCCTTTTTCCGCACCTGATATTGGAAAAGGGACCGCTTTATTATGTGTTTCTGGCTCAAATGATGTTTCACATGATTGGCAGCTTTGTTCTGACGTTGCAGGCAAGCAGGAGAGTGGGAAAAGGGAAAAAGAATGTCAACATGTTAGCGCTGGGCGCATGCAGCATTTTTCCGCTTCTGGGATTTGTCTGCGACGACTTGCAGTGGATCGAGGGATACGATGCGGTGCCTGCCTGCGAAGGCCTCGGTATTCTGGCTTTCGGAATCGTAGTGATTTTTTATCATATATTTGATATTACCATTGCCGCCCATGAGGATATCTTCAAATCTATGGACGAGGCTGTGTTGATTGTGGATGCGGACGGCGGATTTCTTGAGGCGAACGATAAGGCTAAAGAGCTGTTTCAGAGTCTTGGCAGATTCAAACGGGGAGAACGGGTTTGTCAGGAGAATTTAAAAGAGGTTTTTGATGTCAATACATATTTTGAACACATTAGCGGAAATCATATCTTTGAGGTACATGCGAATAAAATCTGGAATAATCATGTGCTTGTAGGATACTCGATTGTATTTGTAGATATGACCCAGAGCAGGAAACAGCTGGAACAGATGAAGGTATTAAAGGCGAATGCGGAGAACGCCAACCGTGCCAAATCGGAATTTCTTGCCAGAATGTCTCATGAAATCAGAACGCCGATCAATGCAGTTCTCGGCATGAATGAGATGGTGCTCCGAGAGTCAACGGAAGAGGATGTGAAAAAGTATTCCATGGATATCAAGACGTCGGCCCATGCGCTTTTAGGCATCATCAATGATATTCTGGATTTTTCGAAAATCGAATCGGGTAAGATGGAGATTGTGCCGGCAGAATATCAATTTAACAGTATGTTGAACGATCTGTATAATATTTTTTCCCTGCGCACGCAGGAGAAGGGACTTCGGTTTGATGTGTCCGTAGATTCGTCGCTTCCTTCAAAACTTTACGGAGACGATCTCCGTATCCGTCAGGTGCTTGTAAATTTACTGACCAATGCGGTCAAATACACCCGCAAAGGCACGGTCAGTTTTGAGGTGACGGGAGAGCGGGACGGCACGGATGTGATTTTGCAATTTACGGTAAGGGATACGGGTATCGGCATCAGGCAGGAAGATATTCCGAAACTGTTCTCCGCATTTGAGCGAATTGACGAGGAGAAAAACCGAAATATTGAGGGTACGGGACTTGGCATGAACATTTCCCTGCAGCTCTTAAAGCTGATGAAAACAGATCTGCATGTGGAGAGCGTATACGGGGAAGGCACCCGGTTCTTCTTTGTGCTGCGGCAGGGTGTTGTGGACGCAGAGCCGATCGGCAGTTTTCAGGAGCGGGCCAGAAAGGCGGCCAAAGAACATAATTATCATGCCTGCTTTACGGCGCCGGAGGGAGAGATCCTTCTGGTGGACGATAACCGCGTGAACAGGAGAGTATTCTGCGGGCTTTTGAAGCAGACGCAGGTAAAGATTACGGACGTGGGCAGCGGCAGGGAGTGTCTGGATCATATCAGGCAAAAACGGTATGACATTATTTTCTTAGACCATATGATGCCGGAGATGGACGGTATGGAGACCATGCAGCACATGAGGGAAATGCCGGATAATCTCTGCAGGGAAACGCCGGTTATCATGCTGACGGCCAATGCGATCGTGGGTGCTAAAGAGCAGTATATGGCGGCCGGGTTCGATGATTTTCTTGCGAAGCCCATTGACCAGACGAAGCTGGAGCGGCTTATGATGCACTGGATGCCGCAGGAGAAGATTCAGAGTAATATATAGCGTGAAAACTACTGCTAAAGACGTCTCGCCATAGGATGGGCGCCAAGAAGTACTAAGTTTCACATTGGAAGTCAGGAGGAAGAAAGGAAGATCCCAATGATAGAAAATTTAAAGGTAAAAGTGGAAGCACCGCAGTATTCGGTTGCGGCGGGCGTGACTTTCGCGCAGGTGGACACGTGGTTTGGACATACGCGAAAGGATTTGAAAATGGATATTATCTATCCCGAGGACGCGGAGAAGAAGTATCCCTGTGTGGTATGGATTTGCGGCGGCGCATGGCGGCTGATGGACAGATCCGCACATCTGGTCTATTTGTCTGAGCTTGCCAAAAGCGGTTTCGTGGTGGCGAGTGTGGAGTACCGAACGACCAACGAAGGATGTTTTCCCATGCAGCTTGAAGATGTGAAAGCGGGGATACGGTATCTGAGAGCGCACAGTGACCGCTACAACATTGATCCGGCCCGCTTTGGTGTGATGGGAGAGTCGGCGGGCGGCTATCTGGCGGCTATGGCAGCGCTTGCGGACGATCCGGCTTTTGAGGCTGGTGCGTTTAGGGAGTATTCCAGTAAGGTGCAGGCAGCCTGTCCATGGTATCCGCCGTCCGATGTGACCGGGTTCCGTTATCCTTCGCCGGTGGAGGCGGCAGCTTCTATGGAATCGTTGCTGCTTGGAAAAAATGTGATGCTGAATCAGGAGGACGCGATTAAGATCTGTCCGGTGAGTTTCGTGACGAAAGATGCGCCGCCTTTTCTGATTATACATGGGGACAACGATCATACCGTTCCCTTTGAGCAGGGAAAGATTCTGCATGACAAGCTGGAAGGGGCGGGAGCCGATGTGAAACTTCTGGTATTAGAAGGAGCGGATCATGCGGATATGGCTTTTTTCCAGAGGGAGATTTGGGAGCGGATCATCGGGTTCTTTCAAGCGAAGCTGGGAGAGGCCAAGCCTGTTAAAAAGGAATGAGAAAGGAAAAAAATGAGTTACTATCTGGTAGATTTTGAGAATGTGAAAAAGGACGGTTTGGACGGCATCCACAAGCTGGGAGAAGAGGACAAAGTATGTATTTTTTACAGCAAAAATGCGGACAGCATTACCTTTGATCAGCATAGAAGGCTGATCGAATCCAAAGCGGATATCGAGTTTTGCAAGGTGGATGTGGGGAGCAAGAACGCGCTGGATTTTCAGCTTGCCACGCAGCTCGGGTATCTGATTGCCAACCAGGCGGCGGATATTTACTATATTGTCAGCAAGGATAAAGGATTTGAAATTCTGAGCGGTTATTGGAAGAACAGGGGTGTTTCGGTCACGCTGATTGCCGATATTACGGGACGCAGCCACGATCACGAGACACAGGAGCTGAAGGTGAAATTGTCGGAAAAGCTGCAGGAGATTTTTAAAGAGGAAAAGGATGTGAGCGTGGATGAGGTTTTAAAAATCGTCCAGCAGTATAAGACGAAGCAAGGCATTATGAACGCGCTGATGAAGAAATATCCGAGTGCGGACAATAAAAAGTCCAGTAAGATTTATAAGACGATCAAACCCCTTCTCTCGGACAAAAAGGGGAGCTGAGGAAGGACAGAAAGATAAATATGGGAAAACAGGAGAAAATAAGGCTGTAAGGGGGTCTGTGGCAGAAAAGCCAGGCAGCCGACAGTTTGAGCGGCATCAGAAAAAGACATTGGGGAAAGGAAAGTGGAATAGAATATGCGCAAAAAAGCAGCGCAGAAATGAGGAAAAATATGAAAAACAGGAAAATTACAGCGTTAATAACAGGCATTTTGATTTTACTTACGGGCGTATTTTTAACCGCCTGCGGAGGCGGCAAAGCGGAATCGGAGGAGCTAGAAGGTTCTTTACAGGATATGATGGCTTCCCTCTATGCGAATGCGGATCTTGTGCAGGACTTCAGGGATAATCTGGACAGCTATGAGACGATAGATTTGACGGATGACTTGGAAGTATCCATTCTGGGGACAGATCAGATTACCTATACGGAGGGTGTGGTGTCCATGCCCATGATGTCCTCCATGGCGTATCAGTGTGTGCTGCTACGCGTAGACGAAGCGGACGTGGAGAGCGCAAAGCAGGCGCTTAAAGACAATGCCGATCTGGATAAGTGGGTGTGCGTCAGCGCGGAGACCATGCTGATCGAGAGCAGAGGGGGGGTAATCTTCTTTATCATGAGTGATAAGGATACGGCGGCGGCCATGAACAGCGCGTTTCAGAAGCTTTAGAGGTGAAGGCTAGTATGCCTTCACCTCTTTCCACAATTCATTATAGAGATAGTCCCCGTCCTCGCCAAGATACACATAAGTTTCCAGATTGTCATACTGCGACAGATCGGGAAAGGCAATTTCTGAATTTTTGATATCTTCTTCCTCGATCAGTTCTCGTGCGGCCACGTTCGGCGTGGAGTAGGTGATATATTCAAAGTTCATCAGTGCGATATCTTCGCGGCACATAAAATCGATAAATTTCTCCGCATTTTTTTTGTTGGGAGCATTCTTTAAAATAACCCACGAATCGATCCAGACATTCGTTCCTTCTTCCGGGATCACATAAACCAGATCCGGATTTTCCTTCTGGGTGTAAATGGCCTCTCCTGAGTAAATCACGCCGATAGCGGCCTCACCGCCGATCATTTTGTCGCGCACCTGATCGACCACATAGGCCTGCACCAGCGGCTTCTGCTCAATCAGAAGATTTTTGGCTGCGGTCAGCTCTTCGGGATCCAGCGTGTTCATGGAATCTCCGTTCAGCTTTTGCGCTACCATGAAAGCGTCGCGCACAGAATCCTGCATCAGAATATTGTCTGCGTACTTTTTATCCCAGAGCTGTTCCCAGCGGGTGATCGGTTCTTCCACCATCGTCTGATTGTAGAGAATGCCGACGGTTCCCCAGCAGTAGGGGATGGCGTACTTGTTATCGGGATCGAAGCCTCTGGATTGTTCATAGTATTGGGCGCCGATATTTTTTTTCGCGTTGGGTATGTGATCATAATTAATTTCTGAGAGCATTCCGTTTTGGATCATGCGGCTGATCATGTAGTCGGAAGGACAGGCGATATCGTAAGCCACAGCCCCGGATTCCACTTTGGGATACATGCTTTCGTTGGTCTCAAACTCATCGTAGATAACCTTGATGCCGCTTTCTTCCTCAAACATGCGGATGGTTTCGGGATCGATATATTCGCCCCAGTTGTAAACAATAACCTGTCCGTTTACCCCGTTGTCGGAGCTGCAGCCGCACAGCGCAGCGGACAGGAGAAAGATCATTGCCGCAATGGGTTTTCTGATAGGATAAATGGGATGCTTTTTCATAATTGTCTCCATAAACGAAAACTATTCTGCCTTTTTCTTATCTGTCGGCGACAGGTTGATTAACACAAGCAGTGTCAGCACCGTCACAAAAATGAGCGACGAGAGCGCGTACATCTCCGGCTTGATGCCCTTTTTGATCTCGGTATAAATCTTTGTGGAAAGCGTGTCCACCCCGACGCCCTTTGTAAAATGGGTGATTATGAAATCATCCAGAGACATCGTAAAGGCCATCAAGAATCCGGAGAGGATACCCGGGAGCAAATCGGGAAATACCACTTTGAAAAAAGCATGTATGGGCGAGGAACCCAGATCAAGGGCGGCCTCATAGGTACTTATGTTTATCTGTCTCATACGTGGCATCACGCTCAAAATCACATAGGGAATGTTAAAAGTAATGTGGGACAGCAGAATGGTTCCCATGCCAAACCGAATGCCCAGGCTGATGTAGAGCAGCATCAGGGAAATCCCCGTCACAATATCCGCGTTCAGCATGGGGATATTGGTGATTCCCATAAGGATCGATTTTGCCCTGCGCTTCATGCCGGTCATGGAGATGCATGCAACCGTTCCGATCACTGTGGCAATCAGGGACGACGTAAATGCGATGAGCAGCGTGTTAAATAATGCCCTCAGAATTTCCTCATTCTGAAACAGGGCGATATACCATTTAAAGGTAAAGCCGCCCCACTTTGCCCGGGTTTTGCTCTCGTTAAAGGACAGCACCATAAGGATGCCGATGGGGGCGTACAAAAAAAGGATAATCAGGGCGATATAAATTCTCTTTGCAACGGTTTTCATAGCATGGAGCCCTCCCCGTCCTTGTCAAAAATAGCGGATAAAATCATGTTGATCACAATAAATATCATAAGTACCATGGAAAGGCCGCTGCCAAGATGCCAGTTGGACGTGCGGGTAAATTCCTGTTCGATGACGTCGCCAATCAAGAGCAGTTTTCCGCCGCCAAGCAGCGCGCTTATGACAAAGGTGGTCAGCGCCGGAATAAACACCATAGTTATGCCGCTGATAATGCCCGGAACAGAGAGCGGCAGTATAATGCGGATAAAGGTATAGAAATGATTCGCGCCCAGATCGCGGGCGGCGTTTATCACATTGACATCGATTTTGGCTAACGAGTTATATAGCGGCAGCACCATAAAAGGCAGGAAATTATATACCATGCCCAGAACGATTGCCGCAGGCGTATTGATGATCTTTAAGGTCGGCAGATGCAGGAAGGTGAGCACATGATTGATGACGCCGTTTTTCTCAAGCAGCGTCTGCCACGCCAATGTGCGCAGCAGAAAATTCATCCACATGGGCAGAATAAAGATCAGAATAATAAAGTTATGCCGCTTCGTCTGCATACGCGCCAGAATCATAGCCAGCGGATAGGCGAGCAAAAAGCAGACCAGCGTGCTCACAAGAGAGAGAAACAGCGATACCCGCAGCGCCTTTGCGTGCCCTGCCGAGGCAATGGCAGTGATATTGTCGAGGGTGAAAGCGCCCGTCGCGTCGGTAAGGCCGTAGTAGAGGATCATGCCAAGGGGCACGATGATAAATACAACGGACCAGACAATATAAGGTGTGGAGAGCCATTTGTTTTTAGATGTCAATGATTACCGCCTCCTCGTCTTCGGACTCCGGTTTGTTCATAATCTGGATGTTAAAGGGGTCTACCCGGATACCGACTTCCTTTCCGACCGGGAACAGGGTGGTAGAGTGTACCAGCCACTCAAAGCCGCATGCCTGCACCTCCATTTCATAGTGGACACCCTTGAAGATTAAGTGGCTTACAATACCTTGAATAATTCCTTCCGAAGGTTCCACCAGAATCACGTCCTCCGGGCGGATTACTACGTCTACAGGACAGTTATTTCCGAAGCCCGTATCCACGCAGGCAAAGCGTGTGCCAAGGATGCTCACCAGTTTATCCTCGATCATGGTGGCCGGGATGATATTGCTTTCCCCGATGAAATCTGCCACAAACGCGTTTTCCGGCTCATTGTAGATAGACTCCGGGCTGCCGATCTGCTGAATATAACCCTGATTCATAACCACGATGGTGTCGGACATGGTGAGCGCTTCTTCCTGGTCGTGGGTGACGTAGACAAAGGTAATGCCAAGCTCATTCTTCATACGGATCAGCTCGTACTGCATTTCCTGCCGCAGTTTTAAGTCAAGAGCGCCAAGAGGCTCATCCAGAAGAAGCACCTTCGGCTCGTTGACTATGGCGCGGGCGATGGCAATCCGCTGCTGCTGTCCGCCGCTTAAGGAGTCGGGCATACGGTTTTCGTAGCCGTCCAGATTTACCAGCTTCAGCGCGTAGCGGATTTTATCGTCTATGTAGCTCTTTGATTTCTTCCTTATTTTCAGGCCGAAAGCAATGTTTTCGGCGATGGTCATGTGAGTGAAGAGCGCGTATTTCTGGAATACCGTATTTAACTGTCTTTTGTTTGGCGGAATCTGTGTGATGTCCTGTCCGTCAAAAACAACCCGTCCTTTGTCCGGGCCTGTAAAACCGCCCAGAATACGAAGCGTCGTGGTTTTACCGCAGCCGCTCGGTCCAAGCAACGTGACAAATTCATTTTCGTGGATGTGCAAATTCAGTTCGTCCAGAACCATCTGGCCGTCAAAGGATTTCGAGATATCGATCAGTTGAATCAGTTCTTTTTTCATGAGGCAGATCCTCCGATTATTTTTCCTATGTAAAAAGTAAGCGCGGCTTCATCTGTCAAAAGTTTGGCGGGGTGCTGATCCATAAGAAGACAGCGCCGCTTTTACCGTTTGCCTTAATATAATGCTCCGAGTCAGGGGTGAAGTAAAAGGCGTCCCCCTTGGCGGCCCGGATGCTCCGGTTTCCCACAATGACAGTGATGGAGCCGGAGAGTACATAGCCAAATTCTTCGCCCTCGTGGGGCAGATCCGGATAAGTGGAACCGCCCTTTTCCAGTGTGACGCGTATTGGCTCCATCTTGTTTTTCTGGGCATTGGGGATGATCCATTCTATTTTGTTGTGCAGTTCTGCGTCGACTTTTTCGAAGAAATCGTCCTTTCCAAAGACGATCTGCTCGTCACGCGCGTCATGAAAGAAATCTTTCAGGCTGGTGCCTAGACACTGTAAAATGTCCACAAGCGTGGCGATGGAGGGGGAGGTCAGATCGTTCTCCAACTGACTGATAAACCCTTTTGACAGCTCGCAACGATCCGCCAGCTCTTCCTGCGTCAGGCCTTTTTTGTTTCGCAGTTCCTTGATTTTGTTTCCCAGATCTATCCGGGCGGAAGTATTGTCCATGATGTCCCCCATGTCTTCTCACAATAATTCAGTAAAAATAAACTTAAAGTTTACTAAAACTAAACATATATCGAATCCCATTATACTGGATTGAGGGACGATGTCAATGGAAAAATGTAAAAACGGTGAAGTTTTTTTAAATAGCGTTTTTAAATATAGAGAAGAATCCTAAGAAAAGGATTAACAAGTTTCGGAATTTATGGTAAAATTCTGCTAAAGATAAGGGCACCGGATCAGGAAAAAGATAAGCCCGAAGATGGAGGAACAGAATGAATCAGGATAAATATGTAGCATATGTGTCTACCTATACGACTGCGAAGGAAGATAATTATGGCATCAAGATTTATGATGTAGATCTGCAAAACGGCAGGATGTTGGAGAAGAATCAGGTGGAGATCACGAACTCTTCGTACATCACCATTTCTCATAATGAAAAGTATCTGTATTCCATCACGGATTTCGGTGTGGAGGCGTATAAAATTTTGCCCGGCGGTGATCTGGAAGTAATCAATCAGGGATCGATAAACGGTATGAGAGGCTGCTATCTGTCTACGGATTATGAGGATAGTCTCCTTTTTGTGGGCGGTTATCATGACGGAAAGATCACAGTGCTTCGTCTGCGGGAGGACGGCGGCATCGGAGAGATCACGGATGAGGTTTACCACAAGGGTCTTGGCAGTATTGCCGAGCGCAATTTCAGACCCCATGTGAACTGTGTGAAAATGACAAGAGATAATCACTATTTATGCGCTGCCGATCTGGGACTTGATCATGTGAACGTTTACCGGGTGGATCACGAGAGAGGAAAGCTAAAGCCCATCGATATGATCCGCAGCGAACTGGAATCAGCGCCCCGGCATCTGAAGTTTTCGAAGGACGGGCATTTTCTCTATATCGTCCACGAACTGAAGAATTATATTGAAGTCTATACTTACGAGGAGAAAAACGGGAACCCCGAGTTTGAGAAAGTGCAGACCATTTCCACGCTGAATGAGTATCATGCGGGCGGCTCTGCGGCAAGCGCGCTCAATATTTCCGAGGATTTTAGATATGTGGTAAGTTCCAACGCCGGGGATAACAGCGCGATTGTCTATAAGGTTGATCAGAAGACGGGAATGCTTTCCAAGATTTTTTGCCTGCCGATCAGCGGAGATTATCCAAAAGACGCGAATCTTTTCCCGGATAACAGGCATCTTGTTTCCTTAAACCACGAATCGAATTCCATGACTTTCTTCAACGTGGATTTAAAGAACGGGCTTCTTGTGATGAACGGCAAGGAGATAAAAGTGGAGCAGCCAAACTGCATTATTTTCCATAAGCTGAAAGAATAGAGCGGCATTTTCCGGGACGGGTCTGCACCTTTGTAGATTCTGAGATTTTGCGGTATAAAACCGCATAGACAGGAATCCTTCTGCATATACATTTACCAGTATAAGCAGGAGGAGTTTTTATGGATATATTACAGAATAATACATATGACCTGTATAAAGATATACAGCACAGAACGGGCGGAGAAATCTACCTTGGTGTGGTGGGGCCGGTCAGGACAGGGAAATCTACCTTCATCAAGCGGTTTATGAATCTTCTGGTACTTCCCTACATGGAGGATGAGCACGAGAGGGAGCGGGCGCAGGATGAGATGCCGCAGAGCGCGGGCGGCAAAACCATTACCACTACGGAGCCGAAATTTATTCCCAAGGAAGCGGCGCATGTAAGGCTGGGCGCGGACATCGACGTGAAGGTGCGCCTGGTGGACTGTGTGGGTTATATGGTGGAAGGCGCTGCGGGGCATATGGAAAAGGAAGCGGAGCGCATGGTCAAGACGCCATGGTCTATGGAGGAAATTCCTTTTACGAAGGCGGCGGAGATCGGTACGAGAAAGGTGATTCGGGATCATTCCACGATCGGGATCGTAGTGACCTGCGACGGCTCTTTCGGGGAACTGCCAAGAGAGAGCTTTCAGGAGGCGGAGGAGCGGACGATCAGAGAGCTGCAGGCGCTTGGGAAACCCTATATCGTGCTCCTAAACTCCGAAAAGCCTTATGCAGAGGAGACGAGAAATCTGGCTGACGAGATCAGTGAGAAGTATCAGGTGACGGTTATGCCCATCAACTGCGAGCAGCTTAAAAAAGAGGATATCAACCACATTATGGAAAATATTCTCTATGAGTTTCCGCTCACCATGATTGAGTTTTATATGCCAAAGTGGGTGGAGATGCTGCCTTTCGACCATAAAATGAAAAAAGATATCATCGCGCAGCTTAAGCTGTTGATGAACAACCTGAATCATATCAGGGATATCACGGTGGATCGTTTCACAGTGGAGAGCGAGTATATCAAGAAATGTAAGCTGGACGGCATCAATATGTCAGACGGCAGTGTGCGGATCATTCTGGACGTGGATGACGCCTACTACTACGAGATGCTCAGTGATCTTGTGGGAGAGTCCATAGAGAGCGAGTATCAACTTCTGGCCACCCTGCGGGAGATGGCGAAAATGAAGCGCGAGTATGTGAAGGTGCTGCACGCACTGGAGGCCGTGCGATACAAAGGATACGGCGTGGTCATGCCTGACAGGGAGGAGATCGTGCTGGAGAAGCCGGAGTTGATCAAACAGGGAAATAAGTTTGGTGTCAAGATTAAGGCGGAAAGCCCCAGTATCCATATGATTAAGGCGAGCATTGAGACGGAGATATCGCCCATTGTGGGGACGGAGGAACAGGCCAGAGATTTGATACAGTTTATCTCCGATGCGGATACCGGAGAGGAAGGAATCTGGGAGACAAACATTTTCGGTAAAACCGTGGAGCAGCTCGTCAACGACGGCATAACCGGAAAAATTTCCATGATTAACGAGGAGAGCCAGATCAAACTTCAAGAGACCATGCAGAAAATCGTCAACGACTGCAACGGAGGGATGGTTTGTATTATTATCTAACAGTTCAGCCAGAGCGCATTTGCCGGACAAATCGTGCTTGCACGAATTTGGATGGCGAATGATGCTCTGAGGGAACGCCCGCTAATGAGCAAAAGCAGACGCGGAGCGTCGGAGAGCACGGAACGTGCGATTTTGCGAATGGGCGTGGGCTGAACTGTGGCGGTGGCAAATCATGCTTGCATGAATTTGACGAACGGATCATCCTCTGAGGGAGCGCCCGCAGAGGAGAAAAAATGAGCTGCGAAGCAGCGAGAAGCGCTGAAAGCGCGATTTTGCGAATGGCGCGTGCTGAGTTGTGGCAGAATGAACTGTGACACAACACTTATGATTGCGAATCTCCTATTTATGTGATATCTTACTTAAAGGATGAAATTCTTTTGAGTCAGGCGCCGGGATATTTCGTTTCAGGCATCTGGCTCATGTTTGGCAAATAGAGTTTCAGGCGGTAAACAGATTATTTTACAGCAGGGTGGCAGTTATGCAGATCATACAGATTCTTTGGGAGCGGCGGGCGTTTTTTATGACTTGTCTGCTGGAGCATATCCGGATTTCTCTGACGGCAGTGGTGTGCGCGGGCGTGTTGGGGATTCTGCTTGGTGTTTTTATCAGCGGACATAAAAAGCTTGCCGGGGGGGTTTTGAGTGTGATCAATGTGATTTATACCATTCCGTCCATTTCCCTTCTGGGATTTCTGATTCCTTTTACGGGGATCGGCAATAAGACGGCCATTATTGCCCTGACTGTTTACGGCCTGCTCCCGATTGTCAGAAATACCTACACCGGCCTCACGAATGTGGATGCGGGTATTCTGGAGGTGGCGGAGGGGCTTGGCTCTGACGGGCGGCAGATATTGCTTGGGATTCGGATTCCGCTGGCGCTTCCGGTGATCATCAGCGGGTTTCGCAACATGGTTGTGATGATCATTGCGATGGGAGGCATTGCTTCTTTTATCGGCGCCGGCGGACTGGGCGCTGCGATCTACCGCGGCATCACCACTTACAATATGACGCTTACGGCGGCGGGATCGGTGCTGATTGCGCTTTTGGCGCTTTTTAGCGACTGGCTGCTTGCGAGAGTACAGAAGGCTGTGAACAGGAGGTACGGCATTGAATAAGGCGATTGAAATACGGAATGTGTCGGCATCCTATGGAGACCATGAGGTGCTGCGCCAGATAACCCTTGCCGTGGAAAAGGGAGAGTTCCTTGTGATAATCGGGCCTTCCGGGTGCGGAAAGACGACGCTTCTCAAGATGATAAACGGACTGGTGCTGCCTGTGGAGGGGGAAGTGCTGGTGGAGGGAGAGCGGCTGTCAGCCTGCGATCTGACACGCCTGCGCAGAAGGATCGGCTATGCGGTACAGGGGGCGAAGCTGTTTCCGCATCTGACGGTGGAAGACAATATATGTTATGTTCCCGGCCTTGACAAGAAGCTGTCGAAAGAGGACAGGCGTAAGCTTTCCGTGAAAATGCTGGAGTTGGTGGAGCTTCCGGCGGAACTGGCAAAGCGTTTCCCGAGGCAGCTTTCCGGGGGACAGAAACAGCGCGTGGGGATTGCGAGGGCTATGGCGGCGTCTCCGGACATCCTGCTGATGGACGAGCCCTTCGGAGCGGTGGATGAGATTACGAGGCGCGCGTTACAGGGGGAGCTTTTGGCTCTGCAGAAAAAAACGGGAATAACCATTGTGTTTATCACGCATGATATAGAGGAGGCGTTTAAGCTGGGAAGCCGCATTCTGATTATGAAGGATGGGGTAATCTGGCAGGAAGGCAAAAGGGAGGAACTTTTACATGCGCCGAGGGACGGGTTTGTGAAACAGCTTATCGGCGGTATGTGAGAAGGGTTACGGAATGGAGGAGAAGATGAAAAGTACGAAAAAGAGAATGGCAGCGATTGCATTGGTGTGCATCGCGTGCGGGCTTTGTGCCTGCGGAAAGAAGGAACCGATCAGAATTGCGTCTAAACCTATGACAGAACAGTATATTCTGACGGAGATCATGGCACAGTTGATTGAGGACGGGACAGATTATGAGGTGGAGATTACCAAAGGTGTGGGAGGCGGCACGACGAACATTCATCCCGCGCTCGTGAAAGGGGAGTTCGATCTCTACCCTGAGTATACCAGATCGGCATGGTTAAATGTACTGAAAAAGGAAGAGATGGAGAAGGATGACGACAAGCTCTACGAGGAATTGCTGTCGGCGTATGACGCGCTCGGGCTGACATGGACGGGACTGTACGGCTTTTCCAATACTTATGGGCTGGCAGTCAGACAGGATACTGCGGAACAGTACGGTCTTTCGACCTATTCGGATCTGGCGGCGGCTTCCGGGGAACTTACATTTGGCGGCAACCCGGATTATATTGAACTGGAGACGGGGTATCCCAGACTTTGCGATGCTTACGGTATGCAGTTTAAGAATACGGTACAGATGGAAATTGCCCTGAAATATGAAGCGTTAAAAAACGAAGAGGTGGATGTCATTAACGCTTTCACAACGGATGCGCAGCTTGCGGCCAACAACCATGTATTGCTCACGGATGATCAGGTGTTTTTTGAGACCTATGACGCGGGAACGATTGTGAGGAAGGATGCGCTGGAAAAATACCCGGAGCTTCGGGGTATTCTGGAGAAAATGAACGGGCTCATTACTGAGGACGAGATGCAGCAGATGAACTATGAGGTGGAAGCAAACGGCAGGGAGGACCGGGAAGTGGCGAAGGAGTTTCTGGAGAAAAAGGGACTGCTTGGCAGCTAAAGTCCGGAAGAATCGGCATAACGGCATAAGAGCTGTCTATGGGAGGGGCTGGGATACGGAAACGCGCCGGGAGAATGGGGATGGCAGTATGCGACAGGGAAAGAATGTGAGTGTATGAAAGAGGGAATGAAACATGTGCCGCAGGCGGCGGCTCTTTTGATATCGGGTATGGTTCTTGGCATTCTGTTGCTTTTGGCCGTATATAAGATACCGGTATCCCTGATGGCGGACAATTACGCGGCCAGTCTGGAAAGCATCGAGAGCAGGGAGGGATGGCACCAGTATATCGCGGGATATGCGATGTCTACACTGGACAATAATACCGAGTTTTTGATGTTAAAGGCGGCGGCTACTCCCATGCCTTCGACAGGGGAAAACTATATCCAGAAGGTACTGCGGTGCTACACGTTTAACGATGAGTGGAATCACGGACTGACCTTCGCGCAGGGGGAATACAACGGTCAGAAGTTTACATGCGACAGCTATGAGCGCTATTGGCACGGATATCTGGTCTTATTGAAACCGCTGTTGACCTTGTTCAGTTATCAGGATCTGGTCTATTTAAATGTTATTTTGCAGCTTTTGCTGATGTCTTTGCTGCTCTGCATGTTTCGGAAGAGGAAACACGGATATCTGCAAATGCCGTTTCTCCTTTTCTGGGCCGCCGGTATGCAGTTAATTGTAATGCTGAGTCTGGATTATTCCGTGTGCTTTTATATTTATATGATATCTGCGATGCTGCTGCTGCGGTTTCCGAAATGGCGTGAACGGTACGGCTTGTTTTTTATGAGCGTCGGTATGCTGACGGCCTATATGGATCTGCTCACCTGGCCTTTGGTGACATTGATGGTTCCCCTGATTATCCTTCTGCAATATAAGAGCGGCATGGGAAACCGGATAAAAACGATTGTGGCAGGTTCCTGTGCGTGGGGCGTGGGCTATGTTGTACAGTGGGCGTCTAAGTGGCTTACGGCGACCTTGTTTTTAGAGGACAATGTGCTTTCGGACGCGGCTCAGAGTCTTTTGTTCCGGAGTGCGCTGGAGGGGGAAAAGGCGCTTACATGGGGACATGTGGTGGCGAAAAATCTGTCGGTCTTCCGGAATACGCCGTGTGTGCTTCTGGGGGTAGTCGCAGCGCTGTTTACGGTCATCTTTGTATATAAAAGCAGAGGGAGAATGCAGTGGGGGAAGATGCTTTCCTGTCTTCTGATCGCAATATCTCCGTTTCTCTGGTATCTGGTTACGAGGAATCATGCATACGAGCACTACTGGATGACATGGCGGAATTTGTCGATCACTGTGCTCGCGGTGTATGGGGGATTGGCGGAGTGCATTTGGCAGGATGCGTTTCGGGATTCATAGAGCGGGAACTCTGACATGAGAAATTCATATCAGGGTTCCCTTTTTTCGCTATATGGTTGAGCGGATATCTGCTTTTGCCTTTTGTTGACCAAGCGCCGGACAGGGAACCGGCTGAGATCGAAAGGGGAAACTGGCGGTCCGGGGAACTGCAGGGGCTGTACCACGACTGGCTGTTTCATAAAATGAAGAAATCATTTTTGACTGCGGCAGCGGCGGCGTGCCGCATCAGCATTGTATGGACATACTGATTGCGGAGAAGATGGGATAATAATGGATGTCAAATGGGGGAGAGTGTGATATACTTACCATAAAAAAGAAAGGTGGTAAGTATATGAACCCAGTATATGATAAACTCTTAAAATGTTACGACTGCTATAAAGCGAAAATTGACTTCGAGCCGAAAGTGGCGGTAGTTCTCGGCTCCGGCCTTGGAAATTTTGCGAAGGTGGTGGATGTGAAGGCGGAGCTTCCCTACAGCGAGATTGAGGGCTTTCCGGTATCCACTGTGCCGGGACATGCCGGAAAGTTTATTTTCGGCTACATAAATGAAGTGCCTGTTGTCCTGATGCAGGGACGCGTTCATTACTATGAGGGATATCCCATCACGGATGTGGTGCTGCCCACCCGCCTGATGAAAATGATGGGCGCAGAAGTGCTTTTTTTGACGAACGCTTCCGGCGGGATCAATCCGGCGTTTCATGCGGGCAGTCTGATGCTGATACAGGATCATATTTCCCTTTTTGCGCCGAATCCGCTGATCGGGGCGAATATCGAAGAGCTTGGCACCAGATTTCCGGATATGTCCCATGTCTACGATGAGGATTTACAGGCAATCATCAAAGAGACGGCAAAAGAGAATGATATTGAATTGTTTGAGGGCATTTACGCGCAGCTCACAGGGCCTTCGTTCGAGTCGCCCGCTGAGATTCAGATGCTTCACAAGCTGGGAGCCAGCGCGGTCGGCATGAGCACCGTTGTGGAGGCGATTGCGGCGAACCATATGGGCATGAAGATCTGCGGTGTGTCCTGTGTCAGCAATCTGGCGGCAGGCATGAACAGCGCACCCCTGACACATGAGGAAGTGCAGGAAGCGGCTAACGCGGTTGCGCCCAGGTTCGAGAAACTTTTGGTGGAGTCTGTCTCGAAATTCAAAGCGTTCATTTAAAGGATAAGTGACGGATATCTGATTCACAGATTGGAAAAGGGAGTGCCATGGCAGGATATACAGAGCTTACAGGAGAAAAAATACGTGATCTGATTGCGGCGGCGATAGAGGCGAGAAGGAAATCCTACTCGCCTTATTCCCATTATCAGGTGGGAGCTGCCCTGCTTACCGCGGACGGACAGATTATCACGGGCTGTAATATTGAAAATGCGGCTTACGGACCGAGCAACTGCGCCGAACGGACGGCCTTTTTTAAGGCGGTCAGCGAAGGGATGCGGGAGTTTGCCGCGATTGCCATTGTGGGAAGCCCCGAGGGGGAGGAACTGACACAGTATGCCTATCCCTGTGGCGTCTGCAGACAGGTGATGCGGGAGTTTTGTGAGCCGCCACAGTTTCAGATTATCGTGGCAAAGTCTCCGGAGGACTACCGCGTGATGACGTTGGCGGAGCTTTTGCCGGAGGGGTTTGGGCCGGAAAACTTGTATGATGGCATTGAGCAGTGCGCAGGCAGAGAATGAACGGGAAGGAAAGCCTGCCTGCCGGAACGTTTATTCTAGCCTGTATTGCGAATGAGAATGTAAGGAGAAATATCCATGCTACTGCAAAGAGAATACCGTACCCGCTGCGGCGTCATTCACTATTGGATCAGTAAAAAGAGAGATTCGGACATGACGCTTGTCTTTCTGCCCGGTCTGACCGCAGACCACCACCTGTTCGATAAGCAGATGTCATATTTTGAAGAAAAGTACAGCGTGTTTGTCTGGGATGCGCCGGGACATGCGTCTTCCACGCCTTTTGATTTTCATTTTGACTTATTTGACAAGGCGAAATGGCTGGACGAGATCCTGACGCTAGAAGAGTTGAAGAATCCTGTTATCATAGGGCAGTCGATGGGCGGATATGTGGGGCAGGCATATGCGCAGCTATTTCCTGAAAAGCTAAAGGGTTTTGTCTCGATAGACTCGGCGCCGCTGCAGAGAAGATATGTGTCGGATGCAGAAATATGGCTGTTAAAAAGGATGGAGCCGGTTTACCGCTATTATCCGTGGAAATGGCTGCTGTGGTCGGGGACAAAAGGGATCGCCGTCTCGGAATACGGAAGAAAGCTGATGTATGATACTATGAAGGGTTATGAGGGACAGAAGGAAAGATATGCGAAACTGGCAGGGCATGGTTTTCGTATACTGGCAGAGGCGATGGAAAGGGATCTTCCCTATCGGATTCTCTGCCCGGCGCTTTTGTTGTGTGGTGAAAAAGATCATGCAGGCTCCTGTATCAGATATAACAGGGCGTGGCATAAGTATACCGGAATCAGACTGGAATGGATCAAAAATGCAGGACATAATTCCAATACGGATGCGCCGGAAAGGGTCAACTGCCTGATAGAGGAGCATGTTATCAAATGCGCGTCCGGGGCAAGAACAAGGGAAAGGGAGGATTATAGATAAACCATGAAATACAGATTTTACAACGCAAAAATTCTTACCATGGAAACCACAGATATTATGGAAGGGGAACTCTGGGTACAGGATGACAAAATCCTTTATGTGGGGGAGGCCGGTGGCGCTGCCGCAGTCTGCCAGTCCCTTTCTATTGAAGGCATTGTCTGGGACAGGGAGATCGACTGCAAAGGGAATCTCCTGATGCCGGGCTTCAAGGATGCCCACACTCATTCCGCTATGACGTTTCTGCGTTCTTATGCGGACGATCTGCCACTGCAGGACTGGCTGACGAAGCAGGTGTTTCCGATGGAAGATAAACTGGATGGCGAAATGATTTATCATCTCACGAAGCTGGCTGTTCTTGAGTATCTGACCAGCGGCATTACATCCATTTTCGAGATGTACCTGAACCCGGAAATGACGGCGAAGGCCTGTGTGGAGATGGGAATGCGGTGTGTGCAGGTCAGCGGCGCCAGCGGACAGGAGGGGTTTGAAGAATCTCTTGCGCAGATGGAGGAGCGGTATCATGCTTTAAACGCGTTAGATCCTCTGCACTCTTACTTTATCGGTTTTCATGCGGAATATACCTGTTCAAGGGCACTTTTGGAACAGGTGGCGGCCATGGCGCACAAGTATCAGGCGCCGGTATTTACCCATCTTTCCGAGACAAAGGCGGAGGTGGAGGGCTGTAAGGAGCGCTACGGCATGTCTCCGGTAAAACTCTTGGACTCCCTCGGCATGTTTGATTACGGCGGGGGCGGTTACCACTGTGTCTGGATGGATGAGGAGGATATGGATATCTTCGCGAAACGGGGGTTAAGCGTTGTCACGAATCCCGGTTCCAACACGAAACTTGCCAGCGGCATCGCGCCCATTTCCGCGTTCCTGAAACGGGGAATTCGTGTGGCGATCGGCACGGATGGCCCTGCGAGCAACAACTGCCTCGACATGTTCCGTGAAATGTTTCTGGTTACGGGGCTTGCCAAGCTAAGAGAGCAGGATGCGGCGGCTGTGGACGCGCTGGAAGTTTTGAAGATGGCGACGGTAAACGGCGCAAGGGCAATGAATCTGCCGGACGCGGACGTGCTTGCGGCGGGTAAGCAGGCGGATGTGATTATGATTGATCTACACCAGCCGAATATGCAGCCATTCAATCACATTGCGAAAAATATCGTTTACAGCGGCAGCAAGCAGAATGTGAAAATGACGATGATCCGCGGCAGGATTTTGTATGAGAACGGGCAGTTTGCGAAAGGGACAGATGTGGAGGAAATCTATAGAAAGGCAAATGAGATTATAGACAGTCTCAGGTGAGAATGGACGCTTTTATTTTTATATGTTTGATTCTGCTTGCCATTGTGCTTGTCATGACAAAAGAATATGTGGACAGCAGAAAGTTCTTGGAAAGAAGGCTGCAGGAGATCTATGTAGGTTACGGCACGCCGCCCGGACGGACTTACGGGGCGGAGGAACTTGCCCACATCAGTATGTACTATGAGAAACACAAGACTACGGATCAGATCGACGATATTACTTGGAATGATCTGTATATGGATGCGGTGTATCAGCGGATGAATACCTGTCTCTCGGCGGCGGGCGACGAGTATCTGTACTACAGGCTGAGAACCCCGGCAGCGACTGTGGACGAGCTTGAAAAAACAGAACGGCGGATCACGCTTTTTATGGAGCGGGAGGAGAAGAGGCGCGGACTGCAGAGAATTTTTTTTCAGTTAGGACGGACGGGCCGTCACTCTATCTACGAATATCTGGATCACCTCGACCTTTTGGGAGAGCGGAAAAGCGACAGATATTTTTTCTGGGACGGACTGATCCTTCTGAGTATAGGATGTATGTTTCTCTCTTTGCCGGTGGGGTTAGTATGTCTGTTCGGGGTTCTGTGCCATAATCTGATCGATTATTTTAAGGAATACCGACAGATCGAGCCGTACGTCACCAGTTTTGCCTATGTGAGAAGGCTCTTAAAAGGCGGAGAGGAACTGGGGAAAGCGGAAATCGGAGGGATTGACGAAGAACTTGCGGCAGTCAGGGAAGCCTGCAAAAGTCTGCGGGGGTTTATGAAAAGCTCCTATCTTGTTTCCGGCGCGAAACAGGGAAGCGGCAATCCGTTGGAGGTTTTGTTTGACTATCTGCGGATGCTTTTTTATATGGATCTGATCCGCTTTAACAAGGCGCTGCATGACTTGCAGAATCATATGGGCGAGGTGGACAGGCTGATCACTGTGATGGGAGAACTCGAATGTGCGGTGGCGGTCGGCTCTTTCAGGAAAAGTCTGGGGCAGGGGTGGTGCGTGCCGGGGCTTTATGAGGATGAGGGGAAGAGACTTTCCCTCTGTGTCAAGGGGCTGTACCATCCGCTGCTTCGCGAGGCGGTGGCGAACGACTTGAATGCGAAAAGAGGGGTGCTCCTGACCGGCTCCAACGCTTCGGGAAAGTCCACGTTTCTGCGTGCAGTGGCAGTGAACGCGCTTCTTTCACAGACGGTGCATACTTGTGCGGCCGCCAGCTATGAAGCGCCTTTTTACCGTATTTATTCTTCCATGTCACTGCGGGATGATTTGGCGGGTGGCGACAGTTACTATATGGTGGAGATCAAGTCTATCAAACGGATTCTGGATCGGGTGGAGCAGGCGGAAGAACGCCCTGTGCTCTGCTTTGTGGATGAGGTGCTGCGGGGGACCAACACGGTGGAGCGCATTGCGGCATCGACGCAGATTATGAGAAAGCTGGCGGCCGGGCATACGCTCTGCTTTGCTGCGACCCATGATGTGGAGCTGACGAAACTGTTGGAACGGGAGTACGACAATTACCACTTTGAAGAGCGGATTGAGGAGAACGATATTTATTTTCCTTATCAGTTGATGGAAGGACCGGCGTCCACCCGAAATGCCATCGCGCTTCTGCGGATGTTAAAGTATGACGAGGGCATCACGGCAGCGGCGGAGACGATGGCGGAGCGGTTTTTGCGGGACGGGAGCTGGAATAGAGAATAGATGGAAAAATGTGTCATCGCAGTAAATTGCTTTGACAGGGAGGATTCGTATGAAAGTGACAATCTACACGGACGGCGCAGCGAGAGGCAACCCGGAGGGGCCGGGCGGCTGCGGCGCGGTGCTGCAATATATTGACGGCAAGGGGACACTGCACGAGCGGGAATATTCTGCTGGCTACAAAAAGACGACCAACAACCGGATGGAACTGATGGCGGTGATTGTGGGTCTGGAGGCGCTCACAAAGCCGTGCGAAGTGCTGCTGATCTCCGACTCCCGATATGTGACGGACGCCTTTAATAAACACTGGATTGAAGGATGGCTGAAAAAGGGCTGGAAAACGGCGGGAAATAAGCCTGTCAAAAATATAGATTTGTGGGAGCGTCTTCTTCGCGCGATGGAGCCGCATCGTGTTACTTTTCAGTGGGTCAAGGGGCACGACGGACACCCGGAGAACGAGCGGTGCGACAGGCTGGCTACCACGGCGGCGGACGGCACGGAACTGCTTGACGATACCTTCTAATTGGTGGTATCATATCTGTAAATGTAATTGGAGAAAGCGGTTTCGGACAGATTTTTCGTCGGAAACAAAGCAATTAGGAAAGAGAAGGACGTGGAAAGATGGCAAACTTAATTTTATTTGTTAACTCGTTTTTATCGTATCTGCTTCTGTTTGTACTGATTGTTGCGCTAGTGATTGTTGCGTGTGTGATCGGTGTGAAGTGGAGAAGGAGCAAGGACGCGAAAGCGGCGTTGGGGACGCAGGCGGATGCGGCGGACGGAAGTACAACGGCATAGTGTTTGCAGCGCATTTATTTTAGGAAGAAAATGGAAGGGGGTTCTCAGACGAACGCCCTTTCTTCTATTTGATCAGTACGGATGGCTAGGCGAAGGATTGGAAGTGCGGACGGATCATGAGATCCGCCGTCCGGAAGAGTTGTTGGCGGTATGGGAACGAGGTTAGGTTCATGGCAAGATCGACGAAGCAAAAGCAGAAATTGTTGTATTTATTAAAGATATTGACGGAGCAGTCCGATGAGGAACACTGTATGAGCGCGCAGGCTTTGATTGACGCCTTGGCGGCATATGATGTGAAAGCGGAGCGAAAAAGTATATATGACGATATCAACCAACTAATTGATTTTGGATATGATATTATGCTGGTCAAGGCGAAGACGGGGGGCGGTTATTATCTGGCCGGGCGGGATTTCGAGTTGGCGGAGCTAAAGCTCTTGGTGGAGACGGTGCAGGCATCCCGCTTTTTGACAGCAAATAAGTCCAGAGAACTGATTTCCAAGATTGAGAAACTGGCTTCGAAAGCGGAGGCGGGACAGCTTCAAAGGCAGGTCTATGTGGCGAACCGCATTAAGACGGCAAACGAGAGTATCTATTATGTGGTGGACGATATCCACAGAGCGATACAGGGAAACCGGCAGATCTCGTTTCAATACCTCGAGTGGAATCTGCAAAGAGAGCTTGTGCCCAGGCGGGGAGGCAAACCTTATCAGGCAAGTCCGTGGGCGCTCACCTGCAAGGATGAGTATTACTATCTGATCGCCCACGACAGCGAGGAGGACAAGATCAAACACTTCCGGGTGGATAAAATGGCAAAGATTCGGGTGCTGGAGCAAAAGCGGGAGGGAGCGGCGCTCTTTGAACGATTTGACATTGCGGATTATGCCAACAAGACGTTCGGTATGTACGGCGGCAGGGAAGAAGTTGTCACCCTGCTGTTTGAGAACGGTCTGATTGGCGTGGTGATGGACCGCTTCGGCAGGGACGCGGCTGTCCGCATCCGGGACGACGCGCATTTTTCCGTCAGGGTGCAGGTGGCGGTCAGCGGACAGTTTTTCGGATGGCTTACGGGACTCGGCGCGGGGGCGAAGATTCTGGCGCCGGATACCGTGGCGGATGCTTACCGGCTTCATTTGCAGAGAACGCTTACATTATATGAAGGTGAACAGGCGGACTAATTGCTTTTGGGATATGTCACAAAAAGGCATATCCCTTTTTGGCATTTTTTGCGAAGTGTTTGCATTGACATAACATGTTTATTACCGTATACTAGTCCTAAACCGCAAGATATTGTATTATTATGTTAACTGACACTATATTTTGTGGAAAAACTGCAAATTTGCAGGGGATAAAGCTACGGAGGGGTGTATGAGTAGTAAATTTGAATTGGGTCATTTGGAAGGGGAGAATTATGGTCTTGAATACCAGCCGGACAAAGGCGTGAAGGTGATCAAGAAGGACGGAAGTCTGGAGGCGTTTAACGTCCAAAAAGTTATCGATGCGGTGGGGAAGAGCGCATACCGTGCCCTTACCAAATTCACGGAGGAGGAGAAGCGCCATATCTGTCAGACGGTTGTCGATAAGGTGAATGAGCTGAACGAGGAGAAGATACCTATTCAGATCATGCACAATATCGTGGAGAGCGCGCTGGAAGATGTGAAGCCGATTGTGGCGAAGAGCTATCGCGATTATCGCAATTACAAACAGGATTTTGTGCGCATGATGGACGATGTCTATAAGAAGAGCCAGTCTATCATGTATATCGGTGATAAGGAGAATGCTAATACGGACAGCGCTCTTGTCTCCACGAAGCGCAGCCTGATTTTTAACCAGTTTAACAAAGAGCTTTACCAGAAATTTTTTATGACCACGGAGGAGATTCAGGCATGCAGGGACGGCTATATTTATGTTCATGATATGTCTGCGAGAAGAGATACGATGAACTGCTGTCTCTTCAATGTGGCGGAGGTGCTTTCCGGCGGTTTTGAGATGGGAAATATATGGTACAACGAGCCGAAGACGCTGGATGTGGCATTCGATGTCATAGGCGATATCGTTTTGAGCGCGGCGAGCCAGCAGTACGGCGGTTTTACGGTGCCGGAGGTGGATAAAATTTTAGAGCCCTACGCGGAGAAATCTTACAAGAGAAACATCGAGAAATATAAAAAGCTGGGAATTGACACGGAAACAGCGGAAGCGGAATCCCTTGCGGATGTAACGAAAGAGTTCGAGCAGGGCTTTCAGGGCTGGGAATATAAATTTAATACGGTGGCAAGCAGCCGCGGTGATTATCCTTTCATTACCGTGACTGCCGGAATCGGGACAGGGCGTTTTGCGCGGCTGGCGACGATTCAGATGCTCAATGTACGCAGGATGGGGCAGGGAAAGAAGGAATGCAAGAAACCTGTGCTTTTTCCGAAGATTGTATTTTTATATGATGAGAATTTACACGGTCCGGGCAAAGAGCTTGAGGACGTGTTTGAGGCCGGGGTAAAGTGCTCCGCAAAGACGATGTACCCCGACTGGCTGAGCCTTACCGGAAAAGGGTATATCGCCGGCATGTACAAGCAGTACGGCAAAGTGATTTCGCCTATGGGGTGCCGCGCGTTCCTCTCTCCATGGTATGAGAGGGGCGGTATGCACCCGGCTGACGAGAAGGATGTGCCTGTCTTTGTGGGAAGATTTAATGTGGGAGCGGTTTCGCTGCATCTGCCCATGATTCTGGCGAAATCCAGACAGGAGGGCAGGGAGTTTTATGAGGTGCTCGACTATTACCTGAATCTGATCCGCCAGCTTCACATCAGGACGTATGCTTATCTGGGCGAGATGCGCGCGTCCACGAACCCGCTTGCCTATTGCGAGGGCGGTTTTCTGGGTGGACATCTGCAGCTTCACGATAAGATTAAACCGATTTTAAAGTCTGCGACAGCCAGCTTCGGCATTACGGCGTTCAATGAGCTGCAGGAACTTTACAACGGGAAATCGCTTGTGGAGGACGGCGCTTTTGCCTTGGAAGTACTGGAACACATCAACCATAAGATTGAGGAATATAAAGAAGCGGACGGGCATCTTTACGCAATTTATGGCACACCGGCTGAGAATCTCTGCGGTTTGCAGGTGAAACAGTTCAGGGCCAAGTACGGTATTGTGGAGGGCGTGTCTGACAGGGACTATGTGTCCAACAGTTTCCACTGCCATGTGACGGAGGATATCACGCCGATAGAAAAGCAGGATTTGGAGTACCGCTTCTGGGAGATGGCCAACGGCGGAAAAATCCAGTATGTGAAATATCCGATCGATTATAATATGGAAGCCATCAAGACGCTGATCCGCAGGGCGATGGATATGGGCTTTTATGAGGGTGTGAACCTGTCGTTGGCTTATTGTGACGACTGCGGGCATCAGGAGCTTGAGATGGACGTCTGTCCCGTATGCGGCAGCCGCAATCTGACCAAGATCGACCGCATGAACGGGTATCTCGCCTATTCCCGCGTCCATGGCGACACCCGTCTGAGCGAAGCAAAAATGGCGGAGATCGCGGAGAGGAAGAGTATGTGAAAACAGCGAGACGGAAACATGCGGTCTCTGCTTGCAGAAGAGCGCAAGTTTATGGCGAGCGTCCATCATGAGCGAAGGCGAAGCCGCAGCGAATGATGGCTCTGCATGGAATGCAGAGGTTTTCACAGGAAAGAGAGATATTTTTATGAGATATCATAATATAACGAAAGACGATATGCTAAACGGCGACGGTCTGCGGGTGGTACTCTGGGTAGCCGGTTGTTCCCACTGCTGTAAGGAGTGTCAGAATCCCCTTACATGGGACCCGGACGGCGGTATTCCTTTTGACGAGACGGCGAAGCGGGAAATCTTTTCACAGTTAGAGAAATCCTACATCAGCGGCATTACTCTTTCGGGCGGAGATCCACTCCACTCGGCCAACCGGCTGGGCGTGAGAAACCTGATGGAAGAGGTAAAAGAGAAATATCCGAATAAAACAATCTGGCTTTACACGGGGGATCGATGGGAGGATGTTCTGCATTATCCGATGATGCAGTATGTGGATGTTCTTGTGGACGGAGAATTTCAAAAGGAGCTGAAGGACGTGAAACTTCTCTGGAAAGGGAGCAGTAACCAGAGGGTGATTGACGTACAAAAGAGCTTACAGCAGACCGATCCCTCAAATCCGGTGCTTTACTGCGAGAATTATGCGTGACGGGAAAAAAGAGTTAGATCGCAGTAAAAGGCTCTGACATGGAGGAATGGTGCAAATGGAACAGATTAAAATTAAATATTTTACGGATAAAATTGAGAAACTGGCTTACATAGACGGCAAGTCGGACTGGATTGACCTACGCGCGGCGGAGGATGTGGTCTTAAAAAAGGGAGAGTTTAAGCTGATACCCCTTGGGGTGGCGATGGAACTGCCGGCAGGGTATGAGGCGCATGTGGTGCCGAGAAGTTCTACCTTCAAAAATTTCGGTATCATACAGACCAATCATCAGGGTGTGATCGACGCTTCCTACTGCGGGGACAACGATCAATGGTTTATGCCGGCCTATGCGGTCAGGGATACGGAGATTCATGTGAACGACCGGATCTGCCAGTTTCGCATTATGGAGAATCAGCCGAAGATCATTTTTGACGAGGTAGATCATCTTGCCAATGCGGATCGGGGCGGGCACGGAAGCACCGGGAAGCAGTAAAGGATAGAGGAATCGGCATCCGGCGTGCATAAGACAACTCCTTCCAAGACATACTATGGGAAACAATGGTAAGTCACGGAAGGAGTTTTTGCGTTGGAAAATAAAGAAAAAATGACAACCTCCCTGCAGGAAAGCATGGCGTACATGAAAGCGCATATGGCGCCGGATACAAGCTTCGATGTGGTCTATCGCGTGATTGATGTGGGCGGCAGACAGGCATGTATCTATTTTATTGACGGCTTTTGTAAAGACGAGCTGATGATGAAGATTCTACAGTACTTCATCGGTCTGACGCCGGACAAGATGCCGGAGAACGCCTATGAGATGGCGAAGAAGGCCACGCCCTATGTGGAGGTGGATCTCAAGGACAAGTGGGATGAGATCATATACAATGTACTGTCGGGTGTGTTCGCGCTCTTTATCGACGGCTATGACAGATGTGTGCTGATCGATTCCAGAACCTATCCCGCTAGGAGCGTTTCGGAGCCTGACAAGGATAAGACGCTGCGCGGCAGTAAGGACGGTTTTGTGGAGACAGTGGTCTTTAACACGGCCCTGATCAGAAGGCGCATCCGAAGCACTGAGCTTCGTATGGAAATGATGAATGCAGGGAAAAGTTCTCAGACGGATATCGTGCTCTGCTATATGGATAACCGGGTGGATCACGCTTTTTTGGAGAAAGTGAAGAAGCGGATTCAGAACATTAAAGTGGATGCGCTGACCATGAATCAGGAGAGTCTGGCAGAGTGTCTTTATCAGCGGAAATGGTTTAATCCCTTCCCGAAATTTAAGTTTACGGAGCGGCCGGATGTGGCGGCAGCCCAGGTGCTTGAGGGAGATATCGTGATTTTGGTGGACAATTCGCCCTCCGCCATGATTGTGCCGACTTCCATTTTTGATATCGTGGAGGAGGCGGACGATTATTATTTTCCGCCTATTACTGGGACATATCTGCGGCTGACGCGGTTTATTATTTCGATCCTGACCTATATTATGACACCTACGTTTCTTCTGCTTATGGAAAATCCCCAGTGGGTTCCCGACAGCTTTCAGTTTATCATGCTGCAGGAGGAATCGAACATTCCGCTGATTGCGCAGTTTTTAATATTGGAACTGGCCATTGACGGATTGAAGCTGGCGGCGGTCAATACGCCGAATATGCTAAGCACTCCTTTGAGTGTGATGGCGGCGCTGGTGCTTGGCGAGTTCTCTGTCAACAGCGGCTGGTTCAATTCGGAGGTGATGCTCTACATGGCGTTTGTCGCCATCGCCAACTACACCCAGCAGAATTACGAGCTTGGTTACGCACTTAAATTTATGCGAATTATCAATCTTATTTTGACAGCGACTTTCGGCATTTACGGCTATGTGGGAGCGATCGTATTTTTCGTACTATCCATTGTCTTCAATAAGACTTTGTCGGACAAGAGTTATATTTATCCCCTCCTGCCGTTCAATTTCAGGCAGTTGATGAAGCGGCTGTTTCGTCTGCGTTTGCCGGAGGCAAAGCAGTAGCGTGACAGGCATTGATGCGAAGGCTGATGGATGAGTTGAGGAGATTAAAATTAGGCGATATGAAACTAATGAATAACTAAAATTAGCTAATATAATTTGTGTATATTTCATGAAAAAGCAAAATGAGTTTAGCAGTACTTGTTATTTTGGAGCCGCGATAGTAAAATAAAGCCCAGAGAAACGGCAATAATGAAAAATGATCTGTCGCGGCTTCAAATAATCAATTAGCTAAATGGAGGCTAAAAAATGGGATATGAAATACATACCGAAAAGGGACTTGTAAACAGGGGGAATTTGTACCGGATGAAAGAGCTGATGAGACGGGCCGAACGGGGCGACCGCATGACGCTGGCGTTTCTGGGCGGCTCCATCACGCAGGGCGCCGTCTCCTCACAGTATACGAACTGTTATGCTTATCTGGTCTATGACTGGTTCGTGAGGCGGTTCCCCAAGACGGCGTTTACCTATGTGAACGCCGGAGTGGGCGGCACACCGTCGCAGTTTGGCGTGGCCAGAGTGGACGAAGATGTGCTGGCATTTAAGCCGGATTTTGTCAGTATTGAGTTTTCGGTCAACGATGAGAATACGGACTTTTACAGAGAAACCTATGAAGGGCTTGTGCGGAAGGTGTACGGAAACGTATTTGAACCGGCGGTCTTACTGATACATAATATGTTTTACGACACGGGCGTGAGTGCAGAGGAGAAGCATCGTGAAATCGGGACACATTACCATTTGCCAAGCGTCAGCATGAAACCGTCTATCTACGGGCAGGTGGAGGCAGGGGTGATTGACAGACGGGAGCTTACGCCGGACGACCTGCATCCCAATACGGAGGGGCACGCTCTGCTGGCGGAGGTCATTACGGATTGTCTGGACAGGATTTATGCGCAGAGACAGGAGGCGGAGAAACCGTTTCCCATGCCAAAGCCTTTGACCCAAAACGCATATGAGGGAGCAAAGCGGTTCCAGAACCATAACAGCGCCCCGGTCTGCGAGGAATTTTATGCGGACCATACGCCAAAAAAGTATGTGAATGATATGTTCCGCCGCGGCTGGACGGCGTCGAAGCAGGGCGCGAAAATATGCTTTGCGGTGGAAGGAACGGAGATTGCCGTGCAGTACCGCAAGTCGGTAAAGCACCCTGCGCCGGTGGCAGTCGCGGTGGTGGACGGGGATGAGGAAAACGCGGTGATACTGGACGCCAACTTTGAGGAGACCTGGGGAGACTGTCTTTATATTGACACACTGGCGCATCGTATTTCTCCGGGTGCGCATCAGGTGGAAATCCGACTGACGCAGACACATGAGGACGACGCTGTGCCATTTTATCTGGTGTCGGTCATAACAGCGTAAAAATGCGGGAAGTGTTAGTTTGCCTGTGATAGTGACTGGGAAGCGGTATTCTCAGGAAGAAAAAGTGGAGGGATACATATGTTTCGAGAGGATTTTGTGTGGGGCGTGGCGAGCAGCTCTTATCAGGTAGAAGGGAGAGACTTAGAGGACGGCGCTGGGAAAATGATCTGGGATGCGTTCACGGAGGAGGGCGGCATTGCGGATCATCAGAACGCCCGTGTGGCATGTGATCACATGCACCGTTATCCGGAGGACTATAAGCTGATGCGGCTTCTTGGCGTGAAGGCTTACCGCTTTTCTGTAAGCTGGGCCAGAATTATGCCGGAGGGAACGGGACGCGTGAACGAAAAAGGCATACAGCTTTACCGGGATATGATCGTGGAGATGAAAAAGAACGGCATCACACCGTATCTGACCATGTATCACTGGGAACTGCCGCAGGCGTTACAGGATAAAGGCGGCTGGCTTAACGTGGAAAGCATCGGGTGGTTTGGCGAGTATGCGAAAGTGGTGGCAGAGAATTTCTCCGATCTTTGCGAATATTTTATTACACTCAATGAGCCGCAGTGCTTTGTGGGGCTTGGACATTTGCATGGAGTCCATGCGCCGGGGAAAAAACTTTCCGTTCAGGATACGTTCCGCATTGCACACAACGCGCTGCGCGCCCACGGACAAGCGGTAATCAATTTGCGAAAATATGCGGAGCGTCCCATACAAATCGGCTACGCGCCCACATGCGGGATGGCCTATCCGGCAAGCAGCGCCCCGGCGGATATAGAAGCTGCAAGAAAAGCGCTCTTTTCTTTTTACAATCCGATGGACAACTGGACATGGAATGTGGCATGGTTTTCCGATCCGGTGTTTCTGGGGCATTATCCGGAGGAGGGGCTTACCAAATTTAAAGAATATCTGCCTGAAATTACAAAGGAAGATATGGAATTAATTGCCCAGCCACTAGACTTTATGGGACAGAATATTTATAATGGCTATATGGTGCGCGCGGGTGCGGACGGGGAACCGGAGTTTGTGGGCAGACCGGCGGGATTTCCCAAAACCGCGGCGGGATGGCCGGTGACGCCGGAATGCCTCTACTGGGGGGTGAAATTCCTGTATGAAAGATATCAAATGCCGCTGTATATCACAGAGAACGGTATGTCCTGCCACGACATTGTGTCGGAGGACGGCAGGGTGCATGATCCCAACCGCATTACCTTTTTGGATAAATACCTTTCGGCGCTCCAGCGCGCGGCGGATGACGGCGTGGATGTGAGAGGGTATTTTGAATGGACGTTTTTAGATAATTTTGAGTGGAGCAAAGGGTATACGGAACGGTTCGGTCTGGTGTACGTAGATTTTCAAACGCAGAAACGGATTGCAAAAGATTCCGCATACTGGTATCAGAAAGTGATGGAGACAAACGGGGAGGTGCTGTCAGTGAATCAGAAGGAAAAACCGATTTTATTTTTAAACCCTGTATTTAAACAGATGATCTGGGGCGGCGAGCGTCTGGGTACAGACTGGCACTATCAGATTCCCGGAGAAGGCACGGGAGAATGCTGGGCCGTGAGTGCCCATCCGAACGGGGATTGCACGGTGAGAGAAGGGATATATGCGGGAAAAACGCTGTCACAGCTCTGGGAGGAGGAGCCGGAACTTTTCGGAAATACAGGGCTTGACCGTTTTCCGCTTCTCACAAAGATTATTGATGCGAAGACGGATTTGAGTATTCAGGTGCATCCCGATGACGC
This sequence comes from uncultured bacterium, assembly GCA_947073545.1. Lineage (GTDB taxonomy): Bacteria > Bacillota > Clostridia > Lachnospirales > Lachnospiraceae > UBA3282. The sequence continues at coordinate 50,118 of CAMTMP010000020.1, forward strand.
TTATGCGGGGGCTCATGAAAACGGTTCTCTCGGAAAGACAGAGTGCTGGTATATTCTCGACTGCGAGAAAGATTCTACGCTGGTAATCGGCCACAACGCGAAGGACAAAGAAGAGCTGACCGCCATGATCAGAGAGGGCAGATGGGGTGAATTTATCAGAGAATTGCCGGTGAAAAAGGGTGATTTCATCCAGATTGATCCGGGTACGGTGCACGCTATCAAGGGCGGCATCATGCTTCTGGAGACCCAGCAAAATTCGGATGTCACCTATCGGGTTTATGACTATGACAGGCTGCCGGACGGCAGGCCCAGGCAGCTTCATGTGGAGCGGAGCATCGACGTGATCACGGTTCCGGCAAAGCCTGCGGCGGAGTGCGTCAAGGCTGTTGCAGACCTGCCGAAAGACCAGAAGAACTTATTGATTTCCTGCCCTTATTATAAGGTGTGGAAGATCGATGTGGCGAAGCGGATTTCCTTTCAGCAGGAGCATCCTTTCCTGATTATGAGTGTGACGGCGGGAGAAGGGCTGGTTAATGGGCAGATGATACAAAAGGGTGATCACTTTATTCTGCCCTGCGGCTATGGAGAGGTGGACCTGCAGGGGGGGATGGAGCTGATTGCGGCCACTGTTTAAGCGCGGTGCGAAGCGGGAGAATGTTGGATTTTAGGTATTCTCCCGCGTGTTACATTAATCCTTTGCTCAGTGCATATCGTGTCTGTTCCGTTTTTCCCTTCCGGTTGCATTTTGATGGTATCTATGTTACAGTGAAACTGGTTATATTAAAACAATCAAAATCAAATGTTTATAAATGTCAAACGGGAGAGAGGCGGATGCTGACTTATAATTTTGCAAAGGCGCAGGGGCCTTTGTACGAATACATATATCAATGCATAAAAGACGATATTATGGCGGGAAACCTGCGGCAGGGAGAAAAGCTGCCGTCCAAGCGGGCCTTTGCCAAAAACAACGGCATTAGTACCATTACCATTCAGAATGCGTATGATCAGTTAATCAGCGAAGGCTATATTTATACCGTTCCTCAGAAGGGATATTATGTGGCGGAGCTTGAAGGCATGAAAAAGGTACGGAGAGAGGGCAGTGTTTCCCTGCATATCGACATGCCAAAGAAGAGACCGGACTGCGCAGCGGATTTGTCTGACAACAGAATGAATCCGGCGTTTTTTCCGTTTTCCATATGGGCGAAGGTTCTGCGGCATACCATCTCCGATAAAAGCGGCGAGCTGATGGAGGCGTCCCCGGCGGGAGGCATCGGAGAGCTGCGGGCGGCAATCGCGGAACATTTGAAATCCTTCCGGGGGATGCTGGTGGATCCGGATCAAATCGTGGTCGGCGCGGGAACGGAGTATCTGTATGGACTGATTGTGCAGCTTCTTGGAAACGAGAAGCAGTACTGTGTGGAAAATCCGGGTTATAGAAAGATTGTGCAGGTGTACAGTCAGTATCACATATCCTGCAAGTATGCGGATTTGGATGAAAAGGGAATGACCTTTGAGGAACTGCGCGCTACCGGAGCCGATATTGCCCATATCAGCCCGAATCATCATTTTCCCACGGGGATTACCATGTCTGCCGGAAGGAGATATGAGATTTTGGCGTGGGCCAATGAGAGAGAGGGGCGTTATATCATTGAGGATGACTATGACAGTGAGTTCCGGTTAAACGGTAAACCGATACCAACTTTGTTCAGTATGGATGCCTGTGAGAAGGTGATTTATATGAATACCTTTTCAAAATCCCTTACGCCTACGATCCGAATCAGTTATATGGTTCTGCCGGTTCATCTGATCAACCGGTTTTACAGGGAGCTGTCCTTTTACGCCTGCACGGTTTCTAATTTTGAGCAGTATACGCTGGCTGCTTTTATCCGGCAGGGATACTTTGAAAAGCACATTAACCGGATGCGCCTGTACTACAGCAGACAGAGAAAAAAGATGATCGAGGCCATTAAAAAGAGTAAATTGAACGAAGTGTGCGAGATCATTGAAAATGATTCCGGACTGCATTTCTTGATTCGGATCAAAACCGATAAGGAGGATGGAGAAATTCTACATGCCTTAGAAGAGAAGGGGATCCGGGTGAAGGCACTGTCCGAATACTTTTTTACACCGAGCGACAAAAAGCACTGTTTTATCATCAATTACTCCAACATAGATATCGAAAAAGCGGAAAAAGCCTGCGACATCTTTTATGAGATGCTGATGAAATAAAGAACCTATTTTTCGAATCCGTGCACCCAGTCCGCCCTCAGAAAATAGATCAGAAATACGATGGAGCTTAAACTCCACGTCAGCGGATACGCCCAGAAGATCATTTTGATGACCGGAATGAAATGCAGGACGATGGTGATATAACTTACCCTGACGATGCACCAGAAACAGAGCATGGTGAGCATGGGTACGGCAGCTTTTCCGGCGCCCCTTAGTATGCCCGCGATGCAGTGGGAGAAGGAGAGCAGGAAGTAGAAGAGCGTGACTGTCCTTGCGTGGGTCGTCCCATAAGCGATCACCTCCGGCGTGCGGTTGAAGGCGGAGATCAGGACCGGAATGGTAAAATAAATAAAGACACCCACAAGCTCTGCCGTAACGACAGAGCATAGGATACCGAAGCGAGCTCCTTTTTTGGCGCGCTCATATTGTTTTGCGCCTAGATTCTGGCTGATAAAGGTGGTGAGCGCCATGGCAAAACAGGTGATGGGCAGGAATCCAAAGCCCTCGATCTTGGAGTAAGCGCCGCTTCCTGCTACCGCCATCTTGCCGAATTTGTTGATATTTGACTGTACCACTACATTGGCGAGGGCTATGATGGAATTTTGAAATCCAGCGGGCAGTCCGTTGGAGATCACCTCATGGAGTATGGGGAGATCAAATCGGATGCTTTTTATGGATATGCGGTAGTCCTCCGGGCATTTTTGTGTAAGCCGCCAGAGACACAAAAACGCGCTGATAAACTGTGAAAGGATCGTTGCTAAGGCGGCCGCGCCGACACCGAAACCGAGAACGGCGATAAAAAGCAAGTCCAGCACAATGTTGATGGCGGACGACACGATCAGATAAATGAGCGGGTGGCGGCTGTCCCCCACAGATTGTAAAATGCCCACGAAGACATTGTACATGACAAAAGACAGGGAGCCGAGGAAATAGATGCGGAAATAGACCGTAGATTCAGGCAGCACGTCGGCGGGCGTCCCCATCCATATAAGGATGCGGGAAGTCAAAATGGTGCCTGCAACAGTCAGAAAGATACCGGCAGCCAGTCCGAAAGCAACAGTCGTGTGGACGGCTTTCTGCACTTCTTTTATTTTCTGCGCGCCGTAATACCGGGCGATGACAACTCCTGCGCCCACAGCGATACCCTGAAAAAAACCGACCATCAGAAAAATAAGGTTGCCCGATGAGCTGACGGCAGCGAGCGCATTGCTGCCAAGAAAGTTTCCGACAATAAGAGAGTCGGCTGTATTGTATAACTGCTGAAACAGATTTCCCAGAAAAAGCGGGAATGCAAAGGCGATGAGCTGCTTCCAGATGCAGCCCTCCGTCAGCAGGGTTGTTTTTACCGTGGATTTCTCGTTATTCATGTTTCCTCCGTTGTGATGTGCTCCTGTTTTGGCATCGTCCAAAAATCAAATCATGCAGACGTTATTCCTATTATAGCACAAAGTATCTGGTTTGGTGTTTTTACGAAAGAATTTGGGAACTTATCTTTTGCCATGTCATGGGAAGGTGTGATATGATAAAGATGGCTATAGAGAGAAAGGAAAGGATTATAATGTCTGGATTGTTTGGAATCATATGGATCATAGTGGTGATATGCAGTTACGGTATCTATAAACAGCGGATGTGGAATTCGCCTGAGAATAACCAAAGAGGACAGATTCCGAATCAGCGGGATTTGGTGCAGACATTTCAGGGACAGAGACCAATGCAGGCCAAACCGATCATGCAGATGACGCGCGCAAAGCAGATGCCGCAGGCAGAGGCGCAGAAGAGTCAGCCTGCAGAGAGGCAGAACAAGAACGAGCCGGAATCTACGCTTGCTTATCTGGAGGAAAAGGCGAGACAGGACGCCATAGAACATGAGATGGGGAAACGTAAGGAGGCAAGACGGTTCTACGAAAGCTCCGGCGGACTTCGCCCCGCGGGACGGCTTTACGAGGGGGACAGCGTGCCGAATGGATGTAAATGTGTTTCCTGTGGTTACTGCGGCGCTCCAAATTTGATTTCTATGGGGACGGGGGAAAGGTTTAGCTGTTATTTCTGCAGGGAGCCGCTTGATACATAGGGGGAGCTTTTATTATTATTAGAAACCGGTTGATATTGGGAAATAGCGGGAGTTAATGCTGGTATAAATGATGAATAAAAGCGGGAATCGGAAAAAATATAAATACTTGCCGGGAATGCTGCTCTTTCTGTGTGCGATTATGTGCTGCCGCATGTCGGTTTTTGCAAGTCCACGCAAAGTAAAGGTGGCTTTTTTTCCGATGAATGGATTTCATACTTACTCGGAAAGAGACGGCTATGGCGGTATGGATGTGGCATACTTGGATGAGCTTCGCATTTATACCGGATGGGATATCGTATATGTGATGTGTAATAGCTGGAATGAGGCGCTTGAAATGCTGGAAGCCAAAGAAGTGGATCTGGTGGGCTCCGCGCAGTATTCCGAGGAGCGTGCGGAAATTTTTGAATTTGCTTCGCTGTCCAGCGGGTATACATATGGCTGTCTTTTTGTGGAGAACGACAGCAGGATGGATTTCGAGGATTTTGACGGGATGAAGGATATGACTTTTGGCGTAGTGGAAAGTTATGTCCGTAAGAGTGAATTTCTGGAATACCTTGACCGAAACGGAATAACCAAGCCCAGGCTTAAGGAGTTTGGAACGACACAGGAACTTCAGGCGGCTCTTAAGAGCGGAGAGATTGATGTGGCCGCCCATACCCTGACAGAGGTTGAGGAAGGGCAGTGCCTTGTCGGCAAGTTCGCCTATGCGCCCTATTATTATATGACATGGAAGGGCAATGAACAGCTTATTGCGGAACTGAATATAGGAATCGAAGAGCTTTACATGGATAATCCGACACTGGAGCAGAAACTGTTTAGCGCTTATTATGAAAACCGGCGGGAAAATTTTGCGGCGGATGAACAGCGGTATATCGACAGAAAGGTGCCGGTCAGAATCGGTTTTTATAAAGATACGAAACCGCTCTCCTATATCAATGAGCAGGGAGAATTTGACGGCATTTATATCCGGATTCTGCAAGAGATAGCCGAAAGAAGCGGGATCAACATGGAACTTTGTCCGCTGAATCGGGGGGACTACTGGAAAGAGCTTTTGGCGGCGGGAGAGATTGACTTTTATGTGGGTGCGAATAATATGCAGCTTGCGCGGGATGACAAGATCCGTTTGACAAGTTCTTTTATGCACTACAATTCCATTATAATATCAAAGAGCGATTATGTGCGCATGAATCAGGAAATTTCGATGGCGCTTACGAATGGCCGTACTTATTGGGAAGAGGGCATGAAGCGAAGCGGCGTGAGCGGGACGGTTATTTATTGTGACAGCGCAAAGGATTGTCTGGAAACGGTGAGACGGGGAAACACGGACATGACCGTGCTCAACACCATAGAGTATAATTATCTGTCAAAAAATGAGCGGTTTTCCGATTTGATTGAGTGGGATAATTACCGTTACCAGTCGGGAAGTACGCTTGCGGCAGCCAAGGATGTGGATCCCATTCTCTTTAGCGTAATCAATAAGTCGCTGCGGCTGGTTTCGGAGGCGGAAAAAGAGGACATCATCAATCAGTATATGAATATTTCCTATACGGATTATAATTTGACGGATTATCTGTATATGAACAAGGACGCGCTTATGGTTGCGGGTACGGTGCTGATTCTATTCACGCTATTTGCCTTTGTGGTGTCCCATACGCGAAAGAAGGCGTATCAGATTCTTTCGCAGAAGAATGTGGAGCTGCAGACCGCCATTAGGGAGGCCGAAAAGGCAAATATGGCAAAGACGGAATTTTTGTCACACATGTCCCACGATATCCGCACACCGATTAACGGCATTATGGGGATGCTCAACATCGCGGAGAAAAATCCGGATGATCCGGAAAGACAACAGGACTGCAGACAGAAGATCAAAACCTCGGCGGAGCACCTGTTGTCTCTGATCAATGATGTGCTGGATATCAATAAGTTGGAAAGCGGCAATGTGGAAATAAGGAAAGAAACGTTTTCTCTGTCACAGCTCTTTGCAAACTGTGCCACGATCGTGGGTGGACAGGCTTTTACAAAAAGGATTGAGCTGAAAACCACGTTTGAGGAGGGGCAGTTTTCCCATACCGAGTTTATTGGCAGTCCGCTGCATATCAAACAGATTTTGATCAATATAGCGGGGAATGCCGTCAAATACAACAAGCCGGCGGGCAGTGTTCATATGAGCTGCAGGGAGCTTTCGGCGGAAGACGGAATTGCACGGATCTGTTTTACCGTTTCCGATACGGGCATCGGGATGAGCAAGGAATATCTGGAGCATATTTTCGAGCCTTTTACGCAGGAAGTGAGGAGCGTGAGCGCACGGACCACATATCAGGGAACGGGCCTTGGCATGACGATCACGAAGAAGCTGATTGACAATATGGGCGGAAGCATCGAGATTGAGAGCGAGCAGGGGAAAGGCAGTGTGTTTAAGGTAGTACTGCCCTTGGAGATTGCAGTCCGGACGGCGGAAGAAAAAGAGAGTCCGAAGCAGGAGCAGATGCGGATTGTCGGAAAACGTGCGCTTCTTGTGGAAGATAATGAATTGAATCAGGAGATCGCACAGTTTATTTTAGAAGACTTTGGGATGCAGGTTACCATTGCCGCCAACGGGCAGGAGGCGGTGCGGACTTTTGAAGAGGCGGAGTCCGGAACCTATCAGATCATTTTCATGGACGTGATGATGCCGGTGATGAACGGGTACGAGGCGGCGAAAGCCATACGGGGTCTAGACAGGCCGGATGCCGCGCAGATTCCGATTATTACCATGACGGCTAACGTGTTCGCGGAGGATGTGCAGGCGGCGAAGGATGCGGGGATGAACGAGCACATTGCAAAACCGCTGGAGGCGGATGCGATTGCGCGGGTGCTGGCACAGTGGCTTGGCAGTGAGGAGTAGTCAGATCATGAAACATATTTTAGTAGTGGAAGACGACGCTTCCATATCGGCAGCGCTCTTGTATGCTCTGGAAAAAGAAGGATATCGTACGACGCACTGCAGTAATTTGGCCAGAGCGATGCAGGAAACGGCGGTGTCTGATTTTGATCTTGCGCTTCTTGATATGCAGCTTCCCGATGGTTCCGGCAAAGAAATCGCTGTCCGGTTAAAATCTGATCAAATTCCGATCCTGTATGTAACCGTCGTGGATGACGAGGATGAAATTGTGAAATCATTAGATGAGGGTGCAGCCGATTACATCTTAAAGCCGTTTCGCATAAGGGAACTGCTGGCGCGGATCAAAAAGGCGCTGCATGAGAACGGCGGGAGTGAAATCTTAAAGATCGGCAGGGCGGTAATTGATGTCGGTGCGGGCAGGGTTCGTATCGAAGATCGAGAAATCAGTTTGACAGCGCTAGAGTACCGCCTTTTGCTTATTTTTGCGCAAAATCAATCCATTCTCTTAAGAAGGGAACAAATTCTGGAACGCATTTGGGACATAAGCGGCAATTTTGTTGAGGATAATACCCTGACCGTGTATGTCAAGAGACTGCGTGAAAAGTTGGGAGATGCGGTTCACATTACAACCGTCAGGGGGATCGGGTATCGTGTGGGTTAACAAAAAAGAACTTTTATCACTTTCCGCGGGTATTCGTGCGGCGCTTGACGGACAGCCTTTTGATCCGCGCGATAACAGGGAAGGCGCATTCAGTATTTTGAAGAACGATATTTATACGTTAACGCATTCCGGGCGGGAACAGAGAAACGTTTTGGAAGAAGAGAAAGAGCGACTGGCAAAACATTTGTCGGATATCTCTCATCAGCTAAAGACACCGATTTCATCGATCCTTCTTATGACGGAGTTAATGAGCGACGCGCCTGAAAAGACGCAGCGGGATTTTCTTCTTAGCATAAAAAAGGAAATCCGTCATATGGAGTGGCTTGTTTCCGTGCTTCTAAAGATGGCTAAGCTGGATTCCTCCGTCGTGAACTTTCATGCGGAAGAAGTATCGGTAAGTCTTTTGCTGAAAGAGGCGCTTAAGTCTCTGGATATTATATTGGATATCAGGAGTCAGACCGTTCGTCTTTCGCATGATATGTCCTTATCCTGTGATAAAAAGTGGACTGTGGAGGCTATGATTAATCTTTTGAAAAATGCTTCGGAATGTTCCGGAAAAGACAGTGAAATTGTAATAGACAGCGGACAAAATCCGCTTTATGACTGGATATCTGTTACGGACGCAGGGGAAGGGCTTAACATGGAGCAGATGGCCGGACTGTTTCGCAGGTTTGAAGGCTCGCAGAAGGAAAACGGCTACGGGATCGGGCTGCCTCTTGCGCTTTCCGTCATGCGCGCGCAAAACGGTGATATCGAGGTTTCGCCCGGCGGGAACGGAGTTGGCGCCACATTTTGTATGAAGTTTTACAAATAGTCACCGGGGAGTCACTTTTCTTATTTAAACTTGAGTTAAACAACATAGCAGATTTCTGCCGTTTATTTTGCAAAAGCCATATATGCGGGCTTTTGCAAGATTACAGTTGAAACGACGCATGTTGTTAAAGATAAGAAAAGGGGTGTCATATATGGAGATTTTGGAAGTAAAGGAGCTGACAAAGATATATGGAAAAGGCGGCAGTCAGGTGACGGCTTTGGATCATGTCAGCTTTCAGGTCAGGAAGGGAGAATTTGTCGCCATTGTGGGAGCGTCTGGATCGGGGAAATCAACGCTTATGAATTTGATTGGCGGTATAGACCGCCCCACATCGGGAGACGTTGTTGTCGATGGCAGGCATATCTTTGATATGGATGAGAGCGCCCTGGCAATTTTCAGACGCAGAAATATCGGTATTGTCTATCAATTCTATAATCTGATTCCGAATTTAACCGTAGTCGAAAATATCATGCTTCCCTGTCTGTTAGACAATCGAAAACCCGATGCGAAGAAGCTGGCAGGGATATTGGAAATGACCGGCTTGGCGGATCGCGCAGATCATCTTCCGGGGGAACTTTCCGGCGGTCAAAACCAGCGTGTTTCCGTGGGAAGGGCGCTCATCAATGCCCCGGCGTTTATTCTGGCGGATGAGCCGACAGGGAACCTTGACAGCAAGGCGGGCAGGAAAATCATGGAGCTTCTTACGGCGGCAAACCGCAAAGAAAACCAGACCTTAATTTTGATTACCCACGACGAGAAGATCGCTTTGCTGGCGGACAGAATCCTTACCATCAGTGACGGGAAACTGATCAGAGACGAGGTGATGCGCGTATGAATATTTTATGCTCATTTGCCTTTAGCCAGTTAAAGAGAAAGAGGAGCCGGACAGTGATCACCGCTTCGGCAATTGCGCTGTCCGCTGCGCTTCTCACGGCGGTCGTCAATTTTGTGGCGAGCGGTAATGCGATGCTTGCGGGTTTTCTCGGCGAGGACTACGGCTTGTATGGCGGCGCCTATATGATGATGCTGCTCGTTCCCGCCGTGTTTCTGGCGGCGCTGATCGCGGCGATGTCAGTCATCGTTATTTCCAACGCGTTCCGCATGAGTGCGAACGAGAGGATGGCGCAGTTTGGCACGCTGAAATGTGTCGGCGCGACAAAGAAACAGATCTATAAAACGATCATGTATGAGTGCATCCTGCTTTGCATTGCGGCGATCCCTTCCGGCATTCTTCTGGGGTATGGACTCAGTTTTATCGGCATAGGGGTGGCGAACCTTTATATGGATGAGTTGAACGTGCTGGTGCGTTCCATGATGAAGCGTGTAAATTTCAGCCTTTCCTTTGTGTTTTCGCCGGCTGCCCTGCTTATTTCGGTCATCATTTCTCTGGGAACGGTTCTGTTTGCCGCTATGCTTCCGGCACGGAAGGCGATGCGCATTTCCGCGCTGGACTGTATGAGAAACGGCGGCGAAACAGACACGTCGGGGTATAAGCGCACCAAAATTACGGTGGATGCCGGGAAAAATATCGAATTTCGGATGGCGCGCAAAAACGTGTCGTCCAACCGCAAGCGGATGCACTCGGCGGTTACTGCATTTTCCATCAGTATCATGCTGTTTATTACGATGAGCGGTCTGCAGGAAATTGCGGAAGGCATACAGAATTATATTTATAGGGATCAGGGATATACCGTCATCGCGGATTACACGGCAAAGTTTAAGAACACCATTCATCCGAAAACAGGACGAAGACAGCAGAAGTGTGCATATCCGATTGACGCACAGACGGCGGAAGAGATTACGCAGAAACTCACGGAATATGACGAAACGGATGTTTACGGAAACGGGCAGGATTATGCCACCTATGTCGCCCGCCTTGGGTCGCAGGAGATCACGGAAGAGATGCGGCATGTTTTGACGGAAGGCTCCGGGGAGGAACAGCCGGAAATTATTTTGGAAGTGGAACGGATCATTCTGGACGACAGACACTACGGCGAGCTGTGCGAGCAGGCAGGAACGGCGTATGGCGGGGTGATACTGCTCAACGACTACAAATATAACGACAACGGAACCGAACGGCATATTGCGCCTGTGGAAATGACAACATCCACGCTGAAACTGGAAACGGCTGACGGCAGTCAGGAAGAGATTACGATTGACGGTGTGCTGGAAACATCGGAAATCCCCGGGACTTTGATGTACCCGAATACAAATCCCATCCGTCTCGTCGTTCCCTCTGTGGGCGTGTCGGTACGAGGCTATAACTGGATGGCGAATCCGGAGGATGAGGAAGGGTTTATGGCGTATGCAAGGGACATACTGGAAAGTTATTTTCCGCAGTACGGCATGGACTATGACAAGGCGGGATACACGAGCCGGGTGTACGGCGCGCAGGACTTTGTAAAAATTATGAATATCGCGATTGTCCTTGCCGCGTTTTTCCTCTACGCTTTTGTTTTTCTGCTTGGGCTGATCGGCGTGCTGAATGTGATCAGCACGGTCAGCTTCCAGATCAAACTGCGGGCGAGGGAGCTTGCGGTTTTGCAGAGCGTGGGCATGACATCCGGCTCGATACAAAAAATGCTCAATATAGAAAGTATTCTCTGTGCGGGGAAAGCGCTGGTGGTCGGTCTGCCGTCGGGCATGGGCATCGTGGCCATGATGGCGTATTGTGTGAAGAGGATATTTCCGATCGCATTCCATATGCCGTGGATGGCGATTCTGATCACGATTGTGATTTCCCTTTTCGTTATGTGGGGGACGGTGCGGATTTCGGCAGGCGCACTTAAAAAGCAGAATATTATAGAAACGATCAGAATTTGACTGTAGAAAGGCAGCTAAGAAGCTCCCAAGCGGCGTCGCGTTCCCGTTTCTGCTCTGCGGTCAGATCTTGATAAGAACACAGCATGGGATGCTGTCTTGCAAGGTCGTCCCGGACAGGGCCGTAACTCCAGTTGTAAAAGGTATAAAAGCGCAGCCAGCGGGAGTGGTCAAGCTGGCGGTACATATCGCGAAGGGAATCTGAGTTCTTATTTTTGAGGTATTCTTTATTCGCCGCTTCAATGATAGCGGGTGTGATCTCTGTGATTGTTTCGTCATTCAGAAGAACGCGTATTTTCATCAAAATATGATCCGCCGCGGCGATTTTGGATTCGCGGTGGATCGTGTCCAGATCTTCCCAGCTTAAGGTAGGGTAGGACACAGACTGGCGGAACAGGTCATTGATTGCAATGGCGGCTTTATTTAATGTAGTCCTCATAATCTGATCAGGTGTGTATATTTCCTCATTTGCGCCGAAATAGGATACGCCGGGCGCTTTCTGGCTGCTGCGCAGATGGATTTGCCCGCGGATTTTATAGTAGCCGTTTAACCTCCAAAATATATTCCAACCATCCGGCTCATCATCCGTACATATAATAATGCGATCGGCGCGTTCCAGTAGTTCGGCACATTGTTCCCATAAATCACTATGAAAAATGAGAGAATCCATTGTCTCAGATTCTGCGTTCAGCGAAAATGTTTCATGAAGATGGCTGTGCATGGCGAGAAAGACTCTTGCGTCCCCGAAAATATGGTAAGTGACACGCTGATCTACGGAGATAATATTTGTCAAAATGGCGCGTTCAAGAATACAACGCCCGTAATTTTCGAAGCCAATGATCACAATGGTATTTTCGGAACTGCACAGTGGTTTAGAACGCCAGTATTGTCTGGCGCAGCAGTCGTAACTGTGGAAAAAGCGGATGTTTCCGGAAAGGGAATCCCGCCCGTTTGTTGTTCGTGCGTACACTTCCACAGGCAGATTATGTAAGTTGGCGGCACGGATGTTGACACCGATATCATTTTCCTTCATAAGAAAAATTCTGCATCTAGTTCCGATATTCTTTTTATGTGCCACGATTCTGGAAGGGGAAACGCTGATAAACAGGCACGGATAGTCGGGAAATTCCATCTGGTCATTTTTCTTTTCACCGAAAATAATCATGGCGTCGGGATCTTCCCTGCAGATGTTTTCAGCCAGAGTACTTGCCTCGATTCCGCAGTCCGCAAAATAATACCAGTTTTTCCTTCTATGTATACCCAGCAGGAAAAAGGGAAGACCCTCGCTTGTGACAAAGGAGATCACAGCGCCGAACAATGTCATCATAATACCGGCGGACAGTAAGAGAAAAACAGCGCCTACCGCATGTCCGAGAGGAGTTACGGGTGTCAGGTCACCGTAACCGACGGTCGTCAATGTGACGAGGGAATACCAACAGGCGTCGCCAAAAGAGCGGATGCTGGCGGAACTGTCGGTATGTTCGGACAGATAGAGGGCGAACAGTAATCCAATATACAGTATGAAAAGAAATATACTTATGCGCAGATAGATTTTATTATTTCTCTTCATAAAGCCTGTCCTCCTTCACGGCTCTGTATTTTGCTTAGCCTCTTTTCCGGTAATATGATCAATGCTCATTTTCAGCATACAAAACGATGCCCATTCCCGGTCAATCATATGTTTCCGCCCGATGGCTGTATCATTGGGAGCATATTTTACTGCCAGCTTTTCAATAGCTGTGAGCTTTTCCTTTTCGTCCTTAATGACCTCCATTCGTCCAAAGGCAATTACGCTTCTAAAATAGCTGGTATATTTATCCGGAACAATTTCATCCTGATCGATCACACAGAAAGAAACTTTTTCGTTTTGCTGTACCGCATCCAATTTGTGGCCGCTTTTGGCACAGTGAAAATATATTTTTTCCCCGTCGTACACATAACTGATGGGAACGGCATAAGGATAATTCTCATCGCCAGACAAAGCTAGAACCCCGGATGTTCCCCTATAAAGAACGGAGGAAATTTCCTCCTTGGACAATGCCTGCCGTATTCTTCGCATTTCTCGAAACATATCAGCACCTCACTCAAAAAATAAAACGCCTATATCCCGTTCCTTCGATGGCCTGCTGGAATGGCTATAAGCTATTACCAAGCGGTAATTGTAGAAAGTATAGCAAACCCTGCGTAGTCAGTCAACTTTTTCCGCGCTATTTATGGGGATTTTTATAGCGATTGCTATTTATAGAGAGATATAAGGATTGTGACTATTGATAGGGATTCTAAGAACACATCGAATCATGATAACAGGCAGTTCATGTGGAGTAAAAGAGTGATCCCAAGACACATTTCATGTATCATGGAATCACTCCTTTTTGCGCTCAATGTGCAGTTTCAGTGTTTATTTTCCTTCACAGCAGTCAAATCCCGGATTGAATGCGTAGAAATTCTTCTCATTCAAGCGATCCTGCACGATGCGGAGGGCTTCGCCGAAACGGGAGGATTGAAGTAAATTTATCTGTTGATTTTCTGCATTTTCTTTATAATCGACTGCCAATACATGCGGTCTTTCAAGACCCGGACTACCGTAATGGTGGAATCCTCCACAACAAAGAAGATTAAATATGTACTGTAAGGCTTGAAATAAATGCTCAATCCCTCAATTACATATCCCGTAGCTTCATAGCCTTTGGGAAAGGAATCCAGCTCTTTGATAGCCTTCTTTATCTTCTTTGAAAAGTTTTCCGCGTATTCTCGATATTTGAAGGTGTCGAGAATATACTTTTTTGTTGATTTAATATCTAAAAGCGCGTCCTTGGATATTAAGATTTTATATTTCTTTGGTTTGTCCGGCATTATATCTTGTCAATTTCCTCCCAAGCTTCATCGAGTGTATAAACATCGCCCTTTTTCATACTGTTTATTCCTTTGGAGAGTTCGTCATATAACGCGCCTATGGCTGCTTTTTCGGAATATTCAGTTTTTAGGATTTCCTGATTTCTGATTGCCCGTGCTGCAGGTGCCATAGTATCACTTCCTTTCGATTGTTGATTTTATTATACGGTATTTAGTATTGGTTTATCAACAGATTTTTAGTAATTTTCCTCAAAACTGTATGTCTTAGACTTTCATGGTTCATGGTTAAATGTTCCAAGTGATTTCAATGTTTCCGTCTGCAATGCGAATAACTTTGATGAGCGTATCAACTACCGCCTGTCTGTCATTGAAAGAGAGCGTTTCCCATGTTTTTACATGATTGGTTATCTGCTTCAATCTGCCCTCTGTATCTGTGACTTTTGCCGTAATGATTTCTTCCTGCAAGACTTTACGCTCTGCATCCAGTTCTGATATTTTTTCGTCTATGTACTTCATCAGAACGCCGCTTGCCCCGGACACTTTGGAGAGAAGTTCTTCGATTTCTTCCTCAATCTGTGTCAGACGGATTTTTTTCGTCATGTTTGCGTGTTCCTCCCCTGTGTCAGATATACAGGAAAGTTTCTGAAACTCCGACAGTCTTTCTTTGATTGCACCAAGCATATATTCTTCCAAAACGTCTGCATAAACCGTACAGCCTGCCCCTGTGCAGTTGCTTCCCCTGCTTCCCGACTGGCTGCAAACAAAGTATCGTCCCCACTTTGTTTTTGCCTTGCGGATTGTCAGAGCATAACCACAGTTGCCGCATTTTACCTTGCCTACAAGCCATGAGTTTTTGGGTTTACAGGTCTTTGTGGACTGTCGGTTGTTCAGACACCGTATGCGGCACGCCAACCATGTCTTAGAGGGGATAAAACCCTTATGCGGCGCAAGCACAATCTCTTTGTTGGACAGGTCACTTTGCTTTCTTGAAGTGGAAACAGTACCTTTGTAGAGATAGCAGGCATTGTAACCCGTGAAATCACTTGCCGGATTATAGATGTTTGCACCTTGGCTTTGGAAAAACTGATACACATCAATGTCAGCTTCGACATATACGGGATTACGGAGCATTTCACTGATACGGGCGGTGTTCCAGTTTGCACCACGCAGATTTTTAATCTGGTGTTCATTTAAATACCGCACAATATCTCCGAGGGAATTGTCCGTGTCCGCATACATGGAGTAAATCAGCTTTAACTGTTCGCTTTCTTCCGGGACTTCCTCATACATGGAAGTGCGGATATTGTCAATGACCGTGTTCGTCAGACGGTAGCCGTAGGGAATACGCCCACCCATGTAGAAGCCGCGCTTGCACCGTGCATAATAAGCGTCCGTTACCCGCTTTTGTATGGTTTCCCGTTCCAGTTGGGCGAACACGATACAGATATTCAACATAGCCCTGCCAATCGGCGTGGACGTATCAAATTTTTCCGTGGAAGAAACAAACTCAACATGATATTTCTGAAATATTTCCATCATGTTTGCAAAGTCCAGAATGGAACGGCTGATACGGTCAAGTTTGTAGACAATGACACGCTTTATTTTGCCTGTGCGGATATCATTCATCATATTTTCAAAGCCGGGACGGTTAGTGTCCTTGCCCGAAAATCCTCTGTCCGTATATTCGATACAGGATTCCCCGTGGGTTTCGTATCTGCAATACTCAAGCTGACTTTCTACGGATATGCTGTCCTTTTTTTCGATTGACTGTCTTGCATATAATGCGTCATACATTCTATCTACCTCCTAAAACGTAAGACGCATATCCACAAAATGATCATATCGTTTCCATGATTGTTTTGCAAGGGACTTACGCATATTTTTTGAAAATCTGATAGAGCCGCGCTCCGATTTCCTGTCGTGTTTCCTGTTCTGATTTTTTTTGAAAGGCGGGGTAGATGTTTGTAACGGTCAGCCTCATTTTATCTATGGAAAGACTTTCCATGCGCATTTGAGTATCGGGTGTAGGAGAGTTATTAGTTTTTGGCATAAACGTTCTCCTTTGACGGTTTCTCTAAATTTTATGAGGAGCGGCAAGTACACTATACGGGAATAGCGTAAACTCCCCCTCTACTACTTACTACGCACGGGAGGTAAAAAATGGCAAAGTTTTCGGAAAATTTTATAAAAAGTTTAGAATAGCTGAATAGCAAGCATAGGGATTGAGTACTCAATCCCAAAAAATTCTATATCCTTTTAAGAAGTGGCGTATAGAATTTTTATTTGTTGGGAAATTCCCCAACCCTTACAGGAATATGAATACGGAAAACAAATACAGACAGTTAGAACGTGAGCAGGAAGCGTTTTAAGGGCATTTCATGGGCGTTTTGTAGTGCAACAAGGGAATTACCATTGCCGCCCGAATAAGGGCTTCTAAACGTCCACAAGGGCAGAAAAAGACACCGGGAAATGACAATGTATCAATCATCATTCCCCGGTGTTTATCCGCTGAATTTATAGCCGACACCTAACACGGTTTTTATGTAGGTCGGGTTTTTGCTGTCCGGCTCTATCTTTTTCCGTAAATTATAAATCACGTTGACAACGCTTGCATGGCAGCTATCGCTGTCCATGTTCCATACGGTTTCAAAAATTTGTGTCTGTGTAAGGACAATGCCGGGATTGGAAGCAAGGAATACAAGGGTATTATATTCAAGGCGGGTAAGGTTTATTCCCCCGTTCATAAATACCCGGTGTTGGGTCTGCCTTATTTCCAGTCCCGGAAAAAATAACACGGAAGCGGGTGTAATTTCCATAGGTTCAAGTTGTATATAATCGGATATTGCCGCTATGATTTTGTCAATTATTTTTTTCTTCCTGTTCATTAAGTGTCAGCAATAATATTTTCCCATGTTACCACCTCCCGGTATGCGGTTGTCTTTCTAATTACATTTTATTGTTCTGTGATAAATAAAAAATGAAATAATTGCGGTAATAAATTCAGCCACCCAAAAAGCATTCCATACGCCGACTGCGCCAAAAAGTTTGCTAAACAAAAATGCGGACGGAATGATAATGATAATATAACGGCATAGAGAAATAATTAATGACGGCATACCCTTTCCTAATCCCTCTAACGCACCTGATGAGGTTACAGAAATAGCTGAAACAAGAAAGCCTGCGCTAATAACACGGAGTGCAATTTCCCCAGTATGAATTGTTTCCGGCACATGAGTAAACAGGTTTATTAGTTGACCGGGAATGAGCAAACAAATAATAGTGCCTAAAACCATAATTACGCTACTCATGCAAAGAACAATATTATAAATTTCCTTAACACGCTTTTGTTCACCAGCTCCATAATTATAACCAATTAAAGGGCGCATTCCTTGAATGATACCATTAGCAGGAAGATATAGGAAAGTCTGCAATTTATAATAAATTCCTAAAACTAAAATATATACCTCTGAATATGAGGACAGAATGGAATTTAGCGCTGAAATTAAAACAGATGGCAAAGCCATATTTAAAGTTGCGGGTATACCAACAAAATACAGTTTGAAAGCTGTTTCTTTATCAAAAGTAAGAAATTGTCTGCTAATGTGAATACGAATAGGGCGTACAAAGTAGATAACTAAATAGATAGCAAGCGTTATTGCCTGTCCAATGCCGGTTGCCAATGCTGCTCCCTCTATTCCCATTGCAGGGAAAAAACCAATCCCAAAAATAAGCACTGGATCTAAGATAATATTTGCGATACACCCACACATCATACTTATCATGGTTACTTTCATATTACCTACGGCTTGGAATATTTTTTCAAATGTTCCGCCTAGAATAATGATAAAAGTAAAAGAAAACGCTATAACAGAATATCGAATACCAAAATCAATAACGGGTTCTGATGATGTAAATACTCTTAAAAAAGTTGGAATAATAGAAATTACACTAACTGTAATAACTATACTATGTATAATAGCAAATACCATGCCTTGTGTAGCTGCCATATTTGCCCTTGAATATTCTTCTGTACCCAAATAAAAAGCTATTGCTGCGTTAATTCCTATGGCAAAGCCAATAGCAACAGCATTGATAAAATTCTGAACAGGAAAGACTAATGACAATGCCGTCATAGCGTCCTCACTAATTTGGGCTACAAAAAAGCTATCGACAATGTTATATAAAGAATTTACCAACATTGAGAGTACCATAGGAAGTGACATTGATAAAATTAACGACAATACAGGTTTTTCTTTCATAAATTTTTCGTCCATTTTAACTCCTCCCTTAATTTGCGAACATAAAAAAACGTGTATTTATTTGTTCGTCATAAAGCAAATAGGATTTTTTGTAAAACCAAAAGGCTCATAAAATTTTTCTGCATTTTCGGTTATCAGCATTCCTAACAATGGTTTTAAATCTTCATTTTCCGTAATTGTTTTAAGAAGCTGCCTGCCTATACCTTTATTACGAAATTCTTTTTTAACAACTACATCACAAATGTAAAAATGCGTTGCATAATCAGTAATCACTCTGGCAAATCCAACTTGTTGTCTGTTTTTTGTAAATGCACCATAGCAGATTGAATTATTTAATGATTTGATGATAGTCTCTTTTTTTCGCTCTTTCGCCCATACAGTTTGCCTTAAAAGATTTACTACTTCTTTTTGGGACATATTTTCAACCCCCGTTTTAATTGTAATAGATGTATCTTCCTTGTACATTTTTATTTACCTCCAACTATCTCTTTATTATTATTTTGAAACCTCAATCTCAAAAATAGAATGACTGCTACAACAAACGTCAATAATTCAGTAACTGGAAATGCAATCCATATACCATTGATTAGTAATGCTTTTTCTAAAATCCACATAATAGGTATCAAAAAAAACATCTGTCTAAATATTTGTATCATAATGCTTGACAACACTCTTTCAATCGCTTGCATATAAGTCGAAATCATTGTAGAAAGCCCACAAAACAAATAACCTGCTGCCATAATCCGCATTGCAATAATCCCATAAGAACGCATTTTTTCCGAAGCCATAAACAAACTCAAAATCTGTGTCGGAAACAGCATGATAATTAATGTCCCAAACATCATTAGAGAAGTTACTAAAATTGTACTGTATCGAAAAACTGATTGAAGCCTTTTTAAATTTCCTGCTCCATAATTAAATCGCATAATGGGCAAACAGCCTTGTATTAATCCATTAATAGTCATAATAATTAACTGCTGTATTTTAAAATATGCTCCAAAAAAAGCAATGCTCGTATCTGAATATGCGACTAAAAACAGATTTACAATCGTTACGGTAAAAGCGTTTAGGGCATTCATAATAAAAGAAGGCAGACCTAAAATAATTATTTTTTGTACAATGCTCCATTCAAACCGAAATCCAACTGTTTTAAGTGCTATTTTATGTTTTGCTTTTAAAAACATAATAAATGCCAAAACCATTGAAACAGAATATCCCCAAACTGTTGCCGTAGAAGCTCCTTTAATACCCATTGCCGGGAAAAAACCTATTCCAAAAATAAGAAGCGGGTCAAAAATGAAATTGGTTATAACACCCGTCAGTTGAAACAACATGGGTTCAATCATGTTTCCAGTTGCCTGTATCATTTTTTGAATAACGATATGAACCATGTTTGGTATCTGCATAAAAGAACAAACACCCATATACTCCATACACAAAGTATAAATATCGTTATTTTCAGTAAACGATTTGAAGTATGGGGATATAATTAGTAATACCGTTATATTTAAAATAATGCCAACCAAAAAGGAAAGAATCAGTCCAAGAGTAAACGTTTTATTTGCTTCCTCTTGTTCACGTTTTCCAAGATGTCCCGCAATTAGGACATTGATACCAACCCCAATCCAAATAGATACCGCATTCATTAATGTTGTGATTGGAAAAGACAGAGAAACAGCCGTTAATGCGTTCTCACTTAACCGGGCGACAAAAGCACTGTCTAACAAATTGTATGAATATTGAAGAAACATGGAAAATAGTGGCGGTAATGACATTTCAAAAATCAGCTTTCCAACTGGCATAACTGCCATTTTATTTTCAGCCATCATATATCCTCCAAAATTTGATAAACATTTTCCGAATTATAACAACAAAAAGCCACACAGTTATCAAACTGATAACTGTGTGGCAAAAAGATGACATATCAATCCGGAAAAGTCCACTCAAAATTTTCTTTAAAAAAGTATAAGGAAATTTTTTTTGCTTGTCAATAGTTTTTTAGAAATGTTAAGTTTAATGAAAATGCAAAAAGAATATATAAATATTACTTCATATCTTCAGCAGGCAGAAACACAAGCACGGCAAATTCTTCTTTATGCCTTTCACAGACTATCAACGCCAAACAGCCAAGTCAAGGACGTAAACGCCGCTAAAGCGGTAAATCCTTGACTTGACTGTCTGTTATTGATAAAGGGTAATTAAGGCATAAATGAATATCTGTGTTGTAGCAACCTCTTTTCCTTTCCATTCCCTTCATGCGATAGGGAAAAACCAAGCTTGTCCTTTCTTTTGGGGCGAAAGCTGAAGTCCACAGCTTTGAGGGGCGTGTGGGTATGCGTCTTAGTGATTATATTGTGCGTGTTCCGATTTACTGCAATCTTCCCGGTTTGCTTCACCGAACCTCTGGAAGTGCACAATCTCTCTTGCCCGCAGGAATTTAATTGGTTCATACACGTCAGGTTCATCTTTTACGAGACGAAGGATATTATCGTAGGTGGAGCGTGCCTTTTGCTCCGCTGCCATATCCTCCATCAGATCCGTAATGATATCGCCTTTGGACTGGAACTCGCAGGCATTGAAGGGAATGCCGCCCGCCGCCTGAGGCCAGATGCCGACAGTGTGATCCACATAGTAATTACGGAAACCGCTTGCCTCAATCTGCTCCATGGAAAGGTTCTTTGTGAGCTGGTGCACGATGGCGGCTACCATTTCTAAGTGGGCTAATTCCTCGGTGCCCAGAGAAGCAGCGGTAATGTTCCACTTACTGTATTTTGGGACGGGCATGATACGGTGGGATTTCCGATACATAGCTTTTCGACGTTTGAGAGGATAAAGAAGTATGATGAAAATGAGGATGCGGGGAACGTCGGAAAGCCTTATTCTATCGAGGTTAGAGATACGGAAAGAACGATAACTATATATGGCATTGCTTCAACGAGATTTGATATAGCAGGTTAAAATGTTTCAGACCTAGTTGTTTTATTGTGGACAAGTAGGTTTGATTTTATGTAGTAAAGCACACAAGTATAAGATTTGAAGTTGTTCGATTTGATTCGCTTGATTTTTTTGCGTTGAATAGATATAATGTAGTAAAACACACAAGCGATAAAAAATTTATGCGTATTTTAGTGCAGAGGTGGAATGATGCTAACACAGAATGATATAAGAATACTGAGCAAAATATTTTCTGATTATGGCTATGTCATGACAACGGCACAGCTTACAAATGAAAAATTATTTTATAGAGATATTCAACGTATGTTGGAACAAGGATTGATTGAAAGAATAAAAAGGGGCTGTTACCATTGGGTGGAAGACTATGGGACGAGTGAGGTGGTTATTGTCAACCGCCTGTTCCCTGATGCAGTTCTTTGTATGGAAACAGCCCTTTTCTATTATAGATACAGTGACAGGAATCCCGCTGAATGGAATATTACCATTGACAAAAATACTTCCAGAAAGCGTACAAATATAGATTATCCTTTCATTAAGGCTTATCGGGTTGAGCCAGAGCTGCTTTTCATTGGAAAAACAAAAGGAGAAATTGACTTCCAGGAAGTTCATATTTATGACCGTGACCGTACCATTTGCGATGTGCTAAGGAATATGAATAAGATGGATAAAGAGATTTTTAATAAGGCAGTACAGGGTTATGTAAAAGACCAGAAAAAAAATATTCCGAACCTTATGCAGTACGCAAAGACTTTGCGGGTGCAAAAGCGTGTCAAGGATTTGATTGGAGTGTGGTTGTAATGACTGATAAGGCGGCATCCGTTCTTGCAAAATTGAAAAACAAAGCTAAGATTTCTGGAATCAGCTATCAACAGTGTTTGCAGTTGTTTATGCAGGAGGAATTTTTGCGGAAACTTTCAAAATCTGGTTATGAAGACAATCTTATTCTGAAAGGCGGATTGTTTATCTATACGCTTACCAATTTTGAAAGCCGTGCAACGATAGATGTTGATTTCCTGCTTCGTGGATTTTCCAATACCATAGAAGATGTAAAAAGTATGATTGGTAAGATTATTGAGACATCAACAGGAAATGATTTTGTTTCCATGACATCAAAGGGATTTGAAGAAATTTCCCCACAGAGGAAATACCACGGCATTAGCACTCAAATTATCGGTCAAATAAAAAATGTCCGTGTGCCATTTAATGTGGATATTGGTGTGGGAGATATTATTGTGCCGAAAGCGGAGGAAAGGAGAATCAATACACAGCTTCCAGATTTTGAAAAGCCAGTGATAAAAACTTATTCTTTGGAAAGTACGATAGCAGAGAAATTTGACGCTATCTTGCAGCGATTTGAATTGACTGGCAGGATGAAAGACTTTTACGATATATATTATCTGGAAAGAACATTTGATTTTGAGGGAGCGAAGCTGCGGGCGGCAATTTTTGAAACATTGAAAAAAAGAGAAACACCTTATGACAGGGATAGTTTTAAGCGTATTTTGGCACTTTCCGAAGATGAAGATATGCAGAAGCGGTGGAGATATTTTTTGAAAAATATTAAAGATGATACGCTTGAATTTGAGGTAGTAATTGCGGAGATTCAGACTTTCCTTGAGCCTGTGTTTGATGCGATAGTGGATGAAGAAGAGTGGAAGAAGAATTGGACTTTCAAACAGAAATGGAACAGATGAACAAAGGGGGGATACAGAATGGGTAAAGTTCTTGAATTGGAACAGAGGGAACAGGCAGGTTCTGGTTCATATAATCGTTTTGAGTATCAAGTTCACTGGATTGTGTGTCATATTATAGGTCAACTTGAAAATAACGCAGAATGTATTGTGTTTTGTGAGTTTCATGACGATATGGCAGAATTTATACCAGAGAAAGAAGAATACCAATTTTATCAAATTAAGACGAAAGAAGATTCTTCAGATTGGACGGTTGCGGAGTTATCAAAACGAGAAAAAAAGAAAAGTGGAGGATATAAAAAATCCTTTTTAGGGTTTATATATTACAATTTTTTGAATTTTGGAGTAGAATGTTCACATTGCTAGTGTACCGACACGTTGATATTTAGATTTACTACTGCCTCTTTAGGCAGTAGTAAATCTGGGATACAAAGAACTA
>CAMTMP010000021.1 GCA_947073545.1 uncultured bacterium
TTCTTTTGCAAAGCTACCCTATGATAGCTTGTTTAAGTGTGCCATTTATCGGCTGTCCTCTACTTTCTTTCACACTAATCCTCCTGTTCATTTTTTATGATCACAGCCGCATCATATAAAGCGGCCTGTTACCGGTTTTCATTATCCCTTCACTGCGCCCAGCGTAAGTCCGGATATGAAATATTTCTGGAAATAGGGATATGCACAGGCAATGGGCGCTACAATGATCACCACGATCGCCATACGTGCCGCCTCCTGCGGCATCTGCGCCAGCATCTCCGCCGCGCCCAGTCCCATGGTGGCCGCGTTCTTCGCCAGCATTTGGATATTGGTCAGAATCGCGTTTAAGAGCGCCTGCAGCGAGTAAAGCGCTGCGTCCTCAATATAGAGCATGGACTGATACCAGTCGTTCCAGTACGAGAAACAAAGGAACAATCCGATGGTCGCCAGTACCGGTTTGGAAATGGGCAGCACGATTTTTGCAAAAATCGTAAGCTGGCTTGCGCCATCCATTTTGGCCGACTCAATCAAAGACTCCGGCACCGTGGTCTTAAAAAACGTCCGGCATACTACCACGTTAAAGGAAGAAACACACAGCGGCAGGATAAGCGCCCACACCGTATTCTTCAAATGAAGCAGCTGGCTGACCACATAGTAAGTGGAAACCAGACCACCGTTAAATACCATCGGGATAAAGACCACCATCGTCAAAAATCCGTTCAGTTTATATCCCGGACGGGAAAGCACATACCCCATCAGCGTCGTCAACAAAACACCAAGCACCGTCCCTGCAATGGTCACAAAAATGGATACCCCAAGCGCCCGGACGATCATTTTACTCTGGGAAATAAGGAATGTATATCCTTCCAGCGAAAAGATCTTCGGTATAAAACGATAACCGTATTCCGTGATGGATTCCTCCGCCGAGAAGGAAATTGCCACCACCAGAATAACCGGTATCACACATGCCAATGCCAACAATATAAACACGATATTCAAAACTGCGTTCGCCGGTTTTGACACTCTGTTAAAACGTTCAAACCCGGTCGGTTCATCATATTTTGCTTTTCGCATCCGTTTCACTTCACTCATATCGATCCCCTGCTCCTTTCACAGTATACGAATCTGCACAAACCAACGTACCGCTAAATCATTGCACTGTCCTTGTCAAACTTTCTGACAACCGCGTTGGCCGTCAGGATGGTAATACATCCGGCCACAGACTGGATAAATGCCGCCGCTGCCGACATACCCGTAGTCGATGACTTCAATTGCTTATACACATAGACATCCAGCGTATACACTACATCGTATAGAGAATTGGAATCTCTGGGCACCTGATAGAACAAACCGAAATCAGAATAGAAAATGCGCCCAACGTTCATAATGAACATCAATATAATAACTGTCTTCATCAAAGGCAGCGTTATATATCGGATCTGCTGCCACACGGTCGCGCCGTCAATTCCGGCCGCCTCATAGTAACTCTTATCTATACCCGTTATGGTCGCAAGATATACCACCATCCCGTAGCCAACTCCCTTCCACAGATTCATAAATACCAGAAACGGCGGCCACATCTCCGGCTTCATATACCACTGCTGCCTATCTAAGCCGAAGGATTCCAGCATATTGTTCACAAGCCCTTTGTCATAGCTCAAAAACGCCCACACCAGCGCCGTCACAACCACCCATGACAGGAAATACGGCATAAACATCGCCGTCTGGTAAACCTTTGTCAGCCTCTTGGAGTGGAGCTGCCCAATCGCGATCGCGGCTGCCACCGGCACCACAATACCCAAAATAATAAAGACGATGTTATATGCTAATGTATTTTTGATAATCATCCAGATATCTTTTGTAGAAAACAGAAATTTGAAGTTGTTGAACCCGACCCATTCACTCGTCCAAAAGCTCTTAAGAAATCCTCCGTTAATTTTGAAATTTTTAAAAGCAATCACAATGCCGAACATCGGCATGAAACAGAACAGGAAATACCAGATTGTAGTTGGCAGCGCCAACAGAGTCAGTTCCGTGTCGTCCCTGTTCCAACGTCTCTTTTTGGGTTTCACGCTTTTTTTATCCTTGACCATACCTTCTCCTTCTCTTCCCTTATTCGGAACACCGTGTATAATTCCTTCGATATATAATTTGTTTATACAAATATTATATAGAAATCAATTTATTGCTAATATCCACATTTCTTTAGAAAATAGTATAGAAACATTAGTTTACACTTATAATTTTTACGGCAATTATTGTGCAACTTTTACATATTGCATCCTATTTATGCTCGTTTTCTGTCTTTTTATACAATTTCTGAGAGATTTCGTTTTTCCCCACGGCATAAAAAAGGAACGGAGCGCTGCAATCTGAGTCGCAGCGGCTCCGTTCCCTTTTTCATCTATTCTGTTTCCAAATACTGTCGGTTCTGCCTCCTAGAATTTACGCGAACGGATTCTCCGTCGGATAGGGAAGGCTCTTGGGCTGGTTATAACCGATCTCGCTCACATCCACACCGATGTACTTAAATACCTCAAACAGCGCCTTGCCGAAGTGGCCGAACGCTACCGCGCCGTGGTGCGGATAATTCTTCTCGATCAGCACATGACGGTAGAATCTGCCCATCTCGGGGATCGCGAATACGCCGATACCGCCGAAAGACTTGGTTGCCACAGGAAGCACTTCACCCTCCGCCACATATGCGCGCAGGATGTTGTCAGCCGTGCTCTGCAGACGGTAGAAAGTGATATTGCCGGGAACGATATCGCCCTCGAGCGTGCCCTGCGTCACTTCCTCAGGCAGGGATCTTGCCATGATCATCTGGTACTCCATGCTGCACTTGGACAGTTTCTTGGAGCAGGTATTGCCACAGTGGAAGCCCATGAAAGTATCCGTAAACTTATAATCAAACTTGCCCTCGATGGACTCTTTGTACATATCCTTCGGAACGGAGTTGTTGATATCGAGAAGCGTTACGATGTCATCACTCACCGCCTCGCCGATGAACTCACTCAGACAGCCGTAGATATCCACTTCACAGGATACCGGA
This sequence comes from uncultured bacterium, assembly GCA_947073545.1. Classification (GTDB taxonomy): domain Bacteria; phylum Bacillota; class Clostridia; order Lachnospirales; family Lachnospiraceae; genus UBA3282. The sequence goes on from CAMTMP010000021.1 coordinate 3,053, forward strand.
ATGCCTCTGCCTGTCAGACGGCTGTTCACAAAGCAGGGAACAAAGCCGAACTGGGTCTGGAATGCAGGCCAGCATTTTCCTGCGATTGCCACATACTCACGGTAGCCTTTGTGCTCCTCTACCCAGTCAAGCAGGGTCAGCTCGTACTGCGCGAGTTTCGGCAGAATCTCGGGCTTGTTGTTGCCGTCGCCAAGCTCAGCCTCCATATCCTTCACTACGTCGGGAATGCGGGGATCATTCGCGTGCTTGTTGAACGCTTCAAACAGGTCAAGCTCGGAGTTCTCCTCGATTTCTATGCCCAGATTGTAGAGCTGCTTGATGGGTGCGTTACAAGCCAGGAAGTTAAGCGGTCTGGGACCGAAAGATATAATCTTTAAGCCGGAAAGAGCAGCAACCGCGCGCGCAATCGGCACAAACTCGTGGATCATGTCTGCGCAGTCCTCCGCATCCCCAACGGGATACTCGGGGATATAAGCCTTTACGTTTCTGAGCTTTAAGTTATAGCTGGCATTGAGCATACCGCAGTACGCGTCGCCGCGGCCCTGAATCAGATCGCCCTGAGACTCCTCGGCGGCAGCCACAAACATCTTCGGGCCTTCGAAGTGCTTCGCAAGCAGTGTCTCGGAAATCTCCGGACCAAAGTTGCCAAGATATACGCAGAGCGCATTACAGCCGTTCTCCTTGATATCCTTTAACGCATTCACCATGTCGATCTCGCTCTCGATGATGCAGACAGGGCACTCGTAGATGTCAGCCGCGTCATACTTCTTCGCGTAAGCTTCCACCAGAGCCTTTCTTCTGTTGATCGCCAGAGATGACGGAAAACAGTCTCGGCTTACTGCCACGATACCAATTTTTACCTTCGGTAAATTATTCATTTTTATACCCTCCTTTAACCGGTTCTGCCGGTGTGTTTACAGTACTTTTCACGCTACTCGCGCACGTCCAGATTCTTTCCCACAAGTCCGATGTGCGCACCCGCATCGAGACCGCCCTCCGCATGGCCGATCAGCCACTTGTTCCGCGCCGTGATCAGGGAATCCTCCCAGCCGTCATGACTCTCCTCCAGCGGATAGTTGGTGCCAGCCGGAAGCACAATGCCTACCTTGAAGCCGCCCTCGTCCGCACTGCAGGGCGCATAATGCAGGGTCGTCGCATAGAGCTCCACCGCCGTGCCCGCCTCCACAAGAAAGGCCTCCATCTTAGCCGTCTCATACTTGAAATCATCGGTGATATCCTGCTGCATACCGACGATCAGTACCGCGTCCGTAGCCGCCACGTTGATCTCCGAGCTTCTGTGATACTCGACGGCGTTTAACTTATAATTATGGCCGTTGCAGTAACCCACCTCAATCGGAAGCTCGCCGTAGGTTCTCTTCTGTAACGCCCTGGCCGCCGTCGTCTCCTCCAATACCTTGATGGAAGGCTCGTAAGCTACCCCGTCGGGAAGCGGTGTCTCCTTTTTGATCGCCTCCACCAGATCGGTGAAGTCGATTCCCTCCACAACCCTGCCATACTTGCGAAATGACGGGTCTGTCACTTTTTTAATCTCCATCTGTCCGATACTCCTTTCCCATATTCTTAATTGTCTTAACGGACTGTCTGTTTTTCACGGCGGCGGTTTCTCCACCGCTCCGCAAGCCTCATCCGGCAGATCACATACGCTGTAAGCGACACCAGAGAAACCAGCTCTGCCGCCCGCCAATACCATGCCACGTAAAACTTCATTTCAAAACTTCCCTCGTAATTACCCGGCACCCTGACGGCAACACGGCCATTGTCCCCCATATGGGTACCCAGCTCCGCCTTCGTCTGCATGTCATGAGCGCGGTATCCTGTATAATAAAGAACAGGCAGCGTGATTTCCTTCTCCTTCTCAGACGTATTTACCGCCGCAACCCGATAAGTCAGGTATTCCCGCTCCACCTCCCCAAGCGCTACTCCCTCCTGCGGCACAACAGCCTCCGTAAACCGGCTCCTGTCTGCGCCCACGGGCAGATATTCTCCATTGCCTACCGAGAAATCCCGGTTATTGCCTCCCTCATAAAAGTTCAAGTCCGCCGCATCCAGAAAAGTCTCCTGCGCTGCTGCCGTCTGGAAATAATTGTCGCACTGCCAGACAGTCACACACAGCAATGCGCCTATGACCAGCAGTCCTTCCGTCCGTCCACGCACAAACCCGGCAAAAAACAGGGCGCCCAGACAGGCCGCAAATACGACCGCCACACTCATAAACCGAAGCTGGTACTGGGTCAGCAGAAAATACCTGCAGACCAGTTCGGAAGCCTTTGCCAGCTCCACAACCGGAAACGACTTCATGCAGACCCACACCGAAAACAGGGTCCACGCGAGCATCCATCCGGCATGCTTTACCAACGGCTCTTCCTTTTTCCGCAGCGGCATGAGAATCACGAAAAGCACAATCACAAGTAACAGCGCATACCCAAGAGAGTCCCTGTCAACAAGCAAATGGAAAAGATCTTTTCCCTCCTGCGCAAAGTCCTCCAGCAATGCATAATAGTCTTTCCCTTCCTCCACACCGGAGCCAAGGCTCGCATTGATTTTCAGTTTCTCCCGCATCATATAATCAATAAACGGTACCAGAAACCAGAGGTTCAGCAAGATAAAGCCGCCCGCCGCCTTGCCTATTTCCACAAGCGTCTTCTTTCTGAATACCCGCCTGCAGAAAACTACACAGGCAAGCGCCGCGTAAGCTGCCGCCATAAGGCCGCTGAGCATATGTGTCATCAGAAGCCCCGTAAATCCAAATGTCAGATATTTCCAGCTTCCCTTGTATTCCTCGCTGTCCACGTCTTCCGTAAACAAAAGATAGAATCCGGCGACAATAAGCGGGTAAAACATCATGGCGCCGCTTCTGCCCATCTTGATGTTGAACAGGCAGTCCAGCCGATAAGGGCAGCCAAGGTAAAGGATTGCGCCAGCCATGCCGGCAAGTCCGTTCCCCGTGATCTTTCGGAAAGAATAGAAGGAAATGACCGCCGTCGCCGCGTTGACCGCAAGCAAATAGCACTTGCAGGCTTCTTCCACGGTGAAACCAACCATCCGCAAAAGAGCCGGAAAATACAGGAAAATATCACCGTAAAAAACAGAAACCGCATAACCGTGCCCACACAGCCATTCCGGCTGAATCCGCACCGGAAACTGCCCGGACAAAAGTCCCTGATAAACCCCGTCAATGCGCTGTAAGTGGAACACCACATCCTTTCCGTCTATCAGTCCTTTCTGAAAAGCCGGAACACTCGTCAGAAGAAACGTAAATAAAAGTGTCATAAATGCTATCTGCCGTCTGCTGTCCCATTTGGTGTAAAACCGGAAATAGCCGAGGACGAGCAGATCCGCAAGCCCAAGCAATGCCACGGCGAGAAAAATCCGATACACACAAGTCAGCTTAGTCGGTACAATCTGAACGCCAAGAAGCTGGATGTAATCCCCATCCACCGCATCCCCCGTGAGCCTGATCTTCAGGCGCACAGGAGAATCTTCGTGTATCTTGACCCGGAAGGAAAAGGCTTCCCTTTCCGGCGCCACAAAAAACTCCTCGTTGTCAAAAAGCTCTTTGCCGTTGCGGCTGTCGTCGTAAATCAACCCTGCCTTGACGATCCCACGCCCGGCAAAAGCCGCCTGTATCTCGTAAATCCCATCGCGCAGCCGGAAGGCCGGCGTCACCACCGCCTTCACATCCACATACGACAAATCCGTGTAATTCCCCTTCTCCGTTTCGCCGCTGACATACATTAGCTGCATGTCGTCCGCCGAGCAGGAAAGCTGCTCCTGTTCGGAAAACCCCAAAACTACAGCCACACTGTAGCACAGCAGAAACAATATTTCTGCTAAAATAACCGTCCGGAGCGCCTTTTTCCCCGCCCGGACTTTCTTTAAATCCCACACTCCAGTCATCCCCGCTTTCTCTTCCCACTCCCCCATCATTCTGTCAAACATTCGAAAACTGTATGACTTATTATAGCAGATCAATTCACATATGGGATATATTTATTCCACGGATTGCCTATCTGATCTTCTTAAACAACTCCTTGCAGGTCGGATAAATCTGCTCAAACTGCCGGTATCTCTTCTCATATTTCTCTACAAGCGCAGGTTCCGGCTCCACCGTGTCCACAATCTTCACGATTTTTGCCGCAGCCTCCTCCACATTCGCGTACTCGCCGCAGGCAACCGCCGCCAGCATCGCGCCGCCCATAGCCGGCCCTTCCTCGCTCTCGATCACATCCACCTTCAAATTCATGATGTTGGCAATCATCCTCTTCCAGAGCGGACTCTTTGCGCCGCCGCCGCAGATCTTCGTACGCTCGATGTGAATACCCAGCGACTTCGCCACCTCCAGAGAATCCCGCAGCGCAAAAGCCACGCCCTCCAGCACCGCCTGGGTCATATCCGCCCGGCTCGTATCCATGGTCATGCCGATAAACGTACCCCTCGCATCGGGATCGTTGTGGGGGGAACGCTCACCCATCAGGTAAGGCAGGAAATACACATGGTTCTCGCCCAGCTTATCGTCGGTGATCGCCTTCTGCTCGTCCGCATACTGCTCCGTGCCGATGATATCGTCCATCCACCACTTATTGCAGGACGCCGCGCTGAGCATACAGCCCATCAGGTGATAGTGCCCGTCCGCGTGGGCAAAGGCGTGAAGCGCATTGAACTTATCCACGCCGAACTTGTCTGATGAAATAAAGATGGTGCCGCTGGTGCCCAGTGAGATATTGCACATGCCGTCTCCCACGGTCCCCGTGCCCACAGCAGCCGCCGCATTGTCGCCGCCGCCCGCCGCCACTTTTACATTCTCAGGAATACCGAGCTCCTGCGCTATCTCGGGAAGCACGGTTCCCACTGTCTCATAGCTCTCGTAAATCTTCGCAAGCTGTTCTTCCCTCACGCCGCAGATCCCGCACATCTCCTTGGACCAGCAGCGGTTTTTCACGTCAAACAGAAGCATACCGGAGGCATCGGAAACGTCCGTGCAGTGCACCCCTGTCAGCTTATAAGCTATGTAGTCCTTGGGAAGCATAATCTTTTTGATCCTTGCAAAATTCTCCGGCTCCTTATTCTTCACCCAGAGCACTTTCGGCGCGGTAAAGCCTGTAAAGGAAATATTCGCCGTATATTCGGACAGCTTATCCTTCCCGATCTCGTTATTCAAATAATCGCATTCTTCCGTGGTTCTTCCGTCGTTCCAGAGAATCGCGGGGCGGATCACCTCGTCCTTTTCATCCAGAATCACAAGCCCGTGCATCTGCCCGCCGAAACTGATGCCCGCGATCCGGCTCTTGTCCACATCCGCGATCAGCTCCTTAATCCCCGCGACGCTCTGTTCGTACCAATCCTCCGGCTTCTGCTCAGACCAACCCGGATGCGGGAAATACAGCGGATACTCCTTCGATACAATGTTGACGATTTTTCCGTTTCCCTCCATCAAAAGAAGCTTCACTGCGCTGGTTCCCAAATCTACCCCAATATAAAGCATCTTAACCCTCCCATTCTTCCTGCTAAAATTTTCCGTGCCCGTGCACGATCCTTCTGTTTCCATGATAAGCCGTACTGCCGATAAAAGCAATACCATATCTGTTTTTCGTAATATTATACAAAATATGGCGGAACACATTGTCCATTTCCACTTGATATGCTAAAGTAAAAACGCGAGAAGCACTTCTAAAATAACTCAGCAGCAAAGACTGCTTCGTTAGGAAGTACTAAATCTCGCGCAAGAGAATGCCTGAGAATCGGCATTCTCTGCACTGCTGTCAGCGATAACAAACCAACAAAAGGAAATCCTGCCATGGCAACCATCAAGGAAATCGCCGCCCTAGCGGGCGTATCAAGGGGCACAGTGGACCGCGTCCTAAACCACCGCGGCGACGTCAATCCCCAGACCGAAGAAAAAATCATGAAGATCGTCCGCGCCCTCGACTACAAACCGAACAAGGCGGGGATCGTTCTTGCCGCCCAGAAAAAGAACCTGAAGCTGGGCGTTTTGCTGCTTGGTATTGGCAACCCTTTCTTTGACGACGTTCTTCTTGGTGTACGCGAAAAGGCGGCGGAGCTTGCCGGATACAACTGCAGCGTTTTAATCCGACAGACGGAGTACAGTTTACAGCAGCAGCTCGACGCCATAGACGAGCTGCTTTCGGAAGGCGTAAACGGCCTTGCCATCTCTCCCTACAACGACGGTGCCGTGCGCAAAAAAATCGACGCGCTCTGCGGCAGTGGGATTCCCGTGGTTACCTTGAATACCGATATCGAAAACGCCAGCCGTCTGGCCTATGTGGGCAGTAACTTTTACCGTTCCGGGGAAGCTGCCGGTGGGCTTATGCGTCTGATGGCGAAGGGCGAGGTGTGCGTGGGCATCGTCTCCGGCTCGCAGAATATTCTCTGCCATACCGAACGTATCGCCGGCTTCGCACATATCACTGCGTCATACCCGAATATCCGCATCGTGGACACCGTCAACAACAACGACGACGATCAGGTGAGCTTCGAGCTTACGAAAAAACTGCTTACGGATCACCCTGAAATCAACGCCTTTTATTTTACCGCGGGCGGTGTATGCGGCGGCTGTCAGGCCGTCGAAACCTGTGCGCGCACAAATGACATTACTGTCATAACAAACGATCTGGTGCCCACTACCAGAGAATATATGGAAAAAGGACTGATCGCAGCCACTATCTGCCAACAGCCCTTTCAACAGGGTTTTCTCCCTCTCACGATCCTGTTCGCCTATCTGACCACAGGAGAAATGCCCGCCGCGGAAAACAATTATGTAGATGTGGACATACGGATCAGGGAGAATCTGTAGCCTGTAAAAAGTCCTTCTCAAACTGTTCTGCCGGGGTAGGTTTCCCGAAATAATAGCCCTGTATCATATCCGGCTTGGTGGCCATCATTTTCGCCAGTTCTTCCTTCTCCTCGATCCCTTCCATGCAGACCGCGGATCCCAGACTGTGCACCATGTCTATGATATGGCTGATGATATTATAATCGTATTCATTCTTAAGCGCCTGTACCACAAAACTTCTGTCAATCTTTACTGTCTTGGCGTCGATCTCCTTCAGATAGCGCATATTGGAATAGCCTGTTCCGAAATCATCCAGCGCCAGATCGATATTTTTTGATTTCAGATCCTTAAACAGCTCTTTAATCCTGTCGTTTGTCTCGATGTAACCGCTCTCCGTCAACTCCAAGACCAGACTTCCCGGGTCCAATCCCACTTCCTGAATACACCGTTCCACATCCCGCATCATATCGCTCTTATAGAGCTGCACATAGGATAAATTCACATTGATGTGAAACACAGGTATATACTCTTTCCACTTCTTACATGTCCGCGCCGCCTCCCAGAGCACGTACTGCCCGATCGGTATGATCAGACCGCTCTCCTCCAAAATCGGGATAAAAACCGCCGGAGACACACTGCCGTACTTCTCATTCCTCCAGCGCAGCAGCGCCTCCGCGCCGATCAGCTTATAGTCTGCCGCGGATACAATAGGCTGGTAGTACACTTCAAATCCTCGGAAATTATGGTTGATATCCTGTCTGAGCGACTTGCGGATGTCAAGCCTTTCCAGATATATGTCATAGGCCCCGCGGTCAAATACCGTCATCTGGTTTCTGCCGTTTCGCTTCGCCTCATTCAGGGCAAACTCCGTAAACCGTATAAGCTCCTCCACGGTTGTGCCGGAAAACCCTTCCCGCAATACCCCTGCGGACACGGTATAAAAACGACTGTATTCTTGATTCTTAGCCGTAGCGGCTATTGCTTTCTGGATCTGCTTGTAAACGGCGCCTGCATCCTGCCCTTTGCCCTCTCCGATGTCCACAATCATAAACTCATCGGCGACAAGGCGATACACATCCACGCTCTCTTCCACATTTTTCAGAATGCACTCCGCCAGCTCACGAAGCACCTCGTCTCCGGCTTCCACACCCTCTTTTTCGTTGATCTCTTTGAAATTATCAATGCCGATACGCATCAAATAACGTATGGATTCCGGGTTATCCCGAAGCGTCGACTCCATGTTCATCCGAAGCCTCGCTTCTCTGCGAAGTCCTGTAATATTGTCGGCTTTCGCCTTTTTCCCCAGCTCGCTGACGGTACCGATCAGAAGTCTGTGTCCCTCCGTTCCCGTCACTACCGTCCCCCGGCAGCTAATCCAGACTACCCGTCCCATTCGATCCAGCCAACGGTATTCCAGCGCATGTTCATCCTTCTCCCCGGAACGGCATTTTTCCAAATCCGCCGACAGCATATCATAGTCGGAAGGGTACACCACACTTTTCAGTGTATCGGAACAATTCTCAATCACAATAGACGGAAAGGGAAACCTCTTCGTCGCTTTCTCTGCCACCATGTAGGTATCCACAGTCAAATCCAAAATAAACATATAGGCATCGGAAGACTGCTGCATAATTTCAATAACGGAACGGATCTGCTCCAACGACATATCCTGCAATGCTCTCAGGTATTTCATCTCACTTACCGACGCTCGCAATCTCCGGTCACAGCGCCGACTCTCCCCTCCCAATTTTTTACATGTTATGTTCTTTCATTATACTGCCCGCCCCATATATTGTCAAACAATTTCTTGTCTACTTTGCCTAATTTTTCACAGATTGTGTTTTGTATTTTTGTTCAATACACACATAGTTGACATAATTCCTTCAGGAAAACCATTCTATACAAAGCTTCGCCGTTTTGCTATACTTGCAGTATACGAAAATCTGACGTTTGAAAGGATCAGTGTGAAATCTAATGAATAAGAAAAAAGCAGTCGTCTCCCTTGGACATGAAGCACTCGGTTATACGACTTCAGCGCAGTGGGACGCGGTTAAAATGACCGCCAAGGCCCTTGCCGATCTGGTGGAGGCTGATTACCAGCTTACCATCACCCACTCAAACGGCCCGCAGGTCAGCATGATCCACAAAGCCATGACAGAGCTTCGGCGGGTTTATACGGACTACACCCCCGCGCCGATGTGCGTCTGTTCCGCCATGAGTCAGGGCTATGTGGGATATGATATCCAGAATGCGCTGCGCGCCGAACTTCTGGGCCGCGGCATCGTCAAAACCGTCAGCACCGTTCTGACGCAGGTGACTGTAGACCCATACGACGAGGCTTTCTACACCCCCACCAAAGTAATCGGCCGCTATATGTCTGCCGAAGATGCGGAAGCGGAACTCAAAAAGGGAAATTATGTGAAAGAGGAACCGGGCAGGGGCTTCCGCCGGGCAGTCGCGGCTCCCCATCCCATCGATATCGTGGAAATCGACGCCATACGCGCACTGGCCGGGGCTGATCAGGTCGTAATCGCCTGCGGCGGCGGTGGTATTCCCGTCATCGAACAGAATCACGTTCTGAAGGGCGCATCCGCCGTAATTGAAAAAGACGCCGCAGCCGGAAGACTGGCGGCGAGCCTTCTTGCCGACGAGCTGATCATCCTGACAGGCGTCCCTTGCGTATACCGGAATTTCGGACATCCCGGGCAGGAAGAAATTTCCGCTCTCACCGCCGCGCAGGCGAAAGAACTGTGCGAAGACGGACAGTTCGAGGCGGGTACCATGCTGCCGAAAATGGAAGCCGCCATCGCCTATCTGACACAAAACCCGGCCGGCAGAGTCCTGATCACCTCGCTCGGAAACGTAAAAGAAGCCCTGAAAGGCAAAAGCGGAACGATTATCACCGCCTGATAAATCTACACATACAGGGAGCCGGGAATCTCATCCCGGCTCTCATTTAATTTCTCTTCGTCTCCCCGACCGCCAAAAGCAGCGCCCCGATCATAATGCAAAAATCAGATATGTTGAATACAATCCTGCGAAACCGCCTGTTTTTTACGGGAAAGCTGACGTAGTCCACCACATATTTCCTTGTCAGGCGGTCGTAAGTATTGCTGTAAGCGCCGCCCAGCAAAAAAGCCAACCCTGCCTTTAGAGTAGAGTTTCCTCGAAAACTGAAAGTTGCCAGAAAGACTACTGTCATAAACAGGGTCAATCCAAGAGAAAGCATGGTCACAACCCCTTGTTTCTTCTCTCCCATGTCCAAAAAGGCGCCTTTGTTGTGATATCTTTTGATTAAAAGTCTTCCCTTGCAGAAGGGTTTCTCGTCCCCCACCTCCAGACTCTTTTCTATATAGTTTTTTATAAGCAGATCCAGCACAAATATCCCGAATGCCAGAGCCGCAAATCCGATTACCGCCATACCGTGCCTCCTTCCGTTTTTCCACCAACGTTAACGGCGGCTTTTAAACTGCGAAAGCACCTTCACCGTTCTTCGCAGCGTAATCCAAAGAGGATGAGGGACGCCGTTTTTTCGAAGAGCCTGATACCCCTCTTTAAAGGATACCAGATAATTCGAAAGTCCCGCATTGCTCGTTCCGCCATAAAACATGGCCACCAGAATCTCCGGCACATAGGCCAGTCTGTTTTCCGGCTCTTTGAGAAAGCGCACCATGAACTCATAATCCGCCGCACATCGGTAGGACGTGTCATACAATCCGTATTTCTCATACACCTCGCGTTTCAGAAAAAGGGTCGGGTGTCCGGGCATCCAGCCATCCGAAATATAGCCTTGTCCCATGTGCCACTCTCTGACGACCCGATCCCCTTCCACATAAACCAAATCCGCATGAGCACCCACACATGCCGCGCCGTCCTGTTCCAGCGCCGCCATCATTTTGCTCACGGCATCGGGTTTGTACAATTTATCATTGCAAACCGCAGCCACATCCCCCGTGCTCATACGATATGCCTTATTCATGGCGTCATAAAGTCCCTCGTCCGGCTCTGATACCCACCGCACCGAAAGTCCCTGCCTTGCCTCAGTCTTCGCGGCAAAGGCCTCGATCAGCTCCACCGTCCCGTCCGTGGAACCGCCGTCCGCGATCACCACTTCCATGTCCGGATAGTCCTGCTCTTCAATGCTTTGCAGTGTGACGGAAAGCGCCTTTTTTGCATTTATAACCGTTACCAGCAGCGAAACCTTCATATCTGTCTTCCCACTCTCCCCATTTCGGATTATCACGATTTCGGCGTTCCGTCCGCCCGCGCCCATGACAATGCCTCCTCCAAACTGTCCGCACCGAGAATATTGAGCATAAAATCCGTGTATTCTTCGGCTTGGTCCGTATCAATATAGCGGAAAACATCCTTTATATATTTCCCGGAATGGTCATATTCATACACACCGAAAGCCAGCCCCGCCATCACCTCTTCCGGCGCGTCCGTCTGCCGGTTCATCAAAAAGGCGTCCACATAAGGGTTATTCTCCACGATATAATAGCAGTACGCGAAAGCCGCCGCCTGCAGCCGCTCGCCTGAACCGGAAGAAAACCCAAGCTCCGTGATGGTGACACTGCGCACCTCGCCCGCCCTGTCCAGATACGCCTCATCGGAGAGAATATCCGTCAGCACATTCAGATTCATGATAGATAAATGAGGCGCGTTTCTAGTCTTATCGTACTCCTGCGACCAGTAATTGACGCGGGTAAGCGGTTCCGGGTAAGGGTGTATCGCAATGCCCCAGTCATAATTTCCATGCGCCAGCGCCGCCTCGTTAAAGTACTCCAAAATATCCCTGCCGTTGAAAAAAACGGAATTGTCGCCGTCATTGCTGTTCCAAGCATGGTCAATGCTGAAATACACACGCCCCTGCGCGTAATGCCTTTTTACTGCCTGATAAAAGATACGGAAAGATTTTTCAAATTCCTTCGTATAATAAACCACATCTCTGGTATTCATGTAATTCCAGACCCGGTTCTGGTTAATCTCGTTTGCGATCACCCAGCTATGTATCATGCCGTGTTCTCCGCTCGAATAGCGCTCCGCCAGAAATCCGGCGACAGCCTCGATGGTTCTCGTCCCTTCCTCCCCGGCCGCGTTAAACATGTAATAGTACGCGCCGCTTTCCTGATTCTTGGCATCCGGGTGAATCAGCTCCGGAAAGGCTTCGTTCCAGTCGTTTAGCACCACCGCCGTGGCCGTCATCCCCATGTCCGACAGGTAGGTAAAAAGCCCGTCGTAACCGTTGATTGCCGCCCCGTTAAAGGCGTAGTTTCTTCCTTTGTATGTATAGGTAATCGTAGGGAAAGTCGGGTCCGTAGTCTCCCCCATAATGTGCGAGAGGGGAATATTATAGATCGCATGTTTCACGCCAAGGTCCGTCAGTTCCGGCGTACCCAGCATCGTGGGATCCAAAAGAATCCCCTTCTTGGAGCCGGTTTCCGGATAAGGCTCCTGATTTTCCGCAAGCGCCTCCGGGTTTGACAAATACACGCTCTTGCCCACCTGTACATAATTTCCGTCCACTTTGACCGCCGGAATAAACCGTTCGTACAAATAGGCGTCCCGATAGGGAAAAGTCGTCTCCCACGCCCTGTCTTTCCGTCCTCTGGTGACCGGTTCTTTCTCAAGCGCATCCACATCCTCCTCCCAAGTGTCCGCCCGGAACAGATACAGGTACGCATCGTCACTGGCCGGGATCAGCGGCATAGAAAGAGAGAACTTCAGCTTTTTCAGCTCTGCGTCATAGACAAAAGCCACATCCATCGCATAATCCGAAAATTCGTGAAGCGACAGGCTTGTCTCCCCCGCCGTCAGCTCCGTCAGCTCCTTTTCCCGCTGTCCGGCCGCATCGTCCGCCTCCGTCTTCTCCTGACCGGCAGGCGCGCTTGCGGGCGCCGCCTCCTCTCCGCAGCCGCAAAGCAGCGCAAGCGCCAGACAAATGCCTGTAAGCAGGGGACGTCCGGAACAGACCTTGCTCTTTTTCTCCTTGTACACTCCCAAACCTCCCGTGCTCATTCAAAATTCACCAAAACGGCAACCCCGGGCGGCGCGTCGATTGCATCCGTCACCGTCCTGTCGCCTCTTTTCATCTGTTTATATATTTCGAAAAAATGGGTCGTAGGTATTTCCTGAAACCGCCACTCCGTATCTATCACCGGAATCGCGGCGCATCCTTCCTGCACGCCGTAACGCTTCACCTGCCCCGCGTCCTCCTCGGACCAGCCGCCGTCTGCATAGTATTCATCGAGTGCATCCGTCACCGCCGAACCGATATTCTTAACCGCGCTGGTCAAAACCCGCTCTGATTCTCTGCACTGGTCCACATCCACGCCGATCATCAATCCGTCCCGATTCTCCGCCGCCGCCAGCACAGACTCATACAGACCGCCGCCGCAGGCAAAAATAATCTGCGTGCCGTTCCCGTACCAGCCGTCGGCTTTCTCCTGCACGGCGGTGTCCGCCGCATAGGTATCCGCATACCAGTAATTGACCGTCACATCATTGAGGGACAAGTCTTTCGCCGCCGCGTCGATTCCCTGCAGATAACCGTAACCGTAACGAAGCACGGCAGGCTCCTCCCTGCCGCCTATGAAGCCCAGATTCCGGTATCCCTCCCAGACCGCCATATAGCCCGCCAGATAACCGGCCTGCTCCTCGTGAAACAAAACACAGTGCACATTCCGGGCAATGGGAAGTTCTTCTCCCTCCTCATCGTAGGGCACGGCATCTACCAGCAGAAAGGAAGTCTGCGGATATGTTTCCTGCAGCGCGCCCACCGCCCCGCCGAACACATCTCCGGCACAGACAATCAATCCGGCATGATCCTCCACAGCCCGCTGTACTGTTTCCTGATAGCTTTCCGGTTCGTTTGGGTCAGCGTGATAATAAGAAAAAGAAGTCCCCGCCCCCAGCGCATACATCCGCACGCCGTTATAAATGGCTTCATTGTAACCGCCGTCTTCCACGGAACCATCCGTCAGAAAGGCAATCTCTCCGCCCGTCTCACTGTAATCCCCATATGGGTCCTCAAACATTTTCTGCACCGACTCCCGCCAGGAAGTCATCTCCACAACCGCTTCGCCGTCCTCGTCCTCTTTTTCTTCCCGCTTCGCCTCCGCATGCGTTTCGTTCTCTGCAGGCGAAACAGTCTCCTGTACAGGGTTCCCGCAGCCCGTCAAGAACATTATTAAGATCAGCCCGGCCAGCCCAAGCTTACGTTTCCTCATTCGCTGTATCCGCCTTCCATGAACATTCAAATCCGCTGTGGGCGTATCGTATTCCAAGATAAACACTCACATATAACACCTTACCACAAGTGGGGGGAATCAGCAAGTTCGGATAAGATTAAGAAATTATGATGAAAATGCAAGGCCCGCAAAAAAGCAGGATATTTCGCCTGCTTAATCTGCCATTTCCTGTATTTGGGAAACCGCTGTCCTACAGTCTCGCAAGCGTCTCAAACGTCCCGTTGATATTGAGCCGCCCGTATCCCCAACGTCTGTCAGGATATCGGATATTCCCCGGCCTATCCGCCCCCTGAATCAGAAAGCTCTTCGTTCCCCGGCTGTCCACGGCAAACGCATTTCCGTCAACGATGGCCCATTCCAAAAACTGTGCCACGCAGCCGGCAGCCAGCGCGGCAGCCATACAGGAGCCGTCCGTCTCCCCAAGCACAGTGTGCACGCCCACCCCGGGAGCCGAAAGATCCGGCTTGATGCTGCCGTTTCTGCTAAATCCTCTGCCGGAGGGCGCATACCAGCTGTCTGTGTAGCTGTCATAGGTGGAAATCGTGATCACCTGCGACGCGTTTGCCGGCTCTGTCAGCGTCACATCGGGACTCGGCTGTAAAAACGTGACACTGTTTTCCAGAAACGCCTCGATCGGGAGCCACATATGATACTGCCCGTCGCCGCCCGGTTTTTGCACGGAAGCCGTCAGCGTCACCGTCCAGATGCCCGGCGTCGGGTCCTGAAAACGCAGAAAAATGAGCGGATCGCCAGCCTCCTTCTCCACCAGAACGACCCCTACCTGTATGCGGGTTCTCTCAAAGATAAAAGAAATATTCCTGTCCATTCCGTTCCGAAAATCAATGGACGGCGACACTTCCCCGCCGGGTGAGCGTATCGAGACCGCATACACATCGGGGATGCTTCCCCAGATTTCTGCGCAGAATCCCTTCATTGGCCCGGCGACGCGGATCTCCACATTGCCCGGCATGAAGTTCTCGTAATGGTGTTCTTTGTCACCCTCATTGCCGCCGCCCACCACAACGGCCCTGCTTCTCCGTCCCGCCACGATGTTTAAGTACGCGTCCAAGGCGGAGGTGCCGTCATGGCTGCCCATATTCGTGCCAAGCCCAATTACGATCACCACTGGACGGCTAAACGCTACCGCCATCTGCTGCAGATAGTTCACGGCTTCCATGATATCGTTTTCCGCAAAGGCCTCCGCCCGATCGTCGATCAGATAATAATCGCGCAGGTATCTCTTGGCGCCTTTGAGCTTCACCACCGCGATATCCGCAAGGGGTGCGGCTCCCCGAAATGTCACTCCCTGATCCAGAAGACTCCCCGCCGCGGCGGAGGCTATCCTTGTACCGTGTCCGTTGGTATCAGTGCTGGGTACAACCGTTTCCGGCTCATCCGAGGCAAGCGCCCTGTCGATTTCCTCCCTGCGGTATTCCGTTCCGTATGCAAAGCCCTCCGGCGGCTCCCCCGTCTGTATGGTCTGATCCCAGATGGAAAGAATACGGGTACTCCCGTCCTCTCTCCGGAACACTTCCGCCCGATAGTCGATTCCCGTATCCACAAAACCAATAATAACGCCGCTCCCCTGTAAGGCGAGCGGCGGATTCTGTACGCGGATATTGCCCATCGCCGCCAGAGGAGCGGTGTCAAAAGACCGCTCTCCCGCCTGCATCAGCCCGTACAATTTAGGGATCGTCGAATATCCGTAATAGCCTATGGATACCGGCTGTACCTGACTGCGCCGCACATGTGCAATACCGTATCCGGCATCAATTTCACGATAACAAAATTCTACATCCGCACCCTCCAGAATCTCCACAATCACATCATAATCCACAATAATATCCAAAAACTCTTCCGACAAAATCTTTTCCCGACAGGTCAAGTTCACATACCCTCTCCACCCACTGCTCCTTGCTGTATCCTATGCAGCCACAGACTGTCCTGACACTTTGTCAGGCCGTGACCGCCATCATGCGGCTGCTGCGTCTCCGCTTAGGACCTGTCTCAACTGCTACGACCCGTCAGTCGGCTGCTGTATCACATTCAGGCGGTCCGGGTGCTCTGCGCTCCTGCTGCGTATATCAATAATCGGCCCGCCGTTTCCCTCAATATATTCTCTCGTGATGGTGACACGTCCGATGTTGTCGTCCTTTGGCACCTCGTACATGATGTCCAGCATAAACTCCTCGATAATGGCCCGGAGCGCCCTCGCGCCGGTTTCCTTCTCCATGGCCTTATCGGCAATCGCCTCCAGCGCCCCCTCGTTGAAGAGCAGCTCCACCTCATCTAACTCCAAAAGCTTCTGATACTGCTTCAAAATAGCATTGCGCGGCTCCTTTAAAATCTGCACCATCATGTCGCGGCTCAAACCCTCCAGCGTAAAGATCACCGGCAGACGGCCGATAAACTCCGGAATCATGCCGAATTTCCTGATATCCTCCACCGTCACCCGGCTCAGGATGTTTTTCTCCTTATCGTACTTGTCTTTCAGCTCCGCACTGTAGCCGATAGACGTCTTCTTGTTCAATCTCTGCTTGATGATCTCGTCCAGATCGGGAAAGGCGCCGCCGCAGATAAAGAGGATATTTCTCGTATTCACCGTGGCAAGGGGCACCATGGCGTTTTTGGAGTTCGCGCCCACAGGCACTTCCACCTCCGCGCCCTCCAGAAGTTTCAGCATCCCTTGCTGCACGGATTCGCCGCTCACGTCCCGGGAATTGGTATTCTTCTTTTTGGCAATCTTATCAATCTCGTCAATAAAGATAATGCCGCGCTCCGCCCGCTCCACGTCATTGTCCGCCGCCGCGAGAAGTTTTGATACCACGCTCTCGATATCGTCGCCGATATAGCCCGCCTCGGTCAGCGATGTGGCGTCCGCAATCGCCAGCGGCACATCCAGAAGCTTCGCCAGCGTCTTTACCAGATAAGTCTTGCCGCAGCCCGTAGGGCCGATCATCAGCATGTTCGACTTCTCTATCTCTATCTCGTCCATGGTGCCGGTCGCCACTCTCTTATAATGGTTGTAAACCGCCACGGACATTACCTTCTTGGCGTGCTCCTGCCCCACCACATACTCGTCCAGCTTCTGCTTGATCTTGTGCGGCGGCATAATATTCCTGATATCAATCTCCGCCGCCTTTTCCTTCTTCTTTTTCTTCGGTTTCTGCTTGTTGGGGATGCCGCCGTCCCCTTGTAAGTCCGCCAGATTGACAAAGCTGATATTCGGAAATCCCTTTCCGTTCATATCACCCATATTGGGATTATTCAAAAGCCCCTGATAGTCAAACTGGCTGACCGTATCCATCGTCTTATGCATACAGTCGTCGCAGACACATATATGGTTTGGCAGACGGAACATCTTTCCCGCCTTGCTCTCCGGCCTGCGGCAGATAAAACAGACGTCCTCGTAATCGCCGCCGGAATCATCGCTTTTCTTCTCTTCCCTCACGGAGTCCTTCTTCTCCAGCTCCGTCTCTTCGTGTTTATCGTCTCTATGATCGTCCATACTTCTTATCTTCCCTCCATAACCTCCAGTGATATGTTCGCGGACATCAGTCAGCGGGGATACTTTTACTCGTTAAATAAATCCGAATGTGTAACTGTTCCGTAATAGCTTAAAGTCTTTTCTAAATTGTCCGACAGGCGTAATTTCCAACATATTTATGTCTAAAAATACGCAAAAAGAGCAGCGGCATTGGCATATTTTTGTCCACCTCCGGCTGCCAGCATTTGATCGCCCTCCTCACAACCTCGCTTTGCTATTCCAGATAATTATACCCAAAAGTCATAGATTCATCAAGTGCCTGCTCCATTGCGCCGTATAAAAATACCCCGGCGCTCCTGTTTACTATCGCAGGACTGCCGGGGATACTTCTACCTCGTAAATCAATCTCTTCTTACTGCACAATGAACGTCTTCCTACATTCGCCCGTGTAGTTCCCAACGCCGCGGATGATGACAGTCGCCTCGCCCTTCACGCCGTTGCGTATGTAGCTCGCCGTGAAATCACGGTTTACTTTCAAGCGCATCCTTCCCACCTTTACCTTCGGAACCGGCTTCACTGCCGCTCCCTTCAAGGTCTGGTTCTGAATACGGGATACTACCGCCTCACCCAAGTCCGCCCTTTCAATCTCAAACATGACCGTAATCGGATCGATCCCTGAAAGCTCCCCCTTCCCGGTGATGGTGGCTGTGGCTGTCCCTGCCTTTTTATTGTCTCTGTAAGCGATCTTTACCGCCGTATTCGGTTTCAACAGGATTTCCTCCCTGCCCTTCTCCCCGGTCATGTAAAAGGTCACCTGCGGCTTTAACGCTTTACCTGTGTAAGTCTGATCACCGATCTCTGCTGTCAGGGTATCGTAATCCCATGCCTTCACCCTGAAACGCACCGCTTTATAGCTGCCACTGTAATTTCCCATACCCTGCACGGTAATCGCCGCTGTGCCGATCTTCGTATTGTTTCGGTAAGACAGTTTGTAATCTTTTCCCTGTTCCAGCGTCTTTCCCTGATCCTTTATTACCACATCCGGCTTCAGGGCATAGCCGGTGTATTTCATGTCCGCGGGATTCTCCACAGCAAAGCCCGCGCACAGGCCGTTCTTATCCGCGATGGCGCATTTGTTAATCTTGAAGGTTATGTTCCTGCTGCCCGCATAGCTGCCGATGCCTTTCACCGTAACGGTGGCTTTTCCGGCATTTACGTTGTTTCGGTAAGCAACTTCATAGTCTGTACCTCTTACCAGCATCACCTCTCTTGTCTTATCGCTTTTATCCGCGATATGCAAAGCAGGCTCCAACGCGCTCCCCGTGAAGGTCTGCGCGGGAATAGCGTCTATCTTTATGGCAGACGCCGTAAGCAGTTTCGCCTGATCCACAATCCGGAAGTCCGCCGTCACCTTGCCCGTATAGCCGGACTTCTCTTTTCCAGTGACGGTAACCGTACCGGTCCCTTTCTCCGTATTATTCCTGTAAGAAATAGTGTAGGCGCTGCCGGGCAGTTTCTTCTCCTTCCCATTCACCGTCTCGTACACCTGTACGGCGGGCCTCAACGCTTTTCCCGTATAAGCAATATCGTTTACCCGTACTTCGATTGTCCCGTCTTTCTCTCCCTGCACGAGATTTACGGGAGAAATGGTAAACGGTACCGTCACCGTGCCGTTGTAATTGCCTTTGCCTTTTACCGTAATCCGCCCTTCTCCCACAGCCTTATTTTTACTGTAAGATACGGTGTAATCCCTGTTCAATACAAGCTCCGTATCCCCTGCTTGCTCATCCGTTACGGCAAGGACCGGTTTGATGGCTTTCCCCGTATAAGCATACTCTGCTTTCTCAGGTGCGACAACCAAAGATGTCTGGGCAGGCTGCTCTGTCGAAGCCACGGACACCGCGGCAGGCTGCTCCACCGCAATCATGGATTCCACAAGGGGCTTCGCCACCACTTTGTATGTAAGCTTCTTTGTTCCGGTATAGTTACCGTTTCCGATCACGGTCACCGTGGCCGTGCCCTTATTGACGGTATTCTCATAGACAAGCCTGTAATCGGAACCGGACATAAGCTGTGTCTTCCCGTCTTTCGTACTGACCGTGACAATAGGTCTGGTATTTCCGGCATTGTAAGTCACATCCGAAATCTTATCGAACCTCATGCCGGAGATCGCCGTTCCCTTAATCCGGAAGGTCACCGTCTTTGTGCCTGAGAAGGTTCCTTTTCCCGTGACAGTCACACCGGCTGTTCCGGCGTTGCGATTATTGAAATAGCTGACCGTATAATCCTTATCTTTCACCAGCGTCTTTTTCTGGTAGGTGACAACCGGCTCCGGTGTATGGGCGTCTCCGGTAAAGTTTACCGCCGGGATTGCCTTGACGGACACCTTACTTGTCGGATACATGATGGAAAAACTTCTCTCGATGCTCCCGGCATACTTTTTCCCGGTTCCCGCCGCCGCCGTAATGACAGCCGTGGCCGTTCCCTGTTCTTTATTATCTCTGTAAGTTACCTTGTAATCTCTGTTCTCCTTTAATACCTCGCTGCCCCACTTCACGGTCACCTTAGGCTTGAGCGCCTTGCCTGTGTAAAACTGCATGGGTATCGCTGAGACAGAACACTCCGAAAGCGGAGTCTGCGTTCTCTCCTCATCCGCGAAACATGCATATAGGGTCACAGCTTTCGTAATCGCCGTCTCTTCTGTGTAAAGAGTTCCCTCCGCCGGATTTTGCGCATTATACCAGCCGATAAAATACTTCCCTTCTTTTTTTGGATTTTCCGGGAAAGAAACCTGCGCGCCGTAGCCTGCGTAAACGGTAGTTGCCGTCGTATCCGTCACAAAATTCACCTCATAGGACGGCGCATATGCTTTCGCAAGCCCCCTGACTGTATCGACCGTTTCCTGTGCGGGAATCACAACCACTTCCAACGCAAGCTCCTGCTTTTCTTTGAAAGCAGACGGCGCGATCTCGACCTCCACAACCGCCTTCTTTCCCCTTTCGATAGGTTCAAAAGCGCCTCTGTAATATTCCTCTCCCGTCTCGGAATCCCGTATACTTACGGTTCCGCCACAGGACGTTACCCCCGTGTTTTCTATCCCCGCATGTATCGTCCTCGTGTCTGCCACGGAGATCACTTTCGCCGCCACCTGCAAGGATGCGCCGCCAAGGGCGATTTTTACACTGTTATTCTCCTTATTAGCCTCTTCCTCCCCGGACAGGGTCAACGTATACTCCGCTTCCTGTACAATCTGATCCATGGAAAAAAACGCAAAGATATCTTTTTCTTCTCCCGGCTCCAGCACGGCCTCAATCGGCACACTTTCCAACTCGCTGCCATCCGGCCCGTACAGGAACAGGCTTAAGCTTTCTGCCTTTCCGGTTCCGTTATTATAAATCCGCGCCGCGATTTTCAGTTCATTTTCCCCTGTCTCCTCATTATATAAAACCATACTGCCTGCGCTCTGCATGGCAGCATCATAATAGCTGTGTGCAATCGTCCCTGTGCATAAGCTGTTGCCGACCGTTTTCAGTTCGTCGTCAACCTCCATCTTATTGTATACAAGGATCGTCTTGTCCTCTTTTATAAAACCGCCGACATACTGAATACTGCTCTCGTTGTCTGTAATCGGCAGGGAGGGAAGAAAAGCGTCATTCTCATAACCGATCCGATACAGATTCGTCTTTCCGTCCGCGTTCAGCAAATAGATAATTTCCGGTTTCGCGCCGTCCGACAAGAGCACATACGACGGCGACGGCAGTCTGCCTTCGTCAAACAGGGTCTTGATCTCGTTCCCGTCGACATATCCGATATTCCCCGACTCATACCACGTCGCCGTTTCATCCTTGTATACCGAAGAGAACTCTACCTTTTCGACCTTACCGCTCTTAAGCGTCTCTACCTCGTTCTCCCCGGTGAGCAGAACCGCGCTGCCCTCCTCTACCTGGTATGTCTGATCCAGCGTCCCCGCCGCATAGGCATAACCGGTTCTCCCGTTTACCCTCCCTGCATCCGCGGAAAGAATACACTTTCCTTCTTCCTGCAAAAACGCGACCGTCCATGGCCGGTTCGACCGTTCAGCCACGGCGTATGTATTTATCTGCACCGTATTTTCGGAAATGGTGTTCTCTGAAACCGTATTCTCCTCCGGCACGGTATTTTCCGATACCGTTTCCTTCGATTTTTCCGGGTCCTGTTCCACAGGTTCCTGTTCCTCCGGCTTTTCCGGTTCTTCTTCCGCAGGCTCCTGTTCCTCCGGCTTTTCCGGTTCTTCTTCCACGGGCTCCTGTTCCTCCGGCTTTTCCGGCTCTCCTTCCACGGGCTCCTGTTCCTCCGGCTTTTCCGGCTCTTCTTCCGCAGGCTCCTGTTCCTCCGGCTTTTCCGGCTCTTCTTCCGCAGACTCCTGTTCCTCCGGCTTTCCGTTTCCCTCCTCATTTTCTCCCGAATTGGCCGGCGGCTCACCGCTTTCTTCCCCGTCCGTCTTCTCTCCGTCTTCTCCGGACGACGTATTTTCCGCCGCACGCCCGGCAGGCGTTTTTTCTGTCTGCGTCTCCTGCGTCAAAGCGACAAGCTTCCGGAATCCGGATGCCGTGTTCCCCGAAATCGATTCTCCCGCCTCCGGCGATTCCCCGCCAGACTCATTCCGCACAGCTTCCTCTTCGTCGGAAGCCTCCCCATCCGCTTCTTCCCCGGAAGCGCTCACGGCCTGTATGCCGTTTTCCAGAACGTCCCCAGCCGTGAGGCTTGCCCTGTAAATCCGGTTCGTCCCGGAAAGTCCCAGCACGTTGTCCTGCGCATTCTCATACCAGTAGACAGCCACATCGCCATCATCCGCCACAATCTGAGGTCTCTGCTGGAACAGGCCGTTTTCACTTTCTACCAAGCCGAGATCCACAAATTGTTCTTTCTGCGCATCATATACCGCCACATGAAGAGCCAGACGTTCCGTCATCTCTTCCAGAGAAAGCCCGGCAAGACTTCCCTTCGCCTCCTGCCACACCGTATAAATCTTATCTCCGTCCGAATAAATGTCGGGATTAAAATCCGCCGTTCCGTCATCCTCCAGGACTGCTTTCGGTTCGCTCCAGTTTTCCGTGTTTTCATCCCAAAGAGAATATACGAGCATACTTCTGTCGTTATCTTCACGCCCCGCGCCCGCGTCTGTGAGATAAAGAAGCATGACTGTATCGCCCATCCGAACTACCCGCGGAACCGCGCCAAAATAAGCGGCGTTCTGCAGGGTCCGTTCTATGCTGTTTCCGTTTGCGCCGACTTCCCCGTTCGACGTCCATCGCGGCATCGTGCCATCCGCATTCAGATAACTGCGGTCCATGCTTTTATAGGCATCATAATCATCCAGGGCAAAGGCCTGCGCGGAGGCGCTGTCTCCTCCGACAATATACAGCGTTCCGTCAAGCAGCGCATATGCCACTTCCGTTGAAAGAACCTCCGCCCTCAATCCCAGTTCGCCTGCAAAGTACATTTCATTAACGCGTCTATCTTCCTCCGGAAGCATAATATAATGCAGGTAGAACGTAAGCTTTCCGTACACGCCTGCGGAAACGATACCCTGCACGCCGGGGCCTGCATAAAGGGAAGCTCCCACGGAACCCCCTATTCCCAAACTGCCTGTAAATCCTTCCTCCGCCGACAGTTTAAATGTACCGTCCGCATTGACCTCACCCTTGAGCGATATCTCAACCACAGTCGGAACCGGACCCACCGACATCTGCTGCGTATGCTCCAATTCCACTGAAAACGCCACAAAAAGTTTGCCCTGAAGATACAGCTCCTGACCTGCTTGGGCGTTACTCTCCAAATATCCTATCACCTGAAACTCCGGATTAATGCCCGAGGCATACTTATCGATCGTCCTGTTTTTTCTCAAAAAGTTTGAAACATTATCTTTGGTCAGACGCTTGACACTATCTACCTTACTGGCAATTCCGGTGCCGCTGACCGCATTGTCCGCTATGGCGCCTAAATTAATACCGGCTATCACCGTACCGTCTGATTTCGCGCACCATTCTATCGGAAGCTCGTCCAAGCTGATCGTAACCTTTTGCCCTGTCATGAACGGAACCTTATCCCCTATCGGTATTTCCTGATCGTCGACCAGCGACAGCTCCTGGACCGGCGGGCTGAAATTCGTCACATACAGATTCAGTTCCTTCCTTAGCGGCTCTCCTCCTTCCCCCTGAAGGCTCAGATAAACGGGCTGATTTTCCGAAAAGTCCTTCGGATACAGTTTTGCAAAATCACCATGGGTATTTTCGGCCACCTTTTTATTCCCCGAATATAGCGTATAGCTGTCATACTGATTGTCCCGGGACATACACATGATCGCAAACGCTTCATTTCCATCATTGCGGTTAATTACGGCCTCCTCCGTCAGCAGATCCGTCTTCTCTCTATCTCTGACCAAAAGAACGCTGTCCAAAACATCCGAAAAATTTGCCTGAGGCGGGTCGTTTTGCAGGACATATGTATTGATCCCCGTCTTATCCTTGACGAAAGAATCTACGATTCTGCTCACGTAGCCGCTCCGCATAATGACCATGCCATGCCCGGGAATGTAGTTCTTCGAACTTAGCTGCGCGATTCCCTTTGACGACGTCTGCTGCGATTCTATTCCTGACCGGTAAATAACCGTCGCGTTCTTTATCGGCTTTCCCTTGATGTCCACCACCTTGATCACAGGCCCTGTGGCTTCGGTGATAAATATTTCTTCGGAATCCGGATCGTCGGGGTCGGGGGGATTCGGATTGTCAGGTTCGGTGGAACCGGAAACTGATATGCTTCCGGAGGGCATGATCTGAACGGGCTCGGAACCCTCTATCACATACTTGTCTCCAAACCAACTGTTTCCCCATATCCAGAGGCTTCCGTCCTTTTTGACCACCGCCACACATCGGCCGGGAGTTTCATTGCAAGTCAGCGAAGCATTTAGCGAAGCATGCTGGTAAACAGAATAACTGCCTTTGTCAAGAAGAACAGATTCTACATTATCTATCATTTTGACCGGTTTTGTAATCATTCGATCCGTATCGTTTGTAGGCCAATTTTCCTCTATTATCCCGTCAATAGCATACCCCCACATCCATAAACTATTATCCGTTTTGACAGCCGCACTGCTAGTCGCTCCCAACGTCACCTTTTTTACACCATCCAAAATTTGTGTCGGTCTGGTAATAATACGTACCTTTCCTTCTTCAATTTCCTGACCGTCTCCCAATTGACCATAATCAGAAGGCCCCCATATCCATAAACTGCCGTCTGTTTTGATGGCCGCGCTATGCGTTGCGCCAAGAGATACCGATTTTACCTTATTCATAATCCTAACAGGTACAGAACTGTCTGTCATTGTCCCATTGCCTAATTGGCCTCGCGAATTGTCCCCCCATGTCCATAAGCTACCATCTGTTTTGATGGCCGCGCTATGCAATGCTCCGAAAGATACTGATTCTACATCTTTCATAACTTCAACAGGGATAGAAATATCTTTTCCCGATTGTCCTAACCGGCCACAGGTATTGCTCCCCCACATCCACAAGCTATTATCCGTTTTGATTGCTGCGCTGCACGCATTCCCAATGCACACTGCTTTCACATCTTCCATGATTTGCACGGGTTTCAGTTCCGCTGCCGCCAAATCAGCATTTTGGTTTCCGTTCCCAAGCTGACCGGCGCTATTACACCCCCACGTCCAAAGGGTGCCATCCGTTTTTAGCGCCGCACAATGATCCTTTCCAACAGCTACAGATTTTACATCCTCCATAATCTGCGTAGGCTCCGAACAATCTGTCATAGTCCCGTCTCCCAATTGACCGTATTTGTTCGATCCCCACATCCACAGAGTGTTATCTTTTTTTATTACTGCAATTGCCTTATGATCATTTTTCCAATAGCCTCCGTAGTTATTGGAAAACGCAACCCTATCTCCATCAACTGTACTTTCTGCGGCGTCATTATCACCATACGTCACAAAAGCATCCCCTTCTTCCAACGCGAAAGGATTCTCCCCCTCCATTACAGCATTTCCCGTTTCCGCCGCATGCGCCCTAATCGCCGGCCCGTTCCCATGGCTCCCCACCATACAAAAAAACAGGGACGCAGCCAACGCCCCTGCTATGCCTCTGCCAAAAATCCTTCTTATTTTTCCCGCTCTCATATGCTGTGTGTCCTCCCTCACAAACCAGACTTTTCCTATCTCCTTCCCCTTATCACACGCTCTCTAATTCAACAAAATGCCCGTCAATTCATAAACACAGTAACCAACATGTTTTCTCCCTTTAATTTCGTTATAATCTATTTCATACCCTTTCTGCTGTCCCAAAAGATAAATATATTATCCCCCCCTGAATTTTATGTCAAGCGGCCTTTTTCGACAGGAAGCCGCTTCCTACAAACAAATATCCCCGACAGCCTGTATCTTCTCGATGCCGTCCTGCCGGGGATGTTTCTTCGCAAAAACTATTTTAATCCCAATTGATTGCATCATGTGAAAACATCCTGTTTTCTGAAATATCCTTTTCTGCTTCCTCCAGTGCTTTTTTCTCTGTCGATGTAACTTTCGTATAATCCGGATCCCATGCAAGCACCAGCTTCTTTATAAATTCGAGCGCAAAGTTCTGATCGCTTTCCGGTAACACTTCCATAAGACTTACAGCTTCTTTCACTGCTCCACTCATATCCGTACTTCCTTTCTATTTATAAATATCGCCCCTTGTATCTATATTCATAATATATAATACCTTAATTTCTCCATTTTGACCATAATTATATATGATTCTATACTTCCCGATTCTCAGCCGCTTTCTTCCGTCCGAATAACCTTGCATCGTTCTGATATCACCTTTTGGAGGGTCCTGTGTCAGTCCCTCTATACCCGACTTAATCCTATGTTTCGTCGGTTTGTCCAACGATTCAATATATCTTACAGCCTTTTTCGTATATTCGATTACCACGTTTCCCCCTGCTTTTGCTGCTCGTGCCATATCCAATCCCCGGCAGCTATATCCTCACGATACCGTCCTGCCGGGGATTCTCTTCTCCTCTATATCTTTTCTATATCTTTACGTTTCTTTTACTTATACTTATTCGCTCACCTTATTGCCAAGCGTAAGCAGCTTCGTCACTTCCTCGTATCCGGCCACAGTCATGGTCATCACCTTGACGTCCACCTGATCCCCTTTGGCGTAAAACTCCAGCTCCTTCTGCAGTTCATCCATGGATGTGATCTTGTCGCCGCCAAACTCGGTGATGATATCCCCCTGTCTCAGACCCGCTGCCGCTGCCGCCGTGTCTGGATAAACCTGTGCGATATACACGCCCTCCGGCATACCGTAAGCCTGAGAAACCTCCTGGGTCACGCTGATACCGGAAATACCCAGATATCCTCTTTCTTCCTCAGCCACCTTGCTTTTGGTCTCCTTGAGCATCAGCTCAGCGATGATGGGACTTGCCGAAGAAATCGGGATCGCATAGCCCATGCCTTCCACGGCGCTGCCGCCGATCTTATTGGAATTGATGCCGATCACCTCGCCCTTGATATTTAAAAGCGCGCCGCCGGAATTGCCAGGGTTGATCGCCGCATCTGTCTGGATAAAGGTGCCCTCCACGTTGTCCCCGCCGTAACCGCTGCTTGCCGAGAGACTGATGCTTCTGTCAAGTGCGCTGATCACACCAGTCGTAACGGACTGTCCGTATCCGAGGGAATTGCCGATGGCAATGGCCGGTTCTCCCACCTCAAGCGCGTCGGAATCACCCAGCGTAGCCACTTCTATCGCGTCTAAGGTAGCATCTGACATCCCTGTCACCGGCACAGCGATAACCGCCAGATCCATTTTGGAATCCTGTCCCTTGATAAATGCTTCCGCCTCGCTGCCCTCGTTGAACTGCACCGTCAGCTTATCGGTGTCCGCCACCACATGATAGTTTGTCACTATTAAAAGCTCCGAATCATTCAGCCCTACGATAATGCCGGAACCGCTGGAATCCGCCTCGCTGTCCATGGACTGCCCGAACCATGACATGGTCTCCGTGTAATGGTTGTTCACCGCCACAATAGAGGGCATCACATTCTTCACCACATCCGTCACATCAGTGACCACTGTCGTGGCCGTATCCGACTGTTTGATCGAAGGCACTACAGCCGGCGCCTGAATCTCCGTATCCGTTTTGGCCATCGAAGAATCCTGCGTCTCCTCCAAAACTGCTGTGTCCTTATTCGTCATCCCCGTGACAGCCTCCACGGCATACAGCCCGATTCCGGCGAAAAGGCCGAAGAACAATCCCAGAGACACAGCCACAAGGGCTTTCTTACCATAACCGCCGCCCGGTTTTTTCTCCCTGTGCTTCTTTTCCTTCTTCTCCATCTGGGCATAACTGTTCGGGTAAGCATTGCCGTAATGGTAACTCCCCGCGTTTGCCTGATAGGAAGTGCCATTGGTCTGATAAGAGCCGCTGTTTCCCGAATACGCACCGCTGTTTCCGTACTGATTTTGACCCGCACCCTGCCCGTATGTGCCGCTCGTCTGGCTTCCTGTATTCTGGTAAGACCGGTAGCCAATCCCCCTCTGCTCAGACTCATTCCCTGTCTGAAGCCCCGTCTGCTCCGAACCCGTATGATTGGAATAATCGTTTGGATAATTGTTGTTGTCGTACATAATCCCGCTCCTTTCCACAAATCACGGACTCACGCCCGCCCGCTTTATTTCCCCTCGCTGATTATGTCCTAAGTATATCTGTCATTTGTGTTTAAAATGTGTTTAAAATTTATAAAATTTGTGATCTTTCCACAGCTCAGCCAGCGTATCATTTAATCGACAAATCGTGCCTGCACGAATGTGGCCGACAGGAGAATGCCCGTTTTTCGGCATTCTCCCGCGTGAGACTTAGAACTTCTCCACGAAACAGCCTCTGCTGTGAGTGGTTAGAAGTTCTCCTCACGCTACTCCACAGTCACCGACTTCGCCAGATTTCTCGGCTTATCCACATCACACCCTTTGCCGACAGCCACATAGTACCCGAAAAGCTGCAGTGGTATGATTGCCAGCGAATTGGCAAAATATGGATTCGTCTCCGGAATGTAGATCACATAGTCCGCCGCCTTCTCAATCTCTTTGTTCTCCTCACAGGTCACCGCCAGCACGAAGGCGCCCCTCGCCTTCACCTCCACCATATTGCTGATGGTCTTCGCGTAGAGCGCAGGCTGGGTGGACACCGCCGCCACAAGGGTTCCCTCCTCGATCAGGGAGATGGTGCCGTGCTTCAGCTCGCCCGCCGCGTAAGCCTCGGAGTGAATGTAGGAAATCTCCTTCAGTTTCAGTGAGCCTTCCAGCGAAATCGCATAGTCGATCCCCCTGCCGATAAAGAACACATCCTTCGCGCCGATATAACGGTTTGCAAACCGCTGGATTTTGTTCTTATTGTTCAATAGAAGCTCGATCTGATCCGGCAGGCACCGCAGGTCTCCCAAAAGTGACGCATATGTCATATCGTCGATTCTTCCCCGCACTCTGCCGAACTTCACGGCCAGCAGATAAAGCGCAACCAACTGGGCGCTGTAAGCCTTGGTAGTCGCCACCGCGATCTCCGGCCCAGCCCATGTATACATCACGTTATCCGCCTCTCTTGCAATGGAGCTGCCCACCACATTGACGATGCCAAGCACCTGAAATCCTCTCTTCTTGGACTCCCGAAGCGCGGCCAGCGTATCCGCCGTCTCGCCGGACTGGCTGATCACCACCACCATGGCCCCCTCCTCCAGAATCGGATCGCGGTAGCGGAACTCCGAGGCCAGATCCACCTCCACGGGAATGCGCGCCAGTCCCTCAATCACGTATTTCCCCGTAACGCCCGCATGATAGGCGGAACCGCACGCCACGATATGAATTTTACGCACTCCGCGGATCTCCTCATCGGTCATGTTGAGCTCCTCGATGACGATATCATTATCCTTTATGCGGGGCAGCAGCGTATCCGTCACGGTCTTTGGCTGCTCATACATCTCCTTTAACATGAAATGCTCGTAACCCGCCTTCTCCGCCGCGCTGGCATCCCAATCAATAAAGACGGGCTCCTTTGTGGTCTCCTCCTCGTCCACCGTATAAAAATGCATGTGATCCGTCCGCAGGCGCACGACCTCCTGATTATCCACATAATACACCTTGCGGGTGTATTTCAGGATCGCCGGCACATCCGAAGCGATAAAACAGCCGTCCTCATTCTGCCCTACAATCAAAGGCGAATCCTTTCTCGCCGCGAAAATCTGGTCAGGACAGTCCGCGAAAAGAATGCCGAGCGCATAGGAGCCTTCCACACGATGAAGCACCTTGGTAACCGCCTCGAGGGGATTCCCCTTGTAATAGTAATCCAGAAGATGCGCCAAAACCTCCGTGTCCGTCTCCGACACAAAATGATATCCCCGGTCAGTCAGCATTTTTCTGAGCTGTAAATAATTTTCGATAATGCCGTTATGTACCACGGTAATCGTTTCCGCCTCGTTGAAATGCGGATGGGCGTTGGTATCGCTTGGCACGCCGTGGGTGGCCCAGCGCGTGTGTCCGATGCCGCAGACTCCCGGCATGGTTTCTCCGCCTCTGGTGATGTTTTCCAAAATCTTCAGCCGTCCCACCGACTTGGTAATATTGATCTTTCCCACACCGTCATAAATAGCCATACCCGCCGAGTCATACCCTCGGTATTCCAGCTTAGACAAGCCGTCCAAAATAATGGGCGCCGCCTGCTTCGTTCCGATATAACCTACAATGCCGCACATTTAGCCTTACCTCCTTACGATTCACACCGGGAATGCCGCTCCGGGCATTTCCTCATTGCCAGTACTCCCTGTTGGAAGAACACGCCGTCACAAGCCGCATGGGCAGCCGTCTGTACCGTTTCCCCATCAGATATCCCATATATTTAAATCCGCTCTGTATGATCACATCCGGTATTTTCATCCACATCCCTTTTTCTTTCAGATGCGCCACGGTGCTCTTCACCAGCCGGATTCCCTCCGATTCCGGCGGATAAGCCGCAAACACCTCCGGGTGATCCGCCTGTGAAACCCCCAGGTCGAAGTTCCGGTGAAACTGCTGCCTGTATGTGTAATTATGGGAATGATACACCTTTGCCTGTGCCGCGTAAGCGATCCCGTAGCCCGCCTCCACCGCTTTGGCGGCGTAGAGCATATCCTCGTTGAAAATCGCCCGGTTCACAAACCCCCCCAGCTCATCAAACACATCTCTCCTGTATGCCGCGCAGACATTGGAGCAGAAAAAAGTTTTAACGCCAAGCGCCGGAAGATCCGCCTTCGTCTTGATGCAGGGCTCTGCCGGATAATTAAACTGTCTCGTATACCGCTCCGCCTCGCTGCTGTCTCTGTCCGGAAGCTGTCTTGCGTAAGCTGCCGCCGTCTTTTCCCCGCCAAGCCCCTCCAGCAGACGCTCCACCAAATACGCATCCGCAGGCACAGCGTCCTGTGTCATCATCACAAACACGTCCGCATCCGAAAGCTTCACGCCCTGATTTCTCGTCCGTCCATGGTCAAACTCCCACTTTGACAGATGCTTCACTGTTATATTATGATGCTCTCTTTCCAGCGTAGTACCGTAAAGCAGTCTGTCCAGATATTTCTGCTCCGTATTCATAAGAATAATCCGGCTCACGGGCACCGTCTGCGTCTGCAATTTTTCAATCATCGTCAAAAACCCGCGGTCGGGCTTGTAGACGGGAATAATCACGTCCACTTTCTTCACTTGTCTGTCCTCCGTCCGCTTTCATAAACGCATAGAAGGGGCCTGTGCAACAAGCCCCTTTGCTTTTATTTCAAATATCCGTTTGTTTCCTCGTAAATTTTCTCACTGCACTTCTTCACTGTCTCGGACGGCTCATAGTCGCTCGCGTCAAACAGGAACTCATGCAGCCACTTGACGTTATCCTCCAGACTGGTGGGAATAACACAGGAACCCTTCGAGCCGATGGTGCCGGTGGCACGCATACTCTCCTGCGGGAAGCCGTCTGTCTCCGTGATCTGGTAAGCGCCCACATCACCCAGCATCCCCACAATCTCAGACAGATCCAGAGAGGTATACACTTCCTCAAATACGGAGTTGGCAGTCTCGGTCAGCTTCGGCAGAGACGCCTTCTTCGCCTGATCCGCCACTGCGGTAAGCACCTCTCTCTGTCGTTCTGCGCGCTTAAAATCGTCTCCCGCCGTATAACGGATACGGCAGTAGCCTGTCGCCTGTAAACCGTCCAGACGCTGGTACCCGGTCTGTGTCACCGGCGTATACTCTCTCTTTAAATCCTCCGCGATACAGAGCTGATAGTTGTTCAGGTGGCTGATCTCCGATTCGTCCACTTCGATATCCACGCCGCCCAGCGCATCTATCGTATCTGCCAGCCCGGCAAAACCGACCGTCACGAAATCCGTAATGTTCATATCCAGATTCATATTTAACATGTTGATGGCCTGCTCCGGACCGCCCTTCGCGTAAGCCGCGTTACATTTATTGTACGAATCGTTGCTCAGATTCAGATACGTGTCACGATAGACGGAAACCAGCTTACACTCTCCCGTGTCCTGATTGATGGACGCGATCATGATCGTATCGCTTCGGGTATTCTTCGTCAGCGCGCCCGTGGTGGAGTCCACTCCGAAGAGGGCAATATTCCGATACCCCTTCATCGTCGTCTCCTGCGCCTCCTGTACGGTCTTGTTGATGATAATATCCTTCTCCTTCAGCTCTACTTTTCCGCTTTTCGTACCGGCAAGAACCGCGTAGAGAACTACCACCGCAATCAGCAGGATAATAATCTCTATAATAAAGAGAATAATGCGTCTTCGCTGTTTCTTCGCCTGCGCCTTCTTTCCTGATTTCTTTTTGCCTGATCCCTTCTTTCCGGAAGAGCTGCCGCTTTTCCCGGAAGATTTCTTCCTGGGCCTTATTTCTTCGTCATCGTAGTCATCCGCATATCTTTTCGCCATACTCTTGTACTCCCTCAGTCTCTGAACCAATTTCTAAAAGTCCGTTTTTTCATTTTGTCACATGTTGTCCGAAAAAGCAAGTTTTAGCGGACATGTTCTCACAGACTTTGCAGTAAGTGCAAAGTCTTGGGCTGAACTGTTACAATTATACTACATCTTGATATAATTGCAATATCATTCCCGGCATCTTCCGAAAGTCTTTCACAATTCTTAAGATTTTAGTATTTCTTCTAATAGGCATTTTTATTGATAAATCCTCTAAAAATCGTGAGAAACATAATCTTGATATCAAAGGATATGGTCCAGTTTTCAATATAAAAAATATCGAACTCTATCCTTCTTTTTATGGAAGTGTCGCCCCGATAGCCGTTGATCTGTGCCCATCCGGTCAGTCCCGGGCGCACCTGATGCTTGACCATATAGCGGGGAATCTCCTCCTTAAACTGCTCCACGAACTGCGGTCTTTCCGGTCTCGGCCCCACCACGCTCATATCTCCCATCAAGATATTAAAGAGCTGCGGCAGCTCGTCTATGCTCGTCCTTCTCAAAAACTTTCCTACCTTCGTGACGCGTGGGTCGTTCTTCGTCGTCCAGCCCTTCTGTTCCGCGGAAGGTTTCTGTACCTCCATGGTGCGGAACTTGTACATACGGAAAGGCTTATTGTGCAGGCCGATCCTCTCCTGCTTAAAAATAACCGGGCCTCTGGATGTGCAGCCCACGGCGATGGCGGACACAAGCATCACGGGCGAAGCCACCACAAGTCCGATCATAGCCACAAGAATATCCACGATCCGCTTCATCCACCAGTTCAGCGTGTTGGTCAGCGGCACATAGCGGATATTGATGACGGGAAGCCCCATCAGATCCTCGGTGTAAGGACGGCTCGGAAACAGACTGTTGTAGTCGGGGATAAACTTTGTGTGCACGCCTGATTTTTCACACAGATCCACGATGTGCTCCAAATTGTCGTAATCTTTCAAGGACAGGGTGATCGCTATCTCGTCCAGCTTATTTTCCGGGAGAATATAGAGCAGATTTTCAATCGACCCCACCACCTTGACGCCCTTGTAAAGCGTCCCGGCAGGCACATGGTCGTCCAGAATGCCGCGCACCACATAGCCCCACTGGGGATTGGAATTGATGCGGTTAATATACTCCTCCGTGGCACGGGAATATCCCACCAGCAGGATATATTTCAGATTATATCCTTTTTCGCGTACATACTGCAAGAGAATGCGGATGAGCGAACGCCCAAGCGTGGTCAGAAAAATATTGATTCCGTAAAACATGGCCATCATGGTACGGGAGAAATGGATCTGCGCAATCATGTACCAGCCGGCCATCATGATTACCATGCCAACCGTGTTTGCCTGAAAAATATTCAGAATCTCATACCGGTGTACCGTAGCTCTCTTGGGGGAATACAGGTTGAACGCATAATATAAAATCAGATATCCGGGCACGATCAGATAGAGCATTTCAAAATATGTGCCCATAGAAAGAGCACCGACATTAGGGTCGATGTCCGAAAACGGGCTGGCAAACTTCAGGTACCATGCCAGCATATAGGACACCGCTACGATCACGGCATCCAGCACGACGTGCAGTCTATTGAAATATTTCTGGTTATCTTTTATCATAATCAGTCTATGCTCTATGCGTGTTTACTACATTTTATCCGTAATGCTGTTTCCTGTTTATCATACTCTGTTCACGCCATAATTATTTTCATTTTACAATAAACCGCTAAAAAAAACAACTGTCTGATCCTCCTCCCGCAGATTACAGGCGAATGCGGTACCAAATATTGCGAAACAGCTCCCACTGTATCCTTGCGTAAGCAAAAAATCGCGACGATACAAAGCGAACCCGCTTTTCTCTGCCTTTCTTTGAGCAGACAAGACGCAGTCCCTCAAACGTTCCCTGCAGCCAGCTTTTGACCAGCCCCTTTTTCAGGAAGAAGAGCGTCTTTACCGAAAAACCCGCAAGCAGAAAAGGCAGGTTCAAAAGAATCTGCACCGGAGGCATATTCTTATAAACAAGATAAACGCTGTTTTTTGCGGAAAGCTTCACCTTGAAGTCGTTGTGACGGGAGCCCGAGACGCCGCTTCCCGCGTGGCGCACCACCGCCTCCGGCACATAGAGGTTTCGGTACCCGTGTATTTTGGCGCGGTATCCGATATCCACATCCTCCAGATAGGCGAAGTGGTGCTCATCCAGCAAACCGATCTGTACAAGGATGCTCCTGCGGTAAATACAGGCGCCCCCGCAGGCCGAAAAAATTTCTCTGGGCCGCCCATAGGCTGCCGCCGGCCTGTCCTTGCCCACAGCGAAAGCCCACCCAAGCGCACAATAATAGTCCCCCGCGTCGTCAATCAGCTCCGGGCGGTACAGGTTTACCATCCGCGCCGCCCCGGAAAAAACGCTTTCGTCCTGATCCAGCGCATGTTCCAGCGCGCGGACGAATCCGGGCTCCACAACCGTATCATTGTTCAATAAAATAACATACGTTGTTTTATCTCTTCCACTCTCCTCAATCCCCCTGTTTACCGCCCCGCAGAAGCCGTAATTCTTATCTAGGGCAATCAGGCGGACGGACGGAAATTTCTCCCGCACAAGCTCCCTGCTCCCGTCTGAAGAGCCGTTGTCCACCACAATCACAAGGGCGGGTTCCTCCGCCAGCGAAACAAGGCAGTTCTCTATATACTTCATCCCATTATAGTTAGGAATGACAATCGCAGAGCGGACACCACCGCCTGCGGACTTACCCCGCTGTGGTTCCTCTCCTCTCCCTTTTTCCTTCTGCGGCATGATTCCCTCCTGATTTTCTGTGCCTTTGCTTTCGGCAACCGCGAAACACATCATAGCCCTAATTTTAGGCCTATACTTGTTGTGCGCATAGCATAATTATAAGCAGACCCTTGTAAAACGTTGGTACTTGTTTTGCCGTTATAAGCAGATCGTAATTCCGGGGTCCCACACCACAAGATACCCTTCCCTGCGCACCGCCTCTCCAAGCGCCATGCCAAGCTTCCGGTATCCCACCTCGTCACAGGTAAGCCCGGACATATCCGCAAGCCGGATTGTCTTCGTTCCACGCCCCTCTTTCACACGGACGCTTTTCTCCCGATAGGGCAGCCCCGTAATCTCAAAATATAACGGTCGTAATTCTTTCCGCAGCCTCATACAGCGGATGTCCACCGCGGCGCAGTCCTGCCGCAGCGCGGCAAGATGTGTGCTGCCTCCCGTAAAGCGGGCCGGAAGTCCCTCGAAGAGACAGCGTCCCGCTTCGTCGTAGCCACCCGCAAATATGCGGCCTTTTCCATCAAGAATCCGTCCGCCCGTCATGCCCGCATCCCGCCTTGCCTCCAGCAGATCCGGCTCATAGACGATGCGGTAAAAGCCCAGATGCAGGCTGTGCTCCACTTCCGCCCGAATCCCCCGCACTGCGCAGAAATCCGCAAGTGCACGCCGCCCCGCCTCGTAGGCGTAGGTTTTGCTCCCCGTATTGAGAGCCGTGGAATCCCTGTGGGAACGCCAGTGATAGAGCACCTTGGGAATATGGCAGATACGCGCGGTCTGCGGGGTGAGCGCGTCTTCCTCCCAAAGACTGTCCACCACCCGAAGCACCAAATCATAATCCTGCGCACCGTCATAGTCCCCGCGCAGCTTCAGGCGCTTCATCAGCCCTGCCTCCACCGCCATAAAATGGCAGATATAGTTGTTTGACAATATTAAATCCAGATTAAAGTTTTTCTTTCTATTAGGAAATACAAGGGTTTGCGCACTCTCATCGTACTTGTCCTCATCCGAGTAGAGAAGAACCGGCGGGCATCCCTCCTGCCTGCTCTGATGTACGAAATACGCCATCTCATATAACGCATCAGGTGTTATGAAATCATCATGGTCGAGAAGGGCAATGTAATCTCCCCCCGCCAGATCAATCCCCGCATTGGTATTCTCTGCAATGCCTTTGTTCTCTGAAAGGCGGCCGTAGCGTATCCGCAGATCGCCGGTCTCGTGAATCATCTGCCGCACCGTGCGCTCTACGGCGCTGCCCACGCTGGCATCCACGATCACCAGTTCCCAGCGGGTATAGCTCTGTGCCTGCACAGAGGCGATCATTTCCCGCAGGTGCGCCTCCTTCGTCTCATAAGCCGGCGTTACAATACTGAACAAATACGGATAATCCGCCGTCTCCTGCCTCTGCTCTTCGAGCGTCTGTTTGTCCGGAAGCATATAGCGGTAATCCGCCTTTTTTTCCTCCTGTACACGCTCCGCCGCCGCATAGAAAGTACCCGCCAATCCGTTTTTTTTCAAATAATTTACGGTTTTTCTCACATTGTCGATTCTCAGTATCCGATTTCCCACTACAATATCTCCTATTTCCCTGACTCAAACCAAGCAGACTTTTTCTGCCACAGCTTAATAAACAGATAGCATAATCTGTTGATTATGCTATCTGTATGGTTGTTTAGATATTCTTTTTCACTTCCTCAGTCAGCCGATCCAGTTTCTCCTGCGCGTCTTCCAGACTCGTGCCCTTCACGCCCATGTAAAACTTGATCTTCGGCTCCGTGCCGGAAGGTCTTGCACAGCACCATGAATCGTTGGTCAGGTCAAAATACAGCACGTTTGACTGCGGCAGCCCGGTTTCTCCTGTTTCGCCTGTCTCCGGATTCAGCGTCTTTCCTGTATCGTAGTCCCTGAACTCCTTCACCGTAAGCTCACCGAAGCTCTTGGGCGGATTCTGGCGCAGCTTGTTCATCAGATCTTCGATCTCCTTCGCGCCTTCAATGCCTTTCTTGGTGATGGAATACTGGCTCTCTTTATAGTAACCGTACTTCTCATAGAGGTTGATCATCTGATCCCAGACAGTTCTGCCGTTCTTCTTGCACCATGCCGCCATCTCACACAGACACATCACCGCCACGATGGCATCCTTATCCCTCGCATGTGTACCCGCAAGGCAGCCGTAACTCTCCTCCAGACCGAACACATAGTTGTTGGAGCCGGTCTGCTCAAAAAGTTTGATCTGCTCGCCGATAAACTTAAAGCCTGTCAGCACCTCGATAAATCTTACCTTATAGTCCTCCGAGATCGCACGCGCCATATTCGTGGTCACAATCGTGGTCACCAGAGCGGGATTCTCGGGCATCTTTCCCGTGGCTGTCCGCTCACGCAGGATGTATTCCGCAACGAGCATACCGGACATATTGCCTGTGAAGGGCACATACTCACCGGACTTGGTATCCAGCGCATAGATGCCGAGTCTGTCGGCATCGGGATCGGTTGCCAGCACGATATCTGCATTTTTCTCCTTCGCCAGCTTCAGCGCGAGGGTGAATGCTTTGGGATCTTCCGGGTTGGGGTAGTCCAGCGTCGTAAAGTCGGGGTCAGGCATCTCCTGCTCGGGCACAACGTATACGTTCTTAAAGCCAAGCTCGGAGAGAATCCGTCTTACAGGCACATTGCCCGTGCCGTTAAAGGGAGAGTAAACGATCTTCATATCTTCCGCCATCTCTGCGATCACTTCGGGATGAATGATCTGTTTTTTCAGCTCCTCCATGTACTTGTCGTCAATCTCTTTTCCGATGACTACATAGAGACCGGCATTCTTCGCCTCCTCCTTATCCATGGTCTTCACGGTATGATAGTCGGTCACATTGTTAACCTCTGTGATAATCTCTTTGTCCTTGGGCGCCGTCACCTGTGCGCCGTCCTCCCAATAGCACTTATATCCGTTGTACTCCGGCGGATTGTGGCTGGCCGTAATCACGATACCGGATATGCACCCAAGCTCTCTGAGCGCAAAGGATAACTCGGGCGTAGGACGAAGCGCATCGAACACATAAGCCTTAATGCCGTTGGCCGCCAAGCACAGAGCCGCCTCGTCCGCAAACTCGGGGGACATCCTTCTGGAATCGTAGGCAATCGCCACGCCCTTCTCCTCGCCGCCCTGTTTCTTTATGTAATTGGCCAAACCCTGCGTCGCTTTGCGCACCGTGTAAATATTCATGCGGTTCGTACCCGCGCCGATCACGCCGCGAAGGCCGCCTGTGCCGAAGGCAAGCTCCTTATAAAATCGGTCCTCGATTTCCTTCTCGTCATTCCTGATCGCCAGAAGCTCCTGCTTGGTCGCCTCGTCAAAGTAAGAATCCTCCAGCCAAAATTCAAACTGCTCTTTGTAGCCCATTTTGAAACCCTCCTTTATACATTGTATTAATTATAACAAGTGCTGTTTTCGTGCAAATCCTGCTTATTTCTGATCTTTCGCCACCGCAATCTTATCCAAAAGTTCCACAATCTCATCTGTTGTATACTCTTTTTTATCCCCCTGTGTAAACAGTAGTCTCAACTCATAAAGCGTAGACATTTTCACACTCTGCATTTCTTTTTCAGTCATATCAGTAACCTCCACCTTTATTCCTCCTTTCGGATTCGCTTCTTCCTAAAAAGATTATAGTAAAATCGGATGGTTCGGTCAAGGTATTTCCCATTTCCGTTTTAGCTCCTTGTTTTCAGAATTTTCAGCGCGAAATCGCTGCGGTCCAGCGAAAAATTCGGATTGTAATAGGGATCCCCCTTCTCCAGCAGTTCTTTCCACCGCTCCCGAAACAGCGCCGCTTCTTTCTCGTAGCGTTCGGCGTTTCCCCCGCTTAAGTCTGTCCCCCGGGACGCCGACTCATAGTGATACAGCTCCGCAAAGGGGGTAAAGACATTTACCCGCCCGGCCTTCCAGGCACGGATGCACAGGTCCACATCATTCAATGCCACGGCAAACGTCTCGTTCAGCCCGCCCAGCTCCTCATAGAACGCTTTCCGCATCATAAGGCAGGCTCCTGTCACCGCCATCACGTTCTGCGCGTAACACAGACGACCCATATAACCGAGATTTCGATGATCCACACGGTAATGGCTGTGCCCCGCCGTCCTGTGCGCGCCAAGCCCCAGAACCACGCCCGCATGCTGGATCGTCCTGTCCTCGTAGTAGAGCTTTGCGCCCACCGCGCCCACATCTTTTCTCTGGGCATACATCAGCAGTTCTTCAATCCAGTCCGGTGTTATGACACTTGTGTCGTTATTTAGGAGGAGCACATATTCGCCCTCCGCCCGGGAAACACCCAGATTATTGATTTTGGAATAGTTAAATTCCCCTTCGTATGTGACAACCCGGATCAACGGATTCTCCTGTATTTGTTTATAATAAGAAAAGATTTCCTCCGAGACGCTGTTGTTTTCCACCACAATAATTTCATAGTTGTCGTAGGTGCTGCGCTCCAATATCGAGGTAATGCAGCGCGTCAGATCTTCGGGATGATCCTTGTTCGGAATCACTATGGACACCTTCGGATTGCCGAGAATCTCATACTTGATCTGGAAAATCGTCTCAAACGCCTTGGTGGAAATGATCTCAAAGTTTTTAAAGCCCTGTGATTTCAGATGGGCCGCCACCGCCCCTTTGGCCGCCTCGATGGCGTAGCTCTTCGCACTGATATCGGAAGCCACGCTGCCCGCATGAGACCGCCAATAATACATCAGCTTCGGCACATGCACCACGCACTTGGCACGGGCGGTAAGCCGCAGAATCATGTCATGATCCTGACTGCCGTCAAACTCGGAGCGGAAAAGCTCCGTGCCGTCTAAAAGCCGTCTCGCAAAAGCGCTGAAATGGCAGATGTAATTGTTTGCCCGCAGATTGTCCGGCGCATAGTCCGGCTTAAAATGCAGGGTGATCATGTCGTCTATAGTGCCGCTGCCCTTGAAGGTGGCCTCATCACAATAGATATAGTCCGCCCCTTTCTCGCAGATCACCTTCATGTACTCATAAAGAACGCTCGGATGCAGCACGTCGTCATGGTCGAAAAGCGCGATGTAATTTCCCGAAGACATGGACAGGCAGGCGTTGGTATTTCCGGAGATACCCTCGTTTTTAGGAAGCTTCTTATACAATATGCGGCAATAGAGGCTGCTGCTGGGGCGAAGATATTGTTTATCTCTCTCCATATATTCCCGGCAGACCTGCTCCACATAGGCATGCTCCTCGTCCGACCCGTCCGCCAGACACAGCTCCCAGCCCTCGTATGTCTGGTCCATGACGGACTCGATGGCCTGCCGTAAAAACTTCTCCGGCGTATTATAGAGCGGCATAAGAATGCTGAACTTGACCTCTCTGTCAAATTTATGGAGGCGCTGTCTCGCCGCCTCCGGCAGTTCCGGAAAGCCGGCCGATCCGTGCTGCGCCCTCGCCTGCCGCTCGATCATTTTTGCATTCAGTTTGCGGGCAATCCCCTTGATACTCCCGTAATAGCCAAGACGTTCCTTCACCCGGACAAGCTTATGAAACAGCATACGCAGCGGCTTGGATGCGCGCCAGAGAAGACTTCCCTTGAGTCTTGTCAGTTTCCCCTCCTCCTGCGCCATAATCTGTTCCGCCTCCGAGAGTTTTTGCGTGAGCGCACGGCCCCGGCGTTTCTCTCTGCCGTAGGCTTCCTTATAAAAGCGTAGCGCTTCTGACTCCGTCATTTCCTTCCGTTCCATAGAACTCCTTTCCCTATCACAAAACGCCTCTTCTCCATACCGCAAAACCACCGCTGCGCTTCACAATCGTCTCACACCCTGAGCGTGCGCTCAGACCATGCCGCAAAGCAGATCCCCTCTTCTGTCCCGTCTGCCGCTTCCGCGTCTGCCAGCATACCGACCCGGTACTCTCCCTGTACCAGCTCCTCCCGCCGCAGGCGCAGCACAAAACCAGCCAATCCGATATGTTTCTCCTCCGGCAGAATTGCCTCCACATCCGCCCTGTGCCAGTCCGCCGGAACTGCCAGATAACCCGCGCCGTCCGCTCTCTGTAAAATCACTTTACGGCAAAAAGCCGCGTTGTCGGCTCCGGAGATATAGCTCCATCCCATAATCCACACAATGTCCGGCTCGTCCGCCAAAATCTTATGCTGCGGTTCGGCCAGATCCACGGTGAGCCGCAGTATGCCCGGCCCGGCCTTTTTCAGCAGCCTGCGCAGGGACGATTTCGAAACAAACGAGGCCTCCTGCACGCAGAGATGATCTTCGTAAGGAAACTTATAATTACACATGTAATTTGACGCGTTGTCAATCAAATCAACATGGTAAAAAGGGTCTTTTCCGCGAAGTTTCGGATGTTTTTGGTAAAGCGTCTCCTTCTCTGCAAGCAGCCTTTCCCATTTTCCCTCGTTCTGCTCATCGAGACCGCGGCTTAAGGATTCGTGGTGCCAGAGAATCGCGTCGTTTCTCTGTACATTGACGTAGCCCGCCTCCAACAGCTTAAAGCAGAAATCCACATCGTTGTAGGCCACCGGCAGATTCTCGTCCAGACCGCCCACTTTCTCATACTTCTTCCGCGACACCATCAGACAGGCCGCCGTCACCGCCGCCACATTATAGGTGACCCGGTTTCTCCCGAAATAATAGTCTTCCTCGTCGGGAAACGTAATCAGTTTATGGGAAGGCCCTATTTTCAGATTGGTAACACCCGCGTGCTGGATCTTTTCCGAACCCGCATACCACAGCTTCGCGCCGACGGCTCCCACATGAGGCAGAAGCGCCTGTCCCGCCATGCGTTCCAGCCAGCTTCCCTCAATAATTTCTATATCATCGTTCATGAGAAGAATCAGGTCTCCCTTCGCCCTCTTCTCACCCAGATTGCACATTTTGGAAAAATCAAAAGGCATCGGCTCATAAATATAGGTAAAACCATAGAGTTTCTGCAGCGCCTCCACTTTTTCCCGGTTTACCTCACTGCTCCCGTTATCCACCACAATCCACTCATAAAAGCGGTACCGCGTCTTTTCCTTAAAGGATCGAAGACATTTCTCCAGCACTTCAGGATGGTCTTTGGACGGAATGATCACGGACACCACGCGATGCGGCGCAATCGCCGTATTTTCACTGCCCGACCGGGTACACCGCTCCGTGCCGGAAACGGAAGTGTCGTAGAGCAGGTGGTAAATATCCGGGTCTGCCCCCTGCCGCAGCGTACCGCGGCCGCCTCTGCGCATCAGCATGTCTTCCTTGAGCGTCACATAGGCGCTAGAGGCGCCGATCAGAAAACGTCCCTCCGCAAGCTCCTTTTTCAGGCTCTTCTGAACCACGGAAAACTGTTCCCTTGGCGAAAGGGTTTCCATGCCCGCAGCGTCTCCCTCCGGCATCCGGTACCTCCTGTGATAAAGTATGGCATCCAGATGACCGATGGCCTCTCTCCTTCTTCTGAAGTACCCCTGCGAAAGTTCCTCGATCTCCTCCTCCAGCCGCAGACACAGCTCGTAAAAGCCCAGATCGGGGTCTTTCATGCTCACGGCCCGGTAACTCATGCTGTCGAGCACGCCGACCCGAACCGCCACAAAATGCCCCCAATACTGGATCGCAAGAAGGGTGTCCGGGGAATAAGCCGGTTTCAGCCACGGCTCCATCCGCCAGGTCAGTTCCTCCCAATAAAAATCCTCATCCGCATAGGCCAGAAGACACGCGCCGTTCTTTTCAAAAAAACCGCGCACTTCGGAAAACACATGGGGCGCAAGCAGGCCGTCTCCATAAGTCAGAATACGAATGTCCGACTCCGGCACCGCAAGTTCCCGAAACCCACGCACCACAATCGGTTCCGGCGAATTAATAACATCTGTATTTTTATCCTCACAGGCCGCAATCCATTGCAGATAGGGATTGGACTGCCGCCAGAGAGTCTCCTCATACGCCTGTCTTCTCTCCTCCGAAACCTGAATTTTTGACAAGCTCTCCTCCGAAGCCGCCGTGCCTCTCATACGGCGTACCGCGCTGCGCAGAGGCGCCGACACTTTCGCCGCCATCCTGTATAACGGATTGGCGCAGATACGGTTCAGATTATCCCGCAGATCCGCCTGCCGCCTTTCCGCATCCGCAATGCGTCCGGCCATCTGGGTATTCTTTTTTCGTTCTTCCTCATAGGCCGCCATGTAATAGGCTGCCCAGTCAAAACGTTTTTTCTGAATGCTCATCAGCTAAACAACCCTCTTTTCTGCAAATGTTTCATGGTTTCCGGCGGCATCGCGGTCACTTCCATAACCGCCTCCAGTCGATTCTCCTCCTCAGAGTGCAGTCCCCAGAGAGAGAGGGTAATGTTCGGATCATCTGTAGGAAAAGCATACGTATCTTCTCCGATTTTAAACCCGTTCATCTGAAGCTGTTTCCCTTTCAGTGGAATTTCAACGCCGTTCCACGCGATTCTTCTGATATAAATCAGACAGGCACGACTGCCCGGATCGATTCTCACCGCGCTTCTTCCCCTTGCGATACGCACGGAGAGCTCCACCGTTCCTTCCCCGGTGCGCAAAACCTGTTCGCCGTCCTCCTCCGGGAAAAAGGACTGCTCCTCGCGAAACCCCTTCCCCGTGTCTTCATAAATCTGTATACGGCTGGCCGCAGGCTTATTTCGCAGCCCCTCGCAGAAATCCGTAAGCGTGTAAACCGGCTGGCCGATCGCCTCCCGGATCTCCGCCATGGAAAGACGCTTCCCCGTCACATATTTTTGAAACTTCATTTCCTGTCTGCGGTACTGCTGCGCCTCGGCAGGTTCGATTTTTAGTTTTTCCATTATTAAATCCGGATTTAATTTATTTCTTTTCTCATCCTCGAGGAGATAACAGTACAGCGCACGGAATGCAATTTCCCTCGTCTCAACAGTCTTGTCGAAAGTCCATTCACAATCGATTAGTCCCCATTTTTCTTGATTCAAATAACGGTCGATATCACTTTTTTGACTTCCGGCCTCCTTTTCATCACAGATGTTACTTCCTTGAGGAATCAGTAGATTGGCAAAAATCAGATCGTAATCTGCAATCTCCTTCTCCTCCCCCCAAGAGA
Source organism: uncultured bacterium (assembly GCA_947073545.1). Classification (GTDB taxonomy): domain Bacteria; phylum Bacillota; class Clostridia; order Lachnospirales; family Lachnospiraceae; genus UBA3282. Next base: position 47,464 of record CAMTMP010000021.1, read on the forward strand.
TCCTTTTCAGATACTCGTCAAAGAGACGGTGAAAGCCTTCCGGATCATTTTTCTCCAGACACTCATCAAGAATTTCTTCCAGTGTTCTGCCTTCTAAAAATTTAATCGTGATATAAGGCGCTCCGTCCGCCGCTCTTTCCAGCTTACACGCATTGACCTCCAAAAGGCTTCCCTCATACCGCTCGGCCAGCTTTTCACAGGCTAAAGCCGTGGCTTCTATATGCTTCCACGCATTTTTCGATAACGGGTGCTTCTCTATTATTCTGCCGAATCCCGTACCTCTCTGCAAGGTTTTAATCTGAAATTCTTCCTTTCTGTCATTGGAATACTTCACATATTCCTCTGACAAGGCCGGCCCTAAGAGGAGCATATAGGAATTGGAAAAGAGAGGAAACTGTCCTTCCTTCAAAACCGCATCGAACACCTTCTTTTCATCGAAGAGCTGTATGCGGTCTCTGTCAAAATTACGCCCGTTATTCGATAATTCTCCACGTTTCGGCAGTCTCCTGTCGGAATAGAGCGTCGTCATAAACTTATAATCCGGATAGGGGTAATACATCTGTATCTCCGAAAAGCCGCAGCGTTTCGCGATTGTCACCAGTCCGTCCCTCGTAAAGGTGCGCACCACACCGCCCTCCGGATAATCCTCAATCCCCCCGAAATAGGTACCCAGATGATCTTCTCTGCACCCTGCCCAATACTTTAATCCAAACTTATTTTCTATGGCAATTGCGATATGTCCCCCGGGCTTCAAGTGCTTTTTTATAATGCGCAGGAAATCGTCATATGGCATATTTGAGTCGATATAAGCCTGCGCATACTCAAAGACCCCGATCAGACAGATGAAGTCGTAATCGTCCGGCAGATCCGGCTCTACATCCTGAAAGTTCCCCACATGGATGGTCACATTGCCCGCCTCCATATGACGGTAGGCATTTATCATGCTGCGCTTTTTCGAAAGCTCCACACATGTCACTTCCCCGGCCCGCCTCGACAAGGCTCCCGTGATCGCGCCGCAGCCCGATCCGACCTCCAGCACCTTCATGGCCCGGTTGAGGGGCAGCCACTCCACTATATTTTCCCGAAGCGGGGAGAGGTGATACAGGATTTCCCAGCTCTTCCTCTCCTCGATGATCTTCCGATACTCCACCTCCGCATATTCTCTCGTTATCGCAAGGAGCTCATCCTCAATCTCACCGTCACAATACAGGTCTTCTCCGGGATATTTTGTTAAATCTATTTTTATTTTTCCAATTTGTTCCATTTTATCTTCCGGCATGTCCTGTTCCTTCCCATCCGAAGCTGTAGGATCTTTTTCCCTTTTGTTTTACCTGTTTCTCCAAAATCCTCTTAAAATCTAATTTTATACCGCACGATATTTTATTTCCTTCATAAAATAACATATTTTTTCTAATTGCCCCACCAGCCCGCAATCCACACACGGCCATTTCTTTCCTTAAATCCTGTTTATATCTTCCGATTCACAGTCGCTTCGCTTTCCTGCTTCTCCCGCTTCCACTTCTTGCTGCCAGCGCGGTATTTCGATAAAATAACATATTTATTTTAGATTATTTTAACAAAATCCCGGTCTGCTATTTAACGGTAACTTTCGAATTCATGTCGTAGAACCCCACCGTATCTTTATCGGAAATTACCGTCACACTCATCACATCGTATAGCCTGTGATACACCGTGAAATCATCTTCCTCATATCCGGTGACCCCCAGAGAGAGCAGATACTCTCCTCCCTGCAGATTCATATCCTGTGTAAAAGTAATCTCCTTCGTCTCCCCGGCCTCCACGGACTCCAGAAACGCCTTCTCAAACATCGTATTGGTGCCCGTAATCTCCGTTCCGCGCACCGTTTTGATGGTAAACGCGAAAATCGGCGCGGCAACCCGCTCCGTCATCACTACACGCATATGAATGGTGAACGCGCTTCCCTTTAAAATAGTGGAAGTTCTCGTCCCCTTTTCGTCCGTTATATAGTATTCCGTAATCTGCGCCTTTTTAGAACCATACTCCAGAAGATCGGGATTTTCGGTACATCCTATCCCCTTGTTTTCGCCCGTTTCTCCCTGCTGTTGTCCTTCCAACTTGCTGCCGTCTACGCCTTTCGCCGCCATTGCACGAAGCTGCTCGTCGTCAAGCAGACGCTCGACTTCCGATTCGGGCGGCGTATACTGTCCCACCAAAACCTGCTTATAAGTGTCAATCATTTTCTTTGGCGCGCCCTCTCCCAGCTTAACGCCCTGATTTAGCAGCACCACACGGTCACAGTACTTGCTGATACTGCTCAGATCATGGCTGACAAACACAATCGTCTTGCCCATCGCCTTAAACTCTTCAAACTTGTGGTAACATTTTGCCTGAAAAAAGACATCGCCCACCGAAAGTGCCTCGTCTACAATGAGAATCTCCGGATCGATATTGATGGCAACCGCAAAAGCCAGCCGCACGAACATGCCGCTGGAATAGGTTTTGGCCGGCTGATACACATAGTCCCCTATATCCGCAAAGGCCAGAATCTCATCCATCTTCCGGTCAATCTCCTTTTGGGAAAACCCGATCATCGTACCGTTCAAATATATATTTTCTATGCCGTTATATTCCATATTAAATCCGGCGCCCAGCTCCAGCAGGGCGGAAATGCGTCCGTTGACCTCCACATCTCCCGCCGTAGCAGATAGAACACCTGTTATTATTTTCAGAATCGTGGATTTCCCGGAACCATTGGTACCGATAATCCCCACACACTCCCCCTGCCTTATGGTCATATTGACCCCTTTTAAGGCACGGTGCTCCGTGTGGTGCTTTCCCCGCCCGATATGCAGCGCCTCTCTGAGTCTGTCCGAGGGCCTGTCATAGAGCTTATACACTTTTTCCAAATCCGTGACCTTAATCGCGATATCATTTTCCATTACTTATTTCCTCATGTTTTTATGCGCATTATCGCAGCTCTTATCCGCGCTTATTCCACCTTTTCTTATGCGCATTGCCGCAGCTCGAATCCGCTTTGCTCCTTCTCGCTCGCAGGCTGTCGCCCTGTTTCATTCCACAGTTACGCCGAGGCTGCGTAGCAGTCCTCGTGATCGAGCTTGCTCGATCGGCTTATAGCACGTCCGCAAAATGACTGCGCAGTCTTCTGAATACCAGCGTCCCGATACAAAACATACTAATCGTGAAGATCCAAAAGTAAGTGGATGAGTAAAAGTGCTCCCAAAACCATTCTTCCTCAAAGATCGCGCTCCGGTAGCCGTTTACGATATATACAAGCGGATTCAGCTTAAAGAGCGTCTTCATGTTATCGCTTGGAAGCATCTTGATATTCCACATGATGGGGGTTGCCCACATACCGATCTGGAGCGCAATGCTGATCACCTGCTGCAAATCCCTGATAAAAACTACCAGCGCGCTGGTCAGATAACTCAGCGCCAGCACGAAGAAAATCAGACACAGGCTGTAATAGAGAAGCTGTATGGTGTAAATGGTGGGCACATAGCCGTAGCACACCGCCACCACCAGCAGAATGCACACGAAAAACACATGGATAAAGGTGGCCGCTATCACCTTGATAATCGGCAGAATGCTGATGTTAAACACAACCTTCTTGACCAGATAGGTGTACTCCACAAGCGCCATCGTCCCTTGAGAAATCGCCTCCGAGAAATAAAACCATGGCACCAGCCCGGCCATCAGATACAGTACGTAGGGCGGTGTTTCGCCATCTGCTGCCACAAACTCCACCCTCGCCTGAAACACTTTATCAAACACAATCCAGTACATCAGCACCGTCACCACGGGCTGCGCCAGCGCCCACACCATTCCCAGATAGGAACCTGCGTAACGTTTCTTAAAGTCATTTTTCGCCAGTTTCCAGATCAACCCCCTGCTCTGAAAAAGTTCCACCGGAATGGTCACAATCCGGTCATAGTATATCGTAAACATGATGCAGGTAAAGGTTAACAGTACGCAGCCGCTGACTTTCTTCATCCGCTCCGTCACCTGATCCGCCAACGGATTATGGTGCAGAATCAGCACAGAGGCCAAAAGCAGACCAAGCCCCCAGAATATCGCTATCGCCGCGGACTTCGGAAATACTTTCTTCTTTGTGAAATTTTTCTCTGTCTGCCTGTTTTCGCTCATATCTTTTGCCTTCTTCAATTTCAGATGCCTCTTTTGGGCATCCTCACTTTTTACACTTGGAAAGCCCCTCCCAATTTTTATCTTTTTCGGACATGATAAGCTCCATACCCTCCGGAATCGGCCAGTCGATCCCGATTTCAGGATCGTTCCAGAGGATGCCCCCCTCGTCGTTCGGGTGGTAAAAGTCCGTACACTTATAGGCGAACTCCGCGAAATCCGACAGCACCACAAAGCCATGGGCAAAATTCTTCGGAATGAAAAACTGCTTTTTATTTTCCGCAGAGAGCGTTACACCGTACCACTTGCCGTAAGTCGCTGAGCCCGGCCGCAGATCCACCGCCACATCAAAAACTTCCCCGGAAATCACGCGCACCAGCTTATCCTGCGGATAATTAATCTGGAAATGCAGTCCCCTGAGCACACCCTTCACGGACGAAGACTGGTTATCCTGCACAAAAACCTGATCAATCCCCGCCGCCTTGTAATCCTCATAGTGATAGGTCTCCATAAAATAACCCCTGCTGTCCCCAAACACCGCCGGGGTGATCACCTTTAATCCCTCAATCTCGCATGTCTCCACCGTTATTTTTCCCATCCTAGTCTCCTCCTTGCCATTTGTCATTCACCTGCCGATCTGGCTGAACTATTCTACTGGTACATTTCCCGTATCCCCGTTTACTACGCCGGAATATCCTCCCGCACCTTTGGCGTGGTTGATCGAAGTGTCTATATTCATATAGCACAGGTTCAGATCTACATTTGTGGAAATACCGTCCACCGTTCCCTTGGAGGTATACTGCCACATATGGTAGTAATACGCATCGTATGTAGGCGCGTCCGCATATTCTGCAAGCCATATCCTGTAGTCCGACAACCGTGCCATATCTATCCTGTCACCCAGCCAGTTGCGCGAAGCATATACGCCCGTCTCATAACCCGCCGCTTCTATGGTCTGTAGGAAAGCCCTGTGCGCTCTTGTCCGCTCGTCGCTGTCCAAACCGTCGGCGCGCCCCTTGCCACCTGCGCTCTCGCTGTCAAGGAATACCGGATAATCCACATCGTAATTCTCAATCAGACGGATTACCATGGACGCCTCCTCCACAGCCTCAATTTCATCCAGCGCCTGTGTAAAGAAATAAACGCCCACGGGAATGCCCGCCGAGATCGCGCCCTCTATATTCTCTTTGTATCTGGGATCAATGACCAGCGCGCCAGTTGACGCTCCACGGTATCCGCATCGGATAATAGCAAATTCGATGCCTGCATCCTTCACTGCCTCCCAGTCGATCTCCTGATTCCACTTGGACACGTCGATGCCGAGCTTCGCGCTGCCGTTGTCAAACTGAAGCTCCATATGCTCCGTGCCGTCCGCGTCCTCCTCGGCTCCATTGACCGCCTTGTCCTCCTTCTCGGGGTCAATGTCATCCTCCGTCAACATCAGATACTCAATGTTGTCGAGCACCCGGTACTCGATATCCTGCCGCACCTGAATCGTCGTGATGGTGTTAGGCACGCGGAATCCGTCCTTCTCATTGAGGAACACGCTGTACTCCCCGGAGCGCAGACCGTCCACATAGATCACGCCATCCTTGTCATTATCCGTGTACTCGCCTACGTCCTGAATCGTGACGGTAAAATCCGCCCCCGTCACCAGACGGCCGATGCTGTCCACCACCATAATCCGCAGATCCTTAGCCACGGAACTCATCATCAGCGACACATTCCTGCCGGAGTAGGACTCGATGCTCTTAAATTTTACTTCCGGATCAAAAAAGGTTTCATCTCTCAGAAAAGCAGACAGATCACCCCCTATCTGTCCATCTTCCGGCACCGCCGTCTCCTCCGGCGAAAGCTCCTCCTCTGACGCAGGCTCCTCTACGGCAAAGCCGAGCTTGCGTTTCACCGCATCTAAATTCACAACGGCGATCACCGCAAACACCGCCAAAAATACGACGATCATACCGGCCATCGCCCGCCTCATCCGCTTAGAGTCCATTTGCAACCTCTACTATATACTGTCCGTAAGCAGTTTTCATAAGCGGCTCCGCCAGCTTAAGAAGCTGCTCCTTATTGATAAAGCCTCTCCTGTACGCGATTTCCTCAATACAGGAAATATAAAGCCCCTGCCGTTTCTGGAACGCAGCCACAAAATCCGCCGCGTCGAGCAGCATATCGTGGCTGCCTGTATCCAGCCATGCGAAACCGCGCCCAAGCGTCTCCACCCGAAGCGTTCCCCTGCGCAGATATTCATTGTTCACGCTTGTAATCTCTATCTCGCCTCTGGCAGAGGGTTTCACGTTCTTCGCGATCGCCACCACGTCATTGTCATAAAAGTACAGCCCGGGCACCGCGTAGTTGCTCTTCGGGTGATCCGGCTTCTCCTCGATGGACAGAGCCATGCCGTTCTCGTCAAACTCCACCACACCGTACTCTCTCGGGTCTCTCACATAGTAGCCAAAGATGGTCGCGCCGCTCTCTCTGGCCGTCACCTCCTTAAGCACCTTTGAAAAACTCTGGCCGTAAAAAATATTGTCGCCAAGAATCAGCGCCACACTGTCCGTCCCGATAAAATCCGCACCGATGATAAAAGCGTCGGCAAGCCCCCTCGGGTACTCCTGCACCGCATACTCCATGCGCAGCCCAAGCTGTTCCCCCGTGCCGAAAAGCTCCTGAAACACGGGAAGGTCCCTCGGGGTGGAAATAATCATGACCTCCCTGATCCCCGCCAGCATCAAAATAGACAACGGATAATAAATCATCGGTTTGTCATACACCGGCATAATCTGTTTGGAAACCGCCTTGGTCAACGGATAGAGTCTGGTACCCGAACCGCCTGCTAAAATAATTCCTTTCATCGCGTCTTCTCCTGTTCTTAAAAAAGTTTTTGTTATCAGAAAGTCACTTCCCCATCATGATCCACCAGAGAGGCGGAGGTGACGCCCGGAAGATCCATCAGTTCCTCCATCAGCCTGCCTCCTGCTTCTGTTTTGACCTCCACCGCCATGTTCAGCTTATCTCTCGTCAGATTGCGCGCTTTCACCTGAAACATGCTGCAGTGTCTTTCCACAATGTCCATAATCCGCCCTTCCGCCTTATAATCGGAAGCGTTCACCAAAAGGATCACCGCGGGCACGCCGGACGGCACCCTGTCAAATAATAATATTATCACAGTTATGACGATTGATGCAACTACCGCCACCACCGCGAAGCCCGCACCGCATATGATGCCGACGCTGATTGACCAGAACAGAAACACCAGATCCATGGGATCTTTGACTGCAGTACGAAACCGCACAATGGAAAGCGCGCCCACCATGCCAAGGGAAATCACGATGTTTGACTGGATCGTCAGGATCACCGCCGCCGTGATCACGGAAAGCGCGATCAGGGAGAGATTAAAGTTCCGGTTGTAAAAAGCATTCTTATTTATGGTCTTGTAAATCAAAAAAATATAGGCGGCAATCAGCACCGTAATCACCATGCATATCACGATCTGGGCCACATCGATCCGAACGGATGCATAGCCCTCCAGAAACGATTGTTTGAAAATATCAATAAAGCTCATACCCTCACTCCCCCGTAGGAATTATATTTCCGGCATAGATAATATTTGGAAAAGCTCGTCCACTGTAAAGAATCGAGCGCCATCTGCCCGCTGATGTAAGAGGGCAGAAGTTCGTCCCACTTTACCTCCAGAATGCTTTCCCCCGTGCCGAGCACGCTGCGAAGCGGTATCTCCGGCTGCAGGAACCCTGCAATATCATTGGAAGAAGCGATACCGTCGTCAAACGTCACCCGCACATTCCCCGCGTTACACACAAAGGGCATACGGGTGTACTGCACAATCACCACCGGGCGCAGGCTTTTTAGCCGCATCTGCGTGAACATGGCAGCCTGCGCTGGAGAAACACCGGGCACCGGCTCCGGTACGACGCCCGCCAAAAACTGCCTGCACTGGTCCGGCGTAACCGGACACGCCGTTTTTTTCGTCATGCCTCTGGATTTCGCCTTGCATTCCAGACTGATCCGGGACGTATCGCAGTTATAAAACCGTATGCGGTATTTCTCCCGTGGATCGTCCCCATTCTCATTTTCATAAAAGCAGGCGTCGTCCGGGCTGTCAAAATAGAGACTGCGGATCAGATACGCCCCGTCCGCACCCGCGTGTGCATCCGGCTCCAGAACGCCCCGCGCCCGAAGTTGAAGCACCGCCCTCTGTCCGGCGTCTATCCTGTATTTATACTCGTGTCTGTACTCCGTCACCGCTCCTGCACCCCGCACCCGTCATTTCCACTAAGAACGCGCTCCTTGCGCTACTGCATAAAACTCTCTGCGATATAGGCGGTTCCTTCCGTCCGCACCCTTTCCTCCACTGCTTTGACACTGCCCTTTCCGTGATATAAATACAAGTCGGAAGCGGCGCATAAGCCGTTTGTTCCCGCCACTACCGAGAGCACGCCTCCGTTTACTTCTATGACGCCTCGGTTTTCCGCGCCTTGATTCACCGTGCGCAGGCCGTTTTTCTCACTCTCTATGCTCACATGCGCATTCTGCATATAAATGCCGTCGTTCCCCCGGATGCCGTCGCCTTTGGCCTGTACCGAAATCGTGCCGTCCAAAAGTTTAACGCTGTCTTTCCCGCGGATGCCGTCCTCGTAATAGGCAGATACCCTCAGCGCACCGTCTCCGTTGACCGTAAGGTCGCAGACACTATAAAGACAGGCCGGAGAATCCTCATAGTCCGTATAATCAGGAGAATCCGCCAGCACATTCTCTGTTTCCGACATAAGTGTCACAACTGTTTTGGCCGCCTCCTCTATATAAAGCGCCGGTCCGTTTAACGAGGTAATCTCTACCCCCGCCAAGTACAGGTGCACCAGCTCGTCCTCCTCTGCGTCGATCACGACCTGTCCCTCCAGACTGCCGGAAAGCCAAATATCCCCGCCGTCTGCGACCATCACCTTCCCGCCTTCGCAGGCGTCCAGATCAATTCGCTGCGTCTTTTCCGGCTCCTCCGGCTCCGTCCGCAGATCATGCCTGGTTCTGCGCTCCCCTTTCGTCCGTGTCGCCAGCCATTCTTCTTCCTGCACGGCCCCTTCATCCGCACCGGACCGCCGCGCTGCAATGTTCTCTCCCGCGCAGGCCGTAAGGAGCACTGCCACACACAAAATCGAAGCTGCGCAGGCCGCGCTTCCTGTCTGTCGTCCCGCCTTACCTCTCTTCATCACGCCTCCGCTTTCCCTTTTTCGCGAAACAATTTACCTACAAGCCGTTCCAGAACACCGAGTCCCGCCGCCGCAAGAAGCGCCAGCGCGGAATAGCGGAACACAAAACTGATATCATAAATGGAATAGTACACCTCTTCCCCCAGATAGTCCGTAGAAAAGCTGACGGTAGTCGCTCCCTTCAGGACATAGAACGCCGCATACACCAGACAGGCGATCAGCAGATCATGCACCAGCCAGCTCACAGCCGCCCTGCACACATCCTTCCAGTCCGCAAGCTCCTTCTCTCCCGCAACCTTCCAAGTAACCATTCCCGGTACAAACAGTAATAAAATAATGACACAAACCATATATACCTCCCTGTCAATGCGCCGAGTCGTCATGACATACCTCACGGGGTTCCTGTCCTTCGATCCCGCTTCGATTCTGTTTCGCTTCCGCTTCGATTCCGGGTCCGTTTACTGCGGTTCCTCCGGTGTGAACACGGCGCGCAGACAAATGCCTTCCTTCGTCACGGCCGCCTCTATCGTCTCCCCGTCAGACTCATAAGTCCCCTGCCAGCCCGCAAACCGATACCCTTTTTCCGGCACGGCCGTCGCCGTCACGGGATAGTCGGTAAAATAAGCGCCCCGCCACTCCCCGTCTTTCAGGTCGGGACTGATGGTATTGAGCCGGATCGTGCCGCCCGCATCCGCCTGCAATGTGACTTCCCCGGTCTCCCCGGACAGTCCGAGCGCATCCGCAAAATCGGGCACCACATAGTCTGCCCTCTTTTCATAAAATTCGTCTATCACCCCGATATTTTCCCAGAAAGTATCGGCCGTATATACCCCGCCGTTAAACCGGTGATAACTCTTCTCCATAGGCGCCGCATAGCGGGCCGCCATTTCATATAGTTTATCATGAACGTCCCGATACGCAAAGTTTTTATTTGCCATATCCATAAAAGTCAGGGCAAACTGCTGCCGGAACGTTTCATTCTCGATCAGCCCGGACATAAGCGGCGTGGTCAGCGGCGTGCCGAACCAGTGCGACTCTTCGGAAAAGGGATCGGATTCATACGTGCTCATGCCATCATCGTAAATGCCCGTGGATTCATCGGTGTCGTACACACCCCAGCGCCATCTCCCGTCCCGGCATTCCCCGGCTCCGGCTGCCCCGCTTTCTCCCGTCCCGACTCCTGCCGCCTCAGCTTCTCCCGTTCCGGCCTGCGTTCTGCTGCGCCAGCAGCAAATATTGTTCAGAGGCCAGTCCGTATTGCCGATATAGATTTCAAAACAATAGTGGTCGATAAAGCTCTGAATATCCATCATCCGGCCGATCTTTTCATAGCATTCCGCCTTGGACAGATCTTCTCTCTGGGCGTAGGACACCAGCTCCTCATATAAAGCAAGGTCTTCCTCCTCCCCTACGGACACCCGGTTATCCTGCTTCACCACAATAACCTCATCCTCGGAAAGCCCGTATTTTTCCTCAAAATATCCCGCGCTGAAGCGCGACTGTAAATTATAGAGTCCCCAATATTCCCCGTTTAAAAACACGGCGCACGGTTCTCCCAGCTGTGTCTCCAAATCCCGGTCGGCCGCCAAAGACTGATTAAACACATCCCGCAGCATGGTTACATTCGTGTCAATCGAACCGGAAGTGCGAAGCATCTTCGAACGCAGTCCCAGCACATCCTCTCCATATTCCTCTCTGGCATAAAAGTTAAAGCCCTTCTGCCGTAAGTTTCTGGACGATCCGCCGCGCACCCTGACCCCGATCCGCTCTTCGCCGAGCAGCTTTCCCGCTGCGTCAAACAGCGCCGCCGTAACCGGCCTTTCCTTTGTCTTGTCGGCATGGGTATAGTTCGCCATAAAGGAACGCCAGACCACGCTGCCGTAATCCCAAGAACGCCCCTGTTCCAAGTATTCTTCCTGTTTTTTGTAATTTCTGTAGTTCACCAGCCATTCCTGATAATCATTACCCAGCATATAAATGCCGCGGTCTTCGGAAAAAAAGTCCGCCGGATCTGCCGTCAGAGACAATATCATCAGATTCTCGTATCCATCTTTTTCCTCAAATCCCACAAAATACACCGACGACGCGGTTTCACTGACCTCCCCGGCATCGTTTGCCGCGACTGCCTTCACCACCGTGCCCTTGTCGATGCGGTCTTTGGGCCGATAGTCCCCGTCCCGTGAAATCCCCTCAATATCGGCATAATGGTTTTCCCTGCCGCTGCCGTCCTCTATGACAAACGGCTCCGTATACAGCGCAGACTCTACCGTCGGTTCGCTGCCGTCGGTGGTATAGTAAATGCGGTTTCCCCGCCCCGCCGACAAAGACAGCGTAAAAGGATGTCCGTAAAAACCGCTTGCCGCCGAAAAGAAAGGGGCTTCCAGCGTGGGAACCACATAGGATGCCAGATTCTCGTTGCTCTCCCCGGGACTGCCGTTTTTGACAACGCTCCACGTATCCCGTCCGTCCTTCTGTCTGGCATAGGATATGTCTGTCGCAAGGTGCGGCACCTCCACCCTGTCCACCGTGATCCCACTGCCGTCGGCAAGGGTCAGCGTCTCTCCCGCCTCGTTTAGCCGAAATCCCAGATAATAGCAGACTTCCCCGCTTTCTTCGTCCCGGACCGATTCGGCAGAGCCGTCCGCAAACAGCAGAAGATACGAGCGCGGCCCTATCTCTATCCGCTCTAAACGAGCGTTTTCCGAAAGCTCCTCCTGATCCGTCAGGTACCATCCGTCCAGTGATACCACTGTAAAAGACGGATTGTATAATTCAATATAGTCACTGCTCTTCCCACGGCCATCCAGCGCAAGACTTACGTTATGAGTGCAGACCTCGTTAATCACAACATGCCGTTTCGCATAGTCATCATAAATAATCCCCGCGAGCAGAATCACCCCCAGGCCGCTAAACGCAAGCAAAAGCTTTCGTCCGCCGCAAACCGCGCCAAATCCCCTGCGCCCGCCAAACAGTCCCGGAACAAACGAGAAGCCGTATGCCCCCACAAAACAGAAGACATACAGCAACAGGTTCGCATGATATTGCAGGGAAAAGACAGCGCTGCCAAAGAGCGCATAGAGCATACCGGAAACGACGGTAAGAGTCAGCAGCGCATAGCAGAGAGTGTCCACCAAAAGCTGCCACCGGCTCTTCTTTTCCCGGTTCCCATATCGCAGGAATGCCGCTATAAACCCCGGTATGACAAATAAAATAACACTCGATATGAATTGCCCCATATCACATCCTTCTGTGCTTAACTATTACTCTGATACATCTCCTCGTAATACTTCTGATAATCGCCGCTTGTCACGTTCTTCATCCAGTCTTCATGCGCGAAGTACCACTCAATGGTGCGGCGGATACCGTCTTTAAACATGGTTTCCGGCTCCCAGCCGATCTCCTCCCGGATCTTGTCCGGCGCAATCGCATAGCGTCTGTCATGTCCTTTGCGGTCTTCCACATAAGTGATCAGCTCTTCCGTCAGATGGGCTCTTCTTTCGTCCGTCTCGGGAAGCATGTCGCGCAGCGTCTCTATGATGATCTTCACAATCTCAATGTTCTGCTTTTCATTGTGTCCGCCCACATTGTAAGTCTCAAAAAGGCGTCCTTTCTCCTGTACCATGTCGATGGCCTTGGCGTGATCCTCCACGTAGAGCCAGTCGCGCACATTTTTCCCATCCCCGTAGACGGGAAGTTTCTTGCCCTGCAGCGCATTGTTGATGATAAGGGGAATCAGCTTCTCCGGGAACTGGTACGGCCCGTAATTGTTGGAGCAGTTCGTAATGTTAGCCGGAAAATGGTACGTGTCCATATACGCCTTCACCAGCATATCCGACCCTGCCTTGCTGGCGGAATAAGGGCTGTGCGGCGCGTAGGGCGTGGTCTCGTAGAAGTACCCGCCGTCATCGTCGAGAGACCCGTACACCTCGTCGGTGGACACATGCAGAAACCGCTTATCCTGCTTAAAACTGCCGTCCGGCAGCTCCCAAGCCGCTTTCGCACAGTTTAACATCACCGCCGTGCCGTACACATTGGTCTGTACAAACACTTCAGGATTCTTGATGCTTCTGTCTACATGGCTCTCTGCCGCGAAATGAACGACCCTGTCGATGTCATTTTCGGTAAAGATCTTCTCGATGGCCGCCTTGTCGCAGATATCCGCCTTGACAAAAGTATAATTGTCCCTGTTTTCCACTTCTTTCAGGTTTTCCGGATTGCCCGCGTAAGTCAGCGCGTCCACATTGATGATGTGGATGGAATCCCCGTATTTGCCGAACATGTAGTGAATGTAGTTAGAGCCGATAAATCCGGCGCCTCCTGTTACCAGATACGTCTTCATGCTTTTTCCTCCTATCTCCTTCATAAAAATTCTCTGTATTCCTGTTATATTATCCACGAAACATTATAACATACAAGTACCGTCAAATTCTAATAGTTTACATAACTAATATTCATATCCACGTTGGTGCTGATGCCGCTGACCTTTCCTTTCGAGGAATACTGCCACAGGTCATAGCGTGTCGCCGTATAAGTCGGCGCGCTCGCGTACTGCGCAAGCCAGAGCTTATAGTTCGTCAGGCTCGCCGTGTTGATCTTCTCGGTAAACCATGTCTTATTCGCATAAATACCCGCGGCGATGCCGGAATTTTGCACAGTCTGGCAAAACGTCTTACAGACTGCCGTTCTGGTTTCCCGGCTGATACCGTCGGCTCTGCCGCCGCTCGCCTCCACATCGAGGAAAAGCGGATAATTCAGTCCATAACCCTTCACCAGGTCGATCGCCATGGAAGCCTCCTCCACGGCCTCCACCTCATTGACCGCCTGACTGAAAAAGTACGCACCCACCTTAAGCCCGGCCGCTTTTGCACCCTTGATATTGCTCCTGAATTTCGGATCTTCCACCAGCACACCCGTAGAATAACCGCGGTAACCGCAGCGGATGATCACATAGGAGACACCGGAATTTTTCACCGCGTTCCAGTCAATATTGCCGTTGTGCTTGGAAACGTCGATTCCCATGGCGCCTGAGCTTTTCGCCAGCTTTCCGTCGCTGCCAAAGCTGTATTTCGCACCCTGAATGACCTGTTCCCCTGTCACATAGTTTCCGTTTTTATCGTAAAAATAAACATGCCCGTCGATGGTCTGCCATCCGGTGTACTTATAAGCCGATGACCCTTTCACTTTTTTGTAGAAAGTATCCCGTTTTCCGTACTCCTTGTAGGTGGCCTCCTCGTAATCCCCGTCCGCGTTTTTGAAGTAAAGCTGATTGCCGTCCTTGTCCTTGAGCTTCGTGTTTTCATCCGGGGCAGCTTCCGCTTTCACAACCTTAATCTTATAAGATTCTTTGATATCTTCGGCGCCCTTCGGATTCTTGCAGACTGCGCGGATCTTCACCTCGCCTTCGGCAACGCCCGTGACCTCCCCCTTCTCGTTTATTTTCGCAATTTTTTCATCGTCGCTGCTCCAGACAACCTCACCGCCCTTGGGTTTTGTCTCCGCCGTCAGGGTCACCTTTTTGCCGACCACAACTTCCTTTTCACCGCCTATGGACAACTTGGTGTAAACCGTCTGTTCCTCCTTGTCTTTATCTTTATCCTTATCTTTATCGGGATCTTTATTTTCATCTTTATCCTTATCGGGATCCTTGTTTTCGTCTTTATCCTTATCGGGATCCTTGTTTTCGCCTTTATCCTTATCAGGGTCCTTGTTTTCGTCTTTATCCTTATCGGGATCCTTGTTTTCGTCTTTATCCTTATCAGGATCTTTGTTTTCATCCCCCTTGTCCTGATCTTCCTTGTCAGAATCCTCATTCTTGCCATCGTTTACCGATACGGAACAGCTAAACTCCTGAATCATGCTGCCTACGGCTACCCGCGCCGTAACAACGGTACTGCCCGCCGCCACTGCCGTAACCGTGCCGCCGGACACCGTAGCGACAGAGGAATCCGCAACACTCCACTCCACCGAGTACTCCACCTCGCTGCTGCTGACGGATATCTTAAGAGAACCGCTTTCTCCTTTATCAAGCGTCATACTGTCCTTATTGATGGATACCTGTACATTTGCGTAAGGGTCATCCCCTCCGTCCTCCACCATCTTCCGAAATGCGCTTGCGTTCTTCCACGGATCCGCTATTTTATCCATCGGCACCTTTTCATACTCTGTCTTCTCATCCCCGATCGGCGTCTTTGTGGACTCCACCCATTCCACCGTATCCTTAAGCGCGGATTCCACCACGGTATTCTGCTGGGTTGCTTCCTCTTTCGCCACGTTGATCTCCGCCTCAGTCTTCACCTCATCGGCCACATCCACCTTCTGATAAGCAATCTTGTCCGTTACCTTGACGCTGCTGCCCTTAGAAGGAAGCCTGTACCTTTCGGCCGCCCCGTCTGACAACGGCAGTACCTTAACTTCATATGTACCGGCGGCAATATCCTTCTGGTAAATTACGCCGTCTTTATCCTCGTCTTTCAACTGAAATTTCTTCGGCCCGGAAACTTCCACTTCAAAGGGCACGCCGCCGATCAGTTTACCCGTCTCCTTATTGACAAACTTAATCTTCATATCCGAGAGGATTGACGTCAGATGCAGTTCTACTTCCACCTCGCCTTTCTCATCCTTCTCATCCTTTTCTTCTGTCTCTTCCTGTTCCTCCCCGTTTTCCTCCTCCACGTCGATCATCCCGCCCAGCTTCGCGGACTCCGACGCCGCCAGCAGACCGCTCTCCCCGATGACCGAAACACCTTCCAGCTCCTCGCCCAGATCGGCAAAGGCCTCCACCTGCTTTTCCACAGACTTCGCGTGAGCATAAATACCGCCCGTAGCAATCGCTCCCACAAGCACAAGCGCTCCCAGAAGAGCCACTGCCACATCCAGCGCGCTCATTTCTCCGATAAAATACATCAGGCGGGCAGCAAATCCATCCTCATCGTCATACTCATAATCCTCGTCCTCGTAGTCCTCATCCTCGTAATCTTCATCCTCGTAGTCCTCATCCTCGTAATCTTCATCCTCGTAGTCCTCATCCTCGTAATCTTCGTCCTCGTAGTCCTCATCCTCGTAATCTTCGTCCTCGTAGTCCTCATCCTCGTAGTCTTCGTCCTCGTAGTCCTCATCCTCGTAGTCTTCGTCCTCGTAGTCCTCATCCTCGTAATCTTCGTCCTCATAGCGGCCGAGACGTGCTTTCACAGATGTATTTTTCCCGCTTTTCGAAGGATGGGTACGCTGATAAGACTCGATCATTTCATCATCGAGACTTAAAAATTCCAGTGTGTCATCCGTCACACTGTCAAAATCCTCATCGTCAAACCGGTCATCATCAAGCAAATCCTCAAACCGGACCGACCTGCGATGTTTTTCCGTATGTTGTCTCCTGCTTTTCTTATTCTGCATGATTCCCTCCATGTCGAAGCAGCCTGCCGCGATAACACCACGGTGAATTTTTGCCGGCCGCTCGCGCGGTTTATGTAAACCATATTCCCAAATAATTCTTGGAAATTATAGCATAAAAACGGCGTAATATCAAGATTTTTGTCGCCTGTGAAGCATCGTCCATTATGTAAATTGACAGAGGACACAATATTTACGCCTTTTCCGCGATAATTGCGCGATATTTTACACCCATTTTATGGCATTTCTCGCTAATATACGCTTGACTTTGACCGCTCTAACTGACACAATATAAGGGCAACGGACAAACGGTTACCTTACAGAAATCAATGGAAAAGGGGAATTTTCATGATGTACATGCATTACTGTAAGCGTTGCCAACGGGTTCATATGCTGAACGGGCATAAGCAGTTTTGTCCCAAGTGTCAGGGACTGATAACCGAGCTTAAACTCAGTTATCTGGACTATGCGTCTATGGATGAATCACAGAGAGTCTCTTTTACGGTCTGCTGTGCAGACGATGAGCAGCTCAGGAAGCTGAGCACTACATATCGTATGTATAAGTACAGCAAATGGTATAAAGAGCTGCAGCGTCAGCTTGCGCAGCCGGTGATTCACTCCTACGCCATACCGGAACAGAACCCGCGGGAAAGCGCCGTATCTATCGTGTGATACGAAAAACAGAGAAAGAGAGCGCGGCTTGAGATCTCCGGATTCCGGGCGGCGTTCTCTTTCTGCTGTCCGCCCGGCATAAAGTTATTAAGATTTTCTGAGAGCGCTTTTTCCTGTAGATTTTTATAAAAAATAATAGTAGAATAAATGAAAACCATACAAAACACATAAGACTTTCAGGAAAGGGTACGAATAAAATCATGGGAGAAAATAAGGATAAAAATACATTGCAAAAAGAAAATATGACAAAACTGTCAGCCCCCGGCCCAAAACCCAAAAAAAAAGGCGGCCTTCTCGCCAATATCCAGCTCATTCTGCTGGCCGCCATTGTACTCGTCATCGCCTTCTCGGCTTTCCGTCTCTATAAATGGAACAAAGGGACGCCTTCTGACTATGATCCGAACTACCAGACCACGGACTTCGATATCGAAGTTATGGACAATCTGATTCCCCTCGCCCCCGATAAACGGGAAGGCTATGAAGACGACGGCGTGACCACCATCCTCTGTCTGGGCGATGACCCCTTCTCTCTGGATCAGGGTGAAAACGGTCTGGCGGAACAGATTGCAAAGAAAACCGGAGCAACGGTCTATAACGGCTCCTTCACGGGAACCACTATGGCGGCGCAGTTCGCCTCCTACAACGACGGCTATATTCTGGACGCTTTTTCCTTCTCCTATGTGGCGAAAAGCCTTGCCGAAGGGAATTTTGACCTGATGAAGACGGCGGCCACCTACAGCTACGACGAAAATTTCGCTAAAACGACGCAAATGCTGTCAGAGCTTAATATGAACACCGTGGATATGATCTGCGTGATGTACGACGGCAGCGACTATATCAGCAAACGCCCCTGCGACGATCCAAACGCCCCCTACGACGAGATTACTTACACAGGTGCGCTGCGTTCTGGCGTAAAAGCCATTCAGGACGCCTATCCCCATATCCGGATTGTGGTAATGTCCCACACCTTCTGCCACAGCATCGGTGAGGACGGCAATTTCCAAAACGGCGACCGTGCGGACTTAGGCCACGGCACCTTAAGCCACTATCTGCAAAAGGAGCGGGACGCCACCATGGACGTCGGGGTTTCCTTTATCGACAACTTTTACGGCTCTATCAACGAGGACAACTATCTGGACTATATGACGGATTACATCCACTTTAACGACGCCGGACGGGAAGTGCTGGCACAGAGGTTTGCGGACTGCCTGTTCCCGGAACAGGCAGAACAGACGGCGGAATAGGGTATGCCAAAAGTATACGGCGAAAGAACCGGCACGATGGCCGGTTCTTTTATTTCCGCGAGCAATATTAAATGCCCTGTCTGCGCAAGCATTTGACTTATCGTCTCTCCGTCAGTACTCCACCGAAAACAGCGCCTCGAAGTCAAACCGCGCTATCATTTCCCGCGTCTCTTCAAGCGCCTCCTCCATCTCCTCCGCGCTCTTCACCTCGCAGGTTCCGTCCGCAAAACACTCCGTCATAAAACGGTTAAACCGCGCGTGATAATGGGTGTAGTCCGCGTAGTTGTTCAGATCTGTCACGATCTCTTCCCTGTTCGGGAAATAGAACACTCTCACGTTGTCGTAAGCAAGCAATGTCTCCGCAATATGCGCATACTCCCGCATGGTGGCCTCCATATGGTTTTCCTGCATCACATCGTTCCAGTAAAGAATGCTGTAGGGCGGGAAAAAGATATAGAAAGTCGTGTCCGGATTCTGTTCGATATAGGGACAGAGATTCCTCCGCAGGTTTTGGTCCGTGCTCCCGATAAAAGCGTCAGGGCCCGTCTCCTCCTCCACCCTTTCGGGCGGTACATAGTTGTGCATCACCCACTGGATGTTGTAGTATTCGTCTGTCCACCAGCTTTGATATACGGTGGCAAGATCCGTCTTGTCCGGATCTGCCAGCGGCCGCAGCACATAGTTTAGCAGCACATCCTTATTGAGCACATACTGTATGTCGTTAAAATAGTTGTCGTCATACAGATGGGACGGGATCGGATATTTCGTCTCATCCACGCCCCCGGTGTAAGTGGTCACATCAACCCCCAGAAAAACCGACTTCACCTCATGGCCGCTGTCAAAGATAATATCCATGATATTCGCCTGATCTTTCGGATAAGCGCCGCTGTAGCTGAGTTTCACCGTCTTAAGCCCCATCAGTTCCTCAAACCAGTTCGTGTTAAAATTCACCGTCATCGAAGAGCCAAGGATCACGCTGTCGTAATCCATGTGCTTCGCCATCCCCGGATTCTGGGTGAGCTGGTTGTCCACCAGATAGGGAAAGTTTTCAAGCGGCGCATGGTACTGGAAAAAGGGGTCCACCCAGACCACCAGCACGGCCGCCAGTATGAGACATATGAAAGTGAGCGACACGATGGAAAGAATCCACGTTTTAAACCGTTTCATGTCATTCCTCCGTTTTCATTTCTAAACGCTGCCATATAATAAAAAATCTGTCTGCTCATATCCATGCCACCCTTAAAAATTAAAATACAAAAACGTGCTGACCCCTGAAAAACTCAAGATACACCACACCGCCAAAACCACTAACACCGCCGCCGAAACCGGCCCGTATTTCAGGCGCGCCACCCGCTCGTTCGCGTTTCGCCCCGCCATCGACAGATACAGTCCCGCCGCCAGAATCAGAAACATCAAAATGTAACGGCTAAAAGACAGGTTGTCCAGATGCAGCACCTTAATCACATACCAAAATTCCTCCGGCTGCAGGCATTCCGCAAGATCCGGAGAAATCTTTTTGGTCTCCCCCGCGCGCGCCGTCCAAAGAAGCATGTTCGCCTGTCCGATATTTTCCGCCCGGAAATAGACCCACGCCACGCTGACATAGAGGAATGTGGCTATTTGTGACACCACTGTCATGATTTTGCCGCCGATCCTGCGGCAAAATCCCCCGGTACCCTTCTCCGGCTCTGTCGTTTTCCCCGCTGCGATCCCGGACTTTACCGCATCTTCCCCGCTTTTTTGTCTGTTTATGACATATTTATCATTTCCGCGCCGCACATGTCCCTGCCAGAACCGGGTTGCCACATATAACACCCCGTGCATCATCCCCCAGACAATAAAATGGAAACCAGCCCCATGCCAGAGACCGCTTAAGAAAAAGACAATCAGAAAATTCAGGTACATCCGCCCCGTCCCCTTACGGTTGCCGCCCAGCGGAATATAGACATATTTTGTAAAAAAACGGTTCAGGGTAATGTGCCACCGTTTCCAGAAATCCACGATATTTACCGCCTTGTATGGAGAATGAAAGTTGACGGGTATCTCGATTCCAAGCATCCGCCCGATGCCGACAGCCATATCGCAGTAACCGCTGAAATCAAAATAGAGCTGCAGGGCGTAGAACAGAATCACCAGACACGCATCCGCCCTGCCAAGAACAGCCAGATTTTTATAACCGTAATCTGCCCCAGCGCCAAGCGTATCCGCCAGAAGCACCTTCTTGGAGAGCCCCAGCACAAAAAGGGCAAATCCGCCTGCAATTTTCTCCCAGTCCGCCTTTCTCTTTCCCATCGCCCGAAACTGCGGCAGCATCTCACCGTGATTCACGATCGGTCCGGCAATCAACTGCGGAAAAAAGGAGACAAACAGCGCGTACTCAGACAGCGAACAGTCCGCCACCTCGCCCCGGTAAGTGTCCACTATAAAGGAAATTTGCTGAAAGGTAAAAAAACTGATCCCCAGCGGAAGAAGAATCCCCCGCAAAACAAAATCAGTTCCAAACACACCGTTCACGGTATCGAGAAAGAAATCAAAATACTTAAAGTAAAACAGTACGCCCAGATTCATCGCTGCCGCCAGAACCATAACGGCCCTGCGGAACGTCTTTCCATGTTCCGCTTCTCTGTGTTCCGCCTCTCCGTGTGCCGCCCTTTCGTATTGCTCCTCTCCGTGTGCCGCCTTCTTTGCGCGTTCTGATTCTTTTCTGCTTCCCGCGTGTAAAAGCCCGGGCCTTTCTCCGGAAAGCAGTCTGTGAAATAGGTAGTTTCCGGCAATGCTGCAAACCATAATGATCAGATAGGACAGATTAAAGTAGCCGTAGAACCACAATGACATAGCTGTCAGAAATACTTTGGCCGCCTCAGGCTTCCCGCCCTTCAAAAGACCGTAATAGCCGAACAGACATATGGGGAAAAACACAAACACAAATATATATGAATTAAATAACATCCGCCATTCTCCTATCGCCAAGGCCCGCCGGACACAGACCTTTTACGAATCCTGTAATGTCATATCCTTGTAAACCACATATTCTCCCACCTGACCGTAAACCGAATAACCGTAATCCGTCAGCGGCTCCCTGACTGCCCGGTCCTGTTTCAGAACCACATAGGCGCAAGGGTACTCCCTTGTCAGCTCCACGAACGCCGGGGTATCGATCACTTCCGCCTCCTCCATCGCCTCATACATGGCATTGTAATAATCCCAGCGGGCAATCAGCATTTCCCGTCCGTAGGGCAGCTCGATATCCGTGCTGTACTGTCTGACATAATAAATCAGATCCGCAGGCACAAGCACCGTGATCCGTCCCTCCTCCGGCTCAATCATATCCACGATGTCCACCGCCTCCTGCGGCAGATGATAGGCGTTCTGGGCCTGTGAAATGTGCTCGCTGTCATAGACATAATCACCACAGGCGGCAATCGCCAGACAGGCAATCGCCAGCCCGATCCGCCTGTGCTTTCCCATCAGCCGGATCAGGCCGTAAGCACTGACAATACTCATCTGCAAAAGCCACAAGAGCCGGTAGTACGTCTCGCTATCCTCCATGAGCCGCACAAACACCTTGCGGAACAGAGGACAGAAAAACAAGAACAGAATCAACGTGGGCGCATAGACAAACAGCACGCGCCTGCGCCTGTCCTTCTCCGTAAGCCACAGATAAAGGAGCGTCAAAAGATATAGCCCCGCCAGAAAATGATTCTCGTGGTATCCCATATAATTTTTAAATATAACGACGCTCTCTAAAAAAATACCCCACATATTTCATTCCTCACCGCTTTGCCCTTCAGCCACGCCCATTCGAAAGCCGCGTCTTCGATGCTAACCGCTATTTTAAAAGATAACTGTAAGCCATAAACACATAAACCGCCATGTATATCACATTCGGTATACATGCCGCTCCCATCTTAAAAAGAATTTTCCAGTCCCGCTCCGCCACCGCCAGACAGAATGTCGCCGCCGCGATCAAAATGCAGACAAGAAACACCGAAATGGAGCTGCACACGCCTGCGGTCATATTGATACTGACAAGCACAATCCAGAGTCCTGCATCCGTCCGTCCCCTTTTGACACCTTTGTCATAAATCCGTAAAAACAGCCAAAACAGCGCCGGTATCACAAGCGCGCCCACCACCGCCTTGCCCTGCCATGTGCGGGTCAGAAAGAATGTCTCATTGGTGTAGAGGGATACGTTGCCGAAAATCTGGAACATGGCCATAATAACCATAAAAACCGGCAGATTTTCTCTGCGAAACACATCCCCGCCTGCCCTCCGCAAAGAGCCACCCATATCCGCCCTTCTTTCGCCGTCTTGCACACACCCCACAAAAAGCGCGCGCCCGATCTCATAGTACAACAGATAAGTCAAAGGAATCAGCACGAGGGGCATCACCACATGGGACACAATCGTCGCGTGCACGCCCGATCTCACGGAGACAAAGGCCACCCACATAGGAAAGACCGCCATCGCATGACGCACGTCCAATCCTGTGGATCCGCCTGTGAGTGGCAGAATGCGGTACATCACGCCCGCCTCCTGCGCAATCAGCGACTCCACCACATAGTAGGCATCGTCACCGTCGAAGGAAGCGAAGGCCACCGCCTTATAAAGTTGAAAACCGAGCAGCACGAAAAACAGAAGCCATTCGATGCCTGTACCCCGAAAGAATCTTTTCGCGCCTTTTTCTTTCTGCCTCCTGCCGCCCTCTGCCCACATTCCTACAAGAAGCCCCGGCCTTCCCGCCTTTTCGTTTCGGTAAAGAAGCCAAACGCCCGCCGCCGCGCCAAGAAGCGCAAGCGCCGTAAACACTGCAGAAGCCACCTTAAAATTGTTATACTCTACCCAGAGAACCGCCGGCACCGCCGAAATCTCAAAGAGTGCCCACATGCCGAAATACCCGGAAAGCATCACAATTCCCGGACTTCTTTTATCCGCCGATATGAAATTTGCAGGGATCAGCCCGATACAAAAGGGGACGGCCAAAAGCCAGAAAAGTAAACTGATAATTGCTGTCATGCATGCACCTCTCTAATTTCCGCAGATATGATAAATATTCGCTTCGCCATACCTGCCAATTATTTCACTCTGCGTAATCTGCGGACAATACTTTCGGATCTCTTCCAATATTTCCTGCCCATTGCTCTCCTCTTCCTCCATAACATACAAAATATATTCCGGTTGACTTTTCAAATCTTCCATATGCTCCAGTTCGCTGACATCCCCCTCAAAAAACGTCACACTCCTCAACTTTGCAATATCCAGAAAATTATACATGGCATCGGGGCCTCCCGGCCACACATAAAGCGCATCTATATGCCCATAATTTTCCATCGCCTCCAGCAGAGAACCAGACTCTCTGTATAAGTTTGCTCCTGCCCCGTGAGTCCACCCTGAGGTAAGCATCACTGCAACCCACAAAAGGAGTAAAAAACCAGTGATTTGCGGATAGCCATGACAAATCCGATCCGCTATAGTCTTGACTCCCGCAACTACCACGACAACCGTTACGGCATAAACCGGTACATAAAACCGATTCGATACAGAGGTTGCTATCTTAGCAAGCAAAATCAAATACCCAACAACCGCCCCACCAGGAATCATCCATTTCCAAAAATCCTGTACTCGAATCGCATCTGCCCCCGCACGCATACAATACTTTAAATAGACATACAGTATTGCCGTCACTGCCACGATTATTAATGTCTCTCCAAACCATACTCTGTTAATATTTTTCAGGATTTCTTGTAAAAACAGGAAAAATCTGTCCATACCCTCGCCTAAATGCGCAAACGCCTCTCCACCCCTTCCACTGCCTCCAAAAATATGTCTGATCATAGCCGGAAAAATCAAGCAGGACAGGCATCCCGCGCAAACCATTGCCCCGCAATATTTAAGAGCTGCCATATAGGACTTTCCCACCAGCAGACTAATCCCATACATAACACTGATAAAAAAGAGATAAATCAGAAAATAATATTGTGTCAAAGCACCCACAATACTGAGCGACGTCACCAGAATATAGAAATATTTGTTCTCTCGTCCTCGCCATCTCAGAATCATCCATGTGAGCCAAGTCACCTCACACATGAACATCACATACATGCGTAAATAAGCCACCGCCCCCATTATACCCGCAGAAAAAACAAAAAGAAGGGTTATGACATTCCTGTCACTCTCGTCACAGCCCAGCTCTTTCGACAGCGCACGTACACCTCCCAGTGTCAATAGTGCAAAAAAGATATTGACCGCGCCTGCCAGCCATTTCGAAAAACGTTCCGGAAAAAAGGAGCAAACCAGATGAAGAATCGCATAGTAAAAGGGCGGATGGACATCGTTAGACTGGTTTCTCCATACATTTGCAAACCGAAACTGCTGTCCTTTTTTCACCGTCACATAATCATAAAACGGTTCGCCACCGGAAGAATAGGTATAAGGCGCCAATTTCGGGGTCATCCAAATCGTTCTACCGTCCTCTGCCACATGATTGGCAAGGCCATACGAATATATTTCATCGACAAAATAATTTTTCTTTGCCGCTATCATTCCCGCCAGAATTAACGCAAAAACCACATACAAAATTAACAGTTTCCGATATCTTTTTACCCATTGTCTTATGGATACCAACATTCCACCCAAGCCTTCCAATTTGATAAATCACCTCATTTCTCTGTTAATTGACATACAGCACTATCATTGTAGCACATCCACATGCCGTTTTCTATAAAAAATCGAGTGCCCTTGCGCCCCACGCGCCCCATTCAAAGATACCCTGCAAGCATCGGGAAATCATTGTGTACATCCCCGCCCAAACATGTTAAACTATTATTAATTGAGCCTTAGCACAGGCCGTTTTGTATCCGTTTCCCGGATACCGCCACAATCGTTACAATTCACAACCACGCCAGATTTCGTACTGATTTACGATTATTCAGTGTGAATTGCAACGATGATGCACACAAAATGCCCAAAAACC
>CAMTMP010000022.1 GCA_947073545.1 uncultured bacterium
AATCATCCGCAATAAGAACGGATGGATTTATCATTCAGTCAGCATAACAGCTCTTGGGTTTTCAGACAGTCTCCCCCGATACACGAACATGTCCCGCCGATAAGCGGGACATGCCATAATTGTTATCTAACGCAAATTATTTTAGCCCTAAATCCAAATATTTGCAAGACGGTCTATAACGACCTGCGCTTTCGCCATAGAGGACAGGATCCTCTCCGCCCCGACCGTTTTATCCCTGCTTTTCCTCCATCATGGCAAGGCTTACAAACCGTTCGTAATGCTCCGGTTTAAACATCTTTTTATAGAGGACATCCAATGCGCTCAGGGAAGCCGCCTGCCCGCGCTCCACGACCGGTCTGTAAAGAACACTGTAATCCACGCCGAACAGGACGGATCGAAACGCCGTCATTTCGCAGCCGCAGGAGAGATAGAACGCAATCCGCCGCTCCCTGGTCAGACGCTGCTTCTCATTCTCCGCCGCCGAAATCCGCTCTGACTCGATGTAAATCCCATCCACTCCCGGCAGCTTCTCCCTAAAATACGCTTCAAAAAGAGAAAAGGCCCGGTGCCCGAGCCCTCCGCCCCTCCTATCCTTCAGGATTGCAAAATAGTCAAGCAGGGCGCACCTAGTCTCTTCACAGAGTATAAACACAGCGTAACCCGAAAGCGTTTCCCCTTCGTACATCCCCAGCGAAAACCCGTAACCCGCATCCATGCTCCTGACAATATGGCTTAAAGGCTTTAGCTCATCGGGTGGAAAGTCCTTCTTCATATAGGTCTGATAAACCTGCCCCATTTCTTCTCGATCCAATTTTCTTACCATATATGCCATGTTACGTTTCCTTTCACAAACTCAGTTTACATAACTCTATCTCCGTAAGCGTGCACTGCCCTTACCGTCCATTTAGTTAACATAATGTTATATCGACAACAATTAAAGCGTCAGACTCACTTGAGATGTGTGTCAATTCACCTGTCATATCCATCCACGTACACAAAGGTCTCCCCGTCATTATCCCTGCTCATTTGATAATCCGGATGTAGAACCGCCGCTACAAAGTCCCCGCCGCCCGGCTCTATCACTGTCGCCGGAATCCCAAGCGCACGTTCCACCTCCTGCACGGTGCAGTCGTCCAGAAATACCTGTTCCCCGCTTCGCAGCATATTGGAAGGAATAAAAAGGGCGTCGCCAAGGTTCTCCCCTCCCTGCTGCCACTCCTTAAGCTGCGCGATCAGATCCTGACCCGTAACCAGCCCCGCAACGGTAATCGTCTCCCCGAAAAAATCGTTCCTGATGGGACAGACATGTATCGTGAGACCCGGACAGGCATCGCACAGCGCCTCAGCCGCCTCCCGTATCACGGAACAAGCCAGCTTCCCCGTGGCGACAGTGATCGTCCGCTTAAAGCCTGTCAGGCTGTTCCGGCTATTCTGGCTATTACGACCACCCTGATCCTCCTGATTCTTTCGGTCTTCCTGACCATTTCGATCAATCACAACTGTCCGAATCGCTTCGCAAAATTCTTCCCGAAAAAGCCGCATCATGCCCACACCGTTTTCCAACTGGATATACCCGTCGTAGCGCTCCTCCTCCGGAAAATCCCGCTCCGCCAGCATATAGAACTCGTCGCTGGCATGAACAAAATGTAGACCGTACTGGTCAAAACAAACCTTCTGGTACGCCTCGATCATGTCAATTATCGCTCCCGCTTCCTCCCTTGTAAACAGCTCCAAAGGACACAGGCCTTCCCGGTACTTCGTAATCCCTGCGGGCACCACGGATACGCTCCGCATAAAGGGCAGGTATTTCATCAGATCCGTGATGCTGCGCCGCAGCTCTTCCCCATCGTTCACCCCCTTGCAGCAAACGATCTGCCCGTTCATTTCCACATGCCCCTCATAGAAACGGTCAAGAAAACGCAGCTTTTCCCCGGCAAAGCGGTTGTGAAGCATCTCACACCGAAGGGCCGGGTTCGTGGTCTGTACCGAAATGTTAATCGGCGCAAGCTGCATCTTAACGATGCGCTCCACATCCTTCTCCGTCATGTTGGTCAGCGTGATATAATTGCCCTGCAAAAAGGAAAGTCGGGAATCGTCATCCTTAAAATAGAGCGTTTCCCGCATCCCCGGCGGCATCTGGTCTATAAAACAGAAAATGCACTTATTGCTGCAGGAACGGTAATCGCTCATCAGACTGTTTTCAAACGCCACGCCCAAATCCTCGTCGTAGTCCTTGTCGATCTCCAAAAGCCACTCCTCACCGTCCACCTTGCGCACAAGCACTTCCACATACTCGTCCTTCATCAGATAACGGTAGTCGAACACATCCTCTATTTCATTGTCATTCACGGAAAGAAGGACGTCGCCCGGCTCAATCCCCATCTCCTGCGCGATGGAACCGGGCATAACCTCCTTCACCACATGCTCTGTCCTATTCAAATCTACACCTCTCTCGCAAAATAGTGTCAGGCCAAACTGCTGCCTCACGGCGCATTCGGTTTACATAATTCTTTTATGTTTCCGAATCCTCCATAATCGAGTAGGTCATCATTTCATACAAAAGTTTTGACCCCTCCCTGATCTCAGGGGGCAGCAGGGCCCGCGCCACCAGTTTATACCCGTCCTCCGGCGCGTCGATCCGCTCCAAATTCGCGTAGTCGCCGTCTATGCTTACCACCCGGTACTGAAATGTGTTCATACTTTCTGTCCGCTCCTTCCCGTTTTCCGTTCGTTTTCAGGGACTTTTACGGCCTTTTGCCGACTCATCCCTTTACCACAGTATACCCCATCTGCGCAAGAAGCGCCATATCTGTTTCCACGGTAATACCTGCCGTGGTCAGCATGTCCCCGCTTATGGCCGCATTCGCGCCTCCTGCAAAGCATTTTTTCCCCTGATCGCCAAGAAGGCCTCTGCCGCCCGCCAGCCGGATCGACGCATCCGGAATGATAAAGCGGAAAACAGCCACGATCCGGCGCACTTCATCGTTTGTAAGCGCTGCATTCTTTTCGTAGGGCGTGCCCGGAATCGGGTTTAACACATTCACGGGCACGGACTTTACGCCGAGCGCCCTTGCCGTAAGCACCATATCGATCCTGTCCTCCATGGTTTCCCCAAGCCCCATGATGCCGCCGCTGCAAACCTCCAGGCCGGCCCGCTTGGCCGCTAACAGCGTCTCTATCTTGTCCGCGTAAGTGTGGGTCGTGCAGACGAACGGAAAATACCGCTCCGAAGACTCCAGATTACAGTGGACGCGTGACGCCCCCGCTTCCCTGATCTTCACAAAATCCGCCTCCCCAAGCAGTCCGAAGGAGACACAGACCTCTATCCCGGCTTCCCGCCGCACCGCGCGGATGCTCTCGCAGACCTGCCCGACCTCCGGCTCCGAGAGCCGCCTGCCGCTGGTGACGATAGAATAACGAAGCACCCCCTGGGCCGCATTATGTTTCGCCTGCTCCACGATTTTCTCCGTGGAGAGCAGCGGATAGGACTCCCCGCAGGCCGTGGTGTAGTGGGCGCTCTGGGCGCAGTACTTGCAGTCCTCCGAACACCTCCCGCACTTTCCGTTTATGATCGTGCACAGGTCGAAACGGTCTTTACAAAAATGCCGTCTGATCTCGTCCGCCGCCTGGCACAATTCCTCCAGCGGCGCTTTGACTAACGGCATAATCTCCTCCTTTGTAAGCAGCTCTCCACGGTATATTTTCTCCTGCAATTCTCTCATCTTTTCCATCTTCCTCTTCCTCATTTTCCGTAACAGATCATCCTTCGTCTTTACTGTCACGTCTTCTGCACGCAGATTAGTTAACATAACTTTTTTGTATATCAAGCCCATAGTTTACATAACATTATTCAAACCATGCTTTCATCGCGGAAAGCACCTCCACCAGCTCATCCTCCGCGATCACATAGGGCGGCATCGCATAGAGACAGTTCAAAAAAGGCCTTGCAAAGACGCCCCGCTTTGCCGCAAATTCCTGATATCCCAATAGATCTTTCCTGTCACGCACCTCCAGACAGACACAGCCGCCCATGATGCGCACCTCCTTCACCTTGGGACTGGAAAAGTCCGCCAGCTCCCGTCTCATAATCTCCGTGATCCGGTGAATCTTCGCCATATAGTCCTGCCCCTCAAACAGTTCAATCGAGGCCAGCGCCACACTGCATGCAAGAGCGTTTCCCATAAAAGTCGGCCCGTGCATCAGTGCAAGCGACGGGTCGTCCCCGTAAAATCCACGGTAGACCTTCTCTCCCGCCACCGTAACCGCGTGTCCTATGTAACCGCCCGTCAGCGCCTTGCCGAGCACCAGTATATCCGGCAGCACCTCGTCCGCCACAAACCGGTATCCCGTCCGCCCAAAGCCCGTGGCTACCTCGTCGAAAATAAGAAGCACATCGTACTTGTCACAGAGCTGTCTCGCCCGCTTTAGAAAATCAAGCCCGTACATCCGCATACCGCCCGCTCCCTGTAAAAGCGGCTCCACGATAAAACAGTTCAGCTCCCTGTGATGCTTCTCAAACGCCTCCTCCAAAGCCGGAATTTCCGTTGGAATATGAATGACGCCCCGTTTGCTCTCAAAAGCAAAATGATAGTCCTCGTCATCCCCCACTTCCATGGTCTTGAAGGTGTCCCCGTGGTAGGCGTGCGTGAGCGAGAGCACCGTTTTACGCGGATCTTTTCTGTTCACGTTAAACTGCATCGCCATCTTGAGCGCCACCTCCACCGCCACCGACCCGGAGTCCGAGAAGAAGCAGTAATCCAGATCGCCGGGCAGCCACGAAGCCAGCTTGTCCGACAGATTCCGCACCGCAGGATGGGTCAGCCCTCCCAGCATCACATGGGAAAAAACATCCGCCTGATCTTTGACTGCTTTGGTCAGTACCGGATGCTTGTAACCGTGAATCACGCTCCACCACGAGGAGATCGAGTCGATCATCCTGTTTCCCTCTTTTGTATAGAGATACACACCCGCCGCATCCACGATCTCATAGGGCGGTTTCATGGTTTTCATCTGTTCGTAAGGATACCAGATCATAATAACATCCTCTTTTCTTCCTATTTATTCTGTTTTATGTAAACTTGTTTTTGCCTGTTGACCGCACCGGACATATCTCATGCATATTATGTAAACTATTCTTCGTCAACGATACAGCGCCAGCAGCGCCTCTGCCTCCATAGCAAGCGCCCGGTCACCCTCCTGCACACAGGCAAGTGTTTTAAGTCCCGTCAACGCCTCACACATGCGGATATTATCCTCCTCCATCACATTGCCTTTATGAAAACGGTTAAAGATCATCCCCACAATGGGAATGCTTCTGGCACGCATATACTCTGCGGTCAGCACCACGCTGTTAATCGTGCCAAGCCCTGCGTCAGCAACCAGCAGACAGGACAACGCAAGGCTCTTGATCACATCCTCCAGCATAATCCGCTCCCCGTCATAGCGGATGGGGCAGAGAATGCCGCCGCTGCCCTCCACCGTCACATAATCGTACGCTTCGCTGACTTTCCGGAACCCGTCCAAAACCACGGAAAGTTCCACAGCCTCTCCCTCGATGCGGGCCGCCAGATGAGGCGAATACGCGTTTTCATATATGTATGGGCACATCTCCTCCAAGGGCTGGGCAATCCCGGAAACCTCCTTCACAGACAGGGCATCCCCCGGTACCAGCGTCCCGTCCGCCCTTCTTTCGTTGCCGCTCATAGCCGCCTTGTAGTAGGCGGCATTTGCCCCGCTCTCCTTAAGTTTCTTGATGACCAGCCCGGTCACATATGTTTTTCCCACATCCGTCCCTGTTCCGGTGATAAAGAGATTTTTACTCATTTTCGCAGCCCCTCTTCCGTCATTTTTTGAAATACGGGTCTGACCCTGATAGTCAATATAGCCGCGAGAATACACAGACAAATATCGCCCGGAACCGCCAGCACGAAGCAGTAAAGAAACAGCGGCCCCAGTGCAATGGGCGTGTCAATCACATAATTACAAATCATATAGTAATATATCATTCCGGCCGCATAGACGATGAAAAGTCCCAGAAAATTCACCGCCATGACCCATCCGGTCGTCAAACGTCCTCTGCGCTCCACCAGCCTGCCTGTCACATAGGCCGCCAGCATAAAGCCGAGAAGATAGCCGAAACTTGGCTTTAATATGTACCAGAATCCCCCGCCCTCCGCAAAGATGGGGATTCCGCACAGCCCCAACAGAATATAGACGCCCACACTCATTGCGCCAAGTCTGGCGCCAAGCAAAAGTCCCGCCAGCATGGTAAAGAGAAATTGCAGGGTAAAGGGCACCACGGGCACAGGCACCTTGATAAATGCACCCACCGCAATCAGCGTGGTAAACACCCCGCAAAGCACCATTTCCCTTGTACCGATCCTTCGCCCGGCCGTTAATTTTTCCTTTTTACCTGTTTCAACAGTCATTCTTTTTTCCATAGTGACCCTCCCTTTATCCGATTCTCGTTCTCATTGTTAACCTTTTTCTTTATAGGTTAACAATCTGAGTATAACATATCGATAAAGGATGTCAAGATTGTCTTTCTTTTCCCTGTGAGATATTTGCGGGCATTCTATAGAGGGAAACGGCACGGTTTCCCTCACACAATCCCCAATAGTTTCCCGATCCAGTACACCGCGCCAAGGGCCCAGCTTGTAAATATGCCGTACAGAATCACCGGTCCGGCGATGGTGAAAATCTTACACCCGATGCCGTACACCTGCCCTTCCTTCTGGTACTCGATGGCCGCCGACGCCACGGAGTTCGCGAAACCCGTGATCGGCACGAGCGCCCCAGCGCCGCCCCACTCCACACATTTATGATAGAGGCCGAACCCGGTTAAGAGTACGCTCGCCAGCACCAAAAGCATGGAACACCACGAACCGGCCGTCTCTTTATCAAGCCCCATACTGTTCGTGGCATAGTTTAAAATGCACTGTCCGATCACACATATCATGCCGCCCACAACAAAAGCCTTCGCCATGCGCAGGGGCATACTGTACTTCGGCGTTGTCTGCTCCACATGCTGCCTGTAAGCCTGCTCCCTCTCCTGCTGCGTCATCTTATCTTCCGGTTTCTCCGTTTCCTGCTGTCCCTGATTTTGTGCCATAATCTGTCTTCTCCTTTTTCTTTTTCTGTTTTTTGGTAATTGCGAAACGCATCAAATCGCGGCTGTCATTGCGCCCATTTCCCTGACCCGCCTTTGTATTTCACATTCTCAACAATTTTCACCCAACAGATGCCGTCACAAAAACACCCGCTGGGTAAAGTAAATCACACTCCCCGTCAGCTTTCCAAGCGCCACCGACAGTATCGCAATCCCAAGCCCATGGCGGAACCCGATCCTTCTTGCAAAGACGGGAATCGTGTTTAGCATCTCCGCGATGGCAAGGGCAAGGCATCCCACAAAGATCCCGGCAAACACACCAAACACAATTTGAAAGAGTGTCCCTGCGATATTCCAGATGCCCTCCGTCGCCGTTCCGAAAACCGCCTGCGTCCGCACCATCCTTCCCACCATGCCCCACTCTCTAAAGACACTGAAAAAACTGCCCGCCAACGTGCCGAATATAACCATCTCCTCCAGCACAAACACTTTTTTCGCCACATGCATTTTGCCCGCAAACCGGGGAATCAGCCCCACCGAAATGAGCACCGTGAACACGCCCGCCGACACGATCAGCCCGGCGCTTACCCCGATCACCGAAAGAAGAAGCTGTCTAAGAAACATCAATGGTCTTTCCCTCCCTGTCCGCCGTGGCAATGAGCGCCTTGTTTACGTCCTCCTCATAAATCCGCATTTCCACTTCAATCGGCGTGGGGTCTTTGGTGATCCGCCTGCCGCCGATATGGTTAAAGAATACAATGATGCCAACCGCAAGTCCCACCGAGTAGGAAAGTTCCAAAATGCCGTACCCGTCTCCCCGATAGCCCATCACCATCTCATAGAGCTTGGAAAACACTTCATTGATCCCGATATCGTTGTGAAAAGCCATGATAGTGAATGCCGTACCAAAAAAACTGACCATCGACACGAATGCCAGCTTGCACCACTGGACAAACCCTTTGTGCCTGTCCACACGAATCCACTCCACCAGCACATCCGCCTCGCCCAGACTTTCCACGCTCACGCCAGGACATGCCTTCTCGATCTCCTCAATGACCTTGAGCACGCTGATTACCTGCCTCTTGCTCTCTCCCTCCTGAAACGTCCACAGTTTCAGGGATTTTGCCTTTGCAAGCACATGGGAATCCGTACAGCTGAGCGTCGCAATATCCTTGACGCTCACCTCCGGCTTCTGCACCTCCACATTCTGTTCCACTTTCAGATAAATGGTCACACTACTAGTTGACATAACTTCTCCCGTTTTCACCACTTTTTTTATTGCAGAGAATGCGAAGCATTCTCTCAATGATCGCAACGCGATCATTTGATAAAGGGTATTATAAGGAAATTTTTTTATTTTATACGTTGTACTCTTATGGTACACTATTGTTATCTTTGTGAAATTTTTTGCAAAACACTGCCTGCCATAAACATGCGCGAAACACCTGCGTGTTTGCGGCCATATATTGCAGACACTATGATATGCCATGTTAACGACTACATCAGTCAACATAAAGGAGGAAACCCCATATGAAAATCACCGTCATCGACGGACAGGGCGGCCGCATCGGCAAGACCGTCATCGAACAGATCAAGGCAAGACATAAAGATTTAGAACTGTACGCCATCGGCACCAACACCGCCGCCACCGCCGCCATGTTAAAGGCCGGGGCGGATTTCGGCGCAACCGGAGAAAACGCGGCGCTCGTCAATGTTACCGACGCGGATATCGTGATCGGCCCTGTTGGGATTGTCTTCGCAAACGCCCTGCTCGGGGAAATTACCCCCGCCATCGCCACCGCCGTGGGCGCAAGCAAAGCCTTTAAAATTCTGATTCCGGTAAACCGCTGCAACCACTTTATCGCGGGGTGCACAGAAACTTCTCTTGGCGAATACATCCGGCTGGCGGTGGAGCGTCTGGAAACCATGCTGTGAGAACACGTTTCCCGAAAATCTTTCCGGCTGTTTTTGCCGGATCGGCTGGGAAGAACTATTTTTTATATTGGGAGGAAAACCGATGAAAATGAATAAACTGCTCTACGGCGCGGCCTACTACGACGAATACCTTCCCACTGACCGCATCGAAACCGATATGGAAATGATGAAAAAAGCGGGCATGAACGTGATCCGCATCGCGGAGTCCACATGGAGCACATGGGAGCCGCAGGACGGCGTTTTTGACTTCACCCATCTGCACCGGATGCTGTCCTGCTCGAAAAAACACGGCATGCAGGTGATCGTTGGCACGCCCACCTACGCGGTTCCCACATGGCTTGCCCGCAAATACCCGGATATCATCACCGAGACCCACGGCGGTCCCGGGCGTTACGGCCACAGGCAAAACATGGATATCGCCCACCCCATGTACCTAAAACACGCGGAGCGCATCATCCGCAGGCTGATGGAGGAAGTACAGCCTTATGACCATGTGATCGGCTTCCAGCTCGACAATGAAACCAAATCTTACGATACCTGTTCCGCCTACGCCCAGGAACAGTTCGCAGACTATGTGCGGGCACTTTTCCATGACGACCTGACTCTCTTAAACGAAGCATGGGGACTTGATTACTGGAGCAACCGGATCAACACGTGGGAGGATTTCCCCGACGTGCGCGGCACCATCAACGCCAGCCTCGGCGCGGCATATCATAAATTCCAACAAAACCTGGTGTCGGAGTTTCTCGCATGGCAATGTGCCATCGTACAGGAATACGCCCGCCCGGACCAGTTTATCACACAAAATTTCGACTACGACTGGCGGGGCTTCTCTTTCGGCTTACAGCCGGAGGTGAACCAGTGGGAGGCAGCCGGACCGCTCACCATAGCGGGATGCGATATTTACCACCCCTCCGCGCAGGATCTCACCGGAAAGGAAATCGCCTTCGGCGGCGCCATCGCCCGCTCCTTAAAGAAAGACAACTATCTCGTTCTGGAGACCGAGGCGCAGGGCAATCACGGCTGGCTCCCCTATCCCGGGCAGCTGCGCCTGCAGGCGTTCAGCCATCTGGCAAACGGGGCCAACTGTGTGGAGTACTGGCACTGGCACTCCATCCACAACGCCATCGAATCCTACTGGAAAGGCGTACTCAGCCATAACCTGAAAGAAAACGCCACCTACCGGGAAACCTGCCGCATCGGCGCGGACTTTGCCAAACATGGTACTCATCTGGTCAATTTGAAAAAACACAGTAAAGTCGCAATCCTTCTGGACAATGTCTCTCTGGACGCCCTGCAATGGTTTCCGATCAAGGACGGTCCGGCCTACAACGACGTTTTCCGCTGGGTATTCGACGCTCTCTACGAAATGAATATAGAATGCGACATCCTCTCGGCGGAGAGAGATATTGACTTATTTAGTCAGTACAAGCTGTTGATTGCGCCCGCCCTCTACAGCGTCTCCGACACACTTACGGATGCGCTGAAAAACTACGTACAGGGTGGCGGCGTGCTGCTCTCCACCTTCAAAACCGCCGTGGCGGACAGAATGCTGAAAATCTACCACGACGACCTGCCCCACGGTCTGACCGACGTTTTCGGCATGACCTACGACCAGTTTACGGACGCCGTGCAGGTGGGGTTACGACCTGCGCCGGAAATGCAGACAAAATCCCACGCGGCTGATATGACCAATTCAGTCAATCTTCGTACAGCGGCAGGACAGGAACCGCCGGAAGCAAACCACTGTGTCCATAGCTGGATGGAGCTTCTCCTGCCTGACACCGCCGAACCGCTGGCGCTCTACGACCATCCCCACTGGGGTGACTGCGCCGCCCTCACGGGAAACCGGTTCGGTCAGGGCTATGCTGCCTACCTTGGCTGTTATACGGACGGGGATGTGCTCAAAAAGCTCCTCGCCTTCCTCTGTGACAAGGCGGGCGTTTCCAGAGAAGAAGCCGTCTATCCTCTGATCGTCAAGCGGGGGACAAACGGCCTGCAAAAAGAAATCATATACTATTTTAATTATTCCGAAGAACCGCAGGAGACCGTCTACCACGGCCCTTACGCCCGCATGCTGCTTTCCGGCCACGAGCCGCTGCCCTCAAACGGGGATGCCGCTTTGTCCGGGGAGAGCACTTCCGCTGTCAGAACAGCCGCCGCTTCCTGCATAGAGAATACCACAGCCGTCATAAAAGAGGGCGACCTTCTCTCCCTCTCCCGCTGGGATTTTCTCATTCTGGAAGAAATGTAAAACAATGGGGCGGTGCTTCCTGGGCCGCCCCTGAATTTCCTCTGAAACTTCTTAAAACAGCCCCAGAAACTTCTCCTGAAAGGTGTTGTAGATTTCTTCATATGTCGTATACCCAAGCTGCGCGCTGTTCTTAAACCGCCCCCGCCACTCGTCCCTGACCGCGTCCGCAAGCAGTCCCGCATATTCGCTCTGCGTCAGAAGAATCGCCGGAAAGACGAAGTAAATCATAAACAGATTAATGTCCATCTGGCTCCTGCCGCTGATTTTTCCCCGCTTGGCAAAGCGCGCTTCCACCGCATCTGCAAAGGCCTTCGCCGTCTGCGCCGCCGCCTCGCCCCGCTTCTGTTCTTCCGCCCGCTCCACAAAGTCTGTCATTTCCGCAAGAATTTCCTGATTCTTCTCTCGAAACTGCCCCATCCGCTCTTTGTAAACCTTTTTCTTTAAGCGATACGTCATCGCCTCCATATTGTCAAACATTGTTCCCGCCTGCTCTAACATAAATTACCTTCCTTTCCGGTCAAAAACACTCTTGCGTTCTCCCCTCGCCTATGCTATAATAATTTTCGGTGGTTTGCTTTAACCCGCTGCACAATATAGGGGCATAGTTCAAAGGTAGAACAGTGGTCTCCAAAACCATCGATGTGGGTTCGATTCCTACTGCCCCTGTTATTATGACCCGTGAGCCGTTGCTCGCGGGTTTTTCAGTACACTTTTACAGAAAGAGGAATCCCATGAAAAAAATTGCTGCCTGCTTTATACTGACATTCTCCCTCACTCTTCTTAACGCCTGCGGTAAGGAAAAGCCTCTTTTGACCGCCACAGACTACGATCTGGACGCGGAGACGGCCCAGACCATACGCGGCGTGAAAATCGGAGACGGCTCCGATGCCTTTCTGGCCGCTTACCGCGATTACGACATTCTCTCCTCTATGGACGGCGGCAGTTTTCAGTTCCTTTCCGCGGAAGAAATCCCGTTCGACACCTCCCTGATCACGATTCTGCCATCCTTCTTTGTAGACGGTACAGCTGTGGAAATCGACACCTTCTGTGAGGATAACGAAATCGAAAAGGACGCGCTTCTCTCCTTTTTAACCGACGAGGCGTATCTGGAGCACCACGCCGTGGTTTACCAGTATCTTGTCTTTGAATGGGAAAACGGCGCGATCACGGACATCCGCTCCGAATCCATGGACTATAACAAAGATGCCTCCTACTACACGGCGAACTGACTTTCATAAAGTCCGGCATAAAAGCCTTTCTTCTTAAGCAATGTCTCGTGATTTCCCTGTTCGATAATATTTCCGTCCTTCATAACAAGAATCACGTCCGCCTCCCGGATCGTTGAGAGCCGATGTGCCACGATAAAGCTGGTTCTTCCCTGCATCATGGTGGCAAACGCCTTCTGAATCCGTATTTCCGTGCGCGTATCTATGGAGGAGGTCGCCTCGTCCAGAATCAGCATAGGCGGCAGACAGAGCATGACTCTCGTGATACACAGAAGCTGCTTCTGTCCTTGCGAAAGGCTGCCGCCGTCCTCCCCGATCACCGTATCATAACCTTTGGAAAGTCTCTTGATAAAACTGTGGGCGTGAGATGCTTTCGCCGCGGCGATCACCTCTTCCTCCGTGGCGTCAGGCCGCCCCATCACGATATTATCACGGATCGTTCCGGCCTTTAACCATGTCTCCTGCAATACCATACCATAATTTTCCCGCAGACTCTTTCTCGTCACTTCGCGGATATCCGCCCCGTCCACACTGATTTTTCCACTGTTTACATCGTAAAACCGCATCAACAGATTGATTACCGTCGTCTTACCGCAGCCTGTAGGCCCTACGATGGCTACCCTCTGTCCCGGCTTCACCGCCAGATTCAGGTCCGTAATAAGCTTCTTATCCGGCACATAGGAAAAATCCACATGGGAAAGCTCCACACGCCCCGCCACATCCCGAAGCGTCTTCGCATCCGCTGCCTCCGGCGTCTGCGGCTCCTCCTCGATCAGCGCAAAGATCCGCGCCGCGCAGGCAAGCGCGTTCTGTAGTTCCGTCACCACGCCGGAAATCTCGTTGAAGGGCTTCGTGTACTGGTTCGCATAGGAGAGGAAACAGGACAACTGTCCCACGCTGATCCCGCCATGGACGGCGTAAACCGCACCCACAACCGCCACGCCCGCATACACCAGATTGTTGACAAAACGAGTGGAAGGATTCGTCAGGGAAGAGAAAAAAATGGCCCGCAGGGAGCAGTCCTGCAGTCTGCCGTTGATCTCGTCAAACCGCTCCAGCGCCTCGTCCTCATGAGAAAACGCCTGCACCACCTTCTGATTCCCGACCATCTCCTCGATCAGTGCAGTCTGCTCCCCCCTCGTCTCAGACTGCAAATGGAACATCGTAAAAGTTTTCTTCGCGATAAATCCCGCGACAAAAAACGACAATGGTGTCACCAGTACAACGACACCCGTGACGGCTACATTGACACTGAGCATAAAGCCAAGCGTGCCTAAAATCGTAATGACTCCGGTAAAAAACTGTGTAAATCCCATCAGCAGGCCGTCCGCAAACTGGTCCACGTCCGCGATCACCCGGCTCACCACCTCGCCGTAGGAATACGCGTCAATGTACTTCAAAGGCAGAATTTCTATCCTGCAAAACGCTTCGTCCCGGATATCCTGCACAATGCGGTAAGTCATTTTATTGTTGCACACATTCATAATCCACTGAGCAAGCCCGGTCGCCGCGGCAATGACCGCCATTAGCTTTAAGATATCGAACACACCGCCGAAATCCACCTGTCCTGGTCCGAGCACAAGGTCAATGACTCTTCCGGTCAAAATCGGAAAATACAGGGTCAGCGCCACCGTCAGACTCGCCATCACGATGGATGCCGCCAGATACAGCCAGTATTTTTTGATATAGCGCAAAACCCGCTTAAACGTTTCTTTCTGTCCCATCTTACCCTCCTGTATATAACAAATTCGTTCCTGTGATCACAATAACCTGCAGTTCGATACCCCGCGCGGCCAATAGGATACATTTGTCACAAGGACCGTTGGAAAACGCCGGTACTTAGCGAAGTATTTTTGAGCTTAGTACCGCTGCGTTTGGAATCGAGCGAAAGCGCGTCCGCAGGACAAATGTATCCTGTTGGCCACACATGTTCTGTCAGCCACGATCGAATTGTGAATAATATATCTCCTGATAGACCTCGCAGTCCGCCAGCAGTTCTTCGTGCGTGCCGCACCCGGCCATCTCGCCGTCCTCCAGAACGATAATCTGATCCGCATGGCGGATGGAG
This sequence comes from uncultured bacterium, assembly GCA_947073545.1. GTDB lineage: Bacteria > Bacillota > Clostridia > Lachnospirales > Lachnospiraceae > UBA3282. The sequence goes on from CAMTMP010000022.1 coordinate 14,592, forward strand.
GATGCTCGCTGGGACACGATAAACACCGTCGTCTCCCCGGGCAGCTCCTTAAGCGCCCCTCGAAGCGCCGCATCCGTGGCGTAATCAAGCGCCGATGCGCTGTCATCTAAAATCAGTATCTCCGGCTTTGCCACCAGCGCCCTCGCGATGGTCAGCCGCTGTCTCTGCCCGCCGGAAAGGTTGCGCCCTTCCTGCGCCACAAGCGCATCCAGACGGCCTGCCTTCGTCTCCACAAACTCTTTGGCCTGCGCGAGCCGCAGCGCCTCCCACAACTCTTCGTCCGTGGCCTGCGCATTTCCCCAAAGCAGGTTATCACGGATCGTTCCCCTAAAGAGCACCGCTTTTTGCAAAACAATGCCGATCTTTTCTCTCAGCTCTTCCATCCCATAGGATTTCACATCCCGCCCGTTCACGCGCACCGTACCTGCCGTGGTGTCATAAAACCGGGGAATCATATTCACCAGAGAGGACTTGCCAGAGCCTGTGCCGCCTATGACGCCGACTGTCTGTCCCTTGGTCACCTGTATATGGATATCGCTCAGGGATTCCGCCCCGGCGCCCCCGTATGTCAGATGCACATGGTCGAACTCCACGGCCAGATCCCGCTGTGTCTTTTGCCCGCTCTTTTCCCCCGCCATGATTTGTAAATCGGGTGCGTCCGTGCCGTGAACCTTACCGTCGCCCGCTGCCTGGCCGTTCTCCTCGTCCCCACATGTAACGGCCTCCTGCCACCGCAAAGAGGGCTCCACCTCGAAAATCGCCTCGATCCGGTTGGCGCAGGCAAGCGCCTTGGTGATCGTGATGATCAGGTTGGCCAGCTTGATTAACTCTACCAAAATCTGCGACATATAGTTGACCAGAGCCACCACCTGACCCTGTGTAATGCTGCCGTTGTCCACGCGCACCGCGCCCGTATAGAGCAGAAGAATGGTGGCCGCGTTGATAATAATATATGTAACCGGATTGGTCAATGCCGATATTCTTCCCACAGCTAGCTGCAGATGCGTGAGAAATCCGTTTTTCTCCTCAAACCGGTCAATCTCTTCCTCCTCTTTATGAAACGCGCGGATCACCCTTGCACCCGTCAGATTTTCTCTCGTCGCTCCGAGCACCGCGTCCAGTCCGGCCTGCACCTTTTTGTACATGGGCATGGTAAGAGCCATAATCCCGAAAACCACCACCGCCAAAAGCGGAATCGTCACCACAAAAATCACAGCGGCCTTCCCGTCAATGGTGAAAGCCATGATCATCGCACCGAACACGATAAAGGGCGAGCGCAGAAATAAGCGCAGTACCATGTTGACCCCGTTTTGCACCTGATTTACATCAGAAGTCATGCGGGTAATCAGGGTCGATGTGCCGAGCGTATCGATCTCCGTAAAGGAAAGACTCTGGATATGATCAAACAGTGCGTGCTTTAATCCGGTGGAAAAGCCAACCGCCGCCTTTGCCGCGAAATACTGCGCCGTGATGGAACACAGCAGCCCGATGAACCCGAGCGCAACGAGAATGCCGCCCATTTTCAGGACATATCCCGTATCTCCCTGACCGATACCCCTGTCAATAATCGCCGCCATCACAAGAGGCACGAACAACTCGAATGTGGCCTCCAGCATTTTAAAAAGGGGAGCGAAAACCGTCTCCTTCTTATAATTATTTAAATAGATAAGCAGTTTTTTCATAACATCCGTATGCCCTTTCCGCACACGGACAGCAGTCCGATTTGTGAACTGCTGCCCTGTTATTGTATATATTCTCCGGTTTGCCGTTTGATTTCTTCATTGATCTGCTCTACCTGCCCGGAGGGGTTGTAGCTGCTCTCCGGATAAAGCATTTGATGAAGCTGCCTTACGTTTTCCTCCAGATCCATCGGAATCACACAGCTTCCTTTACTTCCCACGTTGGCGCCGGCCCTTCCTCCCTCAAAGGGAAACCCGTCGCTGACCACCATCTGATAACCCGCCACACTTCCCAGCACACTCAAAATCTCATCCACATCCAGAGAAGTCTCCACCTGCGGCAAAACAGCATTGACCATATCAGTCAGCGTGCTGACCGACGCGCCGCCCGCCTTATCCATCATCGCTCTGAGCACTTCTCTTTGTCTTTCCGTCCTTCTGAAATCATCGCCTCTCGTGTAGCGGATTCTGCAGTAGGCCGTCGCCTGCATCCCATTCAAAAGCTGCCTGCCGCTTTGCTCAACCGGAATGTAATCCACGCCAAGCTCCTCCGCCATACAGAGCTGGTAATTATTCAAATGGGAAATTTCCGCATCCGTAATCTCTATCTCTACACCATCAAGCGCATCCACCGCGTCGATCAATCCCGAAAAACCGATGGTCACATAATCCGTGATGTCCAGATCCATATTCATGTTGAGCATATTGATCGCCTGCTCCGGCCCGCCCTGCGCATAGGCTGTATTGCACTTATTGTAAGAATCGTTGCTCAAGTTCAAATAGGTATCGCGAAACACGGAAATCAGCTTAATCTCCTGCGTATCCTGATTGATACTGGCAATCATAATGGTATCGCTTCTGGTGCCTCTCCCCAGTTCGCCGTCTCTGGCATCCACACCGAAAAGCGCAATGTTCCGGTATCCTTTTTCTTTTACCTTTTCTTCCTTCTTCTCCTTCGTCTCCGTCTGTTTCACATCGTCTGTCTTTTTTCTGACGATCTCCTCGTTAATGAGAATCTTTTCCTCGTCAATCGCCTTGTGGTTTACCTCGCTTGTCATCGTGACTACCACATACATCACAAAGACAGCGATGATCAGAACGCAGATTTCCACGATCAGAAGCGGTATGCTGCCCCGAAAGCCGTGCTTTCTATTGTCCATACTGACTCCTTTGTCAGATCCTTTTCCCCTTTTGTACGAAATCATCGTCAATCCGCGACGATTCTGAGAACGTCCGGCATTCCCCTTTCGCAGTTTTCCAAAACCATAAAAATAAAATAACCTCGGATATCGTACCATATAAACGACGCTAAATCAAGTCGATGGCATCCCGTACCGTCCTTACGCCGATAATCCGGATCCCTTCTTTCGCCCTGATCTGCTCTGCGTTTACCGCCGGAAGAACGCACGTGGTAAATCCCAGCTTCGCGGCCTCCGCCACACGCTGAGACGCCTGTGAGACGCCCCTCACTTCTCCGCTGAGTCCGATCTCCCCAAAGGCAATCGTCCTGTCGTCGATCGCCCGATTCTTAAAGCTGGAAGCCGCCGCCATGGCCACGCCCAGGTCGATGGCCGGCTCTGCGATCCGCATTCCGCCGGCCAGATTCACATAAGCGTCACAGTCCGACATCTGCAGATTTAACCGCTTCTCCAAAACAGCCATCAGAAGATTCAGACGGTTTAAATCCATGCCCGTGGCCTGTCTTCTCGGTATGCCGAAATTGCTGTGGCACACAAGTGCCTGAATCTCCAGCAAAATCGGTCTGGTTCCCTCCATGGAGCAGGATACCACGGAGCCGCTGGCTCCCTCCGGTTTACCGCTCAACATAAACTCGGAAGCGTTCTCAACTTCCGCAAGCCCTTCCTCCTTCATCTCAAAGACGCCAATCTCGTTCGTGGAACCGAAGCGGTTTTTAACGCCCCGAAGAATCCGGTACGAGGCATGTCTGTCTCCCTCGAAATAGAGCACCGTATCCACCATATGCTCCAAAACCCGCGGCCCCGCCACGGTTCCCTCCTTCGTCACATGACCCACGATCAGGATGGAGACGCCCAGCCCTTTGGCAAGCTGCATCAGCACATTGGTGGACTCTCTTACCTGTGAGACACTGCCCGGCGCAGAAGATATTTCCTCCCGGTACATCGTCTGAATCGAATCGATAACCGCCACCACGGGCTGCTGTTTCCGGATGGTCTGCTCCACGATTTCCAGATTCGTCTCACACAGAAGGAGAAGCTGATCCGAAAATTTCCCGAGCCGGTTGGCCCGCATCTTAATCTGCTGCAAAGATTCCTCACCCGATATATAGAGGAGTTTACGGCCGTCCGCCGCCATATGCCTGCACACCTGCAAAAGCAGGGTTGACTTGCCGATGCCGGGGTCCCCGCCCACCAGCGTGAGCGATCCCGGCACAAGTCCGCCGCCAAGCACTCTGTCGAGCTCGGCGATGTGCGTGGTCATGCGTTCCCCCTCCCGCAGATCCACCTGCTTCAGGCTTACAGGCTCCACCGCCCTTTTCCCGGACACGCCGCCGGATGCACCGCCGCTTCTCTTCCCGGCGGCAGGCTCCTCCACCATGGTGTTCCACTCCTTACAGCCCGGACACTGTCCGAGCCACTTGGCGGATTCGTAACCGCAGCTTTGACAGAAAAATACCGTCGATTTTCCCTTTGCCATTCCTGTTTCCTCTCTTTACACCTACATATACTAAAGAGGGGTTTCCAGCCAGACATGATATGTCAGCCGAAAACCCCAGATTCCCACGCCAGCCGTCTACTTGACGATCTTTACTTCTACCGCGCCGACACTTGCAAGCTCCACGCTGATGCTGAGCTTGCCGCTCAGGTTGGTCTTCATTTCACCTACGTTCGCGCCGTTCACATACACTTTATAAACCGTGTCCTCCTCAAGTCCCACCGTGATCTGCGCGTCCTCGTCACCCTCCACCGTAAAGGTAAGACCGTTCTCCGTCTCCTCAAACCGGTTCACGCTCGTGCCCGGCTCCGATTCATAGGCAAACATGCCATTTTTCTCAAGCTTGGTCAGCTCTTTAAAGGTCTTAACCTTATAAAGATTGCCGCCGTGCTCATAATCCTCCAGCTTTGCCTTTGCCGCCAGCTTGTGATTCCCAAAGCTGAGCGTCCTGTCACTTTCTGCGCGCAATAACTCCTCTACTACAGCCATCGCTTTTTCCTCCTAATGTCTCTTTAATTAGAACTGTTCAGTACCTTCACAGTCACGATGCAAAATTCATCTTAAATCGTCTTCGACGATGGAATTTCGCATATTGTATCATGTTCTTACGGCCTCAGCAGTAAATGCTTCGACCTGTACTGAATAATTACCTTTGTTATTTCTCACCCCTGCACGGGTTTTACCGTGAAGGTTATTTTCTTATTCTTCAGTCCTACGGCTACCTTATCGCCACGCTTCACCTTTCCGGCCAGAATCTCCTCCGCCAGCGCATCCTCGATCTCCGACTGGATCGCCCGTTTCATGGGTCTTGCTCCCATTTTAACGTCCATATGCTTTTCGACCAGATGCTCTTTCACGGCGGAACCGACCGTCAGCTCCATATCCATCTGTTCTTTGCACCGCTTTGACAGATTTCTGGAAAGCAACGTGACAATTGCCTTCATATCCTCCCTGTTCAGCGGGTGGAACACCATGATCTCGTCGATCCTGTTGATAAACTCCGGCTTGAAGAGACGTTTTACTTCCTCCATGACGTTCCCCTTCATTTTATCGTAACTCTGTTTCTCCGTCTCCGCCGCGCCGAATCCCAGATTTTTCGGATCAATGATGCGCTGCGCCCCGGCATTCGAAGTCATAATTAGAATGGTATTCTTAAAGCTCACTTTCCGTCCCTTGGAATCGGTGATATGACCGTCATCGAGCACCTGCAGGAGCACGTTAAACACATCCGGGTGGGCCTTCTCGATCTCGTCAAAAAGCACTACGGAATAAGGATTCCTGCGGATCTTCTCGGAGAGCTGTCCCCCCTCCTCAAAGCCCACATAGCCCGGCGGCGATCCGATCATTTTAGACACTGAATGCCCTTCCATGTACTCGGACATATCCACGCGGATCAGCGCATTTTCCGAACCGAACATGGCCTCGGCAAGGGCCTTTGACAGCTCTGTCTTTCCTACACCGGTAGGCCCCAGAAACAGGAATGACCCGATCGGCCGGTTGGGATCCTGAAGTCCCACTCTGCCGCGCCGCATGGCTTTCGCCACCGCCACGACTGCCTCCTCCTGTCCGATCACCCGCTTGTGGAGAATGGATTCCAGCTTGAGCAGACGCTCGCTCTCCTTCTCCGCCAATTTCTTTACGGGGATCTTCGTCCAGAGCGCCACCACTTCCGCAATCTCGTTCTCACCCACCACGTAGGCGCGGTTTAAGTCCTCCTGCTCCAGCCGTTTCACCAGCCGCTCATATTTTTTAATGCAGCTCTCCTGCTTCTTTTTCAGCTCGGCCGCCTGCGTAAACGCCTCCATACGGATCGACCGCTCGATCTGTAAGTCGATCTTGTCTATTTCCTCCGACAACTCCTGCAGCTTGTCGGGCTGCTTCGTCACATGCAGACGCACCGCCGCCGAAGCCTCGTCGATCAGGTCGATGGCTTTGTCCGGCAGGTTCCTGTCATTGATGTAACGCGCCGACAGGGCGACAGCCGCGCCAATCGCCTCCGGCGTGATGGTAACCCTGTGGTGTTCCTCGTACTTGTGGGCGATGCCCCGCAGGATATTCTCCGTCTCCTCAAGAGTCGGCTCCTCCACCGTCACCGGATGGAACCGCCGCTCCAGCGCCGCGTCCTTCTCCACATACTTGCGGTATTCCGCGATGGTAGTGGCGCCGATCAACTGAATTTCCCCCCTTGCAAGGGAGGGCTTCAAGATATTCGAGGCGTCGATCGCACCCTCCGCGCCGCCCGCGCCGATAATGGTATGCATCTCATCCAAAAAGAGGATGATATTGCCGTCCTCGATGACCTCCTTTATGACTTTTTTGATCCGCTCCTCGAACTCGCCGCGGTACTTGCTGCCCGCCACCATACCGGAAAGATCCAGTGTCAGAAGCCGCTTATTCTGCACCGTAAAAGGGACGTCCCCGGTCACGATTCTGGTCGCAAGCCCTTCCACCACCGCAGTCTTCCCGACGCCCGGCTCTCCCACCAGACAGGGATTGTTTTTCGTGCGGCGGCTTAAGATCTGCACCACTCTGGTAATTTCCTCTTCCCTGCCGATCACCGGGTCAAGTTTCCCCTCTCTGGCAAGCGCCGTCAGATCCCTGCTGTAATGGTCAAGGGTAGAGACATTCCCCTTCTTCTTATTCTGCTTTCTTCCTAAATCTTCTTTGTAGAGCGCGCCGTCCTCCCCCATGGCCACAAGCACATCCACATAGAGCTTCTGCACCGAAATGCCCATGGTGTTCAACAGCCTGACCGCCACATTCTCCCCCTCTTTTAAAAGCGCCAGAAGAATGTGCTCCGTCCCCGTCTTGTCGCTGCGAAATCTGTCCGCCTGCCTGTGCGCCTCCTCCAGAATTGCCTGCGCGCGGGGAGAATACCCGTCCCGCTCCGCAATCAGCACGGAGGTCTCAGGCACGATCAGATCCTTTATCATTTCTTTCAGCTTTACCACGTCCACGCCGTTATTCAAAAGCACGGTCGCCGCAACGCCTGTATTCTCCCGTAAAAGTCCCAACAGGATATGCTCGCTTCCCACATAACTCTGCCGTAAGCTTCTGGCCGCTCTCTCCGCTAAGATCAGGGCCGTCTTCGCCTTATCCGTAAATTGTGGCTGCATTTACTCTCTCATTCCTTTCCATATTCCTCATAGATTTCGTCTATAAGAGCATGCACTTCTTCTCCGGAAATATTCTTACAGCTTGCCTTTGCCAGAGTGACCATCAGATCCTCCCTGATCTCTTCGATGGCCCGCATCCTGTCAATATCCACGGCCACCATCACGCCCCTCCTGCGATCCACTTTTACATAGCCCTCCTGCTTCAAAACAGTGTAAGCTTTGTTGACCGTGTGCATATTGATGCCGATGGTATCCGCAAGCTGTCTGACGGAAGGAAGCATCTCCCCCTCCCGAAATCTGGAAGAAGCGATTCCCATAATGATCTGATCCCGGAGCTGCATATAAATCGCCTGGTCGCTGTTAAAATCTATCTCGATAAACATAGTTATTTCAGATCCTTATCGTCCATATTTAAAAATTCAAACTCAAACTCGTCGTCGTCAAGAAGAAAGTTCTTAGCCCTGCGCGGTCTTGCAGGTCTTACTGCCTCTTCTACATCCGGTTCTTCCCGATAAGTCACTTCGCGTTCCCGCCGTCTGCGCTCCTGCCTGTCTGCTCCCGGCTCTTCTCTTCTGCGCGGTCTGCGCTCCTCCTCCGCGGAAACTCTGCGGCGCGGTTCCCGCTCCCTCTCCGTCGTCCTCCTTACCGTCTGACGCTCATCCGGTATCTCCTCGTCGTCGTCCTCGTCGTCCTCATAATCTTCATAGTATGCGTCGCGCAGCTTAAATGCCATAATAACCACTACGATCGCAAGAATTGCCAGAAGTACGGCCAGCACCACAATCGCGATCCGCTGTTTTACCATGGACTTCGGATCCTCCTTATCGTCAAGCGTCTGAGAATAGGAAGATTCCAGAAGAGGCACAAGCTTCTGCTTCTGTCCGGTCACATTGTCATAAATATACCATATCTCTTCCCCGTCGGAACCGCTCTCGATTTTCAGCTCATAATCGTTTCGCGGCGCGGCTTCCGGCTCTTCCGGTTCCTCCTCGGGCGCTTCCTCCGGTTCCTCCTCCACAGGCAGCATCTCACCAAGGTCTAACAGGTCGGAACGGATATAGCCGGTCTTCTCGGAGCCGTTTGATGCGGTAAAGGTAACATAGTACCATGTTTTGCTGTCGCTCCCCTCCGACTTCCCGCTCACAACAACCTGCGTTCCGGGCGTCAGGGAATCCACCGGATTATTTGAGGTGGAAGGATCGGGACGCACCTTCGCCTGTACCTTGATGCTGGCATACTGGAGATCCATCGATTCCTGCGCCTCCACCTGCGCGCCTCCGCCTAATGACGGAGTCTGCGCCCCCTGGGCATCAGACGAGCCGCCTTCCGACGACGCCGAGGCATCCTGGCTCTCCGACTCTGTGGAAACTGTGGGAATGTCCCCGTCTCCCTTTTTCTCTATCATATCGGCGCGCACGTAGCCCATCGTGTTCGAGTCTACATACACCTGATACCAAGTGATTCCGGAAACGTCTACCTTGCCTCGGATGCTGATTTCCTTGCCGACAGTGGAGCTCCCGATCACCTGACTCTCCTGATCGGGCTGTTTTCTGATATTGACCGAATTGGGCAATACGGTGCCTGTGGCCTCCGCCAGACTTACCATCGGATTACACCACGCAAGAAGAACCGCTGTGCCGAAAATGGCTGCCGCTCTCCATACATGCCTCTGTCTCCCTCTTACCCGCTCGCTCTTTCGCATTTTCATTCTTCTCTCCTCTGCCAGTATTCTGTCAAGATTTTCTATTCTCTCGTAAACCGCTTAGCGCCTTCCTCACCTTTACGCCGCTCGGTACTGTAACCAAACGTATCCCCATGATGCCTTGCTTTTCTTGCCATCTCCTCCAGATCATGGTGATAGTTCTGCTCACACTTAGCGCAGTACTTGCCGCTGCGGATCGACGCGCCGCAAATCTCGCATCTTAAGAAAATGGCGGAGTTCTGCGATATCTCAAGTTTCCCTTCCTTGAGCATATCTCTTATGGATTTTTGCGATACTCCGGTAGCCTTGGCGACCTGGGCGGCATTGGCTCCCATATGTTTCTCCACGTAATTGCGCGCCTTTCCGTAATCGTCAAAATCCAAACAGCCGCATTTTTCGCACTGGTACTCCCCTAGGCCCTTAAAGACCATAACGCCCCCGCACTCGGAACAGTAGGTGGGTCTGTTATAGGTATTAACCTCGGTAAACTCTTTTCTGAGCATCTCAATTCTTTCTTCTCTGCTCATGCCTCCACTCCCTTTTACGCTTCATACATTGCCTTATTGTATTTCCCTGATCCCCGTACGGCGCTTAAGCCTCGTCGATGGCTCTGCCGATATCGCGCCGCATATATTGACGTTCAAAATGCACCCACTCTGCTGCCTTGTAAGCATTCGTCCGCGCCTCTTTCAAGGTTTCACCTTTTGCCGTTACGCCCAGCACCCGGCCGCCGTTTGTGACAATCTTACCGTCCTTTTTTGCCGTTCCCGCATGGAAACAGTAGTATCCGTCCTTATCGTCAAAGTTCTTAAGCCCCGTAATCTCAAATCCCTTCTCGTAGGAAACGGGATACCCTTCCGAAGCGAGGATGACACAGACCGCCGCATTATCCTCAAAGGAGAGTTCCACCTGATCGAGTGTCCCGTCAATGCACGCCTCCACCACCTCTACCATATCGTTTTTCATGCGGGGCAGCACCACCTGCGCCTCGGGATCACCGAAGCGGGCATTGTACTCAAGCACCTTCGGCCCGTCCTCCGTCAGCATCAGCCCAAAGAAAATCACGCCCTTGAAAGGTCTTCCCTCCGCTGCCATGGCGTCCACGGTTGCCTGATAAATGTGCTTATGGCAGAACGCGTCCACCTCGTCCGTATAGAAGGGGCTTGGCGAAAACGTACCCATGCCGCCGGTATTTAGTCCCTGATCGCCGTCCATCGCACGCTTGTGATCCTGCGCGGAGGACATAATCTTTATCGTCTTCCCGTCCACAAAGGATAACACGGAGACTTCCCTCCCCGTCATAAACTCTTCGATCACCATGCGGTTGCCTGCGGCCCCGAACTTTTTATCCTCCATAATAGTCCGCACGCCCTCTTTTGCCTCTTCAAGCGTCTCACAGATTAGCACACCCTTACCGAGCGCAAGGCCGTCCGCCTTTAATACCACCGGCATCTTCGCCGTTTCCAGATACGCGAGAGCCTTCTGCGGATCGTCGAAATTCTCGTAGGCCGCCGTGGGAATGTTGTATTTTTTCATCAGATCTTTGGAGAATGCCTTGCTGCCCTCCAGAATCGCCGCGTTTTTCCGGGGACCGAACACCCTAAGACCCGCAGCTTCCATCTCGTCCACAAGACCACCCACCAGCGGGTCGTCCATACCTACGATGGTCAGATCAATGGCTTTCTCTTTTGCAAAAGCCACCAGCTTATCAAACTCCATCGCGCCGATAGGCACGCACTCCGCAATCTGGCCGATTCCCGCGTTGCCGGGCGCACAGTAAATCTTATCCGCCTTCTGGCTTTTCGCCACAGCCGCCGCAATCACGTGTTCCCTGCCGCCGCTGCCTACAATCAAAATTTTCATATTACCATCTTCCTCTCCGTATTGTCGAAGAATGCCCATTTTCCGGCATTTTTCCACGCGAAATTCCTACATCTTAATGTTTTGCCCATTGATTTGGCGATTTTTGAAGTACTTTTCGCGCTGTTACTCTGTGACCGTCACCCGGCCGTTTTCCACCTTCACCTGACCCGCAGCAATCAGGTTGATACACCAGGGAAGAATCACCCACTCTGCCTCCTGCATCACTCTCTTCTGCAGCGTCTCGGGCGTGTCGTCCTCATGCACTTCCACCGCTTTCTGCATGATAATCGGGCCGGTGTCCATCCCGTCATCCACAAAATGCACTGTGGCACCGGTGATCTTCACGCCCCGCGCAAGCACCGCCTCATGCACCCGAAGCCCGTAATAGCCTGTGCCGCAAAAAGCCGGAATAAGGGAAGGGTGTACGTTAATAATCCTATGCTCATACTTTTTGATCAGCCCTTCCGGTACCTTTACCATAAAGCCCGCCAGTACGATCAGATCCGGCGCTGCCTCATCCACCGAGCGGATCAGCGCCGCCTCAAACTGTTCCCTGTCGCCGTAATCCTTCGGCGACACGCACACGCTCTCAATCCCTGCCTCCTTTGCTCTCTCAAGGGCACGGACACCTGGATTGTTGCACACCACCCGGACAATCTCCGTGTGAAAGATGGCTCCCCGCGCGATGCCGTCAATAATTGCCTGCAAGTTTGTGCCGCCTCCGGACACGCATACCACTACTCTAAGCATTGTGCTCCTCCAATTGCAACTCCCCATCCCCTTTTAACGACAGTTCATCCCCTTCTATTTAACAATCCGGCCTTTTCCGATGACAAATCAGCCTGCTTCTACGCGCAAAGCACACTTTCCGTCCGGACAAACCGTTTATAAAACCACTACCTCATGGTCTCCCGACACGACTTCCCCTACCGTCCATGCTTTCTCACCTGCCGCCTGCAGGGCCGAGACGGTCTGATCCGCATCCGCAGGATCCACGGCCAGCACCATACCGAGTCCCATGTTGTAGGTATTGTACATCATTTTCTCTTCCAGATTTCCGGTTCTTTGCATCAGCAAAAAGATGGGCGGAACCTCAAAGCTGCCCTTCTCCACCTTCGCGCCGACGCCGTCAGGCAGCATTCTCGGAATATTTTCATAAAAACCGCCGCCGGTGATATGGCTGCATCCCTTGACGGTAATACCCGCCTTCTTCACCTCACGAAGCGCATTCACATAAATTCTGGTGGGAGTCAACAAGGTTTCCCCCAGCGTCGCGCCAAGCTCTTCATAATATGCGGAAAGCGTCTCCCTTTTCACATCGAACACCTTCCTTACCAGAGAAAAGCCGTTGCTGTGCACACCTGAGGATGCAATGCCTACGAGCACATCACCGGGCTTCACATCCGCCCCGGTAATCAACTCTTTCTCCTCCGCAACGCCCACCGCGAAACCGGCCAAATCGTACTCGTCCTCCGGCATCAGTCCCGGATGCTCCGCCGTCTCGCCGCCGACTAACGCCGCGCCGGCCTGTTTACATCCCTCGGCCACGCCCTTCACGATAGCCGCAATCTTCTCCGGATAATTTTTGCCGCAGGCTATGTAATCTAAGAAAAACAGCGGCTCCGCGCCTGCACACACTACATCGTTAACGCACATCGCCACGCAGTCGATCCCGACGGTGTCGTGCTTATCCATCAGATAGGCAAGCTGTATCTTCGTTCCCACGCCGTCCGTACCCGACAAAAGTACCGGTTTCTCCATATCTTTAATCTTCTCGAGGGAAAAAGCGCCGGAAAATCCGCCGATTCCGCCTAACACCTCCGGCCTCATCGTCCCCTTCACATATTGTTTCATCAGCTCCACCGAACGGTATCCCGCCTCGATATCCACGCCCGCTGTCTTGTAGTCCATTTTTTCCTCCATAGTCTTGTCAGATTTATTTTTCAATCTGCTCTCCGCTTTCTTTATGCCTTCAGATATGTCTTATATCCCACCTCTTTCAGCTTCGCGTCCTTCTCCTGTACACTCTTTTTCAAACTCTCCGAATAATTCTTTAACCGCTCTAAAAGCGCCCCGTCCGATACCGCCAGAATCTTTGCTGCCAGAATACCCGCGTTCTGCCCGCCGTTAATGGCCACCGTAGCTACCGGAATGCCGGACGGCATCTGTACGATGGAATAGAGGGAGTCCACCCCGCCCAGATCGGAAGTCTTCATGGGCACGCCGATCACCGGCATGGGGAAAATCGCCGCGCACATGCCCGGCAGATGGGCCGCCTTCCCGGCTCCCGCGATAATCACCTTAAACCCCTTCGCCTCCGCACCCTTCGCATACTCAAAAAATACGTCCGGCTCCCTGTGGGCGGAAATAATCGTCATTTCGTATGAAATACCAAGCTCTTCCAAAAGTTCCGCCGCTTTCGCCATAACGGGCATATCTGAATCGCTGCCCATTACGATGCCTACCTGTGCCATCCGCCTTTACCTCCTCAACCACTATATCTTGTATTAAAACAAAATTTCTTATTCTACAGTGTACTAGATTTCCCCCAATAACGCAACCCGTATTTATCGTTCCGAAAGTGCTTTATCCCTTTAGCGCACGGTTCAGCTCCTCACAGCCCTGCAGCACAAATTGACCGTCTTGGATAATCACATGCTTCTCACCCGACACAGTCAACACAGAAAGCTCCCCAAGCTCGTCGTAGGGGATCGTAATGTCCGTGTGGCACTGGAAATATGCCTTGCTGACATCTGTATCACGCAAAGCCGACACCTCGTTTTCCTTTGCGACAATCTCCTTGCCGTCCGGATTATAGCTTTTCACTTCCTCTTCATGGGAATAGCAAGTGTCCCCAAGCGCAAAGTGCGGTCCTGTTTTTTCCGCAATCAGAATCGGCAGTTTATCCTCAATCCCGTATTTTCTCGCGACAGAAAACGCCGTCGTGTTCGTGCCGATGGCAAACTCTCCAAGCGGCAGTTTATCGTGGTGATGAAACACATTGTCCCTGATATACTTGCGGTTGTCCTCCTCCCCGGCGAAGTTGCCGCAGCCATAGTCCGTCACAAAACCGTCCTCAAAGCAGAGTCTCAGATCCCGGTATTCCAGCTCATGTAAAAACACACGCGGCACATGCAAAATCCCCTCCGTACCCGTCAGGCGCGGTGAAGTAAACACCTCCCCCACAGGGATATTGACATCCGCCACACAGTTCTCAAAATTTGTCTGAGATTCCGGATCATCCAGCCTGTGGAGCTGTACCCTGATGTCCGTCTCATTCCCGTTCATACCTTTGACCAGTACGGTCGATCCCTTGTCCAGCACATCTATGATCTTCTGCTGGATGTCCCGGTAGAGCATATAATCCAGCGTATTGATGCGCACCACATCGTCGAAAATTTCCTCGTACCGCTCCCCGATCTGCGGCACAGGAAATGCGATGATCGTAAAGCTGCGCTCCCCGCCCTTGATATATTCGTTCTGGATATCGGCTATTTTTCCCGCGTTGGAAACCGAGAGTTTCTGCTGCTTTTCACTGAAACGGCAGGCAGTCTCCTTGTTCTCCGGCACGAAAGGCTCCTCCCCGAAGCTCTCCACCACTGCAGGACCACCGAAAAGAGCCGCAAGCTCCTTATGCCGCTCAAACACATTCCGCACCGCCTCGGTCTTTCTCTCCGCCAGCGCCCCGTCCAGAAACAGAGCCATATCCTCCTTGTGGTCATAGTCGTACTGCTTATTGGGATTGGCGCCACAGTAGCCGTTCTTGTTTACACCCCTGCCCTGAAAAATATTGACCCCTGCCCGGCAGAAAGTAGACTGTAGACCAATTTGGTCAAAATTTTTGACCGCCTGCCTGATTACCCGTTCAAACCCCAAGAAATAGCGGATCGTCACCGTTTCCTTGATGGAGATATCCTTGTTGGTCACCTCAAAGCCGATCCGGTAGCCTTCCGTGTAAGTATCCGCCATCAGCTTGATCTTTTCCGGGTCCATCTCATTTAGGTGCGCCGCCGTTTTCAGCTCGTTCTCCGTGACATATTCCCCGAAATAATAGAGGTAGCGCAGATCAGACAGATCGCTCTCCATAATGATGCGGCGGGCAAAGTCCCGCTCCGCGTCCAGAAGCGCCATGCTCTTTTCCTCAAACTCTACTTCGTAATAATCGCTCACATACCAGTAAAGAATCTGCCGCAGCTCCTCCTCATCCGGTTCCCTTTGCTCCTCCCGGGCGCAGACAAAAAGCTGGTAAACCTCCAGCAGAAGCTCTACCCGCATCGTCATGGAAAACAGGCTGCTCTCATAGGCCGCCGGAATCATCGCCCTAAGCTCCGTATACAAAAAGGACAGGCATTTTCCAATTGACTCTCCCAGTCGATTCGTTGCGTAATCCGGATTGGCGTAGCTTTCCCCGTAATGATCCGGCAGAATATCCGCATAGAGCGAGCGGTTGTGGGCTTTCAGCTCCTCCAGCCCCATCTGCCTGAGCGCCCCGCTCTTCACCATCTCATATGTCCGGTCCATCAGCAGCACAAACGCCGCCATCTGCCTAAAATAGTCCCGGCATACTTCTCCGCAGATTGACTCATCCGGTATTTCTCTGATCCGCGCAAGGGCAAGCCCATAGCGCTCCGCAATTAATTCTTCCTGTCTCATCGTTTCCTCCCTGTCGAAACATTTTTTCAAAGGCTGTGCCGGAAATCCCGCATCCGTGTGTTTTCTATCCGGTCTGCTCCTTTTCAGGCATATGCCCCCGCATATAAAATCACACTGAGCACCGCCAGCACCAACACATTTAATACAATACCCAAATAGCTGAAAAAATAAAACTTATCCCGCTCCGATTTGGAAATAACACCTAGCACAATACCCACAAAAGCGAAAATCATGGTCAAAAAAGCCACCGCCCCGTACTGCAGCGGCACTTCCCCCGCCCTCGTATAGCTGTCTACAATTATGTAAACCAAAGAACCCAAGGAGAGTACACCTAAAATCGTTGCCATAATCCCCTTGAGCGTGTGCTCCTTATTGGTAAACATGAAATCTTTTTTCACTCTGTGCCCATCCTTCCACTTGCAGACTCCGCGCGTCCCATCTGCACCGCTTTCCTACTCTGCCTGCCATTTCGCAAATAAGCAGACTTGTAATGCACTACATCCCTCGTTCGCGTAAAAGAGGGCATCCTCGCTCTTGCCGAAAACGCCCTCCCGTTACTTTTAAAACAAAATCTTATTTCTTCCCGCCAGAAGTTTCGCGCCGCTGATCACAAGGAGCACACCCCCGGCTATGCCTACCACCATAATCACCACGCCGAACGCGAGGTTCAAGGCTCCCGCTCCTCCCATTATCTTATAGGTTCTCTCTTCCATAAATTTTTCACCGCTCCTTTCACAGATTGCCGCTTGACAGCCGCAATCCGGAGAATGCGTACATCCTCCTTCACTGGTTTACATTACCGCTTTTCTACACCTTCCGTGTCACTTCGCCCCGTAAGTTTCATAGTAAGCGCCAATCCGCCCCTTGATTTCGTCATCAATATAAATCTCACCGTCTATCGGCTTATTGTAAAGGCACTCCACCACTTCCTCCATGGTGACGATTGCGCCTGTATCGAATCCGTACTTCTCTTTGATCTCGTCCAGCGCGCACATATCGCTCGAAAGCCCCTTCTCCATCCGGTTTAAGGACACCATCAGCCCCCGCACCGTAACGTCCGCCTGCGCCTTGATGATCGGAAAGGTCTCCTCAATGGACTTTCCGGAAGTCGTCACATCCTCTATGATAACGACTCTGTCGCCGTCCTTTAATTTAGAGCCAAGCAGAATCCCGGTGTCGCCGTGATCCTTCACCTCTTTCCTGTTGGAGCAGTAGCGGATCTCCTTTCCGTAAAGCTCACTGATCGCCATAGTCGTGGCCACCGTAAGGGGAATCCCCTTGTAGGCGGGACCGAACAACACGTCGAAGTCCAATCCGTATCTGTCATGGATCGCCTTCGCGTAATATTCACCCAGCTTTCTTAACTGCGCGCCGGTCACATAGGCGCCCGCATTCATAAAAAACGGGGATTTTCTGCCGCTCTTTAAAGTAAAATCTCCGAACTGCAATACCCGGCTTTCTATCATGAAGCCGATAAACTCCTGCTTGTACTGTTCCATCGCTACCTCCACGTCAGACTTACTTTTCCGTCTTTTATCCTCATCTTCACATCATCCACTGTACCATATCTTTCCACGGTTTTCAATGCGCAATTCTCTTTGAACTGCCGCATATTTCGCGACAAACGGCTGTTTCGGATGTTGACCCGGATTATGTATAGCATCAACGAGTGGAAAAATTTTTATTGAATTTAACAAAACATTTGCTCCTTGACGCATAAAAATATGATTAGATCGTGGTTTCGGCTACGCAAGGGAAGATGTTAAGAAAGAGCGTTGTCAGGCGACTGATAACGCTCTTTCTCTTTTTCAAACATTGGAAAATTCTTGATAAAGTGAACCGTCGGAAGAGAACGGTTACTTTATGACACTCCCTACTTCCACCACCACAAGAACCCTTTTCCCTTGATCCGAAACTTAACCGTCTTCACGCCGCCGCAGTCATTCTTTCCTTTTATGGTAACTGTCGCGGTTCCCTTATTGATATTATTCGCATATCCCGTAATCTCATAATTATCTTCACTTAAAACCTGCCTGTTCAGTTTTACTTGTATCTCTCCGTCCGGCCGGATCTCCCTGCCGGTATAGGTCTGCGCCGGAATCTTCACTGTCGCCTTCCCGATATCCGCCGCCGTGATCCGGTAACAGCACGACGCTTCCCCTGTATAATGATCTCCTTTGGCAGCCGCCGTCACCCGCAGCAATGTCCCCGCAGGTAAGATATCATTCCCGGACACTTCCTCTCCCGCTCTCTTTATCGTCCCGTCCGCATCCCGGATTTCTATCTTTGTCTGATAGATATTCCCCCGGTTCTGCCATACCTTGTCCGCCGCCCACATGGCCAGCCCGTCCATGCCTTTCGCTGTGATTTGATAGGGCAGCTCGCAGCTTCCCGTAAAGCAGTCCTTTCCTTTCACCCTGACCGTGGGCTGTTTCCCTACGCTGTTCCCGTCGTACAGATGCTTGTTGTTCTTATAGCTCAGGGTATAGTCCGTCCCCTTTTTCAGCACTTTCCCCTGAAAGGACACCACAGGCTCCGGCTTGCAGCCTCCCTTTGCATAGGCATAGGCCTCCGCCAGCTCCACACGGATTTTTCCGTCTGTCTCCTCTGTGCTCCCCGCGTTTTCCCCGATCTTGTAAGGACTGATCCGATACGTCTTTTTCAGGGTTCCCGTATAACCGTTAATCCCCTCAAAGTTGACCGTCGCCGTGCCCGGCCTGATATTGTTCTTATACGATACGGTAAAGTCTGTCCCTTCCGACCTCTATCTCCGACAAATCCGTCCCTCTGTTTCCCTCTGACAAACCGCCCTGCCCGCTGTCCTCTTTCCCCATCTCTTCCGCAAGCCCCGTTTCCACCGCAGGCTGCACTTCCGCCGCATAAGAATGAAAAACAACAAACGCATCGTTAGATACAAGCAGTACTGCACACAAAATTCCCGTTAACACTCTTTTTTGTCTTACTCTCAGCATCTTCCTTTTCTCCATCCCGCTCCCATTCCCCTCTCTTCAACATCGCATTTTATAAATTCCGCATTTTCACTTGTAAACATATAAAATCTCAAACCCAACAACTATTACCTGCTCTATTGAGCACATTCACTCTCATAATACCGCACAGCTTCCTCCGCACTGGAATAATCCTTCTCCTCATCTTCCACTCTGTTAAGCACCACTGAATCAGGAAAAGAACCTTCTTCCGTTCCCTCTACATAAGTACAATTCATCTCATACATATTACTGCCCACCGTCAGTTGTATCTTCGCGTTGCTTTCAGCATGAATCCACCGCGCTTCTGAATTGTCATATAAATACTCATCCTTTAAGCTGAGCATAACGCTTCCGTCAGACTGGATTTCAAAAGTGCCAAAACAGACACCCGATCTGGTATGCATTTCCACCACACCATCCTCGTAAAAAGTCAAAGTTGTCCAATCCGCAAATGACTCTGGACGCAAGGTTTCCCAGTAACCAATTAATTCTTCTCCCCATGCAGAATCAGAATATAGCTTATCTTCTTTCTCTCGAGAAATATTGTCAGCCCATTCAATCCCAAGGTACCCACTCAGTGTTTTAAACGTTGCAGCAAGTTCACTAACGCTTGTCACTAAAGTACTTCCTCCATTTTGAAATCCATAATCTCCTGCTAAATCAGTCCACTTTTCCCTGTCTTCCAGCCATTCTTCTTTTGTCACGTCTATGTCATCAATACTATATGTTTCCATCTCACCATCTTCGGAATATACTATTTCACATACATTTCTTTTCAAAACATCAATAGATTCACCATCAAACCCGCGCCACTCGTCAATGTAATTGCTCTCATATGTTTCTTCATCAAATTCTTCTATATATCTGTATAGATAATATTTCCCGTCCAATAAACTCAAATGTATACCAAGCGCACCCTCGCCTTCTTTCGTAGGCTCTGCAGAATACACCTTTCGGATAACCGAATCCTGATTAGCCCAGATTTCAATCAGATAATTCTGAAAAAAACTGCTTTCAGAATCCTGTCCGGTATGATACGCCAGAATCATTTCCTCTATGCCATCCGCATCGAAATCTATCAGTTTAGCAAAACACAGCCCTTTTAAATAACAATTTTCTTCCAGAAACGGATCATCCGTATCCTTTGTGGCTTCTTCACATACACCATACTGATCTTGAATTTCCACTAGTTTATCATAATATTGCTGATACATAATTTTAACAGGATCGCTTTCTTCTTCCTCTAAAACGATATTGTCCTGCGTACGATCTGCTTTTGTTCCCTTGTCAGTCTGATTATTGGATTCCTCTACATCGCTTAAATCCTCAATCTTTCCTATAGGCTCTTCCCTATCTGCCATTTCTGCCGTTTTTCCTGAATGATTAACAATTGTATTACATATATAAATTCCGGCTGCCGCAGTAACAAACCCTACTGCCATTACAAGCACGAATCTTTTCTTATTCTTTAACCACTTTGTTTTCTCCATTTCCCACACCTCATTTTTATTTTTGCTATTCTGCTTCACCCTGTCTACATTGCAAAACACATGACTAATATAATCCTTATTACTCATTTTCTATATAATACGAATCATATCACAAATCAATAATTATAACAATAAACTTATTACTTTTAAGCACAGCTATCAAACTTGTCTATACTAAATAACAAGGGAGGACTTTACATGATTGGAGAACGCCTTGCCGAAATCCGAAAAGATCACGGCGACAAACAAACTGATTTAGCTGAGAAACTAAATGTTACCGTCTCCACGGTCCGTAGCTGGGAACAGGAAAAAAGCTCGCCGCCCCACGAAATGCTTGTCCGTATCTGCAGGCTTTACCGCGTTTCCTCCGATTATCTACTCGGCCTGTCAGATGTCGATCCGGCTTATGTGCAGCGTCAGCGATTGGAAAACTTATCAAAGCATGAATTGAAAGTATTAAATGATTTTGAAGACTTTCTTATCTGGCGAAAAAATAGAAATGCAAAATCCGAATAAAATCTAAAAAAATCTGCTAAAAGGAAAAACACGAAACGGCCATGGAATCTTTACACGGTCTTTCCTATCCTATATAATTAACTTACAGTAACCAAATACAAGCATCCTTATGAAAGCAGGTGATCATATGACAGAGGGTGAAATGTTAAAATTATCTGTAGAGGAATATTCCCGATTACAGGGGTATATGCTTCTTGTCGACAAAGATTCAGACGCCTATAAGGCCATGAAAGTGCGTTACACCGAACTGAAAGTAATTCTTACTGCCTCCGGCGTCAATCTGTCAGAGTTGGACAGAATCAAGGAATAATTCCTGTTATGGGGGTATTTTTACAAAAGATACCCCCATAACTCCACTTTTCATCCTCACACCACCTCTCTCCTAAGCCGCAGCAGAATCCGCTTCTCCATCCTGCTGACCTGCACTTGGCTGATGCCAAGGCTCTTCGCCACCTCCACCTGCGTCTTATCCTGAAAGTACCGCATCCGGATGAGCTGCCTCTCCGTCTCCGAGAGCATCCCCATAAGCTGCTCCAAAAGCATGTGGTTTAAGATTTTTTCCTTCTCCGCGTCCTCACTCGCACGGTTCACTCCGGCGGTACAGCCTGCGCCGTCCCCCACCACCTGATCCACGAGATAAATCTCGTTGCCGTCGGACTGGTAGACAGACTTATAGATGGACTCCACCTCTACGTTGGCATCCAGCGCCATCACGATATCTTCTATGGAAAGCTCCGTCTCCGCGGAAAGCTCCTGCAAAGTCGCGTCCCTGCCGTAAAGCTGGGACAGCCGTCCCGCCGCCTGCTTAATCCGCCAGCCGTTTTCCTTCAAGGTACGGCTCACCTTCACCATGCCGTCGTCGCGCAGAAACCGCTTGATCTCCCCTTGAATCATGGGTACTGCGTAGGTGGAAAAACGCACGCCGAAATTTAAATCAAACTTGTCAATCGCCTTGATCAGGCCGATACATCCGATCTGAAACAAATCCTCCGCATCGTACCCTCTCCCGACAAACCGCTTAACGATATGCCGCACCAGCCCCAGATTTTCCTCTATCAGTACTTCCCTTGCCTTTTTATCCCCTGCCTGTGATCGTTCGATTAATACGGCAGTTTCCTCCATAGGCTACTCCTCGTCTACGATCCAGCCGCCAAGCCCGATCTTTTTATACATACGCACGGTAGTTCCCAGCTCCGGCTCGGAGAAAACCTCCAGCTCATCCATAAAGGCCTCCATAAAGGCGAAGCCCATCCCGGAACGCTCCCACTCCGGCCTGGTCGTAAAAAGAGGCTCCATGGCGCGGTTCACATCCTCCATCCCCACACCGCGGTCAACGATTTCCACCTCCAGTATGCTTCCCTTCAGCTCGCAGTTCATCAGTACCCTGTCCGTCACGCGTCCCTTGTTTGCATAGCCGTGGATAATCGCGTTGGTCACCGCTTCCGACACCGCTGTTTTCACGTCGGAAAGCTCCTCCAGCGTTGGATTCAAAGGCGCGATAAACGCTGCCACCGCCATTCTCGCAAAGGCCTCATTGTCAGACACAGCCGCAAACTCCAGACGCATCTCGTTCGTCACCAGCCTGTAATCCTTCTTTTCCGTAACCTCTATCATATCTTCCTCCTTTTCTTAACTCCCCTCTTATTTCAGGTTTGCACCGGCACAAACCCTGCGGCCAAAAACCTTACTTTTCAACCAGCTCTACAATATTTTCAAGCCCAGACAAGAGAAGCAGCCGTCTGATCCTGCTGCCCGCATTCACCGCGTACACCTTTCCCCCAAAACAGGAAATCTTCCGGTAACGCCCCAGAATGATCCCCACCCCGGAACTGTCCATAAAGGTTGTCCTCTCAAAGTCAAACACCACATTCCCCACCTGCTTTGAGACAATATATCTGTCTGCCCGTTTACTTATGTCAACTGATTTGTGATGATCTATCTCAGCCGGCATCCTTATCATCAGGTAATTGTCAATCACCTTATAATCTTCGTCCATATTATGTAAACCCTCCTTTAGATATTAAAAAGGACATGATACTTTTCTTGTATCATGTCCTCTTTCGTGTCTTTTCTTTCTTTTTCCGCGTTACGGCATCATTTCATAAATCCAAAATGACATTTTACTCCGCCGTACCCTCTATCTCCTCCAAAAATCCTGCAGACTTATCCGCCTTCTCTGTGTTGGGGAACAGCTCGATCACCTGTCTGTAAATCTCTTTTGCCTTCTCCTTTTCACCCATACGGTAATAAGAGTTGCCCAGATCGAAAAGCGCCTGCCCGTTGGTGGCGTCATACAGATACGCCTTTTCCAGATTCGGAATGGCATCCGCATAATTTCCTGCCCAGAACGCCGCATGGCCGTCCTCGTCATAAGACTTTGCGATCTGCGGCCCGATCAGGGCTAAGAGCGTATTGTAAAGCGTGTCGAAAGCCTCCGAGCTCTCATGCTCTTCCTCCTGCGCCCGCTCCTCCTCTATCTCCGTCAGATAATCCGCCACCACAGTGACATCCTCGGGATTCGTCAGATATGCGCCCGCCGCTTTCATCAGGCTTTCCACGGACTGCAGTGTGCCGTCCTTCCCCATATACGCCGTCAAATCCTGCTGCAGTGTCTCGTTCTGCGCCTGAAGCTCCGCGAGCTGCTGCTGCAGT
Source organism: uncultured bacterium (assembly GCA_947073545.1). Taxonomy (GTDB): domain Bacteria; phylum Bacillota; class Clostridia; order Lachnospirales; family Lachnospiraceae; genus UBA3282. Next base: position 37,947 of record CAMTMP010000022.1, read on the forward strand.
TCGTCGATGGTAGCCGTCTTTGCATCGGACTGTTCGCTGACCTTGCGCAGATCCTCGTCAAGACCTGCCCTTGCGGTCTGTATCCTTGCCGGCAGGATCAGGAAAAAGGCGATCGCAATACCGATGGCAAGTCCGATTCCCAGATTTAATAGGGACGTAACGCCCCGGCCCTCTTTTATATTGACAGGCTGGATAATCGTCTCGTTGCCGCTCTGGTACTTGACAACCTCCTCCGACTTCTTTTTTCTGGAAGAGCTTTTAACGCCCTCCTCGGGCAGCAGCATTTCATCCACTTCCTTCAGATATCGGAGCGTCGCCGTATTGTTCGTATCGATCTCCAGACACTTGGTAAGCTCTCTCTTCGCCCGCTCCCAATCCTCGCTGTTGATATACAAAAGCGCAAGAAGCTGATGCGCTCGAATAAATTTCGGATTTAAGGACAACACCTTCTTTAGCTGGATCACCGCCAGATCAAGGCTGTCCTGATTGCAGTAAGTAAGCGCCTGATTGTATTTCTTGATGGTCTGATTGATGGTGTCCAGACGGTTCTGGTTCGTCTGGATCATATTGATATAATCGTCCGCAATGTTCTTTTTCGGACGCATGTTTTTGCTGATAACCCACTCGCTTAAAGCCGCAACCACCTCACCGGTCTCAAAATAAACCAACCCCAGAAGGTTTCTGGCCTCCACATTATTCTTGTTAAATTTAAGGCTCTGCCGCAAACTCGTAATTGCACCCGTCAGATCCCTGACTCCCGCCCGCTCCAGCCCGTCATTGTAAAAACGGTTAGAGATATATATGATTCTCTTGTAAAGGGCTACATCGGCACCACAGTTCGTGCAAAAATCATGTTCAGACAGCGTACAGCCACACTGATAACAATTCATCTATGCCAATCCCCTATTCTCCTGCTTTCTTCGATTCCTTGACGATCTTCACCATCAGATCCGCCATATCCGTCAGATCCTGATTATAGATCGCCTCCTCCGCGTCCTCCACTTCCAGACTGGGGTGGAACTTTTTCAGCTCCTCTTCAAAATTAATCATCGTCAAATCTCCTCAAAAGGGCTTTTACCTCACCCGCCAAATATAATGAACCGACAATATACACCTCGTCCCCGTCCTTTTTGTGTGCGATAAGCTCAGAAAGCGCCGTGTCAAGCCTTTCATAGGCTTTTCTGTCAAATCCGGTATATTGTCTGAAAGAATCCGTAAGCTCTGTAAGCGGAAGCGCCCGTTCTCCCTGCATCTGCACGAGGCATATCTCGTCAAAAAGACCTGCCTGTGCCAGCAGCGCCGCCGCCTGCGTATATTGCTTGTCCCGCACCGAGGAGTAGAGAAGCGCTCTTTTTCCGGTACAGGGATGCCTTTTTACCGTCTCCAGAAAGGCAAAGATCCCGTCCCCATTGTGGGCGCCGTCCAGATACACGGACGGAAGGATCTCCTCCATTCTGCCCTCCCAGACCATCTCCCTGATCCCGTCTTTCAGCGCGGATACCGTAATCCGCTCGTCCCCAAGACGCGCGATGGCGCTTGCGGCAAGCGATGCGTTTTCCACCTGATAAAGTGCAGAAGTGGACACAGTAAAACCAATATAATCATAATAGTGTAAATGAAGAGAAAAATCAATCGTTTTGTGCCCGATATTTATTTCTTTTATCGCAGTTTTCCCCAGTGGAAAAGTTTCTGCCCCTATTTTTTTCGCGTACTCTTCTATGACGCGGGTCACTTCCTCCTGCCTGTCCGGGTAGATCACCGGAACACCGGGGCGCATGATTCCCGCCTTTTCCCCGGCGATGAGCGGCAAAGTTTCTCCCAGATATTCCATATGGTCATATCCTATGGACGTTATGATACAGAGCTTTTTCTCCTCCACCACGTTCGTGGCGTCAAGTCTCCCGCCAAGGCCCGTCTCCAAAATAACATACTCCACGTCGTATTTCTCAAACAGCGCCATTGCCATAAAAAACAGCAGTTCAAAAAACGTGGGGTGATATGTCGTGGCAAGGCGCTTCACCTCCCCCATCACCACAAGAAACGCCTCCAGAAAGTCTTCCTCGGACACGGTCTTCCCATTGATCACAAAACGCTCTCTCATGCTCACAAGATGGGGTGACGTAAACATCCCCCAGGAAATGCCCGCCTTTTGCAAAACAGACGACAAATAAGCACAAACGGAGCCTTTTCCGTTTGTGCCTGCTATGTGTATAATTTTACTGTTCTTCGCGGGATACCCAAGACGCGCCCAGAACCGCGCGGTATCCTCCATGCTGTTTTTAGTGGTAAATTTAGGGGTGGCGTTGATATATCTCACCGCCGCCCCATAGGTCTCAAATATTTCTTCCATTGTTTCCCCGTGGTATTTTCGCCCGAATCAGTTGTGCACAATTACCGTTCCCTCAATGATGCCACGCTCGGCAGCATATTTCATAAAACAGGTGTTGCGTTCAAGTGTCATCTTCTCGGCATTGATGCCCACCACCACATTGCGGTAAATATTGCCGTCCACTTTGATGTAGGAATCCCTCCCCGTCTCCATGGTCGTTTCCAGCTCTTCCCGCTCACGTCCTACCTTATCCAGTTCCACAAAATATTCGTCCTTCAGATGGTTCCACTCCAAAAGACTGGCCTCCGTATTTCGGGAAGTACTCGCCCCCCGCATACGTTTCTCCCGCAGCGCTTCCGTCATGGTGTCCACCAGCTTGGATAGCTTCTCCTTGAGCTCCGCCTCCCTGCGTCTGGCCTCCAAAAGTTTATCGAAGGAATCCGGATCGTAGCCGCAGTGCAGGACAGTCTTCAATTCCACGTCATTTCCGGCTGTCATTGCCTCAATGCACCTGAGCGCATGGGTATAGCCGCCGATGATTGCCCCTCTCTTTCCTGTGGTAATCACCTTATCTTTCGCTGTTACGTTGGCATTCATGATCACGTTTGCCTGAACCAGACCCCCCGCCTCCACCATCGTGTTCTCAATAAACTCCGCAAAGACATTTCCTCTGGCAGATATCTTTCCGCCACCCTGAATACCCCGCGTTAGCATCACGTCGCCTCCGGCAAACAGCGACGCCGGCCCCGTTGTCCCGTGAATCTCTATATTTCGTCCGGCACGGATGACAATGCCACCCTCCACGTTGCCGTTGATAATAATATCTCCGAAAAACTCAATCTTTCCGATGATCGCATCCACATCGCCCATAATCTCATGTACATTTTGAATGTCGATCTTGCCGTCCTTGACTTCGATCTTACCGTCGCTTTGCGCATAGTAAACACCGTTTTCTCTCGTAATGCCCTTGCCTCTCATAGGCGGGAGATCTCTCACCGGATCTGCTTTCATTTCACCGCCCACAACCGTGTAACCGTCCACCCCCTGCTGGGCATAGTGATAGATCGCTACCTTGTCGCCTTTATGCACGTTCTGCAGGGCGCTCATGCTGGAATAATCCACCGAGCCGTCCTCGTTCACCTTGGGACCGACATGCTCCTCCGGCGCAAAAAGGTATTCGAAATACCCGTCCGTTCCGGGTTTCGTCTCCGCTCCTCTGGCGACAAGGATCTCCCTGTCATACACCTTCTTCTTCACCATAGCCGACAGATTGGAGCTGTGATAGCCCTTGATCACGCCGTTTAACTCCAGATAATTTTCCAAATCACGCTTCGCGTAAGTCTGCCCTTCCACCGGAGGCGCAAGATAGAGCCACGCCGCCATCTCATCCTCCTCAATCCGCAGATAAGTGCCTTCCGCCAGATTTGACTCTGTAGGCGGTTTTCTCGTCTCAACCGCTACCGCAGCTTCCGCCGGGCTCTCCGGTTTCGCCGCTTCGGCCGTATCTGCCGATTTCTCTGGAGCTGCCGCCTGCTGCGGCGCTGCCTTCTGAACTGTCTGCTGATCCAGTCCCTTCGCTCTGGCCATTGCCGCCTTCAGTTTATTAAGCTGCTCCGCTGACAGATTTACCTCAGCCACGTGACTCACCTCCTTCCGTTCTGCTATATATTATGCCGCACGTGCCATATAGTCCTATCGTACTACCTCTTACTATAACTTTACACCATATCGGTCTGATTTTCCAGTGGTTATTATATAAAATTTTTCAGCAGTTCAGCCCACGCCCTTCGCAAAACCGCTCTTACAGCGCTCTCCACAGCTCTTTTTGCTCATAAAAGGGCATTCCCTCGAACCGTTATTTGTCCGTCAACTTTATGCAGGCACGATTTGCCGGACAAATTCGGTCCGGCTGAACTGGTTATATAAGCTGCGTGAGCCGCTCCTCCACCTGAGCCTTCATCTGCGCATATTTTTCCAGCTTCGCGCGCTCCTCATCCACCTTCTGCTTCGGCGCTTTGGACATGAATTTCTCGTTGCCGAGCATCCCCTGTACTCTGGCAAGTTCGCTTTCCAGCCGCTTCTGCTCCTTTTTCAGACGCTCGATCTCCTGCGCGATATCCACCAGTTCTTCAAAGGGAATGTAAACCGTCGCGTTCGGGATCACCACGGAAACGGCGCTGTCGTCTATACCGTTCTTGTCCGCCTGCACAGTCAGCCCGGATGCCGCCGCAAGCGAAGTGAAAAACTGTCTTCCCTCCTCAAAGATCAGGCGCACGTCTTCCTTTTCGCTGACTACATACACTGCCGCTTTTCTGCCGGGAGCAACGTTCATTTCGGTTCTCACATTGCGGATGCCGCGCACTGCCTCCTTCATAAGCTCGATGGCATTCTCCTCTTTTGCAAACTGTCTGTCCTCCCGGAATATAGGCCAGTCGGATACCATGACAGATTCCTCTTTCGACTGTATCGTGCAGAAAATCTCCTCCGTGATAAAGGGCATATAAGGATGCAGGAGTTTTAGCGCGGAGGTAAGCACATTCTGCAGTGTCCACAGCGCAGCCCTCTTTCCTTCTTCCTCACCGGCCTCCGTGCTGTAAAGACGGGGCTTCGCCATCTCGATATACCAGTCGCAGAACTCGTCCCAGATAAAATCGTACACCTTCTGCACCGCAATGCCAAGCTCGAAGCTGTCCATGTTGTCCGTCACTTCTTTGACAAGAGCATTCAGTTTGGAGAGAATCCACTTATCCACCGGGTAGAGACTTTCCCTTATCTCCTCGTAGGTAGTCTCCCAGCCGCGCTTTCCGGTTTTCTCCTCCTCCTGATCCATGTTCATCATAATGAAGCGGGACGCGTTCCACACCTTGTTTGCAAAGTTCCGGCTCGCCTCCACTCTCTCATAGTAGAAACGCATATCATTGCCCGGCGCGTTTCCCGTGATCAGCGTAAGCCGCAGCGCGTCCGCACCGTACTGGTCGATGATCTCCAGCGGGTCAATGCCGTTGCCGAGGGACTTACTCATCTTCCGCCCCTGAGAATCCCGCACAAGGCCGTGGAACAGCACCGTCTTAAAAGGTTTCTCCCCCATCTGCTCATAGCCGGAGAAGATCATGCGAATAACCCAGAAGAAAATAATGTCATATCCCGTCACAAGCACATCCGTGGGATAGAAATAGTCCAGATCCTCTGTCTTTTCCGGCCATCCCAGCGTGGAGAACGGCCAAAGCGCCGAGGAAAACCAAGTGTCCAGCGTGTCGGGATCCTGCGTGAAATGGATTTCTCCGCATTTCGGGCACACCGACGGCGCATCCTTCGCCACCACGATCTCTCCGCACTTGTCGCAGTAGTAAGCCGGAATCCTGTGCCCCCACCAGAGCTGGCGGCTGATACACCAGTCACGAATATTGTCCGTCCAGTTGTAATAAATCTTCTCCATGCGCTCCGGAATCAGCCTGATCTCACCCTTCTTCACCGCCTCCACGGCAGGTTTAATCAGCTCATCCATCCTCACGAACCACTGTTTTTTAATCATCGGCTCAATGGTTGTCTTGCACCGGTCATGGGTGCCTACGTTGTGGGAGTAGTCCTCGATCCGCACAAGAAGCCCTTCTCTCTCAAGCTCCTCCACAATCTGCTTTCTCGCCTCGTAGCGGTCAAGCCCCTGATACTTCCCGCCGTTTTCATTGATGGTGGCATCGTCGTTCATAATATTGACTTCCGGCAGATTGTGGCGTTTTCCGACCTCGAAGTCGTTGGGGTCGTGGGCGGGCGTGATCTTCACAACGCCTGTCCCGAACTCCATGTCCACATACTCGTCCTCCACCACAGGAATCGCCTTGTTTACGATCGGCAGCCAGACCTGTCTTCCCTTTAGATAAGTGTATCTCTCATCGTTTGGATTCACCGCCACCGCCGTATCACCAAGCATGGTCTCCGGACGTGTGGTCGCGAACTCGAGAAACTCCGTCCTGCTGGGATGACCGTTTTGGTCAACCAAGGGGTACTTGATGTGCCAGAAATGTCCCGCCTGCTCCTGATACTCCACCTCCGCGTCGGAGATGGACGTGTTGCACACAGGGCACCAGTTGATGATGCGGCTTCCCTTGTAGATCCAGCCTTTCTCGTGCATCTTGCAGAACACTTCGGTGACCGCCTTATTGCAGCCCTCGTCCATGGTAAACCGCTCCCTGTCCCAGTCACAGGAGGAGCCGAGCTTCTTAAGCTGGGAAACGATCCGTCCGCCATACTCCTTCTTCCAGTCCCATGCCCGCTCCAAAAATCCTTCTCTGCCAAGGTCGTTCTTGTCGATGCCCTCCTCTTTGAGCTTCTCGATGATCTTCACCTCGGTGGCGATGGAGGCGTGATCCGTCCCCGGCTGCCAGAGCGCGTTATAGCCCTGCATCCTCTTATAGCGGATCAGGATATCCTGCATGGTATTGTCAAGGGCATGTCCCATGTGGAGCTGCCCGGTGATGTTCGGCGGCGGAATCACGATTGTGAAAGGTGTCTTCGTCCTGTCCACCTCTGCGTGAAAATATTTGTTATCCAGCCACTTCTGGTATAATCTGTCCTCGATGCCTTTTGGATCGTAGGTTTTTGCGAGTTCTCTGCTCATGGTTCTCCTCCTTTTTTCTGTTTCTGGCTCTGCTTATAAGCAGACTCGAAATGCTTCGCATTTCTCGTTCGCGTTGCTCAATGCTTCCATGCGCGCACAATGAACGCCCTCTGCCAGTCTCCTGACAAAGGGCGTAGTTACGCGGTACCACCTTAATTTATCACTCAGTGAAGCCAAAACCTTTCCGGCCTCCAATCCGTTAACGGGGATTAGGCGTGGACACTTACATCCGATTTCGCCGTTTCTGTGACGAAAACGTTTCTGCATCCCGGTTCCGAAGCCACCTTCCCCAGGTTCCCTTCCGAAGGAATCTCTCAGCCTGTGATCCCTCTCTCTGGCGGCGGCGCCTGTGTACTCCTCTTCGTCATCACCTTTACAATTATCTAATACTATAGTCAATGAAATCGCTTTTGTCAATTCCCATTTCCCTCATAAGGATTTCTTTAAATTGCAAAACACCATTCCTTCCTTTACAATAGAAGAAACAAAACCCGTTATTTTCGGAAGGAGGCATTCTCTTCATGTATCATGCCAAAAAGATAGGCGTATTCATCTCCCATATATTCGGCGCTTACCAGCAGGGCGTCTGTCAGGGAATTATCGACCGGGCCGTGGAATACGGATATACCGCGGAAATCTTTACCTCCCTTGACGGAGAAATTCCCGGTTCCTACGCGCTCGGCGAGGAAAGCATTCTGCATATCCCGAATTACGGCAGCTTCGACGGCATCATCTTTGCCTCCGACACCTATATCTCGCAGGAGCTTCGACGGAAAATCCTGATGCGGTTGAAGACCCTCTCCTGTCCGATCGTGGAAATCACCGTAAAGGACGCCCATTTTCCTGCGATATCACTGGAAAACAACTCTACGACCGGCGATCTGACCGCGCATTTTCTGACCGCGCACCGCGCCTCCCGCGTATGTTATCTTGGTTGCTCCACAGAGGCCTATATCTCGGACATGAGAGAATCCTACTACCGGGATGCCTTGAAAAAACAGGGGAAAACACCTGCCGAAAACGATATCTGCCACTGTGGCTACGAGAGCGGAGCTGTGGCTTCGGCACTGGACTTTTTCTGCCGGACGGGAACGCCCGACGCCGTAGTCTGCTACAATGACAGGCTCGCTCTCATGTTCCTCTCCGCCGCGCTCGCCGCCGGATACCGTGTGCCGGAGGACATCGCCATAACCGGATGCGACGATACGCCGGAGGGCCAAAACGCCTCCCCCATGCTCACCACCGTCTCTTTTCCGGTATATGAGCTGGGCACCCGCGCCATTGAAAATCTGCTGTCCCTGATCCGTGGAGAAAACCCTGACGCAGGCTGTCCGTCCGCGGAGCCGCTCCTTCGAAACTCCTGCGGCTGCACCCGTTCCACGAACGCCAACGCCGTCTTCCTGACGCAGGCGCTTACCTCCCGTATCGCCTCGCTTGAAAGCTCCATCCTCAGCTCTATGTATATGTCGTCCTCCCTGCAGCATGTGACGGACCTCGACGCGGGTATGGAGCTGCTCACGGAATTTTTGCCGCAATTAGAGCACTGTCTTGCGTTTTATCTGTGTCTGTACGCCGACTGGGACTCTGTGTCCAGCCACATTCTTGAACTCACGAACCGGGAAGAAACCGCCTCGGACACCGATACCATCCTTCTAAAGTTTGCCTATAAGAACGGAAAACGGCTGCCGGAATGCAGTTTCTTAAAGAAGAACCTGCTGCCGGACTTTCTCTACGCCGATTCCGACTGTGCGTATATTTATGTCCCGCTGTATTTTGAAGACAAGAGATTCGGCTATATCGCCCTCGCCTATGAGGACAACCGGATCGACTACCAGTTCCGCCTGGTACAGTGGCAGATGAACATCAACCAGATGCTGCAAAGCATCTGTGAAGCCAGACGCACCGGAATGCTTGTCAGCCGTCTGGAAGATATCTATATGAAAGACGCACTGACCGGCCTTTACAACAAGCACGGCTATGACCGTCTGGAGGGGCCGCTCTTAAACCGCGCGCTCTCGGAAGGTCTTCCGCTCACGGCCTTCTTAATCGACATGGACGGGCTCAAAAGCATCAACGACACCTACGGCCACAGCGAAGGCGATTTTGCCATTCAGGTATTGGGACAGGCCATCGAGAGCACGGCCGCCGAAGGGGATCTCTGCGCCCGTTTTTCGGGGGACGAATTTTATATGCTCACTGCCGGTCTCTCCGAAAAGGAGGCGAGACAACGTGCACAGTCCATTGCCTCCTTTCTCGACAACTACAATAAATTAAGCAGCAAATCCTATGCCATTTCCTGCAGCTGCGGTTACGCCTGCGCGGCCCCCGCTCCCGGTTTTACGCCGGATCACATAGAGGAGCTGTTTTCCCTTGCCGACAGGCAGATGTACCGCGAGAAGGAAAAACATCACGCCGCCCGCCGCTAAACTTACGTCAGTCGGTTTTACCCCCCCCCCTGGAAAATTGTGCGTTTTGCACATTTTTCCGGTATTCGCTGGGGGATACCCCGCAGGAGGCTTTAAATATTTTCATAAAATGCTTTTCGTTTTCGTACCCGATTTTTGCGCTGATATCAATGATCCGCAGATCCGTCTCCTCAAGCAGACGTTTCGCCTCCTCCATACGGATTCCTTTCAGATAGTTGACGAAATTGCTGCCCGTGTACTCTTTAAAGAGATAGGAAAACAGGGAATAATTCATGGAGATATGGTTGGAAACCACCGCCATATTCAGATCCTTGTCATAATTCGCCTGTATATAGGAAATCGCCTGCTTGATCTTCTGCTGGTTTTTATTGCTGTCAAAACGGCTGTTGATCTGCTCATGCAGCTTAAGCAGCCACTCCATGAACTCCGCCTGCCAGACGGCCAATGCCGGATAGGCATAATACGCTTTCAGCCGCTTCACATACTCCTGATCCTCCTCCCAGACATTCCGGTAAGTCTTTTGCGCTTCCTTAAAAAAGTCGTCCATACCGTTCACGAAATCGGCGGGCTTAATCCACTCGTTCCTGACCGCATGAAACAGACCGTTCCACGCTTTCACCAGCTCCTCCGTCTTATCCGTGCCGATCAGCTGTACTCTCTGCAGCTTCATTTCCGCTCCGGTCAGCCGCCTGCCCTGCTCCGCAAAATCCGCCGGCACATGCTTTTCGGGTTCTTGCGCGTACACCGGCATCCGTCCCACGCAAAAGGCCCGGCGTCTCGCGTCCACCGCCTCCCTGTATGCCGTTCTGAGCTCCCGGATGCCGCTGTGCAGAAGGCTCACGCCCGCATACTCCCGCGCCAGCTCATTTTTTAACAAAAGCTGCGTATTTTTCTCCGTCACAAGATACACGTCGTCGCCCTCTATATTGTGCAGATAAATGTAGGGCTGTTCCTGCATTGTTTCGACGTCCTTGGGATTTAACACACACACCTGATACGCATGCAGATCAAACTCACTCTCATATTCCGTCTGCATGGTATGAATTTCTTCCTCCGTGATCCGCTCGTTTAACATCAGATATTTCAACTGCTGGCGTCCAAGGCGCTTGTTTGCCCGGCTGCTCTCCCGGTTCTCGGATATCTCCTGCTCCAGTTTTCTCAAAATATCCCACAGCTTCTCCCGCTCCACCGGCTTTAAGAGATATTCCCTTGCGCCCATACGAAGCATTTCGACCGCATAGGAAAAATCCGCATACCCGCTGACGGCCACGATCAGGGGTTTCTCCTCCATCTCCTGAACACTCTGCACCAGCTCCAGACCGGTCATTTTAGGCATACGGATATCCGTGAACATCACGTCCACCTTCTGGCTGCGCAGGATGTCAAGCGCCATCTCCCCGTTGCCGCATTCCATAATCACCTCCACGGGAACGCCGCTTCGCTGGATCATGGCCCGTATGCCCTGCCGTATTATTTTTTCATCTTCCACGATCAGTACCGTTTTCATGGCTGCCTCCATGTCGGAGCATCTTTTCGCGACGACACGCAGGCAAAATCTCAAATTTTGCTCTGCGATTCCGGGTATGTGGCTCCGTCACAAACCCGCGCCTCCCGCTCTCCACAGTACGCCGGTACACGAACCGTCACCTTCGTGTAACACCCGGACTTGGAATCCACCGCGATCCCGTACCCTGCTCCGAAGCTCATCCGGATCCGGTCCTGCACATTCTTTAATCCGATCCCGTTGCCTGATCCCCCGTCCGGTTCAATCTCACCGGCGATCCGTCTCCTGAGCCGTTCAAGCGCCTCCGCATCCATACCCTTACCGGCATCGCTGATCTCAATGACACAATCCCCGTCCCGTATCATTCCCTTGATATAAATATTGGTGTCCTCAGCCAGCTCCTCTATGCCGTGGTAAATGGCATTCTCCACGATGGGCTGCAAAGACATCTTCGGTATCTCCTGCCGCAAAACCTCCTCCGGCAGATTGAGAGAGAGGTAAATCTCATAGTCAAAGCGCAGATTAATGAGGATGAGGTAATTTCTGATATACGCGATCTCCTCCTCCACGCGCACATTTCCGGATACCCATTTGATGCTGTACCGGAGCAGATTTCCCAGAGAAGTAATCGCGTCGGAAATGACATACTCCTCGTCGATCTCCGCCATCATCTTGATGGACTCCAGCACGTTATAAATGAAATGGGCGTTGATCTGATTTTGCAGCGCGCGTATCTGGGCATTCTTCGCAAGCATTTCCCTGTCTATGTTTTCCCGCATCAACTGTTCTATGCGGTCTAACATCTTATTGATCTGGCTCCCCAGCTCACCCATCTCGTCGTTACCGCAGGCGTCGATCCGCACTTGCAGATCGCCCTTTTGTACCACACGGATGGATTTCAGTATTTCATAAAACTGCCGCAGTAGTCTCTTGACAATGGCATTGATCAAAATAGCAAGTCCGGCCAGAATCACCACCATAACCGCCACAAAAATATTTCTCATCCGGTACACATAGCGCACGTTTTCCGAGATGTCTTTCACGGATATCAGACTTCCCTGCAATTCTCTGACATACAGACCGGACACCACCAGATGCTCCCCGTTTTCTCTGGAATACTCTGTGTACATACCGTCCCTTACAAGCTCCTGCGCCATCTTAAGCCTCACAAATTCCTCTGTCCCGCCGGTCTGCCCGCCTCCGAAATAGAGCCTGCCGTCGTTGGAGATAAAGCAGCTCCACTCCCCTTCGATATCCTCGTACAGCGGCGGAAACATATTTTCCATAGTGACCGCCGTCTCCATCACCCCGATCAGACCGTTCTCGTAATCCTCTATATTCGTCACTAACGCCGCTATCTGCGTCGTCCCTTTATTATCAAAGAGCGCGTCCTCATACTGATAATGCCAGCCCTCCGGTTCCGTCTCTTTTGCCCATGCCATTTTCTGCATACGCGAGCGGTTGTAGAGAATCGGCATCATCTCCTGAACATCATCGTTTACGGCGTATACGCGCACGCCGTACAGCAATGTGTTATTGCTGACAAGACGCTCCAGCGCGGCAATATTGGAATGATAAAAGGCAAGCAGCTCTTCCGTATTCATTTTTTCGTGCCCCGCCGCCTTTTGCAGCGTCTGTAAAAGCGCCTTGTCATTTAAGAAAAACTGTGTCGTCATATTGACCGAGTCAATGTTTTTACGGATATGGTCCCGGTTCCGCTCCATCGTGTACGCCATATAATTCCTGTTTTCCCTGATGACATTCTGTTCCGTATTGTAAAAGAGCACCCCCGCCAGAACGGAAATCGGCAAAGCCACCAAAAAACAGATAACCAGCGTAAACTTGCTATTCAGTTTTAAACCGCCAAATGCATCCTCTAAGCGTCTCTTCATCCAACACCCACCACGCGCCCGCTCACTCTATCCCCATTTTTTCCTTCGCCTGCTTCATCAACTCCGTCTTTGCCGCCTGCACCTCCGGAAAACCGTACGCCTCTCTCTTGTCCAGAAAACCGGCAAAGATCCTGTCAAACGCCTCCTCCGATTCCGCCAGCAAGAGTTTGGGCAGCGTTTCACTCCAGAGCAGTTCTATCTTGTGCTCCTCATACGCCTCATTGGAGCGATTCGGGAGAAAAGCGTCGTACTGCCCATTATAAACCACATACGGGTACGACCACTCCATAATCTGTCTGACAGACTCTCCGGGTTCCTGCTTCCACTTAAGCTGCATCCTGTTGTCCTGCAGCATCCAGTAAGTATTGTCCGCGCCGTACATCCTGTCATATGCCTGCCGGTCCGTATGGAGCAGGGCGTTTACCTCCTCCTTCACCACCGGTTTTCCGTCCACATAGTCAAAGGTCTCCCCCTCCACGCCGAGCAGGATACGAAGCTGTCCCTGTTCACTTAACATATAATCCATAAAGGCGATGGCCCGCTCCGGATGCTTACAGTTTTTCGAAATCAATGTGACCGTCCAGCCGTTGATCCCGTTGATGGGCAGCGTGGGATCATCCCCCGCCGCGTTCTTCGGGCCGTCCACCGCCAGATAGATCCGCTCGGGATTTCCGGCGTAAAGCTCCTTTTGCTGTGACAGCATGTCCGTATACTGATAGAGCATACAAAAATACCTGCCCTTTGCCATCTTTTCCTCTGTCTGGGTTCTCTGGTCAATGAAAATATCGTCCGAAAGAAGCCCCTTCTCCCCGAGCCTGCGAAACATTTTCAGCCATGTCAGGTAGTCCTCATCCGTATAGCGGTCATACATTTCCCCGTCCTCCTCGAAGGGCACCGCCAAAAAATTCATCAGATACTGGTCAAAAGAAACGTTTCCCTGATCGTTAAACACATGCGCGCCTACCGGAATCAGCGGTTCCCCGTCCACCGTCGGAAACCTTTCCTTCGCCTTCTCCACCGCCGCCAAAAATCCCTCCGGCGTCGTCATGTCCGGACTGCCGATGGCTTCGTAAATATCCTTCCGCACAAGAAACGTCTGGTTGGAGCCGATATTGTCATAAGTCCCGATATCCTCCGCCGTGAAAAAGGAGTTGGGATAACTGTATATGTTGCCGTCCTCCTTCGTATACCAGTTGACCACATCGTCGTCACAGACCTGATAAAAATACGCATCGTAATCGTCCGCCAGTTCATTCAGGGCATAGACCATACCGCCGTCGATCATTTGGTTGACCTGCGGTTCCCACCAGCCAAGGGTAATGAAATCCGGCAGGGAATCCGCCGCGATCAAGGCGTTGAGCTTCTCCTTTTCATTCCCGCCCGGGGTAATGAACTGTATACTGACGCCCGTCTCCTCCGTAATTTTATCGGACACCACGTCGCCGCCCCACTCGGAATGAAACCATGAATAATTGATATACCAGTCAAAGGAAACCGGCTCGTGCGCATACCTCTCCCATGCGGGCGCATCCGCCCCGTCTGCCGCCGCCCCGGACACCGGTCCCTCTCCCTGCTGTTTTTGCCCTCCATCCTTCGGCGCGCATCCTGCACAGAGCAGAAATACCCCTGCTAAAAGCACACAGGTGAGAACCCCTTTTTCGTTTTTTCTGTCCCCTCTTTTCATCCGCATTCCTTTTGCCGCTCTCCATAATCAAAATCCAATGTATTTCCAACCTGTCTACAGTATACGGCTTTTATCCGTTCTTTTCAACGCCAAAGAGCACTACCCCTGTGCAGAGATACTGCCCTTTATGCCACTCTTTTCACTCTATTCTTTGACACTTCCTGCCGAAATACTGCTGATAATATACTTCGAGCAGAAGCAGAACACGATCAGGATCGGCACCACGGAAATCGCCACGCCCAGGTAGATCGCTCCCTGATTCTTCTGCAGATCCGTGGCCGCGTTCAGGGTACTGATCATCACCGGCAGGGTCATCTTTTCCGGTGTGTTTAACAGAATCAACGGCACCAGATAGTTGTTCCAGTTGCCGATGAACGCGCCGATGGACATGGTCGCGATACCGGGAGCCATGATCGGCAGCACAATGCGGTGGAAGATATGCAGCTCTCTTGCGCCGTCAATCCGGGCCGCCTCCAGAAGCGCCTTCGACAGCGTGGACTGCACATACTGCCTTAAGAAAAACACCGTGCCCGGCGAAGCGATCGCCGGAATGATAAGAGGCAGATAGGAATCCACCATATGCAGCTTCTGACAGAGATTGTAAAAACCGATCAGGCTAAGCTGCGCCGGGATCATCATAAAGATCACCAGCACTTTAAACAGCCAGCCGCTCCCCTTAAAGCGGTATACCGCCAGCGCATATGCCGTGATCGACGAGAAATACGCCGTCAGCACGGTCGCCGGTATGGCTACGAGAAGACTGTTTTTAAACCCCTGAAACAGGTTCACATACGAAAACAGCGCCTCCCAGTTTTCCTTCAAATGGCTGCTCGGAATCAGGGTGAAGGAATGGGTGATTTCCACACCGCTTCTCGTGGCGTTCACCATCATCAGCAGAAACGGAAGGAAACAGACCGCCGCAAGCAGGATCATGCAGGCATAAATGATTCCTTTTTTTACCTTTGTCGCCATACTAGTCCGCCTCCCTTCCCAATGTCTTAAACTGAATGATGGACACGATCAGAATGATAAAGAACAGCGTGTAGGCAATCGCCGAGGCGTATCCCACCTGATGCGTCTCAAAACCAAACTTGTAAAGATACATAACCGCAGTCTGCAGACAGCCCGACGGCTCGCCCGCCGTGTTCGGCGCCACACCGTTCATCAGAAACGGCAGGTCAAAAAGCTGTAGTCCGCCGATCAGCGAAGTCACAAACACATACAGCATAATCGGCCGCAGAAGCGGAATCGTGATTTTCGCAAACACCTTCCATCTGCCCGCGCCGTCGATGGCCGCCGCCTCGAAATAGTCCGTCGGAATGCCCTGCACACCCGCCATCAGCATGATAAAGGAATTGCCAAACCACATCCACGCGCCGATCACCGAAATCACGTAGGGCGCGGTTCCCGTAGAACCCAGCCAGTTAATCTGTTCCTTTGTAACCCCCAGCATCAAGAGAAGCTGGTTAAAGCTGCCGTACTTCCAGTCAAGCAGTGTCTTAAACAGAAAAGCCACGGAAGTCGCAGCGATCAGATTTGGCAGATAGTACACCGCCCGAAACACCGACAAGCCACGTATCTTATATTTGATGTCGCTGAAAATCACCGTAAGCAGAAAGGCCAGCCCCAGCTGTAAAATAATATTCACACCCCAGATCTTAACCGTGTTTCCAAGCGCCTTCCAGAAAAATTTATCCTTAAAGACTCTTATGTAATTGTCAAGTGCCGCCCATTTCGGGTCTCCGAAGCCTTTATACGTCGTAAAGCTCAAATACAGCGTCCGCAGCACCGGATATACGCTGAACGTCAAAAAGACGATCACAAAGGGCAGTACGAACAGATAGGCGATACGATTCAGATTTCTCTTTTTAGGTTTCCCCACATTTGTCATTGCCATAGTTTCCTCCGTCCCACTTAAGTGGAAGGGGCCGCTATTCGCTGCCCCCTCCTCCCATAAATCTTTATCTGTTTACCGTGATTTCCGGATAGGTAGCCTCGACCTGATCATAGAAATTGCTCCATGCCTCTTCCTTGTTCATCTCGCCGGTCTTGATCGCCGTAGTCGCCCTTCCCCACTCGTCACCAATAAACTTATCGTACCTGGTCACCTTGGAGTAGTCGATTCCCTGTGCCTGTTCCAGCCAGAACTTGTAGAGCTGCTGTCCGCCGTACACTTCGTTCTTATCCTCCGCATGAGCCTCCAATACGGGAATCAGGGATACGGTATCGCCCTCGGACTTCTCAATCCACCAGTTTGCGGTGTCTTCATTCAGGGTACAGAACTTTAAGAAGTCCCACGCCTGCTCTTTTCTCTCGGACTGGGAGGAGATACCGATGAAGGTACCGCCGCCGAAACCGTAAGCCGGACCGGAGCACACGCCCCACTTGCCGGAAGTCCCCTGCACATTGTCTCTCATGGTAAGCACGCCCCAGGAAGGAAGACCGAACGCAAACACTTCCGTCTTCGCCAGATCCTTGGTGGCTTCCGCAAAACCTTCCGCATCCCACACGTCCACGGAATCGTCCGCGTAGTTCTGGATATCCGCGGTAAGGATCGGCACCTCGCCCGCCATCGCCTGATACCAGGGGGTAGACCACTGGTTCGCATAAGCTGTCAGGTCATCCTGATACAGGTAAACGCACAGATCCTGATAGTCTTTTCTGCCCTGATCCACATTCAGCACGCCGTCGATGACCCATGCGGAGTCGCCCGAAAAGTAGTTGATTTCCGCATCGGAAGCGAAAATACGGTAGCCTGCGTCCTTCAAGGTCCGCGCCGTCTCCATGATGGTCGGATAGTCCGCAAACAACTGACCGATCTCATCCGGATCGTCCGTCCCAAACACCGTCTGGGCAATGTCTCTTCTATAATAAATGCCGGCAGGGGTAATCTGATAGGAGATCGCTCTCTGAATACCGTCCGCATCCTGTCCCACATCCCAGACGTAATCCACGATCTGGTCCGCGTAATCCTGCGCATTGTAGGGCGCCTGATTCAGGTCTTCAAAGTATCCCGCCTCGTAGAAGTCTTCCAGCATCTGAGGCTCGCCCACGATGATATCCGGCTCCTTCTGGCCGCCGTTTAAGGCTGTCTGCACCTTGGTCACATAGTTGGCCGGCTCGATCACCACCGTCTCCACCGCCGTGCCTGTCTTCTCATTATAATATTCCGCGAACTGCTCCAGATCTTTCGCCAGCGTCCAGACCACCAATTTGTCCCCGCCTGATGCAGATGTATCGTCCGCCGCCTGTGCATCGCCTGCTTCTCCCGCGTCCGCATCACCTGCAGCGCCGGAACCAGAAGCCGCGCCGCTGTCGGAAGAAGCCCCGCCGCTGCCGCCGCATGCCGTCACACCCAATACCATTGCCCCCGCTAACATCAGGAAAATCAGTTTTTTCCGTTTCATAACATATCCTCCTTTTGATTTTCATTCTTTGTCAACATATCCTTGTCGTCAGCTGATACTTAGATTATAGAGTCCGCCCGATTTGGTATAAATGTCCCAAATTTTAAAAAGGTATCTTTTTTTTAGTAGCATATTGTATGAATGGTATGCGGTGCTAAAACGGTTTCGATACCGCACCCTGCCTCCCTGACCGTCACCGGAATCTCCTTTTCCGTCTTATTTAACAAAACGAGCACCCGCCCGCCGTCCGGGTTTACGAAAGCCGCCGCCTCCACCGCATCGCTGTAGCGCGTCACGCCGGCTCTGACCGCACCCGGCACGATATAACGGCTGAAATGCCCAATATAATAGTAGGACAGGCGTTTTTCAAAGGTGTCCTCCTTAAGATTGCACATAACCGGCGCGGCGCAGAAGTTTCCTACATGGTTGGGGCCGCCCTCCGCATCCAGAAACAGATTCCAGTCAAAGGAGGCGCTGACGCCCGCATTCAGGTTCCCCATGATATCGTGGGCGTACATTTCCGCCTTCTCCACCTCACCCGAATCCGCAAAACGGGAATACTCCACACAGCCTTCCGTGAAAAACACTTCCTTGTCCGGGTACTGCCTCCGGATCAGTTCTACCGCCTCAAAGTGATCCCCGGTGTACCAGTGCACCGCGGCGCCGCTGACATACTTTTTCGTCCCCTCATCCGCCATGACTTCCTTAAAACGCTGGTACGCTTCCTCCTTGTTGTGGTCCCACACATAAATACCGATATCGGAAAGCCCGGCCTTCTCTAACGCCGGTCCCAAATGCTCCCGCACAAAGCGCGCCTCCTCCTCCGACGTATAAATACAGGAATCCCATGTCTGCACCGCCATCGGCTCATTCTGCGTCGTCAGAAAAGCGACCGGTATCCCCGCCTTTCTGTAAGCTTCCACAAATCTTACAAAATAAGCCGCCCACGCCGGATAGTATTCCGCCTTTAATTTTCCGCCATGGTTCATCTCCCCGTTGGTCTTCATAAATGCCGGGGGAGACCAGGGCGCCGCCATAAACGCCATCTCCTCTTTGCACGCCTTCTGCGCGTCCCTGATGAGCGGAATGATCTCCTCCTCGTCATGGGCGACGGAGAAGGTCGAAAGCGCCTCATCTCCCTCCTCCACATAGGCGTAATTCCCCAGCCCGAAGTCACAGCTTCCTATAGGAAGCCGTCCCAGGTTATACCGCAGGCCGTCCTCACCAAAGTACGCCTGTATCATCTCCTTTTTCCGCTCTTCACCCATCGCTGCGTAGTTGTGCGCCGCACTCTCCGTAAACGCGCCGCCAAATCCCCGCAGCTTCTGATACGTCACATTCGGATAAACATTGACCACATGCATACAGTCCTGCATTTCTTCTGCATCACGCACCGTCTCCTCCCAGAACTTCCCCGCACTGTAGTCCGTCACATACTCTCTTATCTTTTTCATGCTTTTTCCTTTTTTCCTTTCATTTCATATCATTGCGAAACTCTTCATAACATACGCTAATTGCACGAATTGCTCACGAAGCTGTCCTTGCAAAGAAACATGAGATTTTCTTAATATTCCGCATCTCACAGCCATACCGGAATATTTTAGAAAAACCATGTTTCGCAGCCCGACACAAGGGAGCAATTCGCGCAATTTCAATACCCTGCAAGGAGTTTCGCACACCTTTATCTGATGCAGACCTCAATCCGCTCCACCTTTCCTGCCCGGACGTCCTCCGCCAGCTTCCCGCTGACATCCCCCGCGTCCACATCCGCCTCGGTGCCGTTCTTATAGGTAAAATGCATCTGTCTGACCGCATACCGCCCCGGTATGTAATCCTTTTTCTCTTCCAGCCGGTAAACCACCGCCGTCTCCCCCAGAAGCGTCGTCTCTACCACACCGTCCTCCGGAATCAGATACGCGGGGATGGCCGGCTGCGGTGCAAACACAAGGCTGCCGTTTTTCATCGCAAAAACGTGCCGTCCGAACATCATCAGCTTCCATATGCTGATAAATTCAATGGTGGAGCCGGAAAGTCTGGCCACAAAGCCTTTTCCGTGAATCTTCCCGTCGGGGTTCCTGCTGCTGGCGATAAAAGAAGAATTTTCATAGATACTCCTTCCGTAAACCGCCGGATCCAGAAAGGGCACCGCCGCCTTGTGGAAATCCGCGAAAAACTCACCATACATGCCGCTGCGCAGAAGCTCCAGCAGATACTTATACTCCATATGCAGCCAGACAGACTCATTCTCCAGCCAGCCGGGCGTAAACGCGCAGGCTCTGCCAAGCTCGTAGGACGCCTGTTCCAGAGAAGCGTTCACCTTATACATGGAAAGCTTCTCATCATACAGCCCGCTGTTTTTCACCCGCTCATACAGAGACTTCTTCTTTTCCTCCGGCAGTTCCAGTTTCAGATAGCGGACCGGACCTTCCAGAAAGGCCGGTACCGGCTTCACCTCGAACCGAAGCGGCACGATCCCGTCCGCCTTCTTTTCATAGTCCGTCACTTCGTAAGAGAAATAGGTCGGGCATATGCCTTCCCCGAAAGCGCAGGCTTTCTCGATGCCCCGCGCCACAAACGCCTCCCACTCCTTCAATCCTTCGGCCAGTGCCTCTCCCGCATAGGTTTTCTTTTTGCCGGAAATACCGTTATAAGTCTTATCCCTGTAAAGTTCCTTCACATCGTTGATCCGGTTCCAGAAGGAGAGGATTTCCCCGTCCTTTTCCAGACTGTCCTTTTCCAGCCGCACCACCAGCCGCAGTTCGTCTATAAAATCACCGAGTTCCTCCGTGACCGCCACTTCCTCCGTGTATCTCTCCAGCACGGAAATCGTATAGCGGAGCATTCTGGCAAGCTCGTAGGTCTCCGCCATGGAGGAGCCAAACAATCCCGGCAGGCCGTTTAACGCATCGTACCATCCGGGCTTTCCGCCCTCCATCTCAACGCCCATGCCGTAGGCGTCAAGCGTCGCGAACTTGGTGGCGCACAGAAGGAGCAGCTTTTCCATCAGCGTGACATATACCGGCTCTCCCTTGCCGAACTGCGCGCGCACCAGCTTTTCCTCCCCGTCCCGCCTGCTCGTCTCGTCCAGCGCATGATACTGACGAAGCCCCTTTTTTGTCTCCGCATAGCGCCTGCCGCGGCGGTTAATGCGAATCTGCGACAGGAAATAGGTGTACTCCTCCTCGAAAAGCATCTCCCGCTCCCTGTCGGGATAAATCTCCAGATAGTCCTCGATCAGATCCAGATTATAAGTCCAGTGGTCGCTCCAGTAGCCCTCCCCAAACTTTCCGTTCACCGTACTTTCGGCAAAGTTAATGACCTGATAAAAGAGAGACTCCTTCCATCCGTCAAGAGTGTCGTCAAGTTTCGCCCAGAGCGCTCCCGGCGTGAAGGGTTTCTCCACAAACGCAGCCAGCTCTTTAGCCGCGCTCTCCTCAATCCCCTGAAAAAGCGGCTGTGCCCGCTCTCTGTCCAGACGGTAAGTCAGCTTCTCCACCCCGAGCGGATTGTAGCCGTCAAGCTGGATCAAGCTGTAAAATACTTTCACGTTTTCCCGGCCCACACAGCGCCCAAAAAAGGCGTCGCAGCGACGGTTCTGGTTCACATCCCGGAAATTGCCGTTGCCCTGTGAAAAGAACTCCGGCAGCATGGAAAAATAGTTATAATCTCTCTCCAGATCCCCGTGTTTTCTGGAGTACGCGTAATACAGCTTATTGCTGCCAAGCGGAAGCGGATAGCCGCCTCTGAGCACATTGTCCATATAATTGTACTGACAGTAGATATCAAAACTCTCCGAAGCGGTTCTCGTGACCACGCCGCTGCACAGCTCCTGAACCAGTTTTTCCGCCTCTTCCCGCTTTTCTTCAAAGTAGACGTCGTTTCTTGTCTCCGCCAGAAACCGTTTCAGATACGCCTTCTTTTCTACCCGTCCGATCACTTCGTATAAGGTGAGCGATTCCCCGGGCGCAAGCTGCCTGTGCGCGCCGTAAAAGCTGCACGGAAAATGGTTCGCCGTCTCCTGCTTTTGCGCGTATACACCGGTAAGCCCGTCCTGTGCAAACCGCACCGCCCTCTCAAGTGAACAGTCGTAGGCAAACACCGCCTCCGTGTCAACGAGGGGCGCAAGCAATGCGCCGTCCTCCAGACAGGCGAAAGAAAAGTGGCCGCCCTCGATCTCCTGCACCGCCGCGCTGTCATCCATGCTGGCGCGCACGCGGAAAAACGGTACATTTTCCTCCAGATCCTCCACCTGCATCCACGCTTTAGCCGTCTGCGTCATATTCTTCACGCTGTCCATCCCGACCCCGTAAGGGATCAGCGCGGGCATACCGTCCAGTATTTCCAACGAAATCTCCCATGCATCCTCATTGGTCACAGTCACTTTCCTGACAAGCGCGCCGATTTTCTCTCCGGGCAGGATAAAATAATCCACCTCTGTCAAAAGCTTCTGCTCCTCATTCCTTTCCCGCAGGGACAGACTGTTCATGCCGATCTCCATCTCCTGCTCCCACTTTTCCTGTGAAAAGCATTCCGTATAGTCCCCGTTTCTCCGGAGGAACGTGCGAAAACCCGTCCGCTTCACATTCTGGTAAGCCGTATGCGCCGGATAAAACTCCATGATCGCACCGTCCTTATTGTCCACGCCGAAACTGACAACCCCCTGCCCACGGTTTACATAATAGCACCAAATTGGTATGCCATGCAGACCTGCAATGCCCGGCAGGAAACTTGCAAAGGTAGATTTTCTGCCGTAATCCTTCATGATATATTTCTTCTGCTCTTGTCTCATAATCTGTCTCCTTCTCCGCTCCCCAACAAAATATCTATGGTATGCACTTCATCGGATAATCCAGCAATTTCACTTTGCGGCAGCACAACATGCGAAGCCGCAAGCGGCCGGCCATCTATCGCCGCAGACCGGACACGGTATGCGCCGTACTCCAGCTTCTCCGGATTTCTTATGGTAATGCAGAATCTCTTTCCCGCAAAGGGCAGCTCCAGCACAGCCGTCCCGCTTTCGTCAAGCTGTTCGCGCATCAGCGCCGGGGCAATCTCCAGATCGCCCGCCTTTCCCCTGACGCCGAAAGCCTCCGTGATGAAAGTCAGCATATACCAGCTTGCCGCCCCGGTCAGATAGTGATACATCCCCCGCCCCTCGCAGTTGAAATACTCGGGAATGCCGGGATAAATCTTACTCCTCCCGAAATGCAGCGCCGCATCCGCCAGCGCCTGTAACGCCCGATATCCCTCTTTCGCAAATCCTCTGCGGTACAGGGCGTTTGCGTACATCACCGCCATGTGGGAAAAGACCGCGCCGTTTTCCTTCTCGCCGTAAGCGAATCCGAACATCCTTCCCAAATCCGTCTTCATTTCCTTAAAGTCAGTATTCAGGCGGTATCCGCCGATGCTCCCGTCATACAGGTATGTGTCCGCGCTTTTTACGATGCTTCTGATCTGATCATCTGTGGCCGTGCCTCCCATAATGGCAAATACCTGCCCCGTCAGCATCATGCGCACCCCCTCTTCGTGCGCTCCCTCCACCTGCCTGCCGTGGTTGTCATAGTAGCCGTTAAACCAGCCGTTCTCCGCCTGATCCGTCACCCACTCGGCCTGTCTGATATGAGCCGCCATCCGGTCCGCCTTCTCTTCCAGATTGTCGGCAAGCGCATCTATACGCACTGTAACGGTTTTCCCGCTTACACTGTGGCGGCATGCTTTCACATACTGCCCAAGCACCCGCTCTTTTTTTGCCGGACTTTCATACACTTCCCTGTCCGTCTCAAGCAGCGTGCGCACTTCCTGCGCGATCACGGCCTCGTTTTTTCCCGTCCGCTCCCGATAGAGCCGCAGGCACTGTGCCAGCTCCCGGAGATTGCCGGCATACGCGTTTGTAAACGCGACGCTCTCCCCTTTCTCCGGCGCCATATCCTGCGCATCGTTCCAGTCTGCGCCCCGCAGCCTGCATTGGTTGTGTGCACCCACCTCATAGAAAGCGCAGAGGTTTTGTACCAGCAGATGCTCCAGCACCGTTCCGTAGTAAACATCCCCGTCCGCTCTTTTTTGCAGACTGCCGTAAGCATCGTTCCACGCCTCATCCACCGCCGTGCCACGCTCCGCCTGCCTGTCCTTAAAATAAGGCACTGTTTTTTCCAGAATTTCCAGATCGCCTGTCTGGTCCATATACAGCTTCGTCGTCATAAAGGGCCAGACGCCGTGATCCATCCACACCCTTGTAATGTTATTCCGGTCCGCAATGAACTCTCCCTGTTTCGCGCCGATGATCGTGGCGTTGGTCCCGTCCATGCGCACCCCGCCGAAATTATCGAGAAGCATCTGCCGCACCCCGTCCGGATTCATCAAAAGCAGCGCCAGACAATCCTGCCACAGATCACGCCATCCCCGTCCGCCTTTGCCGTAGTCGTGATAGGGCAGGAAAGAACAGCCGTAAATTCTGCGAAGCGTGGGCTGGAAGCTCACCCGCCGCATAAAGCCGTCAAAATTCCTGTCTCCCGTGTGATACCGGATATTGATCTTCTCCTGCCATCTCTCCTTCGTTCTGACAAAGGCCGCCTCCGCCAATTCTTCGGTCCGATATGCCGCCAGCGTCTCCGCTATGGTTTCCGGCTCCTCCGTAATGCCCATCAGAATCGTAAAGGAAGCCCGCTCCCCGGCGGCCAGCACGGTCTTTTCAAATTGCAGGCCGCCCACCGCCTCTTTTCCGTCTATAGCCGTCCCCGCCGGAACGCCGGACGCATTCTCCATAACGGCGCGCGGCGCGGTATAACTGCCCCCTTCCCCCAGAAACGCCTCCGCCGTCGGGAAGAATGCCTGCGGCACGGTTCCGTCACCCGTCATACCGCACACAAAATAGCTGACCTTATTGACGCGATGTCCCCGCTCGTCAAAGGAGAGCGTGGGTGTAACCACCACCCCCTCCTTCCGGACCCGTATGCGGTGCAGCAAGGAAGTGACATGCCTGTGGTCCCGGAGATTGTCCGCGCTTCTCCCATAGAGCGGCACCGCCGCCACAGGCACAAACGAAAGTTCCCGATCCCCGCAGTTTTTTATCTCCACCCGCATAATCTCCACATCGTGATCCACCGGCACGAAGGACGTGATCTTCGCCTCCAGCCCGTATTTTTCCGAGGTGCGCGTCACGCTCTGCCACATCAGTCCCGCCGTGAGAACGCTTTTTTCCTGTCTGTCCGTAAATTTAGCCGCTTCCGCCTCCGCCGACGCGCCCGTCGCTGACCAGCTTCCCTTCCCCTCTATATGGCACCAGAGATTTCTGGCAGAGCGGTTGTTGTGCAGATTTTCCACGCTGACCGGCTCAAGCAGAAACGTGTTCTGGTCTCTCTTGCTGTCGCCGCCGAAAGTCGGCGTCAGCGCGCTCTTCAACCCCTTTTCTCCCGCAATGGGAAAATACTGGCAGCTATAGTTTTCCGGCTGTTCCAGTGAAAAGGTTCCCTGTTCATCCAAAAACCGATATCCTTCCATGCTCCCCTCCCTTTCCGCTTCCACGAAGCGCTGTCTTTCAGACTGTTTCTTACATCCTAATAAACGGGGCGGCGGGAATGAAGGTATCTTTTGTTATTTAGGTATCATTTTTTTAGAGACGTCTTTCCCGCCCTGCGATCCGGCATCTGGTATGGTTAAAAAAATGCAAAGTGGTACTTTTAAAAGAGTTATTTTGGTATAAGATAAGTCTATCAGTAAACGCACTGGAATTTTTTGATAGAACGCAAAGAAAGGAAAAATCCATATGAAAAACGAAAAACTGTTGAAAATTGTATTTACGGGCATCTTTGCCGCACTATCCTACGTGGTGTTCACTTTTTTACAGATCAAAATTCCCCTGCCGGGCGGCGATGCCACTTCGATTCATCTGGGGAACGCGGTCTGTGTGCTGGGCGCACTGCTGCTTGGCGGCGTATACGGCGGCCTTGGCGGCGCCATCGGTATGACCATCGGCGATCTCTTTGATCCGGTTTATGTGGTCTACGCCCCGAAAACCTTTGTCTTAAAATTCTGCATCGGCCTGATTACCGGACTGATCGCTCACAAAATCGCGCACATCAGCGCCGAGACCGACACAAAAAAAGTATACAGATGGTCTCTCATCGCCGCTGTGGGCGGGCTCCTGTTCAACGTGATTTTTGACCCGCTGTTCGGCTACTTTTACAAGCTGGCGATCCTGGGCAAACCCGCCGCAGAAGTGACTCTGGCGTGGAATGTGGCATCCACCTCCATCAACGCGGTGACCTCCACGATCGTGGCCGTACTGGTGTACAACGCGGTGCGGCCCGCGTTGAAAAAATCGGGGCTGTTTTTTACGATATGACAGGCGGATGCTGTTTCGGAAGTGTAAGGGAATGCGGCAAAAAAGGGCTGCGGCAATAGCAGAAAATGCGGAGAAAGGCATGAAAAAATTTTTGTATCATAAAGTATTTTGTTGGTGTCTGGTATTTCCGTGAGGTTATTGATGCGCTCGGAAAAGATATGATACAAGAAAATTTAAACGGACTTGCATACGGAAATTGCGATATTTCTGATTGGGAAGGACGTCTGAACACAAATAATAACAATCCGGTTCTGACAGGCTTTTGGATTGAATCGTCATTGCTGATTTCCCCCAAAGAGCAGGTGGAAGTGATGGAACGCATTTTTGGCGATCACACTGATTATTCGGAGGAAACACGGAACTGCTTAAAACAGGTTATGCTCTTATCAGAGCAAAGTGACACGGACATTTCCATTTACGGAAAAACAGGCATGGGCAAAGGATTTACTTCTGTGTGTATTTGGGTGAGACAGCAAACAGTAATGTATCCAGCGCAAAGGCAAGAGAAATCACTGTGAAAATCGTTTCGGACTATTTGCAAAAATCGTCGCCCGACAGCGAAGCATTCTCCCTGAATGGTTTGCACTGTCGCAATTTCCTATGAAGCAAGAAACGGGCGATGGGTTTACATAACAAACCTACCGCCCGCTTTCTATTACATCATAATGTCGTCATTCTCCGGCATCACCACCGCTGCAACAAAATAGACAAGCAGTCCCATGCCCACGCTGGCCACAGAACAGATCGCCCAGAGCAGACGCACCAGCGTGGGATCTATGTTGAGGTACTCCCCGATTCCCCCGCAGACGCCGCATATCATTTTATTTTCCCTTGATCTCACTAATTTTCTGATATCGTTATTCATGATTTTCCTCCATTTCCATGCTATTTTTGCGCATAACTGTGCTTGTTTTTTCTGTTCCATTTCTACTTGTTCTTCCAATTAACATAACTTGCATCTATCTGGAGTTGTTTAAGTTTACATAACGTCATATTTCCAGCCCTTTTATGAATTTACATAACACATTTCTTTTACTCTTCAAAGGTTACAACTATATTACCCATATTACAGTTTATATCAAACTCACTGCTTTTTCCAGTGTTCCATGTCTTGTGCGACGCAAATCCGCCGTGGCTGTAACTTCCCACCGTGACATTACCCATGCCGCACTCCACGTCATAGCTGTGATCGTCCTCCGAACCGGTAAGGCTCATAACAATCTCTCCCATATCGCATTCCACATCCAGATTTCCCGGAATGGTACCGGCAATCTCGGCCGCGCCCATGCTCACCTCCAGATCCGTCTCGCCGTTCACGAAAAGCTCCCCGATGCCCAGATGCCCGGCGCCGATCTCAAAATCTGCCTTCCCTGCTGTGATACGGTCGGCAAGAAGCTCTCCCGCGCCCACAAGAATGCTGAGCTTCTCTCCCTCAGAGCCTTCCATCTCGACCAGTCCTGCGCCCAGCTCCACCTTCAAATCTTTCGCTTTCAGAAATATGCTGTCCATATAGCCCGCGCCCATACTGATATCGCATTCCTCCAGCGCACAGCCTTCCGGCAGACGAAGATAAACGGTATCATTGGGGCCGTTGCGCCAGTGCCCGAGACGGCGCTTCACCTCGTTTTCAATGGTCAGTTCGCTTCTGCCGTTCTCATTCTCAATGGAATAATGCGGTCTGTTGGAATCGCCGTCCACATAAATCCATACATGCGCATCCTCAGATTTCCAGATCACCACATTGCAGTCCTCCACGTCAATCTCAAGACTGCCGAGGGTATCGGCCGTGAGCGCAAGCTGCTCTCCCTTTCCTTCCATCTCCTTCAGTTTTTTCTCTGTCACATGATTCATTGTCTCACGAAGCTCCTCGATATCTTCTATATCCTCAATATCTTCAATTTCCGCGATACGCTCCAAATCATCCCCGTCATAGCCCGAAGACCGCAGGAAGCCAATCCGCCAGTCGCCGTCGGCATTCCTGTGCCAGACGAACGGAATGCCATGCAGGCTGCCCACGCTTCCCATCTCCTCTAGCTGCCGGAACCCGCCAAGCAGTCCGCACACAATACTGAGGATAAGACCTATTATAAACAGTACCAACGCCGTCATCAGACAGCCCTTTGTAAATTTTTTCATGCCTTCGCACCTCCCCTGTGAAACAATCTATGGCACAGATTCACACATCCCCTGAACAGGGCCGGGATCGCCGAACCTACCACAAGCACCATCAGCCAGACAAACACCAATCCGACCGCCACCATAATCAGACCGCCGCCGATCATGCAAAGGCCACCCAGCGGCGCGCCGAACATGGCCACAAATCCCGCGATGACCAGCGCAATACCCACCACCGTCAGCACAACGCCCACCACCAGAAACGCAATGAAAACGCCGAGCAGACCGGCCAATATGCCCACGCCGCCTCCAAAAAGACCGCCCAGCACGCCGAGCCAGACAGGGGAGAGTAACACCGCCAACACGATAATCAGTGCAATCTGCCCGCCAGTCATAGGTTTCTTCTGCGGTATGCCCTGTGCATTCTGCCGGCTGCCGTCATATGCACCGCCTGCGCCGTTCGCCTGCTGTCCGTATGCGCCGTATGCATTTCCCGCGCCGTTCGCCTGATGTCCGTATGCGCCGTATGCGTTTCCCGCGCCGTTTGCCTGCCGTCCGTATGCGCCGTATGCATTTCCCGCACCGGCCGCCTGCGCCCCGTTTTGTGAATTTTCGCGAAAGGCGCCTCCGGTTCTCTGTGCCCCGTCCTGTGTTCCGTCAGTTGACATAAGTTGATTCTTATTCCTCTGTTCATAGCTGTGGAATCCGGATTCCGTAAATTCTCCCGCATTCCCTCCGTCGGAAAGCCCCGCCTTGATTGATCTGGCAAGCTCTTCCGGTGAGCCAAGGGCCGCAATCACACCCGCTTCGTTTCCCTCTCCCGCATCGTCAAAGTATTCATTATAATAAGTGATCGCCTCCTCCCGCTCCGCAGGCGGCACATCCTGCAGAAGTGCGGTCAGTCTGCTCATAAATTCCGTTCTGTTCATTTTTTCCTCCATTCCGAATCGTCACAAATTTCCAATTGAAAAATAAGGTCCTCAGACTTATTTTTCAATTTTCAGTCCTCCCTCAAAGATACTGTTCAATTTGGCAGAATACCTGTACCATTCGCTGACGTAAAGATTGAGCTGTGCCCTTCCCTTCTCTGTGATCCTGTAATAACGCCTGTTTCTTCCCGCACATTCCATGTCGTAAATCTGCAGGCATTCATCCTTCTGCAGCCTTCGCAGAACCGGATACAGTGTGGACTCGGAAATCTCTATGACCAGCCGCACTTCCTGCGTGATCTTGTAGCCATAAGTTCCTTCCGTCTCATGGGACACAACAGCCAGCACGATGGCGTCCAGCAATGCCGCACCTGTGTTAAAAACCATGTAAATGACCCCTTTCTTCTTGTTTCCATATTTCATTGTCATCGCTTTCGGAGTTATCCTCCCTTCAATCACCTCTGTTATTCTATAATATTATTTAAATATACAATATTATATTCTGTATAATATTGTTTCTACACATACTATATGATATATAATATTGTTTGTCAACATATAATTTCTCTTTTCTGCCTTTTTTTTCATTACAAATTTGAGGCCATTTTTATTAACACCAGCACTGAGGAATAAAAACTTTTCACACTAAAGCATTCAGGTTTCATGCAGGATATCCTCCTGTGCGGTAAAATAG
>CAMTMP010000023.1 GCA_947073545.1 uncultured bacterium
GTGCAGACAAAATCCGATGTATACTCTCCGACATCCAATCCATCCAACAACACATTACATCTGATTTCCTTAATCTCATCACTCTCCTGCAGCAGATCAGCATAAGCATACTGGATGGCATCATATGTCCTGCACACCTCAGAACACTTTCCAATCACCCTCTTTTCACATCTTCCCTTGAAATTCTTCTTCCTCATCCTTCGCAAAACCTCCCATCCGGGAACATCCTGCATTTTCCCAAAAACGCTCCCAGAAATGTAATCTGATCGTTTTTGGGGAATTTGTCTCTCATTTTTGGGAAATGCCAGTCCTCTCAAATCCCCAGTTTACAAGGATTCCAGACCTATTATCATTCTCCCAAAAACATCATAAACAAATATCACCATGTCGTAGGGCATTGAAATTTATTCTATATTGGGCACTTAAAAGGCACTTTGTTTTATCCTGTCGGGCTTACGTCCTAATTGCCCCTACTCCATGGTGATTCCTGTGCAGTACGTTCCAAAAATCCCGTATTTATGCGAGGGAAAGGATAGTCGTTAGACAAAAATAAGACCCCGCATCCTGCGATGCAAGGTCTTATTTTTCTATGTCGTAGAATAAATATCTTTGCCCTTCTATAGAATAAATTTCAATGCCCTACGACAACTTATATTCTATTTTCCTACATTGTTTATAGCCGCCTGCGCCGCCGCCAATCTCGCAATCGGCACCCTAAACGGTGAACAGGAAACATAGGTCAGCCCCACCTTATGACAGAACTCCACGGAGGATGGATCGCCGCCATGCTCGCCGCAGATACCCAGCTTAATATTGGGTCTGGTTGCGCGTCCCTTCTCTGCTGCCATCTGTACGAGCTGTCCCACACCGCTCTGGTCGAGTCTCGCAAAAGGATCGGACTCATAAATCTTGTTCTTATAGTAATCGCCCAGGAACTTTCCTGCGTCGTCGCGTGAGAACCCAAAGGTCATCTGAGTCAAGTCGTTCGTACCGAAGGAGAAGAACTCAGCCTCCTCGGCTATCTCGTTTGCCAAAAGCGCTGCTCTCGGAATCTCGATCATCGTACCGATGTGGTACTGAATGTCGGAATTTTTCTCTTTCTTCACGGCTTCAGCTACTTCCACCACCACGTCCTTGACAAACTTAAGTTCTCTCTTCTCACCAACCAGAGGGATCATAATCTCTGGTACGATATCGTAACCCTTCTCATTCTTCACTTCGATTGCCGCTTCCATCACAGCTCTGGTCTGCATTTTAGCAATCTCAGGATAAGTAACCGCAAGACGGCACCCTCTGTGTCCCATCATGGGATTAAACTCATGGAGGGAATCGCAGATCTCCTGCACTTCCTCCGCCGTCATCATCATTTCAACCGCCAAATCGTCAATATCCGCCTGATCGGTAGGCACAAACTCATGTAACGGGGGATCAAGGAAACGGATGGTCACGGGTCTGCCCTCCATCACCTCATACAATGCCTTGAAGTCGCCCTTCTGGAACGGAATCAGGGCATTGAGCGCTTTCTCTCTCTGCTCTTGGGTTCTCGCCAGAATCATCTGTCTGATCTTCGGAATCCTGTCTGGCTCGAAGAACATATGCTCGGTACGGCAAAGGCCAATGCCCTCCGCACCATACTTCACTGCATTTGCCGCGTCGGCGGGAGTGTCCGCATTGGTACGCACCTGAAGTTTACGGTACTTGTCCGCCCACTCCATAATCCGCCCGAAGTTTCCGCTCACGGAAGCCTCAACAGTCTTGATGTCACCTTTATAAATCTTACCGGTGGAACCGTCCAGCGAAATGTAATCGCCTTCATGGAATACCTCTCCCCCAAGTTCAAATACTTTATCCTCCTCGTTGATGGCAATGTCGCCACAGCCGGATACGCAGGCCGTACCCATGCCGCGGGCCACTACGGCTGCGTGGGAGGTCATGC
Organism: uncultured bacterium; assembly: GCA_947073545.1. Taxonomy (GTDB): domain Bacteria; phylum Bacillota; class Clostridia; order Lachnospirales; family Lachnospiraceae; genus UBA3282. The sequence continues at coordinate 1,937 of CAMTMP010000023.1, forward strand.
CGCCGCGCACGGTGAGAATCCCTTCCGCCGCATGCATACCTTCGATATCCTCCGGAGAAGTCTCCAGACGCACGAGCACTACTCTCTCGCCCTTCTCATGTGCCTCTTTCGCCTCGTTTGCCGTAAAGTAAACCTTACCTGCCGCCGCGCCGGGAGAAGCGGGAAGTGCCTGTCCGATTACCTGACCAGCCTTCAAAGCGTCGGGATCAAAGGTCGGATGTAAGAGCTGATCCAGCGACTTCGCTTCTATTCTAAGCACTGCCTCCTCGGGCGTAATTTTTCCTTCGTCTACCAGATCACATGCAATCTGCAAAGCCGCGGGCGCGGTACGCTTGCCGTTTCTCGTCTGTAAAAAGAAGAGCTTGCCTTCCTCGATGGTAAACTCCATATCCTGCATGTCGCGGTAATGCTCCTCAAGGCGGTTCGCTATCTCCATAAACTGCTTGTAGCACTCGGGAAGATCCTGCTCCAGTCTGGTAATGGGCTGGGGTGTCCGGATACCTGCCACCACGTCCTCGCCCTGCGCATTGATCAGGTACTCGCCGTAAATGCCTTTTGCGCCGGTGGAAGGATTTCTCGTAAAGGCAACGCCCGTGCCCGATGTATCGCCCATGTTGCCAAATACCATCGCCTGCACGTTCACCGCCGTACCCCAGTCTCCGGGAATATCGTTCATGCGTCTGTATACGATCGCTCTCTCATTATCCCAAGAACGGAACACCGCTTTTACCGCCTCCATAAGCTGTGTTCTGGGATCCTGCGGGAACTCTTCGCCCTTATTCTCTTTATAAATATTCTTGAAACGGACGATAATCTCTTTCATATCCTCCGCCGTCAGGTCAGTATCGAACTTCACGCCTTTGGACTCTTTGATTTCGTCTAAAATTCTCTCAAAATAAGATTTGGGGATCTCCATAACCACATCGGAGAACATCTGGATAAATCTGCGATAGGAATCATACGCAAACCGGGAATTTCCCGTTTTCTGTGCAAAGCCTTCCACCGCCGCATCCGTCAGCCCCAGATTTAGAATAGTATCCATCATACCGGGCATGGACGCTCTTGCTCCGGAGCGAACCGACACAAGAAGCGGATTCTCGGTATCACCGAACTTCTTACCCTGTTTTTCCTCAAGCCCTGCAAGCGCAGTAAAAATCTGCTCTCTGATCTCGTCTGAGATCTGTCTGCCGTTATTGTAGTAGTCCGTACAAGCCTCCGTTGTCACAGTGAAGCCCTGCGGAATCGGCAGCCCCAGATTCGTCATTTCTGCAAGATTGGCTCCTTTGCCGCCCAGAAGATTACGCATATCCGCGTTTCCTTCTTCAAATAAATATACCCATTTCGCCATGTTATTTGCTATCCTCCATTTCCGTTGAAAATTAAAGCCACTCGGCTAGCATCTATTTTACCATATTTTTGAAATAATTACACTGGTTTTTTGAAAATTTTCACAAAAAGAGAGACAAATATTACAAAATATTTGACAGATTAGCGTGCGAAAGTACTGGCAGATTTTTGAAATGAGCCAAAAAGTCACAACCGGCTGGCCCTGGCCGGAAGAAAACTGTCAAAAATGAATACATCATACTCACCCTGCAGCGCTTCCAAATCCTGCTGGCTCCGAATGGTCCAGGCCGCTGCCGGGTGTCTGTAAAGATGCCTGCATATTCTTCTTCCCGGCTCTTCACTGAATTTATGATTGTAGGCGATAAAATCAGGTTTCGTCAAAAAATTGAACAAAAGATGCGTCATGGCAAAGTAGAGAATGTTCCAATACTCGCCCTCCCTGCGGAAATTCGAAGAAAGCTGTCCTCGCACCACATTCCTGCGATTGCGGCGAAACCACCAAAGCACCATCGGATTGAAAGATTCAATGCAGTAAGCGCCGTGATAGGCACGTAAAAGCCTGTCTATGACGGCACAGCAGGAGACATCAGCCGTCTCCGCCTTGATCTCCACGATCAGAGGCACGCGCCCGTCCACCATGTCAAGCAGCTCTGACAGCCTTGGAATCCGCTCCTTTGATTGACAAAGCGTGTAACCCTGCAGCTCCTCGTATGTATGATTCACAATCTTACCTTCTGCGCTGCAGATTCTTTTCAGTTGAAAATCATGAAAAATAACCGGCACGCCGTCCTTTGTCACCTGCACGTCAAGCTCCATGCCAAACCCTGCCTCCACTGCTTTTCGAAAGGCCGCCATGGAGTTTTCCGGCGCGTCACCGTCATTGTCATGAAGCCCCCGGTGTGCAAAATACACCTTTTGAAAGAGCGAGGTATCGGGTCTTTTTATCATGCGCGGCATAATCGCCAGCATATATAAAACGGCAAGCGCCACGATACTGCACAATGTAATTTTGATAGCCGCCAGAATCATCAGATTGTCCGTCCTTGTCTGCCTCGATGCTTATTCGTCCCCTAACATGGGCTGAAAAAAGCTTTGCCATTCTATCAGCTTTCTCCAGTTTGCATTTCTATTATAGCAATCTCACCGATATTTTCAAGAGCCATCCGACAGCCTCACCACATCCCCTTTCTTAATCTCCTTCGTGGAAGAATCAACGATCCGGCTCTCCGCCGTCACAGCCCCTTCTATGGCCGCAAAGCTGTCATTTTTATCAACCACGCTGACCGTGATTTCCTCCACATAGTATTCCGTGCCGAGAATCCCCTCCCGCTCGCTCACCACATACACAAAGTTCCTGTCGTTCTCCGCGTGCAGGGTTAGAAGCGAAACACAAACCGGGTACTTATCGCCCACCTTAGAGCAGGTCATTTTCCCGGAAAGACCGGGTGTTCCCGTCTCCTCCGGCAGCCGCAGAAGCGCCGTATATGTGCCCGGCATATTCTCATTTTCTTCCATATAATCCACCTTGGCATCAATCTTTTTTCTCCCGTCCAACTGCAATTTCACATCGTCCCCAAGGTTTACATAACTTTTCTGTTCTTTGGTAAGAGACGCACGGAACTGGCAGGGCACCTCATTGTCCGCCAGAAGAAAGGAAGCCGTATCCGGCACTCTGCCGCCGGTCTGCACATAGACATCAGTCACCATTCCTCCTATGGGACTGGTGATCTTTCCCTCCGTCTTAAGGATCGTTTGATAGTCGGCAATTTTTTCCTGCACTGCCGCAAGCTCCGCCCGGTAAACCGCCAACGTGGCGTCCGCGTTATCCTCCTGCAAAGCATCCTCCACCCTGCGGCCCGCATCTTTTATGGTATTGTCCCTGTTCCATCTGGCATCCGCCTCCGCGTAGGCGGCGGCCTGCAGCTCCTGTTTCAGCCTCTCTTCCGTCTCCTCTCTGGCTTTCTGCTCGGCCTCCATCTCTTCCGCCGTTTTAGACTCGCCATCCTCCCTCTGCCAATCGTTCTCGTGCTCCCTGTTCTCGGCCTGCAGCTCCTCAAGAGCCTCCGCCGCCTGTGCCACGTCCTCTGCCGCCCGTCCTACAAGCGTGTCCTGATATCTGGCAAGCGCATCATAATCCTCTCTCGCCCTTTCCTCCTCCCGCGCCTTCCGGCTTTGCGCCAGTTCCTTATTGTGGACGACGGTGTCGATCTGCAGCTTCACCTTTTGCGCCGCTAATTCCTGCTCGTCCATAATCTGTTTCATATCTTCCAGATCCACGACAAACAAAAGATCCCCCTCTTCCACCCGATCTCCTGTCTGCACCGCAAGTTCCTTTACACGCAGACCGCTCATGACAGTCACGGGAAGTTTAGCCCCTGCCTCCACAATTCCCTCCGCCTCCACAATATGCTCGATATACTTGGAATCTGTCCGGGTCGTCGAAACCATAGGCAGTTTTGAGGCATATATACTTTTTGAAATCAGCGTGCACAGCCACATAAAGACCATAAAAGCTGCCAGCCCCCCGACAATCCTCTTCCTCCGCTTATCCATGGTTCTATCCTCCTCATATTTTTTCTATCTTCAAAGTGCGTGGAGAATGCCCGTTTCTCGGCATTCTCCTGTGTGAGACTTAGTGTTTCTTAACGAAGCAGCCTCTGCTGCTGAGTTTTAGAAGCACTTCTCACACTATTCTTTTAGGCCTGAATAAACTATCCCCTGCTCCAGATAATCCTGCCCCAGCACAAATACAAAAGCCGCCGGAATCAAAGTGACAAACGAGGCGCAGAGCGCAAAGCCAGCCTGCAGCCACGAGATCTCCGGCAGATACAATGACAGCGGCCACAGCGCCTTCTCTTCCAGAAACGCCAGCGGCTGCTCCATCAAATTCCAATACTCCAAAAAACCTAACACCATAGCAGATAACAATCCACTTTTCCCTAAAGGAAGCCCCATTGTCAGAAATATCCGCAGTTCACCCGCCCCGTCAATCCGCGCCGCCTCAAACAGCTGCGGAGGAATCGCCCGGAAACCGCCGTAGGTCAAAAAGATCGGCAAGGTGGAAAACACCGCCGGTAAAATAATGGCAGCATGGGTATTCATCATCCCCAGGCGGTCAAGCACCAGATAGCTGGAAAGCATCGTCACCTGGAACGGCAGAAGCATCAGCACCACATAGAGGGCAAACAAAGCCCTGCTCCCACGCACAGAATAGGCAGCAAACGCCCACGCCGCAGGAACCCCCACCAGAAGCTGCCCCGCCAAAATACAGAGCACCAGCTTCACAGAGTTCCAAAAGAGAACAAAGAACGAAGGCGTCATAAACAGAAGCCTCCCGTAATGTTCAAAAGTGGGATAATCCGGCATCAGTTTCCAGCGGATATACCCCTCCCCGTCACCGAACACCGGAAGCAGATACTGTTTCATTTCCAGACTGTCCATCACCGATCCTGTCAAAATCAGAAGCACAGGAAGGCAAATCAGAACAGCCGGCACAAGCAAAGCTCCCGCCGCAATATATTTTTTTATCACACTATATATTTCTTTTCTAAACTTCGGCATCCCACGGCCTTCCTTCTTTTTGTCTAGTATGTACATTGCGAAGCTCGTCTCAACGTTATATCTATTGTGCAGATAGCACAACCATAAACAGACCCTGCCTCACTCCGCCCGGTCCCAGACCCTCTGCAGCGCCATAATCGCCACAAAAAGCACCGCCCCCACGCACACTGCCGCAGCAGCCATCTTGTCAAACTCCAGATTGACGAACCAGTTGTTGAACAGATGCTGCAGCAGGTAAATATCCTCCTGCGGATAAGACCCTGCCACCAGATAAGCCTCCCTGTAAATCTTAAACGAATTGAGGAAGGACAAAATCACAATCGTATAAAAACTGCCTTTCAGATTCGGCAGGATGATATAACGGATGCATTTCCATCTTCCCGCCCCGTCCACTCTCGCCGCCTCGATAAACTCACTCGGAATCGACAGAATACCGGCAAGCCAGAGCACAACCGTATACCCGGTATTCTTCCACAGATAGCTCGTCACCAGTACCCAGAAGGACGCGCCCGTCCCCAGATAGTCCGTAGTCACACTCCCCCATAAACCCGTAAGTTCCCCGATTTTCGTGAGAAAGAGATTTAAAAAACCCTGCCTGTAAAAGACCATTTTCCATACAAGAACGATGGTGGCAGTCGGCATGGCAAGCGGAAACAGATACACCGACTTGATCAGCGACGCGTTATGAAAGTTGCTCAGCGTAAGCGCCACCAGAAGCCCCGCCAGCACCAGAAGCGGAATGCATACCACCGTAAACCGCGCGGTATTTTTTACCGCCAGCACAAACGCCTGATTCTGAAAAATAACGCCATAGTTTTTCACTCCCGTAAACTCGCCCGTGACCGCCGTCTGAAAAGACCGCTTCACCACGTCCAGAAAAGGCAGGAGCACAAAAAGAGTCACCCCCGCCAGGCTCGGCAAAAGAAATAAAAGGAAAGCACGTCTCCTGCGCCTGTATTTTTTCCCGTTCCCCCACGCCTGCCTATTCCGGATTCGTAATTTATGTAAACTGTATTGCATTCCTCGTGTTTCTGTCATTCCTCCACAAACTCTCCAATTATAGTATGGTATTATTCGTTTTTTCACTATTTTCTATTATTATCTACACAATTATATCATATCACAGCCCATAATCTCTATGCGGAGAATGCCGTCCTTTGGCATTCTCCCGTGCGAATCTATAGAACTTCTTAGCGAAGCAGCCTCTGCTGCTGAGCTTTAGAAGTTCTTTTCGCACTGTTATTCGGACATATAAATCGCCAGTTTCTTCTGCACAAACTCCACAGCCTCCTCCAGACTGCATTGCTCTTCCATGTAATACTTCCCGGCTTCCCGCACCGCATCTTCCACAACCGCGTCAGACAGATAGGGGGTGCGGACAGAGGAGAGCAGATCGAACAGCTCCTTCGTCTCCCGCTCCGTTGGCACATAGACGCTCATTTGAACCACCAGACCATTCTCGTCCCCAAAGCCGTATCCGCTGAAAGGCTCTCCCGGCTTGCCCCATTCGGGGAGCTGACCGCCCAACGTCTCAAGATATGTCTCTAAACCCGTCTCATTGACGGGAAAACCGACTGGATAAATCATACGCTGCATATCCTCGGAAAGCGCTTCCCGCAAAAGCCCGCCGGCAAGCTCCGTCCGGGCGGATGCTGCGTTCACGCCCATCAGCGCATAAGGGCGGAAGGAATCCTTCGCGTTTCCCGGCGTCAGCGCCATCTGACAATTTGTGCCATTCTCCCCGTTGTCCGACCGCTTCACAGACTGTAAAAAGGCGTAATTGTATGCGTTTTTTAATTCTCCCAGAGCCACCTTCTCATTGCCGGCAACGATCTGCACGCCGCCGCCCTGCAGGTCATTGTAGGCGCTGAACTCATCGCTGCTGCCAACTGTGTTCTCGGCTCTCCCCTGATAGACTTGCAGCAGTTCCTCGGGCAGCCCCTCCATGCAGGCATCATAAATACGCTTCGTCTGCTCCAGATAGTCGGACAGCTCCGCCGCATCGAGCTGCCCCGCCTCGGTAAACCAGAGCGGCGCGGACACCGGCATCAGCGCGTTCAGTATCATGTCCTCGCTGTAAGTCTCCAGAATGCCCTCGCCCGGATGCTCACTTCTGAGTTTCTCTATCATATCCGCCAGAGCGGAAAGATCCGACACTTCCGTCATATTTTCTTTGTCAGTCATATACATGGACACGGTCAACGCCGCCGGAAGCATACAGATTTTTCCGTCCGCCGTAAAACTTTCCTTGATATTCGGAAGAATCTTTTCCTCCTTCTCCAGTTCTGCCAGATACGGCGTCAAGTCCGCCAGCACCCCTTTTTCCACATAGGAGTTTACGGGAAGCCCGTCCAGAATAAGAAAATCGGGACCCTTACCCGCCATGATTTCCGTGTTCAGTTTTTTCACCGCATCTTCTCTGGTGACGCTGCCCTCCTCGTCCATGCCCACCTTGTATTCCACATAGACGTCGGGGTTCGCCCCCTGATAGCGGATGATCGCCTGCCGTAAAATATCGTTCTCTGTCAGACTGTACGCTGTGAGCGTCTGAGACGGCACGGTACTGATTTCGGGATCGTAGGCGAAGGATGACACCTTACCCTCGGAAAATGCCGCCATAAACCCTTCCTCCGCCATCCGTATCATCTTCACCACATGCTTCATGGGGTCGCTCAGACTGCACAGTCCGCCGTTGATCACCTGCTCCATGACCGTGCCGCCGATCACATGACGGTACACGCCCTTGCTGCAGACCAGATAAACGCCCTCTTCCTCCGCCGGGAAAATACTGTAGGTGGATTCTGCGACATACTTGTCGACCGCACAGTTTTTGTTCACAAAATCCGTGATCACGTCATCCTCAATGCGCTCCGCCGTGTCCAGCGCGTACAGGACAACACCGCCGCTCTCGCTCTTGACCGCCATATAGTTGTCCCAGACACAGAACATGTCCGGTATAATATCCGCCGCCAGAAAAAGCTTCGCCGTTCCCGTCTCCTGATCGATCTCATAAATGTTCGGCTCCATCGACGCCACGAAAAGCCTGCTGCCATCCTCCGAAAAACCGAGACTTGCGGCAATATCAAACTCATCTGCGGGCACATCAAACCACTTTGTCTCGCCCTGCGCGGGAATCAGACAAATCTTATTTCTGCTTCCCTCATCCGTTTCCGCTCCTTCGTCTGTTTCGGCTTCCTTTTCATCTGTCGCCCCTTCGCTGTCCCCGGATTCCTCGCCGTCCGCCGCTTCGCCGTCCCCAGATTCCTTGCCGTCTACCGTTTCTTCTCCGTTCCCGGATTCTTCAGCGTCCTCTTCCGCTCCTTCTCCGTCCCTGGATTCCCCGACGTCCTCTTCCGCCCCTTCTCCGTCCCCGGATTCCCCGGCGTCCTCTTCTGCCGCCCCGGTCAACCCGGCAAAGCTCCTGCAGAGCATAGCCACGCTTCCGTCGGGAGCCGCCTTCATGTCATATATATAATAATTCATCGCCAGATCATTCCAGCCCGGCAGGGCATCCGGCTTCCACGTCACACCTTTGTCTTCGGAGATCCATCGCCCCTCCGCCCCGTTTCCCAGAAGGACGAGCTTCCCGTCCGAAAGCTCTTTCAGATCCATAAGTTCCCCGGTATCCACATCCGTCATGGTCTCCACGTAACGCCCCATGGCGACGGTGTCGCCGGACAGTTCTCCCGTCTTCGTCGCTGTCCCGCCGTCCCCGCCTTTGCCGCCGCACCCTGCGAGGGACAAAGCCATCACCCCCGCCAGCCACAAAGCCGCCGCCCGACTCCTGCCATTTTGCTGTCTCATCCCGTTCACCCGCATCTGAATTGCCCTCCATACTCTCTATATCATACCTACACGGAGAGTGCCGTCCTTTGGCATTCTCCCATGTGAGACATAGAAGCTCTTGGCGTCCCGTCCTATGGCGGGACGTCTTTAGAACTTCTTCTCACATTGTTATTCGGCCATATACAGCTCCACCCTCGCCTTAATCTTCTGCACCGCCTCATCCAGCGACATCTGCCCCTGCAGATACTGTGCGCCTATCTCAATCACCGCATTCTCCACCACGGTATCCGCCACATAGGGCGTCTTCACCTGACTGCAGAGCGTGTAAAGCTTCTGGAACTCCTCCTGCGTCGGCATATAGATATCCATATGGAACTCCCTGCCATCAGCGTAACTTCCACCCACCGAGCTGCTCGGCTCTCCGTACTCTTTGTCCGTGCCGCCGTTCTTAAAAATCTTCCACTGGTTGCTGAGCTGCTCCTTCAGCGCCGTCTGGTTTACCATGAAACCGTCGTAGAGCAGGCTCTGCACCTGCGTGCCCATAATGATGTCAAAGAACCGCTCCGCCTCCTCCTGATGGGCGGACGATGCGGAGAGTCCAACCAGAACCGACGGCTCAAATGCACCCTCGCTCATGCCGTCAAAGAACTTCATGTCCACATCCTCAAACCCCTCGCAGTATTTTAAGGATAATCCGCTCTGATAGCTATAGACATTTTTAAGCATGCCAAAGTTGAGTTCCATGCCCTGCATCATAAAATCGTCATAATCCATTCCCACATCATTGAAATGCTCATACGCGTACTTCTCTTCCTTATAATAATCCTTCTGCCACCCGTAAGATTCCTCAACATACTCGGGAATTCCTTCCAGAGCGGTCGTTGAAATCTGATTCATGGCTGATAAATATTCCGAAAGCGCCGCGCTGTCAATGCCGCCCGACTCCCCGATAAATGCCGTAGCCGCCACGGGAAGGAGCCGCCGCACTGTCGCCTCCTCGGAAAAGAACCGGCTGATCTCCGCCTCCGGCTTCTCGGCTTTGATTTTTTCCACGGTGTCAACCAGAGACGCAAGATCCGTAATGCCCGCAAGATCGTCCTGTCTGCCAATCACCATGGGAATCTGGAAAAAAACCGGTATCATGTACACGCTTCCCCCATGGTTGAACGCCTCCACAATATTGGGAAGGAGAACCGCGTCCCCGGACAGACTGTCAATGTGGGGTTTTAAATCTTTTAAAATTCCCTTCTCCTCATAGGATTTCACGGGGAGCCCGTCCATAATGATCACGTCCGGTCCCTTGCCAGCCATCAGCTCCGTGTTTAGCTTCTTGATCGCGTCCTCCGCCGCCTTGGCGTCCGTGCCGCTCACCCCCACTTCATATCGCACAAAGGTATCCGGGTTTTCCGTCTGAAATTGTGCGATCGCCTGCCGCACCGCGTCCTGCTCCTCCAGAGAGTACACCGAAATCATATTCTCGGGCACTGTCGGTACGCTGGCATCATACTTGTAAAGCGCCACCGTTCCGCCGGAAAACAGCGCCGCAAACTCATTCTCCCCGTATGCGGTGACGCCGATCATGTTCATGGAAGGGTTGCTGAAACTGGTGAGCGCACCGTCTATGATCTGCTCCATCACGCTGCCGCCTATCACATGGCGGTACATCCCGCCCTTGCCCGCCAGATAAATCGCGCCATCCTCGCCCGGCGTCATATACACCGAGTAGCTGTCGTTGGCATAATACTCATCCTTATAATTTTCCTCCATAAAATCGTCTAGGACGCTGTCCTCCACCCACTTTTCTTCCTTCCGGTCGTAGATGGAAATGCCGTCTCTGGAAGTGAGGAAAAACATGTTGTCACCCTGACATTTCACCAGATCCGGGCGCCACTCCATGGTCACCTCTTTCGTCAGCGTACCGCTCTCCACGTCCACCCGGTAAATCATACCTCCGCCCACCGTTGTGGCAAACAGCTCCCCCTCCGGGGAATAAAAAATGCTGTAAACGTAGCTTTCATTCTCCTGTACCGGCAGTGAATCGATCCTCTTCACCGTGCCGTCCGGCTTCGCCACATGGAGCCACGGGTTAAATTCTTCCGTCTGATCGTACGCTGCATTGTCCGAAGAGAGCACCGCCACCGTCCCGTCCGGTGCCGCCGCCATACTGAATATATAATTGTTCTCCGTGAAGACCTTCATATTGTCAATCCCGGGGATCGAAACCACCTCCCAGTTTATGCCGCCATCAGCGGAGATCAGCTGCCCAGCCGTCTCGTCCAGAATGACCAGCCGTCCGTCCGTCAGCACCGTAATATTGTAGGAGCTGGAAGTGTTTTCCGAGACATCCACCGTCGTCTCCACATAGCGCCCCATGGCGGTCGGCTCATTGTCCGAGTTTTCCTCGCCCGTCCCTGTCTCTCCACTACGCACATCATTTTCTGCTCCCGTTTGATCCGCCGAAGACACCCCCGTCCCGTCCGTGGAAGCTGTGGGACTGCCGCCCCCGCAGCCAGCGAGCGTCCCCGCTGTGATAGCAAGCATCATGCCGACCGCCAGCAGACTTTTCACGCTGCCACATTTCTTTACCTTATTTCCGTATCTATTCCCATTTCGTTTCATATATCTCAATCACCATACCTTTCTTTTCCGCTAACCGCCATGTCACAGCTTGACGCGACTCAAATCCGTGTGGAGAATGCCGTATTTCAGGCATACTCCTGCGCGAGACATAGAACTTCTTGGCGTCCCGTCCTATGGCGGGACGTCTTTAGAAGTTCTTCTCGCGTTTTTCACGCTACACGATGCTCATCATCACAATGCTGTCCGCCAGAAAACTCCCGTCTGTCTGCCATTTCCCTTTGATAGTCACCTCCAGTCCTTCCTCCAAATCCGCCAAACTCCCCTCTCTCGATGAAACATCCTCCGGATTTATGCCGCTATTCTTTACCGTATCATATTGGTAAACACAATTTTCCGCCATATGTATGGTAACCAGCTCGCTTTCTTCCTCATTCCCCGGCGCAGGAGCAACCGCATAACTGCCGCCATCCTCAACCCATGTATCATGCTTACATATGACAAAGCTGTCACTTTCTACGCTCCGCACGTCGCCCTCAAGCTGCTCGTTTCCGGCAGACTGTGCATCCGTGCCGTTCTCTCCATCTGCATTCTGTCCGGCTTTCTCCGGCGTCCCGTTCTCCGCTCCGTCTTTTGCGTCTTCGCCCGCTTCCTCCGCCACATCATTCTCGAAATTTTCTTCGTCTTTCCCGTCCGCGTCGTTCGCCCCGCTGTCTTCGTCGGTTTCGTTTTTCAGCTCTTCCATGTTCCCCGATGATAAATCCACCGGAGCCGGCTGTTCCGCCTTCCCACATCCCACTGCCGTAACTGTCATCAAAGCGCAGGCGATCGCCAAAACCGCTCTGCGTCTGTTTCTTTTTCCAACCTGCCCTGACATCCCGCCGGCATTATGTTGTCTCGTCATCTTCTGAAAATTTGTCATAATCATTCACTCCTTATCATACTAAAGTTTTCTCTAAAGAATCTCTAAGAATATTTAAATCTTTCTGAAGCTGCCTTCATAAAATATTAACTATTTTTTTCCGCATTTCCCTGCAACTAAACATATACTTCCATAATCACCCTCGTCGCCACAAAGGTCTCGCCCTCATAATACCCTTCCAGCTCCACGCCCATGCCCTCTTCCAGATCGGAGACCGCAGCCTCCCGCATATCAATCCCGGCGCCGCCGCCCTGAATCGTCCAGTGCTCCACCTTCGTGTCCTGCGTGAATTTGACCGGGATCTTCTTCGCGTCCTTCACCTCCAGCAGGATTACCACGCCGTCCTCATCCATCAGCGTCGTCTGTGCCAGCGTCATGCCGTCCGCCTGCGGTTTCTGCACCTTCCCGGCAAGATGCTCTGTCTCCTGCGATAATGTGACTGCCTGCCCTTCTTTTTCCGGCTCTTTTGACGCCTCACTGCCGCTTTCCGGCGGCTCCTCATTCTCCTTTCCCTGCGCCGGAACCGGCTCCTCCCTTGCCCATTCCCCTTCCTGCGTTTTCGGTACATCCGAACCGCTTTCAACTTCCTGCCCATTCTCTGTCCCGCCGTCCGTGTTTTCCTGTCTCTCCGTGTCATTCTCCGCCCCCGCCGAGACATTTTCCTGCGGGTTCTCCCGCGCGCCCTCCTTTCCCGCGCATCCCGTCATCCCCAGAATCACCGCCAGACCAAGCGCCGCCGCCACCCGTCTTTCCTTTGTTCGTCTCAAAAACTCTCCTGCTGTGACATAGTTTTTCTCCTTTGTTCTCATCCTGCCGCATCCTTTCTATCACGTGTCGTTTCCGTAATTGCCAAACCCATCTCCACGCCGCCCAAGATCAACAGCAAAAAAGAGTTTTACAATTATGTAAACGCGATTTACATTTCCCAATCTTACCAGACATTCCTCTAAAGTATCTCTAAAACTTCTTAAGGTTTTCTTTAGCTTTGACCCAAAAAAAGTCTGCAAACTGTGAATGATCACAACCTGCAGACTTATTTTTGTACTCCTATGTCCCCACTTTTTAAATTTTTTTAAATACAAGGAATCCCCGTCACACCTTAAAGGACGCCACCGTCTCCTTCAACTCCTCGCTTAATCCCGACAGCTCTTTCATCTGGGTGAGCACCGCCTTGGAACTTTCATTGGAAGTCACAGCGGATTCCTCCATCCTTTTCATAAATCCGGCAATCTCACCTACAAGCCCGTCAATCGCCGCAAGAGAATCGCTGATGCCCGCCATGTTCGCACGCATCTCCTGGGAAGAGGCGCCAAGCTCACCGGAGATACCGCTGTAAAAAGCCGCGTCCTTCTCATACATGCCTGCAAGTTCTGTCATGCCCTGATAGTCTTTCATCACCTTCTCATTCATAAAGGTCAACAGCTTTTCCGCACTGTCTGAAAGAAATGCCACACTGTGCACCACGTCTTCCGTCACTCTGCGGATCTGGTCCACCGCATTCCGGGAGTGATCGGCAAGCTCTCTGATCTCGTTTGCCACCACCGCAAACCCGCGCCCCGCCTCCCCGGCTCTCGACGCCTCTATGGACGCGTTCAGCGCCAAAAGATTTGTCTGGGAACTGATCGTGAGAATTTCTTCCGTCAGCGTGTCGATCTCCTTCACTTTCTGGCTCTCCTTTATGGCGTCGCCAAGTTCTTCCATGGTCGAACCGCACAGTGCCAACGCCTCGTCCGCCGATTTTCTCGACTCTTCATGCTGCCTGCCCGCGCGCTCCATGATTTCGCCGGACTGATCCGCCGCTTCCCCCGCCTTCTTTGCCACATTTTCAACCGCCCGGCCAAGCTCTTCCCCTGTATTCTTGATCTGCTCTGCCAGCGCCTTCGCCTCTGCCGTCTGCTGCATCACCTGCCCCGCCGTCTCCGCAATGAAGGAAATATCACCGCCAAGCACATGCATCTTCGCGGAAGTCCCCTCCGCGATATCATTGATAGACGCCGCTTCTTCCTTTGTATTTAAAATAATGCTCCGTATCTGCTGCCTGACCTCCACCGTCGCCGTCTGAATCTGCTCCGTCTCATTCTTATACTGTGCGGGAATGCCCTGTTCCGTCACCGGATTCTCCGAAAAATCGCCGGAGGCAAACTGTTTCAGCATCTGCACGGGCGCAAGCGTCCTGCCGATCAGACCCGCCATAAATACCGCCACCAGCACAATAATCACAAGCGCCGTCACCACAGCCACAAGCACCATCGCCACAAGTGAGCTCCACACATGGGCAGTGGGGCATACCACGCCCAGCTTCCAATTGCTGCCCGAAATCCCGGACGCCGCGAAATAGCATGCCGTGCCGTCGTAATCTTCTGTCTTTATAATGGTTCTCTCATTTTTCTCGATCAGACTCCTCAGACCCGGCATCCTGTCCACAACGACTACCGCCGAATCCTCCGAAGGTTCAAACGCCTTGTTTCTGTGTGCTATATACTGTCCGCTGCTGTCTGCAAGGAAACCGTAAACGCCATCCGCATAGTTAATACTGCCCGTCAAATCAGTCACCGTTCCCAAAGTTACATCCAGGCCGATGACTGCCCCCAGCGCACCGTCTATGTATACCGGCGACGCGATAGTCGTACACATCTGCCCCGTAATCACATCCCAGTAAGGATCTGTCACAATGGTGTCCCCTGCCGCGTCCGCCTGCTGGTACCAGCCACGCTGCACGGGATCGTAACCTTCCGGTATCGCCGCTTCCCTGTTGGACTGGATAAACCTGCTGTCGCTCGTGCCGCAGTACAGATTCAGAAGTTCGTCTCTGCCCTTCGCGTGCACATCCACCACCGACTGTAAAAGTACAGTGTCCAAGCTGCCCGCCGCCTCGACACTGCCCGCCGTCCCCTTCGCCAGCATGATCTCATTCTCAATCCAGGTATTGATTTCCTCCGCGTACTTATCCGCGTAAAGCTGTAAAATATCTTTCTGCTCCGCCATCATACGCTGTCCCGCAATCAAAACGATCCCCAGAGTTGTAAGCAAGATACTCGCCGCAACCATACAGATCACGCTGATTGTCAATCTGCCCTTCATTGTCCTTTTCAATTGTAATGCACCTCTCTTCAGCCAATCTCTCACATGACCATTTTACGACAAAATTTTTCTCTTTTACTTATTATGGTACAGATTGCACATTTTGCGGTATAGATTGTATGGTTTCGTTTACAGGATGGTCGATTGCAATCCAAGATTCCCGTTTTGAAAAAGACTTTCCTATGTTGAAAGCAAGATTCAATTTTCTTTCTAGGCGCGCAAAAACCGCTATCTTCACAGGGTCAGGAACGTGCGTTCCTTCTCCCTGTGAAAATAACGGTTTTCTCGTTTAAATATGAGTCTTATTGCACACTGATTATTTGCTCAAATGCTTGCGCAGCACCTCGATAAACAGCTCGATATCAAGCGGCTTCGCAATGTGATCGTTCATGCCGCTCTTTAAAGCCGCTGCTTTGTCTTCTTCCAAGGCGTTCGCCGTCATGGCAATGATCGGGAGCGTCCTGACATCCTGCCTTGGCAGGGATCGGATTGTCCTGGTCGCCTCGTAACCGTTCATAATCGGCATCTGCACATCCATCAGCACCACGTCATAATAGTTTTCTTCCGACCGCTTCACCATATCCACAGCGTCCGTTCCGTCGGGCGCGGACTCCACCTTGAATCCGCTCTCCGTCAGTATGACTTCCGCGATCTCGCGGTTCATCTCGATATCTTCCACAAGGAGAACGCGCTTGCCGCTAAAGTCGACCTGCTGCCACGCCGCTCCGGCAGCCTCATCCTTGACATCCATACTGTTTGCCGCAAGAAGCGCTGACTTTAAGTCTGACATAAACAGCGGTTTTGCACAGAAGGCCGTAACGCCCGCCGCCTTCGCCTCCTCCTCGATATCCGTCCAGTCATAGGCTGTCAATATGATAATCGGCGACTCTTCACCGACCGCGCTGCGAATCTTTCTCGCAGTCTCTATGCCGCTTGTCTCCGGCATCTGCCAGTCGATAATGTAGGTATGATAGGAATCTCCGTCATCCCGTGCGACTTTGGCGCGGTACACTGCCTCGCGGCCGGAAGTCGTCCACTCTGCGCGAAGGCCGATCGTTTTTAACATCTTGCTCACGCTGTCGCATACGTTTAAGTCATCATCCACCACAAGCGCCCGCAGACCCTCCAGCTCTTTGATCTGCTCTGCGTTCTTCTCTACATCCTGCAATTTCAGTGTGAGTTTTACGGTAAAGGTACTGCCCTTACCCACCTCGCTCTCAACCGACACCGTACCGTTCATCATCTCCACAATATTCTTGGTGATGGCCATGCCAAGACCCGTGCCCTGAATACCGCTTCTTGTGGTCGTTGTCTCTCTCTCAAAGGGCTCAAAGACATGCTTCACAAACTCCTCCGACATGCCGATGCCGTTGTCCTTGATGATAAAGACATAATCGCCATACCCGTGCTTGAATGTGGTGTGCTGCATAATCCGGAATGTGATCATGCCGCCGGCCGGGGTATACTTCACCGCATTGCTCATTAGGTTGATAAAAATCTGGTTCAGCTTCAGCGGGTCGGTAATAACATCCTCGTTTACCACCTCGAACGTATCGATGAAAAGCTCAAGCTGCTTCGCCTTCACCTGGGGCTGGATGATGTTGACCAGATTGTGCATCAGCTCTGAAATGTTACACTCCTGCTCATGAATCTGCATCTTGCCGCTCTCAATACGGCTCATATCCAGAATATCATTAATCAGGCTGAGCAGATGGTTGCTGGAAGACAGCACTTTCTGCAGGCACTCCCTCACCTGATCTTTATTGTCAATACGGCTCGCCGCAATCGTCGCGAAACCGATAATAGCATTCATCGGCGTGCGGATATCATGACTCATATTGGAGAGGAAGGTAGTCTTGGCCTCATTGGCCTGTCTCGCATGCATCAGGGCATCCTGCAGCGCCTCCGTCTGCTCCTTCTGTTTTATCACCTGATCCGTGACATCCTTGGAGACAACCATGGCGATCAGGTCATCCGTCATATCGTCCCGTGTCATAATAAAGGACTGGCGTACACACATCCTGCCTTCCCCATCCTCCACTCTGCACCAGTAATCCACGTCCACTTCCGCTTCTCCCTGTTCGAAACATCTCTTCAGGTAATCAATGTCCAGCGTATCGGTATAGTCCTCCATGGACTCCGGAAGAACGAACTGCTTTGATTTTTCAAAATATTCCGTTGCACTGCAGGGCGCCTGCAGCCCGGCCTTCCCTAGAAGGGAAACGACCTCGCCATCCTTTGCGCACGTCACATCCTGCTCAATCAGGTCTCTGGTCAGATTCAGTTCAAAGGTGCTGAACGCGTTGGAGGTGATTGCGATTCTGTACTGGCGCTCCTTGCGGTTCATCACCGCCATCTCCTCTTCCCCTCTCAGCTCACGCAGCTTCATTTCCGTGATGTTCTGGCGCACATAAAGAATCTTGCTCGCTCTATCCCCGTTCCGTTCCAGACAGACGGTGTTTAACTGCTCCCACTCCTCTTTTCCTTTCCGCATGACATGACATTCATAGGTAAAGGTATCCTGCCCGTTCAAGTTCTCTATAATAGAATCCACCTTCAAAGTTTGTCGGAAATCCTCCTGCGCCTCCTCCCCGACAATCTCCTTGCTGTGATTTTCAAGCACATTGGCATAGTCGCCCTCTCTCACCAGTTGATTGTCCTGCAGGTTCACATCGGCAGTGTAGGTGTAAACTCCGGTCTCCAGATCTACCGTCAGATATCTCGAGGAAAACAGCGTGTTTAATCCCTGCAGCACATAATTGATCCGGCTGTTTTCCGCTTCCAGCTTTTTCCTCTGTTTCGCCGCCTGCACAATGGTCACAGCGAAATAAATCACGAAGAGTATCAACAAAGAAATCTCCAGCCGGACGCCCGCCGCGTTGGCCCCCCTTATCATCTTTTGGGTAACGCTTGGCGGAAAGAGCTGCACCATCACGTAATCGCTTTCCGGAATATAAGTCACACACAAATTATCCGCCTCGCTGTTCTCCTCACAGACAAAAGCGCCCTCGCCGCCGTTTTCAAAAACGGCCTTTGCCGAATCCGACGTAACCTGATCGATCTGTCCGGAGTTCTTCAGCACATCAATCAGGTTCTCCTCTCCGTATTCTACATCATCGGAGCTGGCTATCACCCTGCCGTCCGATGTACACAGCCAGGTAGTCGACGGCTCCCCGAAATAGGTCGTGCGGAGAATCTCCTTCATATACTGCTCCGCCAGATAAGATCCCCGTACTATACCGACAATCTCCCCGTCCATCCGCACCGGCGCAAAAAAGACAAGTCTCGTCTCCTCATCGGTGAGACGCTCGTCAAAGAGAACGGAGATACCGCTCTCTCCCTGCATCCCCCTCGCGTAATAATCCCGGTCAGCGGAATTGACCGTTCTGCCGTCGGAAAAATGAGTCACACCCTCCGCATCCGTAAACCGTATGGTATCAAACACGGAATTTCTCTCTATTTCCGCAAGCGTCTGTGCCGGTATCGAATCTCCTGCCAGAGAGTCGTTAAAGAAATAAGCATACGCGTTGATAATGCGCACCCCGTTTTCCAGTTCCCCCAGCACCTGCTTGGCTTTCTGACGCATGGAATCCTCCGCATAATTTTTATTCTGCTCCGCAATCCTCGCCTTATTCTCTACTGTGTAAGCGTTAAATAGCAGAAACACAATCAACACCAGCGGCATAGAAATTAAAAACATATGTAATACTCTTTTCCCTCGCATCTTTAAACATTCCCTCCAAAACATATGGGGCAGGCTCCTGCCCCTCTATTTATACTCTCTCTTTCAAAATCCTGTCAATCAGTTCCTGCAAAGCCTCAATATCTATAGGCTTTGTGAAATGCTCATTCATTCCGGCTTTCAGGGATTTCCTCCTGTCCCCTTCCATGGCATCGGAAGAGAGGGCAATAATCGGTATCTTTGAAAGCGCCTCGTTCTCCAGTCTTCGGATCGCCCGCGCCGTCTCGTAACCGTCCATGCCGGGCATCTGTATATCCATCAGCACCAGCGCGTATTTTCCTGGCTCGGAACTTTTCAGAATCTCATATGCGCTCACACCGTCGCACGCCGTCTCCACCCGGTAACCGAGATTTTTGAGAAGTTCCTCCTCGATCTCCCGGTTGATACCGTTATCCTCCACAAGCAGAACCGCGCCTTCGTCCTTCCTGATATCCGTGTTCTCGCTGACAGCGCTCTCATGCTCCATGAAAGAAGCAGTCACCGGATACTTCAGGGGAAGGCTCACCGTAAAAATACTGCCTTTTCCGACTTCGCTCTCCACCTCCACAGTGCCGCCCATAGTCTCCGCATAACTTCGCACCACCGCAAGTCCTGCCCCCGGCATACCGTTGTAAATCGCGGTTTTTTCCGGTCTTGCCGGATGAAAAACAGCTTCCAGCTGCTCCTCCGGGATACCGCATCCGCTGTCCTCTATGATAAACCGGAAAAGGCCACGGCCTTTCTGACTGCTTTCACTCTCCCTGACCGTAAAACTCACCCGTCCCTGCGCCGGCGTGTACTTGATCGCGTTGTCAAGCAGTTGGTTCAAAATTTCTCTAAGCCTTATGTAATCGACCTCCACCGAGAAATGGGAAAGGCCGGCCTTGTCCATAGAAAACTGTATTTTTTTCGCTTTAATCGGACGTTCGGCGCTCTTTGCTACCTCTGAAAGCAGCTCGCCCAAATGATATTCCCGCTCCGTAAGTTCCGCTCTTGCCGGTTCATTTAAGTTATCCTTTAAGAACTCCTCAAAGACCGCCAGAAGTTCCTCCCCCGAAAGATGTATTTTCTCTATGCATTCTCCCACCTTTCCCGGATCGCCGACACACCCTTTCAAAAGCTCCGCATACCCGATAATAGCATTTAAAGGCGTCCGAATATCGTGGGACATATTGGCAAAAAAAGTGTTTCTTGCAAGCCTTTCCATCTCCGCCTGCCGCAGCGCGGATTTGAGAAGCGACTGTCTCTCCACCTGCTCCGTAATATCCTGTGATACGGAGAGTGCAATCACATCTCCCGTGTGCCCGTTTTTCTCCAGAAAGAACAGATAGTGGCTTAAGCGCCTCCGGCCGTACATATCCGTCACCCAGCCGTCATAGACCTGTATCCGCTCTCCCTCCTCATAGCAGCGGATCAGCCTTTCCGTATCAAAAAAACGCCAGTATTCGTCAAGTCCGTCAGCCTCCGCAAAGTCTGCCCAGAAAACTGTAAAATCAGAGTATTTCTCAAAGGGCGTTATGCCCATAAAAGTAAAGAGATTTTTTACCTCACCCTCCTGATCAAGCAGGGATGCCGAAATAAACTCATCCCTCGTCAGATTAATCTCCACAAAAGAAACCGCGTCATAGAGGAGCGCTTTCTTAAAATAATCCTCTTTCAAACGGGCGTCGTAGAGAGACTCATTCACCCGCTCGAGTTCTGCCACCCGCCGCTCTATCCGTTCTGTGGCATCTTCTATAAAAACGTAGAAAAGATCCCCGTAGTCCTGCGTGTGCACAAAGTGTCCGTAATCCTCCACCCAGCGCACCGTGCCGTCCTTTCGGATAATCCGGTATTCCACATAGTCAAGTTTCTCACCGCTGTGCGCAATCTGCGTCCCGATGCTGTCCTCCACCGCATCGATATCCTCCGGATGAACAAGCCCTTTAAACGTGTAACCTGTCAGCTTCTTAAACTCTTCCCTTGTTTCACAGCCAAAGATCCGCAGCATAGCGTCATTTATATAGATCAACTCCTCATCCCCGTCGGCGTGATAAATAAAGAAGCCGCCGGGCATTCCCTCCGCGATCTGCTCTATAACAGGCAGCGTCTGTTCACTAAAGCTGATCGTCAATTCCGATTTATCTCTCTGTGGTTTCACTGTCTCTCCTCCCAGAACGATTATACAATTTTCTTGAAAAAAAGAAAAGCATTTAGAGCTTTTTTAAAGAATTATGTGATAAACTATATAAAAAGGTGGAAAGAGCCATGCGGATACTGCTTGCAGAAGATGATGAAAAACTGAATGAAACGCTTGTCTACGGGCTGACACAGGCAGGTTTTATTGTGGATGCCTGCTTTGACGGGGAGGACGCACTCTTCTACGGAGAACAGAATATCTACGATATTATTCTTCTGGATCGTATGCTGCCTTGCATGGATGGCACGGATGTGCTTTCTTCCCTGCGAAAACAGGGCGTCCCCACACCTGTGATTTTAATCACCGCCCTCGGCACTCTGTCCGATAAAGTGGAGGGGCTTGATCTGGGAGCGGACGATTATCTTGTAAAACCTTTTGCACTGGAAGAGCTTTTGGCCAGAATCCGCTGTGTGGCTAGAAGACCGCGCCGCATTGTAGCTGAGGAAACCGGCTTGCTTGCGGATATCGTCTGGCAGCCTGCGGAAAATAAGCTCACCGGGCCGGTGGGAAGCTCTACGCTGTCGAAGCGGGAGGCGGCGCTTCTGGAAGCATTTATAAAAAACGGCGGCGCTACCCTTTCCAGAAGCTATCTGCTCTTAAAAGTATGGGGTCCCGACAGCGACGTGGAAAATGGCAATCTGGATAATTACATCCATTTTCTGCGCAGACGGCTGAAAGCGGTTGGCAGCCGACTGAACCTGAAGACAGTCCGCGGCGTGGGCTACGCCCTGACAGAGCTTTCGTGACGTGCGTCCGGCGCGCGATCTATTGACCGATCTGGTCTGCGCAGGTACGGATCCGTATACCGTCTATCCATCCGCTCCACAATCCTGTACAGAAACGAGGAGAATCATGTTCAGAAAAGTGCATCTGTATCTGACGGCGCTCTGCGCCGGCATCACCACCGCCATACTGATCGTGATGTCCATGCTCTATTTGTATCTTTCAGAAAAGGAACTGTACGAAAACCAATTCCGTTCTTTCCAGAACGATATCAATACCATCGCCACCAGTCTGGAACAGCAGTCCGTAATCTCCATGGAATGGCTCTCCAAAATGGAAGCGCACGGCGGTTACGTTTTTTATGCTCTTGACAACGGTATCCCGTTTCTTTATAACCGTCTGACTAATTTTTCCGAATCCTCCGAAATCCGCAGTCTTTTGGATCAATGTCTGGAAGTCTACGAGTCCGACTATAAAATCGGCTTTCCCGAAGAAACCGGCGCTAACTCCTACAATACTTGTCACCATGTGGAATTTTCTTTTCATCCTGAGGGGAAAAAACACGAGTTTCATATCAGCATCATCGAACTTCAGCGGGGAGCATCCTCCCTGCAGCTTCTGGTGCTCTCCCCTCTTGATTTTCTCAGAAAACAGATCACAAGACAGCGGATGCGCTTTTTTCTGATTGATATTGCCTCCATATTGCTCCTGTCCCTCTTTTCCTTTTTCTTCACCGGAAAACTGTTACAGCCCGTCATCGAAAGCCGGAAGAAACAGACGGAATTTGTGGCAGCCGCCTCCCACGAGCTGCGCACGCCCCTCGCCGTGATTCTCTCGGCCGCCGAATGCTGTCGCAGCGCGGATGTAGAAAAGCAGACGCGCTTTCTCGACACGATCAAACAGGAAGGCGATATTTTGGCTTCTTTAGTCAATGATATGCTCACATTAAGCGCTTCCGACTCGCAGTGCTTCTCCTGCCGCCCGGCGCCTGTGGAGCTGGACACGCTTCTCATCAACACCTACGAGGCTTTTGAACCGCTGGCTTACGAAAAAAAGTTGTCCCTTTCCATCTCGCTTCCGGACGACTCTCTGCCGTTCTGCACGGCGGACCCCGACCGAATCCTCCAGCTTCTCTCCATCCTGCTGCACAACGCGCTCAGCTACACCCCGGAAGGCGGCTCTATCGCCCTGTCCCTCTCCCGCAAAAAGAACCGTTTCTATCTGACGGTCTCGGATACCGGGGTGGGGATTCCCGCGGAAGATAAGAAAAAGATTTTCGACCGCTTTTACCGGGCGGAAAAATCCCGAAGCGCCAAGGGGCACTTCGGGCTGGGTCTTTCTATCGCCGCCGAAATTGTAAAGCTCCATCACGGTTCGCTAAGCGTCACCGACCGTCCCGGCGGCGGAAGCGTGTTCACGGTCATGCTGCCATCGTATGAGAAGTACTTCTAAAACTCAGCAGCAAAGGCTGCTTCGTTAAGAAGTACTAAGTCTGCTTTGCAGAATTTTCTCACACAGGAGAATGCCTGAAAAGCGGCATTCTCCGCATTGATTTGAGTCACGGCGAAGCTGTGACATGTCACTTCCCCGCTTTCGGCTTGGAGTTGGTCAGCGCGCTCGGTATCTTGAAGAACACGTAACTCCCCGCAAGCTCTGTGGACGCCTCTGTTAGTACATCCGGGTTTACGCCAAGGTCCACCTTCTCTCCTGTGGCGCGCTCGATCACCTGCTGCCTGAGAATGGCGCTGCTCACCTCTTTCCTGCCAATCGCAATCTTCTGCTGGTATTCCCGCTCGTTCTCCTGTTTGTACCATGCCTTCGTAGCCAGATCCATGTACATCTTATGCCGCTCGGCCCGCTTCTCCCAGAAACTTTTCTGTTTCTTTTTCTTAGCGGAATCCGTATGCTTTCCGCAGTTTCGAAACCCCATCTGGAAACTCTCTCCGCGGTACTCCTCCTTCGTGGCGCCGAAGTAGTGCACTCTGTAACTGCCGCCCGCATAGGCGCTCCAAGGATTGTAAAAGGCGAAATCCTGCCGCAGTGTATCAAGCACCCACTTCTCGTAGGCCGGGTCCGCCTTCATCGCCGCAAATCCCTCCTCGGAGATGTTAACGGACACGGCATCCCATTTCTGTGTCGCGCTTGTGGGTAACGCCGATATTTTCTGGTAAATATACATCTTGTACTGTTCCATTGACATGGCCTGCACCGCCTGCTCATTACGGTGTCCCGCCTGAGACACCGCGTCTGCGGCCTGCATTTTCTGCCCATAAGCAACGGTGGCCGCATCCCCCTCGCCCTTCTCCTTTTTTGCAAGCTGATCCTGCACTGTCCCCGCAAAACTTCCCGTAACCGCACCCTGGCCTGTCTGCGTCTTTTGGCCTTCCCCGGGGCTGCCGGACACCCCGTCCGTGTTCCCCGCTCCTTTTGCCGCATGTTTCATATACGTTAGCGCCTCCGCGTAAAACCGCGTCATCGGCGTAAATAGAAATCCGCTCATGGAATCTGCCCCTCTCTCTCTGCCTGTTTCCGTTTCTTCTATATAATTAATACGAATCAGGAAGGTATAAAGTTTCAAAAAACCTTAAGCCCATAAAAAAATCCGTATTCCCCAATTTTCATTGCAAAAACCTGCTCTTTGTGTATAATGATATGAGTAACCGAAACAAGTAAAATATAGAAAAAACGAGGATTCCACATGATACAGGCAAACAACGTAACCTTACGCGTAGGAAAAAAGGCCCTCTTTGAGGACGTGAACATCAAATTCACCGAAGGCAACTGCTACGGACTGATCGGCGCAAACGGCGCAGGCAAGTCTACCTTTTTAAAGATTCTCTCAGGCGTTCTGGAGACCACAAACGGCGATGTTTCCGTCACCCCCGGCCAGCGTCTCTCCGTTCTGGAACAGGATCACTTTAAGTACGATGCTTACACCGTGATGGATACGGTCATCATGGGTAACGAACGACTCTATCAGATCATGAAGGAGAAGGACGCAATCTACGCCAAGGAGGATTTCTCCGACGAGGACGGCATCCGCGCAAGCGAGCTGGAAGCAGAATTTGCGGAGATGGACGGCTGGGACGCAGAGTCCAACGCCGCCATGCTCTTAAACGGTCTCGGTGTCGGAACCGAGCTGCACTACAACCAGATGGCGGATCTAAACGGTAACGAAAAAGTCAAGGTACTTCTGGCAAAAGCGCTTTTCGGCAATCCCGATATCCTGCTTCTGGACGAGCCCACCAACCATCTGGACCTGGATGCCATCGCATGGCTTGAGGAGTTTTTGATTAACTTTGACAACACGGTGATCGTGGTTTCCCATGACCGCTACTTCCTTAACAAAGTCTGCACCCACACGGCGGATATCGACTACGGCAAAATCCAGCTCTACGCGGGCAACTACGATTTCTGGTACGAGTCCAGCCAGTTGATCATCAAGCAGCGCAAGGAAGCAAACAAAAAGAAAGAAGAACAGATCAAGGAGCTGCAGGAATTTATCTCCCGCTTCTCCGCCAACGCAAGTAAGTCCAAACAGGCAACTTCCAGAAAGCGCGCCCTTGAAAAGATCGAGCTGGACGACATCCGTCCTTCCAGCCGCAAATACCCTTACATCGATTTCCGTCCCGAACGTGAGATCGGCAACGAGGTGCTTACTGTGGAGGGCTTAAGCAAAACCATTAACGGCGAAAAGGTGCTTGACGATATATCCTTCATCGTGGGACATGACGATAAGATCGCGCTTGTGGGCGGCAACGAACTTGCCAAGACTACGCTGCTCCAGATTCTGACCGGCGAAATGGAGCCTGATGAAGGCACGTACAAGTGGGGCGTTACCACCTCTCAAGCGTATTTCCCGAAAGATAACACGGCGGAGTTTGACAACGACTACACCATCACCGACTGGCTTATGGGCTATTCTCCTGTGAAGGACGTGACTTATGTGCGCGGCTTTCTGGGCCGTATGCTCTTTGCGGGCGAAGACGGCGTGAAAAGAGTGAAGGTGCTCTCCGGCGGCGAAAAAGTGCGGTGTCTTCTCTCCAAAATGATGATAAGCGGCGCCAACTGCCTGCTCTTTGACGAGCCTACGAACCATCTCGACATGGAGGCCATCACCGCCTTAAACGAAGGCATGAAGAAATTCAAGGGTGTGGAAATCTTCTCCTGCCACGATCATCAGGTGGTGCAGACCACAGCCAACCGCATTATGGAAATCCTGCCGGACGGCACCCTGATCGACAAAATCACCACCTACGACGAGTATCTGGAAAGCGATGAGATGGCGAGAAAGCGCACCGTTTACACAAGCACCGCCAGTCAGGAAGAAGACGACTAAAGTGAGAAGTACTTCTAAAGACGTCCCGCCATTGGACAGGAACCAAGTCAGCAAAGCTGACTTGGAAGTACTAAGTCTCACTTAGGAGAATGCCTGAGATACGGCATTCTCCGCATGAATAATAGAAAATAGAGGAAAAAGATGAAAGCCATCGACCTGCACACCCACACTTGCAAATCAGACGGCAGTTACACGCCCACGGAATTGGTGGATTATGCCATAGAAAAAAATCTGGCGGCCGTAGCCGTCACGGATCACGACAGCATAGAAGGCCTTGACGAGGCGGTTTTACATGCGGCGGCTCTAAGAGAGCGCGGCCTTCCCTCCGTGGAAGTGATTCCGGGAATTGAATTTTCCACGAAATACCAGAAGCAGGACGTACACATTGTAGGACTTTACATTTCTTATAAGAAAGAAACGTTTCAAAAGGCGCTTGGCGGCTTCGTGGACTCACGTGTCAGCCGCAACAAAAAAATGTGCGAAAATCTGCGGGGCGCTGGCATTGATATCACCTACGAAAGACTGCTTGCCATGTACCCGGACGCGGTGATCACCAGAGCGCACTACGCCTCCTTCCTGTTGGAACGCGGGCATGTGAAAAGCCGGCAGGATGCGTTCGCAAGATACTTGGGTGACCACACGAAATACTTTGTGCCGAGAGAGAAAGTTACGCCCTCACAGGCCGTGGAACTGATCTTAAAGGCGGACGGCATTCCCATTCTGGCTCATCCGCCCCTCTATCATATGGGAAATGACAGACTGGAAACACTTGTCTCCACCCTGAAAGAGGACGGACTTATGGGGGTCGAAGTTTTCTACAGTACTTACAGCAATCAGGATATGCGGGACATGCAAAGGCTGTCCGAAAAATATGACCTGCTCATAAGCGGCGGTTCCGATTTTCACGGCGCTAACAAGCCCGGGCTGGATCTTGGCTGCGGGTACGGCAAACTGTATGTCCCCGAAGAAGTGCTGCACAAAATCAAGGCGGCTCTTCCCAAAGAAATTTAGACTTGCAGCCGGGCTTTCCCATAATAATACATGTGATGAAACGAGGACACACTATGAAAATGCTATTCACGGATTTAGACGATACGCTGTTAAACAACCAAAGTCAGGTTTCCCCGGAGACCAAAGCTTTTCTGGATGAATTTCTGGCGGACGGCAACCGTCTGGTGCTCTCCTCCGGCAGACCGCTCATGAGTGTCTTAGAAGTGAAAGAGTTGGCAGGACTAACCCAGCCCGGCATTTTTTTGAGCGCCTCCAACGGCACGCGGGTTTACGACTGCGACAACCGGCGCACCATACGGAAATTCGGTCTTCCCTTCTCCTATATCACCTATTTACAGGAGCAGGCAAAAGCGCTGTCCCTCCACATCCAGACCTACCGGGACAGCGACACGGACGATGCCGTCGTTTCCCCCGCGGATGATGAGGAAATCCGATATTACCGGAGAAAGATCCATCTGCCGCTGGTGGTTTCCGAAAATCTCTGCGACGCCCTCACTGAGGAGCCTTGTAAAATGCTCGCCGTAAGTCTACATAACTTTGAAAAATTGGAAACATTCAGAAATAACATTGCGGACTGGGCGGAAGGTAAAGTCCGCTCCATCTATTCCAGCGACAAATATCTGGAACTTTTCGACTGGAACGCGGGAAAAGGCAGTTCTCTTCTCTTTCTCTGCGATTATCTGGGCATTCCCGTCTCTGACACTTTTGCCGCCGGGGATGCGGACAACGATATTTCCATGCTGGATGCGGCGGGCTGCGGTATCGCCATGAAAAATGCCACGGACAAAGTGAAAGCCCACGCCGACGTTGTCACGGATCTTGACAACGACCAGAATGGGCTTGCCGATATGATGCGGAAATTACTAAAACAATAATCTGCGGAGAACGCCGTATTTTAGGCATTTCTCCTGTGTGAGACGGAGTTGCGAAGCAACTCCTGGAGTTTCTTGGCGTCCCGTCCTATGGCAAGACGTCTTTAGAAACTCATCTCACACTATTCTATGATCAGATACCTGCCGTCCCCGATTGCAAACACTTCATCGGCCTCCAGAATCCCTTCCTCATCGGCGCCCTCCATATCGACGCCCTCCTCCTCAAAAAACTCCCACACTTCCCTGACAGAATCCACCACAACCGCCATACACTCCTCAAGGAAGTTCTCCGCCTCCTCGTAGGTCTCCGCAACCTTCTCCGGATAAAGCTGCAGCTGATTCTCCAAAAAGCACTGCACTACTTTCTCGTCAAACATAACTCTCCCTCCCCTTTATTAATCAGGTTTACATAATACAAATTCTCTTCCTGTCTGCCGCGCGCCTGCACGATCGGATTTCGACTTTCAGCCCATCTGCCACCGCACCTACAGCAGTCCCCGTTGCTTTAATTCCTGACAGAGCCGTCCTACCGGCAGTCCTACCACATTGTTATAATCCCCGCAGATGCCTTGAATATGCGCGGCGCAAAGCCCCTGGATCGCATACGCGCCCGCCTTGTCCATAGGTTCCCCGCTGTCCACATACCTTTGTATTTCCTCGTCGGTCATGGTGTACATCGTCACATCCGTACACTCGAAAAAAGTGGCGTACATGGGCGACATATCCTTATATTTCCACGCAAGGGTAACACCCGTATAAACCTGATGGCTGCCTCCCTGCAAACCCTTTAACATGCGCGCCGCATCCGCTTGATCCGCAGGCTTTCCGAGGATTTTTCCCCAGGCGGAAACCACCGTGTCCGCGCCGACCACGACAAAATCCTCTTTGCCCTCCGCCATAAGCTTCCTACAGACATCCACCGCCTTCTGGTAGGACAGCTCCTCCACAACCTCATCCGGTGCTTCCTTCGTGATACTCTCCTCCACCGTACTCGGCACCACCTTAAAGGAAACGCCCACCTGTTTCAAAAGCTCCTTCCGCCTCGGCGACGCCGACGCAAGATAAATCCTCATATTTTTCATTCCTTTCAAATACTTGGCGTCCCGTCCTATAGCGGGACGTCTTTAGAAGTTTTTCTCACTTTGGTCATGGTGCATTTTTGGGATAAAGACTCTCTTATGCACGGCCCCTGCCTTCTCCTTCGCCATAGCCTTTGCCTCTTTGCAAAACGCAAGCTGGGCGTTAAACACTTCTTTTCCCCGCTTATCCACCTTCGCATACGTGCCGTCAGACTGTAAAACCTGCGCCTTCACCGTGTCCTTAAGCTGACATTCCAATATGGTTTTGAGCTTCTCCTGCAAAGCCGTTTTTTCAATGGGGAAAAGGATCTCCACCCTTCGCTCCAAATTTCTCGGCATCCAGTCCGCGCTGGCGCAGTAATATTCCGGTTTCCCGTCGTTTTCAAAGTAAAATATTCTGGCATGTTCCAGAAAGTTTCCGACAATGGAGCGTACCGTAATGTTCTCGCTGACGCCCTCAATTCCAACGCGCAGACAACAGATCCCGCGGATGATCAGATCGATCTTTACCCCGCCGGCACTTGCCTTGTAGAGCGCCTCGATCACGTCCTTATCGCAGAGCGCGTTCATTTTGGCAATAATTCTGGCAGGCCGCCCCGCTTGTGCATGGGCCATCTCTCTGGCGATCAGATGTATAAATCGATCTTTCAGCCAATGGGGCGCAAGGGAAAGCCTGTTCCAGCTTCTCGGCTCCGAATAGCCCGAGAGCATGTTAAACACCGCCGTGGCGTCCTCACCGATCATTTCCGAGCAGGTGAGATAACCGATATCCGTGTAGAGCTTGGCCGTGGAATCGTTGTAGTTGCCCGTACCGAGATGGACATACCGCCTGATACCGTTCTCCTCTTTTCTGACAACAAGTGTTATTTTACTGTGTGTCTTAAGACCCACCAGCCCGTAAATCACATGGCATCCGGCTTTCTCCAGTTTTTTCGCCCAGACGATATTGTTCTCCTCGTCAAATCTCGCTTTTAACTCCACCAGCACGGAAACCTGCTTGCCGTTTTCCGCCGCCTGCTCCAGAGCCGCTATGATGGGGGAATTGCCGCTGACACGGTAAAGCGTCTGTTTGATGGCCAAAACCTCCGGATCTTTTGCCGCCTGTCTGATAAACCTTACCACCGGCTCGAAGCTCTGGTACGGGTGGTGCATCAGGATATCGCCTTCTCTGATCTTCGCAAACACATCCGCGTCCTCCGGCAGTTCCGGCACAGTCTGGGGTGGCAGATAGCTGTGCTCTTTCAGATGATCGAACCCTTCCACACCATACAGTTTCATCAGAAAGGTCAGATCCAGCGGTCCGCTGATGGCGTAAATATCCTCCTTCGGAGTCGCCAGTTCCTCCCGGATCAGTTTGAGAAGGCGGCTGTCAATGCCCTCCTCCACCTCCAGACGGATCACCTGTCCCCACTGTCTCTTCTTGAGCTGCTTCTCGATCTCCTGTAAGAGATCTTCCGCCTCCTCCTCCTCAATCGTCAGATCGGCGTTTCGCATGATGCGGAAAGGATAGGTACAGACAATATCGTAATTTAAGAAAAGTTTGTGTATATTGCGCTCGATCACTTCCTCGAGCAGTATCAGTTTTCTCCCCTCCTCCGAAGGAATCTCCACCAGACGAGAGAGAACGCTTGGCACCTGCACGGTGGCAAACTCCAGCTCCCCTTCGCCGTTTTTCTTCGTCATCAAAGCCCCCAGATTCAGGGACTTATTGCGAATCAGCGGAAACGGGCGGGAAGAATCCACCGCCATGGGCGTGAGCACCGGATATACATTGTCCGTAAAATAGCCGTCAACATAGGCCGCCTCTCCCTTCGTCAGATCCTCATGATGGGTGATGATGCGAAGCCCGTTCATCGAAAGCTGCGGCAAAAGAGAGCGGTTGTAAGTATTGTACTGCTGGTTCACAAGCTGATGGGTCTTTTCATTCACCCGCACAAGCTGCTCTGTCGCCGTCATTCCCGCAATGTCCCGCTTCTTATAGCCCGCGTTCACCATATCTTTGAGGGACGCCACCCGCACCATAAAAAACTCGTCCAGATTAGACGCCGTGATACTTAAAAATTTCAGCCGTTCAAACAACGGTAACTGTTTATCTCTCGCCTCCGCCAGCACTCTCTCATTAAAGAGCAGCCAGCTCAGCTCCCTGTTCGTGTAATACGCTTCATCCGCAAAATTTATCCCCTGTGCCATATCCCCATGGTCTCCTTCTTCATTTATACATGTCGCTGCCTGATCACCGGTCGGATGCTGTAAACTTCCTCGAAGAAGTCTGAACGCTTTGTAAACAGCCCCTTTTCCAGCGTAATATCCACCGACTCCTCCACGGTAATGACAAGCTCCCGCTCCTTTAATGCCGCTTTTACGTCCTTAAACTTCTGCTTATGGCTGCGGTCAAGCCCGTTTGCAACTTTCAGAATCGCCGTCAGCTTCGCGATCGTCAGATAAGCCTCCCTGTCAATCGTGATATTACCGCCCATCACCTGCCAGTAATCAAAATCCATATGGTTGTACTTCACCACATTGGCCACGATCTCACGCTCCGTATGGGAGAGTCCGATGATCTCCGTTGACATGATAATATTGTAAGAACACTCTCCCAGATTCACCAGACTGATATACTTGCCGCAGTCGTGCAAAAGTGTGGCAATGCGCAAAAGCAGCCTCTCCCGCTTTCCAAGGCCATGCACCTTCTTCATGCTGTCAAAGATAGTCAGGGCGATTTTTTCCAGCGTCTCGCCGCGGCGTCTGCTGCCCATATAACGCTTGCTTATGTTCTGCGCGCAGGCAATGATATCCTGCTCAAAATCGTGCTCCTCTTTGATGATCTTATGCTTTTGCGCATATTCGTATGCCATGCCGTCGCAAAGCGTCACGCCCGGCGCCCAGATCATCCCGGCGCCCATCATTTTGGCGATCCGGTTGATCAGAATCCCGGAAATATAGAGAAGCGGAATGTTTTCCTCCGGCATATCCAGCGCTTTCGCCGCCTGCTGGCTCGACTTATTGCGAATTCGTTCCAAGAACTTTTCCACGGCGGGCGCTTCCACGCTGCTCTCTTCCAGTCCCAGAACGTTCCGTCCTACAATGGCGGAAATATAGTCGTCCACCACAATGATGTTCTCGATCTGTCCGTCCTTCAAATACAGCTTTTTAAATAGCTGTATCTGGGAACTCACCATCTCATCCAAAATCACCTCGTACTGTCTGGGACTGATATTCAACCGTCCAATCTGATCCTGCAGGCGCAGCACGCCCAGCCGCATATTCTGGGTGGTAACGAGCGTATCCTTGTCAAAAAGGGAAATCTGGATACTGCCGCCGCCGATATCCACAATGGCGGTTCCCTTCTCCACGATCTTATGGAAGCGTCCTCTCGAGGCAATCGCCTTGTAATTGAGAAAGCGCTGCTCCGAATTGCTGAGCACCTCGATGCGGATGCCCGTCCGCTGGGCGATCTGATCCAGAACGATCATGGTATTTTCCGTCTCTCGGATCGCGCTGGTGCCATAGGCGGTGTAATCATCCACCCGATAGCTTTTCATAATATCGTTGTAATCCCGCAGCACACGGGAAAGCTCGTCCACGCGGTCATAGCTTATCTTCCCCGTGGCGAAGGTATCCGTCCCCAGATCGATCCGGTGCCTGATATGGTCGATCTCCCGCAGACCGCTCTTAGACGAGATCTCAAATATTTTCATGCCAAGCTCATACGAGCCCACGTCTATCGCTGCAAATGTTTTCATTTTTCCCTCCCGCAACTCCTTCTTCCGCATTCTCTCACGCGAGACTTAGAACATCTTCGCAAAGCAGCCCCTGCTGTGAACAATTAGATGTTCTTCTCGCTTTTTCCTAACAGGAAATCAATAAACTGCTGCGCCGTCCTGCCGGAAAGACCGCCGTGGGAAAGCTCCCATTTGTTCGCCAGGAGAAATAAATCCTCGTCCGGCACCTTCAGCCCGTTTCTCTCCGCCAGTGTTTTTACGATCTGCTGGAACTGCTTTTTGTCCGGCGACCCGAAAAAAATAGTCACGCCGAAACGGTAAACCAGAGACAATTTCTCCTGCACCGTATCTCCCGCATGCATATCTTCGTCCCGCCTGTCCGCCTTGTCGCTGTAGTTCTCCCGGATCAGATGCCGCCTGTTGGAGGTCGCATAAATCAGCACGTTGACCGGCTTTTTCTCCAGCCCGCCCTCGATCAGCGCCTTTAAGTACTTGTATTCCACTTCGAAATCCTCGAAGCTCAAATCATCCATATAAATGATAAACTTGTAATTCCGGTTTTTGAGCTGTCCGATCACCGCGTTCAAATCCTGAAACTGATGCTTGTACAGTTCAATGATACGCAGCCCCTTCTCATAGTATTCGTTGGCGATGGCTTTCACGCAGGAGGATTTCCCCGTCCCCGCATCACCGAACAACAGACAGTTGTTCGCACGTCTTCCCTCCACAAAGGCCTCCGTATTCTCCCGAAGTTTCTGTTTGGGAATCTCGTACCCTACCAGATCGTCCAAATACACATGGGCAATATTTCGTATCGGCACGATCCGCGCGCCCTCCTCCGTGTGCTCCACGCGAAAAGCCTTGTGCAGTCCCAGTTCTCCCACCCCGTACTCCCTGTAGAATTGGGTGAGCGTCGCCTTCATGGCCGCAGCGCTGTCGTTTTTCACTAAATGCTGCGCCAGCGTACAGATCCGGTCTCGGATACGCCTGTTATAGATCTTACTGTCCGCCGAAGGCCCCTCGTAAGCAAGCACCACGGCGAACTCCGGCGCTTTCAGCACCACCATCATTTCCGTAAAATCATATTCAAAAAATTCTTTGAAAATAGCGATATCGTGCAGCACCAGCTCATTGATGCTGCCCTCCACCTCGCCCCGCATCTCGCAGGCACAGCTATAGCTGTTTTCATTGTTCACCAAAAGATTCGTCAGATAACAGTGCCAGAGGTTCCCGTAAAAGCCGTGATCCGCCGCCTGTTCGGAAAGCCTGTGCATACATCTGTAAAAGAGCGGCCTCGCTCTGCCGTCCCCGGAACAGTAATGCTCCATCAGCCATACCACATCCCGCAGGATGTCACCGTCCGCAAATTCTTTATATATAATCAGTTCCTCTTCTCTCATCGTTACCCACCCTCATGATCAATAGTTTCCGAGTATTCTCAGGTTGCGCGCCTCGTCCCGCAGTCCCCGCAGGGCGTTCTTCACCGCGCTGTCCGCAAAGTTCCCCTCAAAGTCGATAAAAAAGCGGTACTCCCAGTTCCGGTCCTCGATGGGCCGGCTCTCGATCTTCGTCATGTTCAGATTATTGTAGATAAAGTGCGACAGCATGTGGTAAAGGGAACCGCTCTCATGGGGCACCTCCAGACAAATGCTGATCTTACCCGCGTCCTTCTTAAATATCTTCTGGCTGGTGACAATAATAAAACGGGTGGAGTTGGTGTCCGACTGGTTCACGCCCCGCTCCAGAATGTCCAGCCCATAGATCCTGGCCGCCTGTTCGCTGGCGATGGCCGCCTGCGTTCTATCCCCCTCCTCGCTCACCTTACGGGCCGCAAAGGCGTTATTTTTCAGGCTCACCTGCCGCCAGTCCTCGTGCGCGTTCAAATATCTGGCGCTCTGCATGAGCGACTGTGGATGGGAGTACACCGTCTTAATCTGCGCAAGTTCCGTCCCCGGCAACCCCATCAGACAGTGCTCGATCTCTAGGATCTGTTCCCCCACGATATAATTCTCAAACTCTGCCAGAAGATCATAAATTTCACTGACGATGCCCGCCGTGGAATTTTCAATGGGCAGCACCGCAAAGTCCGCGCTCCCCTCCTCTATGGCCGTCATGGCGTCCCGGAATGTCTCCACGTGGAAACTCTTCACCTGTTCCCCGAAATAGCGAAGCATCGCCATCTGGGAGTAAGCGCCCTCCGCTCCCTGAAAAACCACACGTACGCCTTCTGTCTCCAGTCTGTCCACCCCGATAAAAGGAAGCCGCCCAAGTGATCCCGCTTCCACCAGCTTTTTATACTGGAGCTTTCTACTCATGGACATAATCTGTTCAAACAGCTCTTGCACACCGTGGGAATGAAAAGGGTCATGGGTGAGAGAACGCACCTTCTTAAGCTTCTCCTCCTCCCTGACCTTGTCAAACACTTTCTTCCCTGTCTCGATCTTGTAATCGGCCACCAGAGAGGAAATTGCCATGCGCTCCTCATAGAGCGCCACAATTTTTTCGTCGATCTCGTCAAGCTGCCCCCGCAGTTCCAGTAAATCCATTTTTCCTGTCCTTTCCCATTCTTATTCCTCCCTAAAGTTTACCGCAATTTGTTCTTGATAGCAAGCGGCTTTCCAGATATAATGGTAGTGTTACAAGGAAGTTTTGCGGGGAGGGAAATCCAATGACAACGAGACAAAAAAATATCCTGATCCTTTCTATAACAGCAGTTATCTTCCTCGTTCTTCTGCTGTTCGTTATCCTGAGCGGCCGTATTCCCATGAACGACGAATTTACCGTCGGAAACACGCCCGGAAATCTGAACAACGGCGGCTATTTCTGTGAGATGGACGGCCGGGTGTATTTCGCCAACGCCTACGACAATTATGCTCTTTACTCCATGAATCCGGACGAGACGGATCTGGTCAAATTTAACGAGGGCGCGGTCTCTTCCATCAATGCCGCCGGAAACTATCTCTACTACGCGCAGGTCAGCGGCGGCACAGGCTCGAGCGGCATCGGCAGCGCCGTGCGCATGGCCGGGATCTACCGGAGCAATCTGAAAGGAAAATCCGTGATCGGCTTAGACCGCTGCGATATCGTCAGTATGCAGCTATGCGGCAACTACCTCTACTACGAAAAATATGACAAGCAGATCGGCACCTCCTTGGACAAAGTGCGCATCGATAAAAAGGACAGACAGACCGTGGCGAAAGCGATTATCAATCCCAACTGCTACGTAAACGGCAAAATCTACTACAACGGCACGGCGGAAGATCATTACCTTCACGCCCTTGACGTCACCACGGACAAGGATGCCGTGGTCTGGCAGGGAAATATCTGGAATCCCATCCTTCAGGACGGTTACGTCTATTACATGGATGTGGGGGAAAACTACAGGCTTTGCCGCTATAATTTATCCAACAACATGGTGGAAGTTCTGACCAACGACCGCATCGATATGTTCAATGTCTACGGCAATTACATATACTACCAGGTCAGCTCCTCCACCTCCCCCGCACTCAAGCGGATGATGACCGACGGCAGTTCGCAGGAGCTTGTGCGGGAAGGCGTGTACCAGAACATCAATATCACTTCCGAATATGTGTACTTTAACTCCTTCAACGAGTCAACGCCGGTGTATAAAACCTACACCTACGGCCCCATCAATGTGACCACCTTTGACGCCGCGAGGGAAGCGGCGATGGAGAAACTGAAATGACACAAAAGGGACTGCCTTCGCAGTCCCTTTTCTTTGTTTCCGACGATCCAGATCGATACGCAGCTCAATCTAATAACACATGTTTCTCTCCGTTTTGCTCCACCTGTGCAAGAAGCTCCAATACCGATTTCCCCAAAATAGGATGTCTCTCATAGGGGGCAATCTGTGCGAGCGGTTTCAATACGAAGTCACGGTTTCGCATATCCCTGTGAGGAATGGTCAGTTTCTTCGTATCCATCACGCATCCCTCGTAAAGAAGAATGTCCAAATCCAGCGTTCTCGGTCCCCAGCGCTCCTTCCGTTCTCTGGCCTCCGCTCTCTCAATCCCCTGTAATACCCCCAGAAGCTCCTCAGGCGTGTACAGCGTCTCAACCGACAGCGCACCGTTCAGATAATCCGCCTGCTCCACACCGCCGTAAGGCGTCGTCTCCACCCAGTCCGAGACGCGCAGCACCCTGCACTTTTTATCCCCCAACAGCGCGTCCACCGCCGCGCTTAAGTGCGCTCTCCTATCTCCGATGTTGGAACCGCAGGCGATATAAACCCGTCGCCATCCTCTCGTGATCTTCACGGAAACCGAACCGAATGGAACCGTAATGGGCGCTTCCGGCTTCTTCACTTCCATGGTGACCTGCCGCACATAAGGAAACTGTAAGAGCAGCGCCTCCGAAGCCTTTTCCGCCGCCGTCTCGATCAGCTTATACGTGTGCTCCGTGAGAAACGTATGCAGGAAACGGCAGACCACGCCGTAGTTCGTGGACAATCCCAGATCATCCTCCATGCCCGCCGCTCTGGTATCCGTATCCAGAACCACGCTGACATAGAAGTTCTGCCCTTTCTCGTTCTCCTGCTGGTATACCCCGTGATAGGCATATATCTGCAGATCTTCCACTATAATCTGATCCATCACCAACCGGCTCCTTTCCCGCCCGGGCAGGGGCTATTATATATCACCCGCTATCTGATCCCGCCTTAATTCTTATAACCGTCGCGTATTGCCTCCGTCATTTTAACGGCGCGCACATTCTCCTTCACATCGTGTACCCTCACAAACATAACACCCCGCTGTACGCCGTAAACCGTAGTTACCAACGTCCCTTCCACGCGCTCGTTCACGGGAAGATCCAGTCCCATGCCCACCACGGACTTGCGGCTTGCACCGAGAAGCAGCGGATAGCCGAGAGAATGGAATTTTTGCAGATTGTCGATGATCTCCAGATTGTTCTCATAGCTTTTGCCGTAACCGATACCGGGGTCCAGAATGATCTTGTCGTAGGCGATTCCCTTGCTGCTTGCAAGCTCCAAGGAAGCCTCCAGATCCCAGAACATATCTTCAATCAGATTGTTATACTTAGAATCCTTACGGTTATGCGACAGACAGCAGGGAAGTCCGGACTCCGCAATCACCTGCGCCATATTTTCATCATATTTTAACCCCCAGATATCATTGATCATATCCACGCCTGCCGCAATACCTGCCTTCGCCACCTCCGATTTGTAAGTGTCCAGAGAAATCGGGACATTAAATCTGGATTTAATCGACTCAATCACCGGCGCAACCCGCTCAATCTCATCCTGCACGGAAATCTGTGTATAACCGG
Organism: uncultured bacterium; assembly: GCA_947073545.1. GTDB lineage: Bacteria > Bacillota > Clostridia > Lachnospirales > Lachnospiraceae > UBA3282. The sequence continues at coordinate 40,164 of CAMTMP010000023.1, forward strand.
GTCTTGTGGACTCCCCGCCCACATCCACAATATCCATACCATCTGTTATCATTTGTTCTACGTGATATAATGCCTGATCCAGCGCATTATACTTTCCTCCGTCAGAAAAAGAATCGGGTGTTACGTTGAGTATTCCCATCACATAAGCATGTCCTTTTGTTCTGAAATCTCTCTGTCCTATCCTCATTTTCCTATCCTCCGTGTTCTTTATTATATGGCTACTTATCCACAGGGTCCCACATTGCTAAATCCTGATTATACATTTTGTCCTCCTTAATCAAACGGAAGAACAACTCCTGCCACCTCGGGTCCTCCTGAAAACATCCTCTGGACGCCAGCGTCATTGTCCGGCTCCCCGGCTTCTCCACCCCGCGCATGGTCATACATAGATGCTCCGCCTCCATCATAACGATCGCCCCCTGCGGCTTTAGGTGTTCCATAACAGCCTCCACGATCTGAACGGTCATCTGCTCCTGAATCTGGGGCCTTCTGGCATAAACCTCCACCGCCCTCGCCAGCTTGCTTAATCCTACCACCTTTCCGTCCGGCAGATATGCGATATGTGCCCTTCCGTAAAACGGCATCAGATGATGTTCACAAATAGAATAAAAGGTGATATTTTTTACCACAACAATCTCGTTGCTGGCCACGGCAAATGTCTTCGTCAGATGCTCTCCCGCATCCTCTTCCATTCCCGCAAAAATTTCCCCGTACATACGGGAGATTCTTTCCGGCGTTTCCTGCAGGCCCTCTCTGTTCACATCCTCGCCAATGCCCTCTAAAAGCATCCTGACCGCCTCTTCAATTTTTGTCTGATCTACCATGGGTATCTCTCCTAATTGTATCTCTGTGTCCGACTGTATCCATCAGTTCTCCCAGATAGGAAAGCGAGCCGAAAGCAACGATAACGGCATCCTTGTCCTTTCCCGTCAACAGGTAAGCAATTTCCACCGCCTCCTGCACACTGTCCGCCGCCGTCACGGCCCTGTGATACTCTCTGGCCGTCTGCGCCAACTCAAGCGCCGGCAGCGCGCGCTCCTTAATGGGCGGCGTTACAGTTATAATATGGGACGCCAGTTCAAAGGTATGCCGAATCACCTTGTCATATTCTTTGTCCTGTAACATCCCCATTATATAGATTATTTTTCTGTTTGTAAAATAAAACCTAATACTTTCCGCCAACTTTTTGGCGCCGTCCTCGTTATGCGCACCGTCCGCGATAAAGAACGGCCTTTTTGCAATCACATCGAATCTCCCGGGCCATTTCGTGTTTAATAATCCCTTCCTCACCTTCTCTTCCGGCACCTTGAATCCACACCTTACAAGCGTAAGAACCGTCTCCACAGCCAAAACCGCGTTCTCAATCTGAAACTGTCCGAGCATGGAAATCTCCAGATCCTTATACTTATCGTAATCAAAACTCTGCTTCGTCACGCCGTACCTGATTCGCTTCGCGCGGGAAAGATCCGCCGTGAGAAACTTCGCCTTTTTGACAAGGGCCGACTGCCGCAGAACTTTCATCACTTCCGGATCCTGTTTCACCGATATAGCATAACACCTATTCTTTATAATACCCGCTTTCGCAAACGCGATCTCTTCCAAACTCTCCCCCAGAATATCCATGTGATCCATACTGATGGAGACAAAGACCGCCGCCAGCGTCGTATTCACCACGTTTGTCGCGTCCAGCGCACCGCCAAGCCCTGTCTCCAGCACCACCAGATCACATTCCTTATCCAGAAAATATAAGAAAGCAACCGCTGTTTCCACTTCAAACAGGGTAGGATGCGCCTCCCCCTGTGCTGCCAGCCGCGCCGCCTCCGCCTTCACCGGCTCCAGATACTTGCAAAGTCCCGCCTGCGTAATTTCGCGGCCGTTCACCTGAAACCGCTCCCTGTAACCGTTCACGGTGGGAGAAATATATCTGCCGACCCGGTATCCGGCCTCCTGCATGATGGTGGAGATATAAGCGAGCGTAGAACCCTTGCCGTTGGTTCCGGCAATATGTACAAACTTTAGTTTATCCTGTGGATCACCGAGCGCCGCGCACAGCCGGCGCATACTGTCCAGTCCCATGACGCTGCCAAGCGGCCGCAATTCATCCACATACTGCATGGCTTCACGGTAGTTCATGGTTCATCCCCTTCCCGCCCGGATTTTATCCCGCCGACCATAAAAACGCGCTGCAATTCCTTGGCGCAGTCCGTCAGCCCAAACCGCGTATAACCGCGCCGAAACCGGGCAATACTGTCTCTATGAGAAAATTTTTGCACAACTTCATCCACTGCGGCCTGCTTGGGTGGTTTCTGGAAATCACCTTCACGGCCTTTCACGCTTTTCGCAGAAGGGAAATGAAACTCCCCGGTACAACTTCCGTCTGGATGTTTCCCATCTACGGCCTTGCGGCCTTCCTTGCTCCGGTCTGCCGCCTTCTTAAAAACCGCTCCCTGCTGTTCCGGGGGGTGACCTATACAGGACTGATCTTTACCGGAGAATTTCTCACCGGCATGTGGTTAAACCGCAGAGAACTCTGTCCATGGAACTACGAGCGCTCCCGCTGGAATCTGTCCAAAGTGATCCGGCTCGATTTCGCTCCCATCTGGTTCGCCACCGGGCTCCTCTTCGAGCGGCTCCTCCGGGAAACCGATCCTTCCCTGCGCCCGGACAGACCCCGGAACTCTTAATCGGCATCCATATCGATATCGTCCGCATCGATATTCAGAGTGTTCATCGTGCGCCGCTTTCTTCTGGCCACCTCGGACGCGTGCAGGATATAATCCTTTATTTTCTTCGCGTGTTTAATATGCTCTAAAAAAAGCTGGGGATGCGTATTGTCCCCCGTGTAGCACGCTACCGTGCCCAGACCGAAAATGCGCTCTATCAGGCTGGTCTTCAGTTCCACATCCTGAATCTTATATAGATAACAGTCGTTTTCTGTCGTGTTGAACAGACCCGCATTGATGGTAACCACCCTCTCATTTACCGTATATTTCGTAAAGGTAAAGGGCAATCCGAAAAACAGCCACCGTTTGCGCTCCACATACTCCCGTTCATCTTCCTTTTCCTCTATATCCCGCATTTCCTCTCTGTTTTCTTCCATGTTTTTTCTCCTCCATCCCGATTTTCGGAATCTCATATCTACGACTAGTGTACCACATTCACCCCTATTTCACAATCTTCACATTTTTCCCTGAATTGCCACACCATACTTAACAATAGTTTTAACGCCCTTCGTCTTCATGTCCATATCATATTTCCGGTCATTGATCTGCTCCAGCGCCGACTGCGCCAACTCCTCCAGCTGCGTTTCACTGATATACCCTTTTTTGCCTTGAATTCGATCAGAATACCCGGCCACCAGCAGAAAGCTGTAAATCGCAAGGGTTTCTTCCCAATTAAAGCAATACACCCTGCTGCATCGTCCTTTTATCCCACTTGCACACCCCTTTTCTTTGTGCTATGATATACAAAATATAGTAAGCAGACAGTAAACACGCCACATCATAAGGAGGATGCCGCATGACCGCTAAAGATTGTATCGTAGGGCGCAGAAGCATACGGAAATTCAAGGCCGACGCCGTTTCCCACGAGCTTTTATCCGAGCTCGTCGAGACCGCTTCCTACTCGCCGAGCTGGAAGCACACACAGATCACCCGCTACATTGCCGTAGAAGGCGCGCTAAAGGAAAAGATAGCCAGAGAATGCACCACCATGTATCCCCCTAACGGCGATATCATTGCGGCGGCTCCCGTACTGATGGCTGTCACCATTATCAAAAACCGCAGCGGTTATGAGCGCGACGGTTCATTCAGCACACCCCGCGGTGACGGCTGGCAGATGTACGACGCCGGTATCGCATCCCAAAGCCTCTGCCTTGCGGCATACGAACAGGGGCTTGGTTCCGTGATCCTCGGTCTTTTTGATCAGAGCGAAGTGGAAGCCCTGTTACAGATTCCCGAGGACAGAGAACTTGTGGCTCTCATCCCGATCGGTTATCCCGATGAGAAGCCTGTTGCTCCCCGTCGTAAACCTGTGGAAGAATTGTTATCTTACATGTCATAAATGATAAAATAGAAGAGAATTTTCTCTTCTATTTTTTTGGACCATACTGCAAAGGAGTGATACATCGTTATGAGACATTTAATGAACCCGCTTGATTTTTCCGTTGAGGAACTGGACCGACTATTTGATCTGGCTAACAGAATCGAGAAAGACCCTTCAAGATATTCCCACGCCTGCGACGGCAAAAAGCTGGCGACCTGCTTTTACGAACCGAGTACCCGCACGCGCTTAAGTTTTGAGGCTGCCATGCTGAATCTGGGCGGACAGGTTCTTGGCTTTTCCGACGCGGCTTCCTCTTCCGCTGCAAAAGGTGAAAGCGTCTCCGACACCATCCGCATCGTCTCCTGCTATGCGGATATCTGCGCCATGCGCCACCCCAAGGAGGGCGCGCCCATGGTGGCGGCGGAGCGCTCCGACATTCCCGTTATCAACGCGGGAGATGGCGGCCACCAGCATCCCACCCAAACTTTGACGGATCTGCTCACCATCCGCTCCCTAAAAGGAAGACTCGGCAGCTTTACCATCGGCCTGTGCGGCGACCTGAAATTTGGAAGAACCGTACATTCCCTGATCAATGCCCTGATCCGCTACACCGATATCCGCTTTATCTTTATCTCCCCCGCGGAGTTGAAAGTGCCCGATTATATCACGGACATGCTGACGGAAAAGAACATTCCCTATGAGGAAGTCATACGTCTGGAAGACTGTATGCCGGATCTTGATCTCCTCTATATGACCAGAGTACAGAAGGAGCGCTTCTTCAACGAGGAGGACTATGTGCGCTTAAAAGACTTTTATATTCTGGACAAGACGAAACTGTCCGCCGCCAAAGAGGACATGCTGGTTCTCCATCCCCTGCCACGGGTTAATGAAATTTCCGTGGAAGTGGACGACGATCCCCGCGCCGTTTATTTCAAACAGGCACAGTACGGTGTCTATGTCCGTATGGCGCTGATCCTGACCCTGCTCGGCATCGAAAACTGAGTAGAAATAACAGTCGCTTTGAAATAATCCTGACGAAAACCGTTATCCCTTATATCCTAATAGAATAGAGAAAGAAGGTATCGCCGTATGTTAAATGTAGGAAAAATCGAGGAGGGCTTCGTGCTCGACCATATTGAAGCGGGCAAAAGCCTTGAAATCTATCATCACCTGAAGCTGGACAAACTGGACTGCACAGTGGCGATCATAAAGAATGCCCGCAGCAACAAGATGGGTAAAAAGGATATCCTAAAGGTAGAATGTGATGTCAACACGCTAAACCTCGACATCCTTGCCGTGATCGACCACAACATCACCGTCAATGTAATCAAAGACGGAGAAATCGTGGATAAGAAAGAGCTTGTTCTCCCCCGCGAAATCCACAACGTACTGAAATGCAAAAATCCGCGCTGTATCACTTCCATCGAGCAGGAACTGCCGCACATCTTCGTGCTGGCCGATGAAGAAAAAGAAATCTACCGCTGTAAATACTGCGAAGAGAAGGCGGGCAATTTCTTTACGTGGTAAGCGTTCTTATAACAATGTTCGCCAATCAGCGCATCATGCAAAGAAGCCGTCTTTGTAATCACATCGACGACTTCTTGATCCGGTTGATATTTCAGATACGCTTATGCAAGGCGTTTCGTGTCATATCTCCTGCCAGCTTATCATTCGGGCGTGAAATCACGCCCGGATTTTTTGATTATGATACACGCATATAATCTGCCAAGGCTTCGTCCTTCTTGGCGTCCCATATCATGATGAACCGTCCTTAGAAATGTTTCTCACACTGTCAAACCTGTGCCACATCCTTCATGGAGAAGCTGATTCTTCCCATCTTATCTTTGCCTAGGCACACCACCGTCACCTTGTCTCCAAGAGTCAGCACATCTTCCACGCGGTTGATTCTCTCCTTCGCGATCTTGGAAATGTGAACCATGCCTTCCTTGCCCGGCGCAAACTCGATGAACGCACCGAACTCCTTGATGCTCACTACGGTGCCCTGGAAGATCTGTCCCTCCTCAAAATCAGTGGTAATCATCTTGATCATATCCACAGCCTTGTCCATCATCTCGCGCTCTGTACCGCATACGGAAACTTGTCCCTCATCGTTGATATCGATCTTCACACCCGTGCGCGCAATGATCTCGTTGATGGTCTTGCCGCGCTGGCCAACCACATCGCCAATTTTTTCGGGATCAATCTGAATGGAAATGATCTTAGGCGCATAAGGACCCACCTCCTTGCGGGGTGCAGCGATAGCAGGGCTCATGCAGTTTGCCATGATAAACTCTCTCGCCTCGCGGCATCTGCCGATCGCGCCTTCCACGATAGCTTTGGTCAGACCGTGGATCTTGATGTCCATCTGGATCGCCGTGATGCCGTCATGGGTACCGGTAACCTTAAAGTCCATATCGCCGAAGAAATCCTCAAGACCCTGAATATCTGTCAGCAGTACAAAATCGTCGTCCGTATCACCCGTTACCAGACCGCAGGAGATACCGGCCACCATCTTCTTGATCGGCACGCCCGCCGCCATCAGCGACATGCAGGATGCGCATGTGGATGCCATGGAGGTGGAGCCGTTGGACTCGAAGGTCTCCGAAACGGTACGGATTGCGTAAGGGAACTCTTCCTCAGAAGGAAGCACGGGAAGCAGCGCCCTCTCTGCCAGCGCGCCGTGGCCGATTTCTCTTCTGCCCGGTCCTCTGCTCACCTTTGTCTCGCCTACCGAGTAGGACGGAAAATTGTAGTGGTGCATATATCTCTTGCCCGTGATGTTCGGGTCTAAGCCGTCCACCTTCTGCAGTTCCGAAAGGGGAGCCAGCGTACATACGTTACAGATCTGGGTCTGTCCTCTCGTAAACATAGCGGAACCGTGTACTCTCGGAATGATGTCCACCTCAGCCGCCAGCGGTCTGATCTGATCTAACGCTCTGCCGTCGGGACGCTTGTGGTCCTTTAAGATCATTTTGCGCACGGTCTTTTTCTGATACTGGTACACCGCCTCGCCAAGCACTGCCAGATAGTCCTCGTTCTCCGCGAAAGCCTCCTCCAGTCTCGCCGTGATATTTCTGATATTCTCCTCGCGCACCTGCTTCTCGTCGGTGAAGACAGCCGTCTCCATCTCCTCGGGCGTCACGATTTTCTTCATGTCCTCAAACATCTGCTCGGGAACCGCGCAGCTCTCGTAAGCGTGCTTCGGCTTGCCCACCTCCGCCACGATCTGGTTGATGAAGGTAATCAATGTCTGGTTGATCTCATGGGCTTTATAGATCGCCTCGAGCACCTTCGCCTCGGGCACCTCGTTGGCGCCTGCCTCAATCATCATCACCTTCTCCGCGGTGGACGCTACCGTCATTTTCAGATCGCCCCTGTCCCACTGCTCCTGAGAGGGATTAACGATCAGCTCGCCGTCCACCATACCCATCTGCGTCATCGCGCAGGGACCCGCGAAGGGAATGTCCGAAATGCATGTTGCGATCGCCGTACCGATCATCGCCACCAGCTCAGGACGGCAGGCGGGATCCACGCTCATCACCAGATTGTTTAAGGTAACGTCGTTGCGGTAGTCCTTCGGGAATAAAGGACGCATGGGGCGGTCGATCACGCGGCTTGTGAGAATCGCGTTCTCGGAGGGCTTTCCCTCTCTCTTGTTAAAGCCGCCGGGAATCTTGCCTACAGAATAAAACTTCTCCTCGTACTCCACACTGCATGGGAAGAAATCAATACCGTCCCTGGGTTTATCGGAGGCCGTCGCCGTGGATAACACGGTGGTCTCGCCATACTGCATAAATGCGCAGCCGTTTGCCTGTTTGCCGACTCTGCCGATGTCTACCCGAAGGGTACGCCCGGCGAGTTCTAAGGTGTAACTCTTGTACATAGTCTTCTCTCTCCTTCTTCTCTCTTCTTTGCTCCCAGTCCATGAACTGTTTAATTATACTAGAAAAGCGGATTTAGGGTCGGACCTGCCAACCCTATCTCCGCTCATCATCCCACAATTATTTACGAAGTCCAAGTCTCTCGATCAGTGCACGATATCTCGTGATATCCTTCTCTTTCAGATAGCCGAGCAGACCGCGTCTCTGACCTACCATTTTCAGAAGGCCTCTTCTTGAGTGGTGATCCTTCGGATTCTCCTTCAAATGCTCTGTCAACTCCTGAATTCTCGCGGTCAAAACCGCTACCTGTACCTCAGGTGAACCCGTGTCGCCCTCGGATCTTGCATACTCTTTGATAATTGCCGTCTTCTTTTCCTTAGAAATCATAATTTCTCCTTTCCCTCAGGGGGCTGCCCTGATAACCGCCTGACACCAAGAAGGGGTCGGAGTGTCCCGCCTCTGCGTGTCGGCTGAAATCCATACCGCTATATTCTATCACAACGCAGTTGTCTTGTAAAGCCTGTTTTCCAATCACGCGGGATTTGTGCAGTTCATGCATATATTTTCGGTAAGTCAGTATACGCTTCTCCATCTCTTCCTCTCTCCCGAAGCGTTCTATACCGGAACACGCCGCCGCGGCGCATCCTGCCTCCGTTCTCAGTCGTACAGCACCCGCACCGCCTTGAACGGCGAGCGGTAAGACACGTTAGAAATCTTGATGCCTGTTTTGGGACTACTGGCATGTACCACCTGTCCGTTCCCGATATAAATGGCCACATGATTGATGGTTTTTCCCTTTGCATAAAAGATCAGATCGCCCGGCTTCGCCTCCGACACTTTGATGGTGGTGCCGCAGTTTGCCTGCGCCCTGGAGTTCCGGGGAAGTTTCACGCCGTACTTCTGAAAGATCTTCATCACAAAACCCGAGCAGTCCGCCCCTTTCGTCAGACTGGTGCCGCCCCACACGTAAGGATTCCCGATAAATTCCTTCGCATACTGGCAGATATCCACCCGCACATCCGAAATACCCTGTCCGTAAAGAAGCTCCGACATGGTAACCGCCGTCGCCAGCTGTGCGCTGACTTCCACGTACTCCGCAGAGACATAGACCTCATCATCGTCCAAAAGCACCTTGACCCAGTCCCCCTCCACGGCCGCTACTTCCAGCTCCTCGCCCTGTGCCACCAGCGTGATCACCTCAGACTCCGTATTTGCCTCCGCCCTGACGTTGAGACCGTCCGTGGCCACCTTAGCAACGGTAACCGCCAGCTCCTCCGCCCGAAACTTCGCAGGCACGCCCGTCAGAAGATACTCCAGACTGACATATCCCTCCACGCTGCCGGACTTGATATGGGCCCACGTATCGTCCGTGTCAAGCACTTCACAGGCTGCATTTCTGGGAAGCTTCCCCACAAGCCTGCCGTCCTCCGCGGCGATGGCGCGGATGTTCAGATTGTCGCTCACATCCGCGATCCCCAGATTCGTATAGCCCCAGTTAGCATTCTTGGCCCGCTCGTAGGCAAGCTCGTAATCCTCCGCCGTCTTGTCGGAAATGAGGAGCGCACTTGATCCGATGGCGTCCCCGTCCAGCACATCCTGCGCCGTCTCGGCCTTTTCCTCCGCACTGTTGCCGCTGATCTGTCCGGTCTCCTCCGCGGACGACTCATCCAGCTTCAACTGCCCGATCGGCAAAAGATCCGGTACAGGCATGGATGCCTGTACCGCAAATGGCGTTTGTATTAACATAGCGCACGTTATTATAGCTAAAATCTTCCGTCTCCTCATCCGGAATCCATTCCTCTCTGTCCGCAACCGTATTTTCTAATTCGGCTCAAAATAGCTGTTTGCAAAAGCAATATTTGTGGCATGATCCGCCACTCTCTCAAGCCCCGACACGATATCCGAGAACATCGCGCCCGCCTCCGGCGTACATTCGTTGTTGGAAAGCCGCTCAATATGACGCTGCTGCAGCTCCTTTTCCTTCTCGTCGATGGCTTCTTCCAGATTTCTGATATCTTCCACATGCTCCTCCGTGCTCTTGACAAACATTTCAAAAGAGAAGCGCAGAAGCGTATTGACCATATCGATCATTTCACCAAGCTCCCTCTGTGCCGCCTTGGAGAAACTGACACCGGTCTTTTCCCTCTGTACCGCCGCATCCACAATGTTCTCCGCATGATCACCGATGCGCTCGATGTCGTTGACCACATGGAACAGCGCGCCAATGCTCTTCAAGTCCTCTATCGGCAGGGTTGTCTGATTAATTTTCACCAGGTAATTGGTGATGGCGTGGCTCAAGAAGTCGATGTTCTTCTCCACCTCGTACACTTCTCCGATCTCCTCATCATCCAGTGTAATCAGCGCGTTCATGGCACGGTTTAGGTTCTCGTTGGCAAGAGAGCCCATACGGTCAAGCTCCTTGATCACCTCCACCACAGCCGTGGCCGGGTTTAATACCACCTTCTCGCCGATATATTTAAGCTGGTAGCTGTCCCGGTAGCCGATCTTCTTGTCGTCGCCGGACACCAGCACATAGGTCAGCTTCACAATCTGTTTGATAAAGGGCATCATAATGATAACTTGAAATACCTTAATCAAAATATGGGCATAGGCAACCATGCGGCCCGGATCGCCGTGGGCCAAAACCGACAGACCGCCCACAATCTGTTCCACTGCAAGCGAGAATATTATGTAAACTATAACCGTACCGATCACATTGAATACCAGATGGATTGCCGCTGCTCTCTTAGCATCCTTTTTGCCGTTCAGGGAAGCCAGCAGCGCAGAAGTGCAGGCGCCGATATTACAGCCCAGAATAATAAACATGCCGATATCCATGCTCATCAACCCCTGATTGGCCAAAAGCACCATGATACTGACCGTCACGGAAGAGCTCTGGATCACCGCCGTCAGCAAGGTTCCGAGAAGAACCGCCAGAATCGGAGATTTGAGGGATGCGAACATAAGAAGCACCGCCGGGGAATCCTTCATGCCGGACATAGCGCCGGACATGGTGCTCAGTCCCATAAAGAGAACTCCGAAGCCGATAATCACCTCTCCCCATTGGGAAACCTTCTGCTTCTTTACAAACATAACAATGAGCACGCCCACAAGCAGAATCACGGGAGCCGCTTTCTCTAATTTGAAGGAAACGAGAAGCGCGGTTACCGTCGTACCGATATTCGCGCCGAAGATGACGCCAGCCGCCTGCGTAAGAGTCATGAGGCCAGAGTTGACAAAGCTGACTACCATGACCGTACACGCCGAAGAAGACTGAATGACCGCCGTAAAGAACACGCCTACTAAAATAGCCATAAAACGGTTGGTGGTCAGCCGCTCCAATATCCCTCTCAGCTTTGCGCCCGCAACCTTCTCAATGCTGTCGCTCATAATGCGCATACCATACAGGAACAGCCCGAGACCGCCCGCCATGGACAGAATAATCGATATACTCATTTTAGTTTAACTATCCTTCCTTTGTTCTTTTCCCGTTGAAAAGCTATACGGTTCTATTGTATCGAAAAAGAAATCCTCTTACAACCCCTTACGACAAAAAAAGACTTCTTAAGACAATCTACGGATAATTTTTTCCTGCCTCCACATCGGCCGCGATCTGCCGCCGCAGCGCCTCCACGCTCTCAAAGGCACGCTCCGCCCTGCGAAATGCCAGAAGTTCCACTGTCATGTCCATGTCATAGGCTTCCCCCGCAAAGTCGTAGAGATATGTTTCCACACCCATAATCCGCTCCTGTGAAACAGTCGGCTTATATCCCACGTTGGAAATACCGCGGTAAGTCTTTTTGCCGAGTTTCACCCGGGAATAGTAAACCCCGTTCGGAGGAAGAAGTTTTCTTAAATCCGGCAGGAGATTCGCCGTAGGCATACCCAGCTTCCGGCCAAGCTGCCTGCCGTGCACCACCTGCCCGCTTACACGGTAAGGTGCACCCAGCATGGCGGAAACCGTTTCCATCTCTCCCGCCCTCACCGCCTGCCGGATTCTGGTGGAGCTGACCTCCTCCCCGTCCATACGTACCTTGTCGATCAGCTCCACCTGATACCCATAGGTTCCCGCATAGTCAAAAAGAAGCGCATAATCTCCCGCGCCGCCTTTTCCAAAGGAGATATCCGGCCCCGCACACAGATACGCCGTCCGCATCTGTCCGGCCAGATAGCGGGCTACAAAATCCGCAGGCTCCGTTGCCGCCGTCTCCCGGTTTAAGGGAAATTCGATCAGCACGTCTATCCCCAGCCCGGAAAACATTTCCCGCTTCTCCTCTCTGGTAGACAGCTCCTTCGCCTCCCCGCCAAAAAAGGAAGCCGCCGAGGTATCAAAGGTAAAAACTACCGTCTGAAACCCCCTCTTTTTCTGTTCCAGTACCCGTTCCAAGAGTCGGCGGTGTCCTAGGTGTATCCCGTCAAACTTTCCAAGCGCGACGGCGCTTTTGTTCTCCAGATAAAATTCTGTCGTATTTTCTATAATTATCATGCTGTCTTTCCTACTCACATCTGATTCCGTCCCGCATTTTTATAACACCTGTACTTATACGCTCATAGAAACATTTTCACGGGTTTAGCCTCTTTCGCACCTGCATCATACTCATAAATACCGTAAAACCGCCCTGTCTCATCGTACATCCTGAGCCGCTCCTTCTCCCGAAGCGAAACAGGATATCCAAGCATTCCGACCGGAATTTTGTTCCCGTTTTCCAATAGCCTGCACGCTGCGGACACCGCCTTCACTTCCTTGCAATCCGAAAAAACAGCGTCGGGCGAAACAATAATATCCGATATTTTATCTTCGTCCCGCAGCTTCTCGATTTCTGCAAGCCGCAGCGCCTTTTCTATACCGAAAATACCCACCCGGCTCCGCGTCAAAGACGCCATCGCACCGCCACAGCCAAGTTTTTCTCCGATATCGTGGCAGAGCGTCCGGATATAGGTGCCCTTTGAACAAACCACCCGGAACCTGACCGTGGGCAGATCCGTTTTCAGAATTTCCAATTCCCGGATCTGCACTGCACGGGGCTTACGTTCCACTTCCTTTCCGGCGCGTGCCAATTCATAGAGTTTTTTTCCGTTCACCTTGAGAGCCGAATACATAGGCGGAATTTGATCATAACCGCCGCAAAAACCGAGAATGCACGCCCGTACCTTCTCCTCCGTCAGCGCCGCAAGCGCTTCCTCCTTTGCATGAAATATCACTTGTCCCGTTAAATCCTGCGTATCCGTGGCCACCCCCAGCCGGAGCGTGGCAATGTACTCTTTATCCCATTCCGTAAGCATATCGCACAGTTTCGTGCCTGAACCAAAACATACAGGAAGCACGCCGACCGCGTCCGGGTCGAGTGTCCCTGTATGCCCTATTTTTTTCTGTTTACAAATACCACGGAGTTTCGCCACGACGTCATGCGACGTGAATCCCGCCTCCTTATACACATTCAAGATGCCGTTGTACATAAATCCCCCTGCCTCTTTCCGGCGCCCTATGCCTGTTCCTTCGAACGCTCCCACTTGAGCTGGGCCGCAATCTCCCGCGACAGGTTGTTGATATTGTCATGGTATGTACCGTTCATCGTGCATCCCGCGGCACGCACATGACCGCCGCCGCCAAATTTTACGGCGACCTCAGCCACATTGACACTGCCGTTTGACCGCAGACTCACCTTGTACTCCAGCGTGCCGATCTCATACATAAAGATGGCACAGTCCACGCCCTTTACGCCCTGTAACTGGTTGACGATGCCGTCCAGATCTTTCGGACCTACACAGTAAAACTCCATCATGCGCCGACTCACCATGCTGACAATACATCTGTCATCCATGAAACGCACACTCCCAAGAATCGCCCTGCCCATGATCTGCGTCTGAAAGTAAGTCTTCTCATAGAAAGTCTCTTCTATCAACGCAGAAAAATCAAATCCAAATTTTAGTAATTCCGCCGCTATCTCCATCGTCCGCGGAGAAGTATTGGAATAGCGGAATACACCCGTATCGTGTGCGATGCCGACATATACAGCCTTTGCGGTCTCCTCGTCCACCAGTTCCGGCTCCATCAGCTCATAGAGCAGTTCCGCCGTAGAACTTTTATCCGGCTCTATGATATTCACATCCCCACAACCTGTATTGCTGATGTGATGGTCAATATTGACACGTCTTTTCGCCCGCCTGAAAATGGACAGCGCGTCTCCCAGCCGCTCGTCGTTGCAATCCAGCGCAAAGAAAACATCATAGATTTCTTCGGTTTTAAATTCTGATTTAATATCTTCTATTCCTTCCAAAACACGAAAAGGCGCGGGAGGCTCCTCCAGATAAACGTCGATCCGCGCCCCCGGCAGCTCGTTTTTCAGATAATGATATAACGCCAGGCATGAGCAGACACAGTCACCGTCCGGTCTCATGTGCCCGCCGATCGCCACCGTCTTCACATCCTTTAAATCATCAATCCTCTTCATTTTCGCTCCCCTTATCAAAATCTGCAGCTTTTCGGTCCGATGCCACCACTTCCTCAATCCGTTTCGACATATTTACCCCGTAAGCAATGGACTGATCCATAATGAAATGGATCTGCGGCGTATTGCGCAAGTTTATGGTTCTCGCAATCTGTCCGCGTATATACCCTTCCGCACTCTCCAGTCCCGCCAGCGTATCCGCCTGCATTTTCTCATCGCCAAGCACGCTGATCCACGCCTTACAGGTCTTTAAGTCCGGGGCAACCTCCACCGCCACCACCGAGGTCATCGGCGCGATTCTGGGGTCTTTGATCTCCCCGCGGATTATCTCCGCCAGCACTCGCTGTACCTCCCCGTTGATACGGGTATTTTTGACACTGTTTTTACGCATCGTTTCCTCCATACACAAAACTCTGTTGAAACGGTTATCGCGGCACTTCCACCATAATGTAAGCCTCCACAATATCCAGTTCTTCCATCTTATCGAAGCCTTCAAACACAAGACCGCACTCAAACCCGGCCTTCACTTCCTTCACGTCGTCTTTGAAACGCTTCAGAGATGCGAGCCCGCCCTCATAAATCTGCTCCTCGCCTCTGCGAATACGAATTTTACACCCTCTCTGGAACTCGCCGTCCAGAACGTAAGAACCTGCAATATTGCCGATCGCGGACGCCTTGAAGATCTGGCGCACCTCCGCATGGCCAATCACCTTCTCCTCGAAGATCGGATCTAACATGCCCTTCATGGCCGCTTCGATATCCTCGATGGCCTGATATATCACCTTGTAAAGCCGCACATCCACGCCCTCACGCTCCGCCACGGCCTTCGCCTGTGCGTCCGGCCTCACGTTGAAGCCGATGATGATAGCCGAGGATGCGGAAGCCAGAGACACATCCGACTCGTTGATGGCGCCCACGCCGCCGTGGATACACTTTACCACGACTTCCTCATTGGTCAGTTTCATCAAACTCTGCTTCACGGCCTCCACGCTGCCCTGTACATCCGCCTTGACGATCAGGTTCAGCTCTTTCAGATTGCCTTCCTGAATCTGATTGAACAGATCGTCGAGGGACATCTTCGTTTTAGTATCTGCAAGCATCTCTTCCTTATGCTGTGCCATGTAGGTTTCCGCATAAGATTTCGCGCTCTTATCATTTTCATGGACAACAAACACCTCTCCGGCGCTGGGCACGTCGGATAATCCCAGAATCTCCACGGGCGTGGAAGGTTTCGCCTCCTTCACGCGTCTGCCCTTGTCGTCGATCATCGCCCTCACCTTGCCGTGGCTTGCGCCTGCGGAGATAAAGTCGCCCACATGGAGCGTTCCTTTCTGAACCAGCACGGTAGCCACAGGGCCTCTGCCCTTGTCAAGCTCGGCCTCGATCACCAGACCTCTGGCATTTCTGTCGGGATTCGCCCTAAGCTCCAGAATCTCCGCCGTGAGCAGGATCGTCTCCAGCAGATTTTCTATGCCCTCTCCCGACTTCGCGGAAACCGGCACAAACTCCGTCGATCCGCCCCAATCCACCGGGATCAGTTCGTACTCTGTCATTTCCTGCTTCACACGGTCTATGTTCGCGTTTGGCTTATCAATCTTATTGACGGCAACGATGATCTCAATTCCCGCCGCCTTCGCATGGTTGATCGCCTCCACCGTCTGGGGCATAACGCCGTCGTCGGCCGCCACCACAAGCACCGCGATATCCGTGGAGTTCGCGCCGCGCATACGCATAGCCGTGAACGCCTCATGTCCGGGTGTATCCAAGAAGGTAATGCGCTGTCCCTTCACACTTACCGTGTACGCACCAATGGCCTGTGTGATGCCGCCCGCCTCCTTATCCGTCACGTTGGTCTTACGGATTGCGTCAAGCAGGGAGGTTTTGCCGTGGTCTACATGACCCATGACACAGATAACCGGGGGACGCGCCACCATCGTGGAGACGTCCTCTTCCTCCTCGCGCAGAAGCTCCTCGATCACATCGACCTTAACTTCCTTCTCACAGATGATCTCATACTCGATGGCGATATTTTCCGCCTCTTCAAAACTGATGTCCGAATTTAAGGTCACAATCTGACCCTGTAAAAAGAGCTTTTTAATAATCGCGGAGGGCTGGATCTTCATCTTATCCGCCAGCTCCTTAATGGTCAGGGTATCCGGAACCGTGATCACCTTGATCTGCTCTTCCTTGGACTCCTCGGCCTTTTTCTCCGGTTTAATGAAGCGGCCTGCCTTGTTGCGGTTCTTCACCGCAGCATCGTCCTCCTCATAGATATGATCCTTCTTAGACCGTTTATCCCTCTCCTGATTTACCCTGCGTTTTTCGTCGTCCCTGTGCTTCTCCGCATCCTTAGCGGGCGCTTCAGCGGCAAAGTCCTTCGGACCGTTATTTTTCTTAAATCGATTGTCCGGCCCTCCATTTCCTCTCTGAGGGCGGTCACCACCGCCACCGTTCCTGTTACCAGAGAATGGAGCGCCGCCACGGCTGCGATCACCCTGACCGCCATTATAATTCGGCCTGCCCTGACCTTCAGGTCTGCGATTTTCTCCTGCACTTTCCACTCTCCCCTGTCCGGGCGCCGGTTTGTTTCCGGCCCCCATGTTCCTATTGTTTTCCCGTTTTTCCTGCTGCAGCTTTTGCTCGAGGCGTTTTTCCTGCTGCCTCTGCTCTAAGCGCCTCTCCTGCTGCTGTTTCTGCCTCACCTCGTAAGGCTCCGCCGTCACGGGAATGGGTTTCTGCGTGGGACGAATAATCTTATGGGGCGTATTCTGGGGTTGTACCGGACGCCCGCCGCCAACCGTGGGCCTGCCGTTTCCGTTCCCCCTGTTCTGTCCGTTTCCGCCGCCCTGAGACTGCCTGCCGCCCATCTTGGAATTGTGGGGGTTGCTCACGAAGATGATACGTTTCTTCTTGGGCGCTTCGCCCTTTCCTTCTCTCTTCCCGCTCTCTGCGGCGGGCTTTTCAGGCGTTGTCTTCGCTGCCGCAGCCTTCTCTCCTCCGGCCTTCGGCGCGGTTTTCTCCCGCACGGAAGGTTCCTCGCCGCGCGGCTTTTCTTCCGCTTTCTGCTGTTTATCCTCCCCGGCGGACTTCACCGTCTTTTCTCCCAAAGAAGCAAACTCCTTCCTCACCAATGCGATCGCATCGTCCTCGATCGAGCTCTGCGCCACCTTCACCTCATATCCCTTAGCCTGCAGAAAGTCGATCAGCTCCTTACTCTTCCTGTCTAATTCCTTCGCAAGCTCATGTACTTTCATCTTCGCCATACTTACTACCTCCAACTATTCCGAATCTCCTAAATGCTTCCGTATCGAATTTGCAAATCCCTCGTCTGTCAACGCAAGAACCGATCTTTCATCCTTACCCATGGAATGTCCAAGCACATCCTTCGTTCCATGGAACACATAGGGAACTTCATAAAACTCACACATATTACTAAACTTTTTTCTGGTATTACCCGACGCATCCTCAGCTATAACGACCAGAGCTGCCGTACCGCCCTTGACAGCCGCTTCCGTTGCAAATCCGCCACTGACAACATTTCTGGAGCGTGCGGCGAGTCCCAGCATGGATAATACCTTATCCTTCCCCGGTATCTGCTTCATGCCCGCCCTCCTCAAACTCCTTCTCCAGATTTTCGTATATTTCATCCGGTATGCGCATCTTGAGGGATCGTTCCAGTCCCTTGTTCTTTCTGGCTTTCGACAGGCACGCCCCGTTTTTGCAAAGGTAAGCGCCTCTGCCGTTCTTTCTCCCTGTCATATCCAGACAGACCATTTCCTCCGCGCTCTTAAGCACGCGCGTCAGTTCTTTCTTATCCTTCATTTCTCCGCAGCCCACACACTGGCGCAGGGATACTTTTTTCGCCATACCGTCCCTCACTTCTCACGTTACTCTTCGGTGTACGCCTCTTCCCCGTACGCTCCGTCGTAGTTCTCTCCATCGTAATTCTCTTCGTCGTATCCTTCCTCGCTGTACTCCTCTTCGTCATACTCCTCATCGTCGTAGACATAATCCTCATAGCGGAAACCGGGCGCGTCCTTGGCCTGCGTCTCGCTCTTGATGTCGATCTTATACCCGGTCAGTCTGGCCGCCAGTCTGGCGTTCTGCCCCTCCTTACCGATGGCAAGGGAAAGCTGGTAATCCGGCACCACCACCTTGGCCGTCTTCTCGTCGGGATCGGCGAATACCGCCACGATCTTGGCCGGAGACAGCGCGTTCTGGATCAGGTTGCCCGGGTTCTCATCCCAGTTTACGATGTCGATCTTCTCCCCGCAAAGCTCATCCACAATGGAGTTCACCCGCGCGCCGTTGATGCCCACACAGGCGCCCACCGCGTCCACGTTTGGATTGTTGGAACGCACCGCGATCTTCGTGCGGCTTCCCGCCTCTCTGGCAATGCTCATGATTTCCACCGTGCCGTCCTTGATCTCCGTCACCTCGGACTCAAAAAGACGTTTCACCAGCTCCGGGTGCGTGCGGCTCACCAGAATCCGCGGTCCCTTGGGTGTGTTTCTCACCTCCAGAATGTAGACCTTGATTCTCTCCGTAGGGCGGAAATGCTCGGTGCGCACCTGCTCGTTCTCATTTAAGATCGCGTCCGCCTTGCCCAGATTGATGGAAATGTTCTTGCCCATGTAACGCTGGACAATGCCCGTCACTACATCCTTCTCCTTCTCAAAATACTGGTTGTAGATAACGCTTCTCTCCTCCTCACGGATTTTCTGCAGGATCACGCTCTTGGCATTCTGGGTGGCAATACGGCCAAACTCCTTGGAGCGGATCTCCACACGGACGATATCGCCTTCCTTCGCGGCCGGGTCAATCTCCTTCGCTTCCTCGAAAGATATCTGCATCACCGGATCTTCCACTTCCGCGGTGACCTCCTTCTCCGCATAACAGTAGTAATCGCATGTCTCTCTGTCGATTTCCACTTTCACGTTATCCGCCTTGCCAAAATGATTCTTGTATGCGGTAATAAGCGAATTTTCTATCGCCTCAAAGAGGGTTTCTTTGCTGATCTCCTTTTCCCTCTCCAGAATTTCCAGCGCCTCCATTAACTCCTTATTCATTTTCCATCGTCCTCCTATTGTCCTCCTATGTTTCCTGTAAAATAAGCAAACGTTTAAATATCCAATGCCAATCTGACCGTTGCGATATCAGCTCTTTCAAATGTACGCGCGGCGCCGTCCTGTAAAATGGTGACAGTCCGGTCGTCAAACGCCTGTAAAATCCCGGAAAATTCTTTCTCCCCGTCTATTGGCTTATAGGCTTTCAGTTCCACCGCCTCTCCGAGACTCCGCTCCATGTGCCGGTCCTTCTTCAAGACCCGGCCAAGTCCGGGGCTGCTGACTTCCAGAATATAAGCGTCCGGTATAAAGTCCTGTTCATCGAGCGCATCGGACAGGGCGCGGCTCACATTCTCACAGTCTTGGATGTTTACCCCCTCCGCCTTGTCGATATAGGCCCGCAGATAGTAATCCTTCCCCTCCTTCACATACTCCACATCATAAATTTCCACACCATACTGCTCCACAATGGGAGACAAAAGCTGCTCTGTCTTCTCTTCGTATGTCTCTCGTTTTGACATGACCCTCTCCATTCCGGAGTGTGATTTTTTACACTACACTCCTGCACGGAAAAGAGCGGACTCGCAAGTCCACTCTTTATCTCAGTAACTATTCATAATTCTTCTGTATTATAGCACCCTTCTTCCTCCATTGCAAGCATTTTTCACGCTCCCGCCATTTGGTCCCGCCATTTAGCTACGATGTTTGCCTTCCGCATTTGACAGGGCGGCGGATATCCTTTACTCTATAATTAGTTTTCAATAATGGGGGAAAAAGCCATGACCGGGAAATTGGACCGTCTTTTACTGCTGCACCTGTTCCAGAGCTTTGTCACAACCTGGGCGCTGATGAAAGCGTCCCGCATGGAACCTGGTAATATTCTTACCTTCGTCTTCTATCTGCTGGTATTTTTCTTCTACCGGCACGTGAACCGCCGGATGGATCTTTTGCATGTTTCCAACCGCGTGGCTCTGCTTACCGCAGTCGTTTTTACTACTCTGTATATGCTGGTAGACTATCCCCATTATATAGAACTGCTCACGAGCCGCCTCTACCGTTTCGGTATTTTGGCCGTTATCTTTATGGGCTTTGTTTGCCTGTTTTACTATCTGCTGCACTTTTTATATTCCTATGCCTGCAACCGGAAACGACTGTACCGCGTTCTGCTCACCCGCTATCAGGATGTGCCATACACCTACGAGGGCAGCCGTCCGCATGTTTCCGCCTGCTTTTCGGCGTTCGCGAACTTGATCCGCAGCCATACGGCTCTCTGCGCTTTCCTCTGCTGCCTGTTCTGCTGGCTCCCTTACTATCTCTATCAGTATCCGGGCATTATGACTCCCGACAGCATCAACCAATTCGAGCAGATTCTGGGTGTGGTCCCGTTCTCCAACCATCATCCCTGGGTTCACACGCTGGTTTTCGGCCTGTTTTATCACATCGGCTATGCGCTCACAAAAAATATGGTGATCGCCGTATCCGTCTACACCTTTTTCCAGATGTGCCTGCTTGCGGGCAGCGTCGCCTATTTTATTTCCACGCTGCGCTCCCACAAAATCCGGCCTTTCGTCCTGCTGATGATCATGGCCTTCTACGCCCTGATCCCCTACCACGCGGTCTTTTCTGTCACTGTCTGGAAAGATATTCCCTTCGCGGCCGCCGTGCTTCTTTTTAGCTGCGTTATTTTCCGCTTATCCGTGCAGAACAACGTCTGTGCCAAAAATCTTTCGATTTTTATAATATCAAGCGTTATGATATGTCTCTTCCGCTCAAACGGATGGTACGCCTTTCTTCTTGCCCTGCCCTTTCTGCTGTTCGGTTTCCGCCACAAGGCAAAGGCCGTTTACCCACCGCTTTTCGCCGCGCTCCTTCTGTCCATAATCATCAAATACCCGGTTATGAGCGCTTTTCATGTACAGCAGCCTGATTTCATCGAGTCCGTCTGCATCCCCATGCAGCAAATTACGGCCGTTATTTGTAATGACAGGTACCTCTCCGAAGAGGAACTCAACCTGATAGAACATGTGGTGGACTTGACCTATATCCGTGACCTCTATAACCCCACCTTTGCGGATAACATCAAGGAGCTTGTCCGGGCTGGCAATCAGGACTATCTGGTCGCCCACAAGAAAGAGTTTCTGAAGCTCTGGATTGATTTAGGTCTGCGCTATCCCGGCGACTACCTGACCGCCTATGTGAACCAGACCTACGGTTACTGGTATCCCGACTCTTTCTATCTGGTGGCGGAAGCTGAGGGTGTCAGCGCCACAAATCTGGGCGTATCGCACACCCCGCTGATCGGCGGCCCTCTGGTCATTAAGGCCAAAGAGATCGCCGTCAAGCTGGGCAGCATGGTTCCCATCTATGGCACACTCTGGAGCATGGGCGTGGCCTGCTGGGTTCTGCTTTTCAGTATCAGTGTCACCGTCATCCGCCGGGACTACCACAGACTGATCTGCTATCTGCCGGGACTATCCCTGCTGCTCTCCGTGCTCGCCGCCACGCCGGTGGCCACGGAGTTCCGCTATGTCTATTTTCTGGTGCTCTGCCTGCCCTTTTATCTGATCACGGCGATTCTGCCGGAGGAGACGGACGCGCCGGGCTGCGCCTGACGGCCAAGGCTCCATCCGGTCGGAACGCCAAGACGGTACTGGTCGGACTGCAACCGCTGTCGGACGATCAAGGCGGCCTTTTGATCGAACCGCCGTAGCTGTCGGACGGCATCTGGATCGAACTGTCAAAATTGTCGAAGCCGTCTGTCCGTCAAAACAGCCGTTTACAGCGGGCATCAGGAGAGAAACATGCAGTCCCCTGTCTTCAGATGGGTATAAACCGTACCGCTGCCGCCAGTCCCCATCCTCTCCTTCGCCACATCCCCGGTGCAGTGGTTAAAACCCGCCATGCCAATTCCCATTTCTCTGAATATTTTCATGGTTTCTGCAATCCTCGCCTCGTCCGCCTCCACCAGATGAGAACCGCCAAAGACCGCATACACCGGCCGTCCGAAACATTCTTTCACACTCTCTATCATATTTAAAATGCCCGGATGGCTGCATCCCGCTATCACGATCAGCCCCTTTTTCTCTTCGATCACCAGACAGACCTCGTCCGGAAAAGCGTCCTCCACCATACCGTCTGCCGTCTGCCGTACAAAACGGGCGGGCGGTTTCTCAAACGCGTATTTTCTCTCGAAACCTCCCACCACATGACAGCCTTTAAAGAGCGTAAGCGTCTTCTCGCAGACAAGATGCCTTATCTTATTCTCTTCCAGAAATTCCGGACCGAAACCGCATCCCAGATAAGTGTATTTTTCGCCGTTGCGGGCATATTTTTCCTCAAAAAACCGCACCCCCGTCACAAGCGGCGCGTGCACCCCGCAGGACACCATATCCGGATAACCGGCCGCGTGATCGTAGTGGCTGTGGCTCAAAATCACATAGTCCACATCCGTTAAAGACACATGCATCTTCTCCGCATTCTTACGCGCCGCCTTCCCCGCGCTGCAGTCAAACAAAATCTTTTTATCATCCGTCTCCACCAGAAAGGACAGCCCGTGCTCCGCCACAAGCGCCCTGTTCCGCGAGAGATTGTTCTCCAATAATGTGCGCAAAATCACCATCTTCTTTTCCCTTCCCCTGTTATAATCGTCTTCTGCTCCCGCTCCGATGTATTGCCATCTGCCGCTTTCCCGCCTCAACGTCTGATCAGCGCTACCGCCACATCATTCACATTGGTGCCCGTCGCACCCGTGACAAGAAGGCCCCCTGTCTTTTTGAGCGCGTGATAGGAATCGTTGTCCTGCAGCACGTCATAAATAGATACCCCTGCCGCAGCCAGTGCCTCCGCCGTGTGCCCGTCGCAATAACCACCTGCCGCATCGGTAGGCCCATCCGTGCCGTCGCTTCCGAAACTGAACACCGCCGTGCCTGTAAGCCCCGCAATTTCCCCTGCCGCGGCCAGCGCAAGTTCCTGATTCCTTCCGCCTTTTCCCTTCCCGGTCAGCCGCACCACCGTCTCCCCGCCCGCCAGAAATGCCAGACTCTTTTCCGTATGCTGCCAAGTCTTTGCTATGGCTCCCATAAACCTGCCGGCCTCCCTCGCCTCACAGCTCAGCCTGTCCGTCAAAATAACCGGCTCATACCCAAGTTCTCCACAGACACGCGCTGCCGCCCGGCACAGCCCCGACACGCTGCCCGTAATCTGTGTCTCCACGTTGGACAGCGTCTTCGACGTTTCCTTTTTCAAAAGCGCCCACGCCTCATCCGTAAGATGCAGCCTGTATTTCTCCGCTATCCGCACCGCCTCCTCGCAGGTAGAGGCATCCGGGTACGCCGGACCGGAGGCGATCATATCCAGCGGATCGCCCAAAATATCGCTCAGCACAACACTGAACACCCGGGCCGGTTCACAGGCAAGGGCAAACCGCCCGCCCTTCACCGCCGAAAGCCGCTTGCGGATCGTATTCATTTCCACAATATCCGCGCCGCAGGCCAAGAGCTGCTCTGTAATATCCTTAAGCTCCTTTCCGCTCAACAACGGTTTCTCAAACAGCGCCGACCCGCCCCCGGAAAGCAGGAACACCACCTCATCCTCCGCCCCGGCCTTTTCCGCCAGTGTAAGAGCCGCCTGCGCCGCCAAAAAGGAGTTTTCGTCCGGCACCGGATGGCCTGCCTCGAAACACTTTGTCCGCGAAATGTCACCTTTCACATGGCCATACTTCGTCACAACCAAGCCCGCTTCCAGCTTGTCTCCCAGAAGATCCGCTGCTGTCTTCGCCATCTGCCAGCCCGCTTTTCCCACCGACACCATATAAAGTTTTCCCCGCCCGAATTTTCTTCCCGTCAAAGCCTTCCGCACCGCCTCGTCAGGCAGCACTGCCTGTATTGACTTCTTAACAATCCGCTCCGCGTCTTCCCGTAATGTCATATGCTCCCCCTATCGGATGAACCACTTGTCACTTTCTTTATAATATACTATATTTGTACTCTTTTGTATATTGTGCAGGCGCTTTTTACGCCAGCTCGTTCGCGTCGTCTCTGCACGTAAAATAAACGAAATTTTATAATACTTTTCTTCCGTTTTCTTTGAAAACTGCATAGACATTCCTTCTCTCCCGTGCTATACTCAAGCTACCGGAGAGAACCATTGATGTTATTCAAAACGACATAATGTTTGTGCTGTCATCCTATACACGAAAGGAGATCTGATATGACAGACAGTCAAAAGCTGGATCTGCTTCTTTCTGAGATGAAAGAAGTCAAAACAGATGTCCGTCTCTTAAAAGAGGACACACGGACATTGAAGGAGGATGTCCATCTCCTTAAGGCGAACACTCAGACATTGAAAGAGGATGTCCATCTCCTTAAGAAAGACACCCAAACGCTGAAAGACAACATGCAGAAGTTAAACGAGAAAACAGATGCACTCGAAAACAGGACAATCCATACGGAACTGATGTTGGAAAACGAGATCCGCATCAATATTCAGAGGGTAGCTGAGGGGCATCTCGATCTGTCCCGAATTTTCCATGAAGCAATGGCACCAAACTCCGAAGTCGAAATGCTTGCGCTCCGGGTTGGTATGCTTGAATCGGATATGCGGAAAGTCAAAGCAAAATTGGCTTAACCTTACACAGAACAAAAACGCCAGCGGCATCTATTCATCCGCTGGCGCTTTTTCATTCCGGTTTTCTCACAATAATACTGATCAGTCAAGTCCATAATAATCTTTTATATAGTTGATCGTTTCCTGCTTGTTTCCGCCATAAAACCGCTCTACCATCACAGTCTTTTCCATCCATTCCATCAACTCTGGTTCTTTTTGGTTGTGTTAGTTCCCAATGCGCATTCTCCTGAAAAAACTCCCAGATACTCTTCTATGGTAAATCCTTCGAAACGATAACCGGTTGTCATTAGCATTCTGCTCATCTCCATTTCCTCTTGTGTAAGCACTGCCGCATTATTCTTATATCAATTTTTCACAAATAAAAAATACCGCAAACCTTATTCGCAAGGTTCCCGGCATCCTTTAGGGTTGGGCTGTTCTAAAACAGTCAGCAGCTCGTAGGGGAATCGAACCCCGCCTGTCACTCTGAAAACCCAGTGTTTTCAAGGGTTTCGCCGATTTCAATTTGTTCCCTCTGTTCCCTCAGATCATAATGCCTTAGGCTGATTTATGTCAGTCCTGCCGATTCTGGTAATGTTACCGTTGTTGCGCTTGACTGCAAATTGAACGGTTTGCTTGTTCATTGGTGTATACCTCCTTATTATTTTGACTACCTCCCACCGTT
>CAMTMP010000024.1 GCA_947073545.1 uncultured bacterium
CCAGCTGACCAGAAGCGCCTTTCCGGCGATGCAGGGCACGGCGGTGGAAATCCTGAAAAATCACAGGGCGCTGGAAGTGGATTCGAGGCTGATGCCTTTTAAGGACATCATACGGCTGATTGATGAAATCTGACACGATATGACGGCGGACGAAATGAAACGACGTGTGCCGTGAGAAAAAGAGGCAGGTTCATAAAACACTTACAGAAACGAAGGGCAGAAGAATGAAAGAAATAGCGATTTTGATGGCGGCGGGGCTTGGAAACCGCATGCGCCCGTTGACGGAGATGACGCCGAAACCCCTTATAAAAGTGCACGGGAAAGCCATGATTGAGACCGTGATCGACGGACTTTTAGCGCGCCCTGTGGAAGAGATCTATATCGTGACCGGGTATCTGGGGGAGCAGTTTGCGCCGCTTTGCGAGAAATATCCGCAGGTGCGCATTTTGCATAATCCCGATTATCTTACGAAAAATAATATTTCCTCGGTCTATGCGGCGAGAGAGGCGCTTGGCACAGCCCACTGCTTTATCTGCGAGTCGGATCTGTATGTGGCAGACCCGGCTATTTTCAAGAAGGCGCTGACGCATTCCTGCTATTTCGGCAGAATGCAGGCGGGCTATTCAGACGACTGGATATTCGAGATGGACGGGGACTATATAACGCGGGTAGGAAAAGGCGGAAAAGATGTCTATAACATGGTGGGGATCTCTTACTTTAAGCGGGAAGATGCCCGGATACTGAGAGAAGAGGTTGAAAAAGCCTTTGCCATAGAGGAAAACAGTCAGATGTTTTGGGATGATGTCGTGAACCGGAATCTGGACAAGCTGAAGCTGACCATAGAACCGGTGGAAACCGGGCAGCTTGTGGAGATAGATACGGTGGAGGAATTGAACCGGGTGGAGGCGCGGTGGCAGAATGCAGAAGGATAATCGGAAAATCCTTATTTTTAGAGAAGAGGGGGCATATGTGTGGCTTTCGGCTGCCGTGTGCTTTATGCTTTTTCTCTACGCGCCGCTGGAGCTTCTGTTTACCAATCAGGACGAGTTCTGGTTTGACGCCTATATCCTCACGCCGCTTATGCTGGTTGTTTTCGGAATCGGATGCCTGGGTGCGATACTTTTGTTTTTCGTGTTGAGGAAACTGCATGAAAAACTGTATCAGCTTGGGCTTGCCGCGGGATTTGCAGTATACATCGGTCTGTATGTGCAGGGCAATCTCCTGACTGCCGGGCTGCCGTCGCTGGATGGCGAACCGATCGACTGGAGCCTCTACACGGGAGAGCGGGTGAAATCGATTGCTGCATGGGCAGCCGTTGCGATTGTGGTGACCGTGCTGTTTTGCAAATTGAAGAGAGAAGTTTTCGCAAAGGTAGTCAAGGCTGTCAGCGCAGGCATGACATTGATGTTTGTTATGACCCTTTTGACGCTGGCACTGACGAATCAAGGTTTTTCGAAAAAACCGAGTATGAGTGTGACCACAGAGAATATGTTTGCTATGTCGCGGGATGCCAATTTTGTGATTCTGCTGTTAGACGCGGTTGACGCGCAAGTGCTGAAGGGTATGATGGATGTAGAACCTGCCTATCAGGATATCTTTGCGGATTTTACCTTTTATGACAATGTGGTTGGCGCTTATCCGTACACACAGCATTCCATTCCCTATATTTTGTCGGGGAAATGGTATGAAAATGAGACGGCGTTCAAAGCGTACGAGAGAGAAGCTTACGCATCGTCCCCTTTTCTGGAGGCGATGGAGACGGCGGGTTACCGCATGGGCTTTTACGAGGCGGATCTGCTGTTGGATAACGGCGGTATGGGGCGTTTTGAGAACATCCTGCCAAATGACAGAGGCGTGGAAGACAAGTGGGCGTTTGTGAGATGGCAGCTTTTGATGACGGGTTTTAAGTATGCGCCCTATGATTTGAAACGGTTTTCCTTTGTGAATCCGAAAGCGTTTAGCACGTTAAAGATAACACCCGAGGGAAAGACGCTGTTTACACCATCCAATACCGAGTTTTACGACGGCATTTTACATGAGGAGATAGCCTGTACGGATCAGAAATGTTTCCGCTTTATCCATGTGGACGGCGGCCATGTTCCCTTTATCTATAACGAGAAGGTTGAGGTGATCCCGGAGGAGTCGGGAAGCTATGAAGATAATATCAAGGCATGCCTGACGATGACGAAGGCTTATCTGGAAAAGCTGAGAGAAGGCGGAGTATATGACAACTCTGTCATTATTGTCATGGCGGATCACGGCTATAACGGGACAGACCCGCACGGCAGACAGAACCCGGCGTTCTTTGTGAAGGGTATGAATGAAGCGCATGATTTTGCCGTGTCGGATGCGCCGGTTTCTTTTGAGGATCTGCAGGAGGCATACCGGAGACTGCTAAACGGTGCGGCAGGCGGTTCCGTTTTTGACTGGAAAAGCGGAGACCAAAGAGAGCGGAGATTTCTGTTTTATGAGTACCTGAAGGAGGATTACATGGTGGAATATATGCAGCCTGGGCAGGCACATGATACGGAAGCGATGTATGAAACCGGAGAAATATATGATAGGTGACGGCGGTGAAAATTGCCGGGGAAAGGATGAGAAGAGATGAAAGCGTCCAGATTATTAGAGCAGTTGGAGAAAATGGGTATTCAGACAATCACGGGAGTGCCGGATTCCACGTTAAAGCAGTTTTGTGACGGGGTGCAGACATATCAGGGTAATTTACGGCATTATGTGACTGCCAATGAGGGGGCGGCGGTAGGGCTGGCCATCGGCAGTTATCTTGCAACCGCAAGACCGGCCTGTGTCTATATGCAAAATTCAGGCATCGGCAATGCGGTGAATCCTCTCGCATCGCTGGCGAACCGGGATGTGTATGGGATTCCCATGCTGCTGATCGTAGGCTGGCGCGGGGAGCCGGGCGTGAAGGATGAGCCGCAGCACGTGTTTCAGGGAAAGATTACCTGTGAGCTGTTTGACACGCTGTCGATATCCTGCCGCGTCATCGATCAGAATACGTCGGACGGGGAAATGGATGAGATATTGGCGGAGGCGGGCAGGGTTCTTTCGTGCGGGGATCAGTTCGCGCTGATCGTGAAGAAGGGCACGTTCGAGAAAGCGGAGCCTTTCTGCTGGGAAAACGGCAATTCCATGCTGCGTGAGGAGGCGCTTTCGCATATTTTGAAAGGCTTATCCCGGGATACGGTGATTGTGTCCACCACCGGAAAAATATCCAGAGAATTGTATGAGCAGAGCGGGAAGATATACGGGGATCATGACAATATCTTTATGACCGTGGGCGGCATGGGACATGCGTCCATGATTGCGCTTGGAATAGCGAAGGACAGGCCGGACCGGAAGATTGTGTGTATCGACGGCGATGGCGCGGCGCTGATGCATATGGGAGCGCTTCCCTTTATCGCGTCGCAGGCGCCTGAGAACTTCTATCATATTGTGATCAACAATCAGGCCCATGAGTCTGTGGGCGCTATGCCTACGGGGTGTCAGGAAACGGCCTTTGCACAGGTGGCCCGCGCTGCCGGTTACCGGGAGGCGTCCAGGCTGGAAACCATGGCGCAGGTCGACCGGATCGGGCAGTGGGTTGCGGAAAAGGCCGGCCCCGTTTTCTGGGAGATTCCCGTAGCGCTGGATTCCAGAGCGGATCTGGGCAGGCCGAAGGAGAGCGCGAGAAAAAACAAGGAAGGGTTTATGGAGTTTTTAAACGGATCAGGAGAAGGCGATGTATCGTGTGGAAGATAAATACAACTGTACAGAGGGGCAGTTCGTGACGCTTCAGGCGCGCATGGAGGCTGTGCTTAAGCCGGATGTCAACGAGGGCGGGCCGGAGGGATACCGCATCACCAGCCTGTATTTTGACGATCTCGCGGATTCCTGCCTGCACGATACGGTGGATGGTGTGAACCGGCGCAGCAAATATCGGATCAGAATTTACAATGATTCTCTGGATTTGATCAAGCTGGAAGTGAAAACCAAACGGGATAACCGTATTATGAAAACAGCAAAAACGATCACGAGGGAGCAGATGGAGAGCCTGATGCGTGGAGAATGCATTGAGGACAGCGCCTCTGCAGCGGATCCGGCGATGCTTTTTAATCTGGCGATCCGTATGCAGGGGCTTCGCCCCAAGGTGATTGTGGCTTACGAGAGAAAAGCCTATGTATATGAGCCGGGCAATGTGCGGATCACTTTTGACCGCAATGTGCGTGCAAACGGCTGTGTGGAAGATTTTGGCCGAAGAAATAGAAGCTATGATTTTCTGCGGGAGTATGATAAAGTATTAGAGGTAAAGTACGACGAGTTTATACCGGATTTTCTGCTGCAGCTTTTGGAAACGGGCAGTATGCGGCAGTCGGCGTATTCCAAGTACCAGTTGTGCAGGGAATGCGCGGGGATAGGGGATACAGGTTTAAGGTAACAGTTCAGCCATGCACTATTCCGGTTTAAGCGATCATAACGGCTATTGCAAAACATAAAGGAGAACAGTGATGTCAATTAAGGATGTAATCAAAAACAGCGTGTATGAAAGTCTGGGAGGAGGTACGAACCTTTCCGCAAAAAGTATTTTACTGCTGCTTGTCATCGCGGCCCTTGTGGGGCTATACATTTTTGCAGTGTACAAGTTTTCTTCCAAGTCGGCCTTTTATTCCAAGGATCTGAATGTGACGCTTGCGGGTATGCCGATTATCGTGGCGGCGATTATGATCGCCATGCAGTCGAATCTGCTTGTCTCGCTCGGTATGGTGGGCGCGTTGTCCATCGTCCGTTTTCGTAACGCGGTGAAAAACCCGATGGATCTTTTATATCTGTTCTGGTCGATCAGCGCGGGGATTATTGTTGGCGTCGGCTTATATCTGCTCTCATTTGTACTTTGTATCGTTATGACGATCCTGCTTCTGGCGCTGGATCTGGTGCCGAATGCGAAAGCACCCGATCTGCTGGTGCTCCGTGCGGTTGCGGCAGATGTGGATTACGGGGAGCTTGAGAAACTTTTGAAGGGAAAATGCAAATATCATAAGGAAAAATCCAGATGCATCAAAAACGGCGAGGCGGAACTGATTATTGAAATGAAGACCGCGAAGAAAGAAGAACTGTTGGAGGCGCTTTCAAAAATCAAGTGTCTGACGCAGATCAACTGTATTTCCCATGACGGAGAGTGCAGGGTATAGGTCACATATGCGTGGACGGTGATTCGATAAAGGGAAGGTACGATCCGCAGGAAAGGAAGAAATATGCTGCTGGCGGTAGTCGCGCTGTATGGCAATATTTATGTGTATAAGAAGAGAAAGAGCATAGAGGACACATGCCTTGGCACTTATGTGGAGGCATGCTGCCTTTGGATGCTTTTTCTTTTTGCGCTTACGGAAGCGTTGTCGGTGGGACATGCCATGCGTTTCCGTTTCCTCTTTGCGGTCTGGGGGGCGTTTGATCTCCTGCTGTTTGGCCTTTTGGCGGCGCAGCTTAAACAGGCGGGGGTTACGGCAGGGATTGCGGTGAGCCGTGTGAGGGAAGGATGTATGTGCGCATGGCGGACATTCCGGGAGGCGCCGTATTATGGGATTCTTTTGCTGACGGGTATGACAGCGCTTGGGCTGTCACTCATCACCACACCGTACAACTGGGATTCCATGACGTATCACTTGCCAAGGATCGCCTACTGGGCGCAGAGCCGCTCGGTGGCGCACTATGCCACCAGCTCTGTCAGGCAGGTATGCAGTCCCGTGCTTGCGGAGTTTGTGAATCTGCATGTCTATATTCTGTGCCGGGGGCATGACCTGCTTTTCAATCTGCTGCAGGGCGTGTCGTATCTTACCTGTGCTGTCATGGCGGCAACCATTGCGGGCAGGCTTTCATGTAACAGGCTGTTTTGTTTTCTGTCGGCATTGCTTTTTATGTCCATGCCCATCGCGTACGCGGAGGCGGTGACCACGCAGGTGGACAATTTCGCGGCGGTATGGCTGTTATTCTTCGTTTACAGGCTGCTTGATTATGTGGATGTAAAAAAGGCGATGCGGTTCGATAAAGTTACGGTCTGGCGCGTCGGTTCGATGGGGCTTTGCGTGGCCTGGGGATATCTGGCGAAACCTTCTGTCTGTGTGGGAATGGCGGTTTTTGCCCTGTGGCTGTTATTCGTGTGCATCAGAAGGCGGGATCGGGTGCGCGATCTGGCAGGGATCTTTTTCAGTGCGCTGCCCTGCGTGGCAGTTCCGTTGGTCCCGGAAATTCTGAGGAATTTTAAGACCTTCGGCTCATATGCCAATCCTGCCGCAGGCGCGGCTCAGCTTGTGGGTACGGTGCATCCGGCCTACCTCTTTGTCAACATGATAAAAAACCTCTCCTTTAACATGCCTACACGGTTTGTCAGAAACGGGCATGAAATTTTTGCGGGCATTGCGGAGAAAGCCGCGTCGATTTTGCGGGTGGAACTGGATGCGGATTCCATTTCGGAGAAGAGCCGGGAGTATATGCTGCACGAGGCCGGGAATTATGGCTGCGATACGGCGGTGAATCCGCTGGTGCTCTGGCTTTTCCTTTTCTGTGTCCTGTGGGCGGCGCTGGGCTTTGGAAGGAAAAAATGGAAGGGGTTCTGCCGGGGATATTTTGTGACAGCGTCGGCTTCTTTCGCGGGTTTCTGTATGGTGCTTCGCTGGCAGCCGTTCGTGAGCAGATACATGATCGCTTATCTGGCTCTTTTATGCCCCATGATTGCCGCAGGGATGCAGATGGGGACGGAAGGAAAAAGGGTAAGGTATATGCGATGGGGAATTGTGGGGCTGGTAAGTCTGTTATGTGTGGCAGAGGCCGTAAGTCTTTCGCATTATCATTTCGATAAATGGAAGGATCATGCGCGAAACAGGCCTTACGGTTATTTCGCCGCCAGATGGGAGGAGATGGCTGTCTATATGCCGCTTGCAGACGCGATCAAATCCGGAGAGTATGTGAATGTGGGGCTGTATCTGCGGAAAGCGGACGATTATGAATATCCGTTTTGGGAATTGCTGGACGGCTGCCGTCTGGAGCATGTTCTGGTCGACAATGAGACGGCGGTGTATGCGGATGAAAGTTTTGTGCCAGACTGTATTATCTGGTTCGGGAATCTTCCGGAGGAACCGGTGAAAATCGGCGGCAGGACTTTTCACAAAAGCACAGAATTTGGCAATAAGCAGTATTTAATGGAGAATTGACAAGTATTTACTTGTTTCAATTCTCTTTTTTATGTTATGATAAAAATCGAATTGGTAGACATAACATTACAATTGCCCGGAACGCGCCGGGAAACTGCGGCAGATTGGCTATGGAAAGCGGGCCGCTGCGGTCAAAGATCAGGCGAACGGGCAGGATTAATACAGAGAACGGGAGATGGGATACATGACGCTTCATGGAATGAAACGTGGGATAAAAGGAACAGCGGAGCGGAAAAGGAACCGGAGCAGGGCCTTTGCGCTGCTTCTGGGCTTTGCGCTCTGTGTGGAGAGTGCGCCCGTTACGGTTCTGGCAGCAGGGCCGGAAGCGGGGACGGCGGTGATTTTCGAGGCGGAGGAGCCGAAGGGAGAACCGAAGGATGGCGGACAGCCGCCGCGGGAACAGCAGGACGGCGATAGGCCGGAGCGGTCTGAAACGGGGGAGAACGGCGGGCAAAATCCGGGCGGATATGGCGAGCCGGAAGAAGGAGCCGGGAAGCAGAATCCGGACGGGAACGATGGGGCCCAAGAAGGAGAGCCGACAGAATCGGACGGCGGGAAAGAAGAGGTACAGGAGCCGGGAGAAGGCGGAGAACCGGTTGAGGGAGGAACCCAGACTCCCGGAGAGAGCGGAGACGGAGAAACGCAGGACCCTGCAGAGGGGGAAGGACAGGAACCTGTGGAAGGAGAAGTACAGAACCCCACAGAAGGGGAAGGACAGGAGCCTGCGGAAGGAGAAGGACAGGACCCCATAGAAGGGGAAGGGCAGGACCCCGGAGAGGGGGAAGAGCAGGACCCTGCGGAAGGGGAAGTGCAAGAACCCGGAGAGGAAACGCCCGGTGACAAGGAAGAGGAAGTGCCGGGGCAGGTTTCCGGGAACGATGTGGATGAGGATTCTGTTTCCGGAAATGATTTGTCCACCGTCTCGGACAATGATTTGGCGTCCGTTTCGGAAAACAGTCTGGACGCAGAGCGGGAAGAGAAGATCAAGGAGGCGCAGGAGGCTTTTGATGCGCTGTTAGCCGAGAAGCCGCTGATGGCGCTGCTCTATCATGCGGATAGCTACGATGCCCGCAAAGAGGCGGATGCGGACAGCAGCGCGGCCGTCACATTGGAAATCGGACAGACATTATATATGCGGGGCGTAGAGATCACGGAGGATGACGTCTGGTATGAGGCGCAGTATCTGCTAAACGGCTCGGAAGGAACGGGCTATGTACAGAGCTATTATCTGGCGTATTCTGACGAGGACTGGCTGGCGTGGGAGGAGGAGTATCTGCTTCCGATTCTGGAGCTTGGCGAGGATGCCTATGAAAGCACGGCATACGGGATGCGGACGTACTCCCTGATGACATACGCGGTGGACACTTCGGATATCAGTGCATTTCCGGGATCTTATCAGGCCGATCTGAGGAATTTGAAAAACGCCCATCCGAACTGGACGTTTGTGCCTATGAAGACGGGGCTTGATTTTAATGCGTCCGTATCCGCGGAGATGGGAGACAAGAGTCTGATTCAGGCAATAAGCACGAATTTGGAAAAAGGCTGGGTCGGCAAGCCCTGTCCCACCGAGAGTGGCTGGAATTATGCCACAAAGGAGGGGGTTTCCTATCACATGGACCCCCGCAACTTTTTGACGGAAACTTATATTTTTATGTTTGAGCAGTTGACTTTTAATGCGTCCTACCACACGGAGCCGGCGGTGCAGACGTTCTTAAACGGCACTTTCATGAAGGGAAAACTTCCGGATGATTCCGCAGGGCGTACCTATGCAAAGGCATTTTTTGAGATCGGAAAGGGAAGAAAGCTGAGTCCGATCCACCTGGCATCCCGTGTTTATCAGGAGCAGGGGCAGGGAACATCCGGCCTGATTTCCGGCACCTATCCGGGTTACGAGGGATATTATAATTTCTTCAATGTAGGCGTGAACGGCTCTTCCACGGCGGAGAAGATTGTGAAGGGTCTGACATATGCAAAAAATAAAGGGTGGAATACCCGGTACAAATCGCTGGAGGGCGGCGCGGCCACCATCGGCAATAATTATATTTTAAAAGGGCAGGATACCCTTTATCTGGAAAAATTTAATGTGAATAAAAACAGTCCATACGGTGTTTACGAACACCAGTATATGCAGAATATTCAGGCGCCCAAAAGTGAAGCCACTACCACGAAAAAAATGTACACGAATGCAGGTTCCCTGAACAATGCCTTCGTATTCAAGATTCCGGTCTACGATAATATGCCGGATGACACTTACTATCCCGCATTGGCATTGGATAAGACGAGCCTGACGCTGAACCGATCCGCCGACCCGGCTGTACCCACAACTAGGCAGCTTAAGTTTTATGTGGACGGTGTGGAGGCTGATCCGGCGGAGGCAAAGTGGACGAGCAGCGACACCTCTGTGGCGAGGGTGCAGAACGGTCTGGTTACGGCAGTGGATAAAGGCGAGGCGGTGATCACGGCTTCCTATAAGGAAGTGGAGGTAACCTGCAAAGTTACGGTAAAAGTGCCCCTGCAGGGGATTACGCTGGACAAGAAGACTGTCACCCTGCGCAGACCCGACACGGTGGTGGAGGATACGAAGAATTTAAGCGAGCAGGAAAAAGCGGAGAATATAGCCACGGCGGTTTTGCAGGTCAGTTTCGATCCGGCGGATACCACGGCTGATCAAACGATTACGTGGACAAGCGCAAACAATAAGATCGCATCCGTAAAAGCAGATCCGGAAGACTCCTCAAAAGCGGTGGTCACGGCCGTCGGCACGGGCGAAGTGAAAATCACGGCGAAGGCATCCAAAGCGGGCAACAAAACCGCGGTCTGTGTGGTCAATGTGATCGCGCCCATTTATAGGCTGGAATTATCGGACCCCGGCGCGGAGGAGGGGGCCGGAAAGACGAATCTGTTTAAAGGACAGAGTATCAGCCTGAACGCAGAGTATTGGCCGAAAGACACCACGTCGGACAACACCATTCTATGGCATACATCTAACCCAAAGGCGGCGACGGTGTATAAAGGCAGAGTGACCGCTGTGGGTGAGGGGACGGCGAAGATTACGGCGTCAGTCGCCGGATATACCGCCTCCTATGAGGTGGCCGCAGAGTCCTGCAATGTGATTTTCCACAACGAGAACGGAACAGCAGGTCAGAAATTGTCTCTTAGCTATGGGGAAAGCGTGGGCGAGGAGCGGATGCCGGAGGAGAAAACGATTGCCGGTAAGATTTTCCGCGGCTGGTATACCGGGGCCGACGGCGCGGGAAGTGTGTTTACGGCCAGTCAGCCCGTCTACGCGAAAGAAACCCATGTGTACCCCCACTATCAGGACACCGGCGCGGAGAAAGGTTTTTATGTGATTCCCGTGGGCGATCAGACTTACACGGGCGGCGCGATCAAGCCGAAAGTGCGTGTGTTTGACAGCACGGTTGCTCCGGACGGAAGCCTGCTTGCTTCGGGCGGCAGTACGGCCGGGGACCGGGGAGAAGTATTGGAGCTTGTGGAGGGCAGGGATTATTCCCTGTCGTACAAGAACAATAAAAATGTAAATACCGAGGGTAAGGCGCGGCCGACGATCACCGTGAAGGGCAAGGGAAATTACACAGGGACAGAGTATGTGTACTTTGATATTGTGCCCAAGGCTTTGACCGATCACGATATTACGGCGGCGGACATTACAGTGGCTTACAATGGCAAGACCATCAAAAGCGCGCCTGTCGTGTACCGCGACGGAAAGAAACTTGTGCTGAACAGGGATTATACGAAGAGCTATCCCCAGACCGGAACGGGAGCCTACTGTAAGACGGGCGTTTATCCGATTGTGATTACAGGTAAGGGCGGTTATACCGGAACGATTACGATTTACGAGACGATCACGTCGGATGTGCTGCTTGGTAAGGTCAGCGTGGCGAAAATACCGAAACAGACTTACACCAATGAGCAGATGGCAAAAGAGGGCGGCATCAGACCGGCGGGTCTGACGGTGACTTATAAAAAACAGCCGCTTGTGGAGGGCGAACATTATACCCTTTCTTACAGCAACGATCAGCGCGTCGGCAAAGCGACGGTTACGCTGACGGCGGTGGAGGGCAGCGGCTACGTCGGAAGTAAGAGCGTGACCTATCAGATCGCCGGGACTTCCCTTGCGAGGGCGAAAGTGGAAGGACTGGAAAATAAGGAATATGTGGCAATCGATAAAGAATGGGATGCAGAGGACGCACGTTATGAAGCGGCGTATCAGCAAATACTGCAAACGCCCGGCGCATACAGTCTGACGCTGAATGACCGTGTCCTCACGGAGAGCAAAGACGGTGTGACCGGTGACTACGTGGTGTCCTATGCGGACGCGGCGAAAAAAGGCGCGGTTAAAGCGGGAACGGCAACCATCACCTTTCAGGGAATCAACGAATACAGCGGACAGGTCAAGAAGAGTTACAAAATTCTGCCCTGTGAATTGCGGGAAGACAGGGCTGGCAGCGGGCAGGATTTCACGCTCTCTTATTACACGCAGGATGAGCCGGAAACCGAGAAACCGCTGACGGATTTAAACGGGATCACGACTCCTTACGTGAAGGGCGGGAGCAAGCCCGTGATTCTTCTGACATATCAGGGAACACCGCTGGAACTGAACAAGGATTACCGGATCAGCTATAAGAACAACAATGCACTGACCACAGCGGATACGGAGGAGAACAAGCTGCCGGTATGGACCATTACCGGGAAGGGGAACTTCAAAGGAAAACTGACGGGAACCTTTACCGTTACGGACGGCCGGTTTGACGGGTGGATTGGTGAGGAAAAGGATAAAAACCGGAAGATTACCATGACCCTGAAAGATGTGGTCTATAAGGAGAAGAAGGGCGCATATAAGACAAAGGCGGCGCTTAAGGATGTGAACGGCTCTTTGTTGGCGGCAGGCAGGGATTATGACAAGAATCTGAGATATACCTATGAGACGAAGACGGAAGTGCTCGTTTTCGTGGAGGGAGAGCCTTCACGGGTGACGCGCGAAGCCGGAGATCCGGTGGGCGATGAAGATATTCCGCAGGCCGGTACGTTGATTCGCGTGACTGCGCAGGGAATCGGCGCATATGCCGGTACGGGAGCGGCACCGCCGGAAATTTCCGCGGTTTACCGCATCGTTTCTGCGGATTTCACCAAAGTGAGGGTGAAGGCCGCATCGAAGAGTTATCAGGACGGCAGGCCGGTGACGCTGACGGCGGATGATCTGACCGTGACGGTGAGCGGCGCGGCGGAGCCGCTGGTTCTCGGACGGGACTATATCATAAAAGAGGAAACTTATATAAACCACACAAAGAAGGGCAAGGCGAAAGTAACCCTGCGCGGAATCGGAAACTATGGCGGGGAAAAGACCATCACCTATACCATAGGGGCGAAGACGCTGTTCTGGTGGACCGGACAGTAACGGGAAGACTGAGTCACAGAGTGAAATCTGTGGCTCGGTTTTGTTTTTGAATCTTAAATATGTGAGAGAAACTTAAATATTTCACAAATTAAGTGAAGGATTTCACAAAACAACTTAAATTTGAGAAGAGAAACTCAAATTTGGAATGAGAAAGTGAAATTTTTAGTGAAATTTATTGAATAAATTTAATAAAAATGCTAATATCTAAAATACAAAGGAGAGAAAGTCAAATGACCCCGGAAGAATTTAATGAAAAATTGAATGAAATTCAAAAGAAGAAATGTGAATCCGCAATACTGGAAATCAAAGCGGCGGCAAAGGGCTGTCCGAAGCGTCTTTATGATACACTGTCCGCCTTCTCCAATCAGGATGACGGCGGCGTTATTGTATTCGGTGTCGATGAGGAGGCTGGTTATCTGGAGCAGGGCGTGTATGATGCGCAGGATTTGCAAAAAAAGATTAATGAACAGTGTCTCCAGATGGAACCGGTTGTCAGACCGCTGATTACGGTGGTGCAAAGAGGCGGTAAAAACTTTGTTGCAGCGGAAATTCCGGGAATGGATATTGCGGAGAGACCTTGCTATTACAAGGGGCAGGGACGTGTGAGAGGTTCCTATGTCCGTGTGGGAGACAGCGATGAGCCTATGACGGAGTACGAAGTGTACAGCTACGAGGCTTTTCGAAAAAAATATCAGGATGACATCCGCGCGGTGCAGCGCGCGACACCTGCTATGCTGGACGCTGCAAAGGTGGATTCCTATATTGCGCTGCTGAAAGAGGGAAAGCCTAATCTTGCAAATATGGCTGATTCTGAAATTAAGGAACTGATGAGCATTACGAGGACGGAAACGGTAACGCTGAATGCCTGTATCTTGTTCTGCCCTTATCCGCAGGCTTTTTTTCCGCAGCTTTGCATTACGGCGGTTGCCATTCCCGGCAGGGAAATGGGTGAGGTAAATGACCGTGGGGCGCGATTCACGGATAACCGGAGAATTGAAGGAAGCATACCGCAGATGCTTGACGGGGCACTGCTGTTTATGAAAAGAAATATGAAGAAAATGACCATTATTAACGCAAAGACCGGCTTGCGGGAGGACCGCACAGAATACCCGATTACAGCAGTCAGGGAGGCCATTCTCAATGCGCTGGTGCATCGGGATTACAGCATACACACGGAGGGAATGCCAATACAGATCAGGATGTTTGAAGACCGCCTTG
The DNA here is from genome assembly GCA_947073545.1 of uncultured bacterium. Classification (GTDB taxonomy): domain Bacteria; phylum Bacillota; class Clostridia; order Lachnospirales; family Lachnospiraceae; genus UBA3282. The sequence goes on from CAMTMP010000024.1 coordinate 13,837, forward strand.
AAATTCGCAGCCCGGGCGGGATTTACGGAAGACTTCGGGTAAACCAATTGGGGAAAGTACAGCCTGATACACGCAATCCAGTATTGGCGGCGGCTTTGGAGGTGCTTGGGGTAACGGAAAACCGCTATTCCGGCATACCGACGATGCGGAGAGAACTGTGTGAGTATGGCTTGCAGGAACCGGAGTTTACGGATAACAGAAATGAGTTTTGCGTGTGCTTTTATAATGAGAAAGGCGGGGAGACAGAACAGATTCCCAATGAGATACAAGAGCCTGAGAGGGATCTGGTTTTGTTTTGCCGTACACCCAGAAGCAGAAAAGAGATATGTAATTATCTGGAGCTTTCTTCTTCTGCATATGCCATGAAAAAACATGTACAGCCTCTCATTGACGCAGGGGTGATTCATATGACGATACCGGAGAAACCCAAAAGCGCAAAGCAGATGTATTATAGTGTGCCAAAAAATATTTAATGCCGACAAAACGTAATAGTTTGCGAGGGACTTTGTATCATGGCTGAAATTACCCGGATCAATTTCATGTAGATTAAGATTTTCTTAAAACACAAGATGTAGTGGATTTTTTCCTTGCATAATACAATTACGGATGTTATAATCAAAACCATCATAGGGTGACATAATAAAATATTATGCAACTCACTGTGCAGATAACGTGATAGGACACGACAGAAGACAGTTAATGTACGCATGGGAAAAGGTGGTAAGTAATGAGGAAGAGAAGAGTTTTGGCATTATGGTTGGCGCTCAGTCTTGTGGTGAGCGGAAACGGCATGACGGTTCTTGCGGCGGAGCAGGGAGCAGGCACGTCTGTTTTGGCGTCGCAGGAAGAGCTGGCGGAGAATGCTTCCGGCGGTATGCAAAATGCATCTGAGGAAGAGTCGGCTGAGACTGCGCCCGAAGAGAAGGAGGATACCTCCGGCGGTACGGAAAATACATCTGAGGAAGATGTGCCGGAGACTGGCGATAAATCGGACGAAGTGCAAACGCCGTCGGAGGAAGACGCGTCCGATGAGGAAGGAAAAACGGAGGACAGCGAAAACGCGGAGGACTCTGTCAACCCGGAAAATCCCGGTCAGCCGGAGGATAGCGATCACTCTGCGCCGTCAGAGGATCATGGGGAGCAGAACGGTGACCGGCCTTCCGTGGAAGACGGAGAAGAGGGCGGGCAGGAAGAGATGCCTGACGTAGAGGAACAGGAACCCGGGACAGATGTGCAGGAGCCTTCTGTTTCTGAAAATGATGCGGAAGAGACGGAGGAGCCTGAAACAGAAAAGCCGGAAAAGGACGCTTTTTTGGTGAAGCCTTATGTCAGCAGGATGGTGACGTTTACCGACGACACCGGCATGCGGGTGACCTACGACGCCAATGCTTCCCAGCAGTATATTTATAAAGTAGAGAACGGCGTGCTTACTGGTGTTGTAACCCTGAAAGAATCCGAGGACATAAGCGGAAATACCATAGAGACTGAGCGGGTGGAGTTTGAGGGCAACGTGGAACTGAGACAGCCGGAAGAAGGGGAGCAGTATACCTCTGTCGCACCCGGCGTATTCGGGGGCAATACGAAGATTACATATGTGAAGCTGCCTGCGGGCCTGACTTCTGTGGCGGCGGAAAGTTTTAAAGGATGTATGGGATTAAAGGGTGTGTATCTGCCCTCTACGGTTACGGAGATCGGCGCGGGCGCGTTTGAGGGATGTACGTCGATGACGCAGATTTCGGTGCCGAAGGCTGTGACATCTATAGGGGATAATGCATTTAAGGGCGATACAAGGCTGTACATGGTGTATATGAAGGATGCGGACTACAGCAGTCTGGAGCAGATTGGCGCCCATGCTTTCGACGGGTGTACCGCGCTTGGGGTGTTTTGCTCCGACACACAGTTCCTCCTGCCTACCAGCCTGAAAGGCATTGGGGAGTACGCTTTTTACGGCTGCGGTAACATTAAGAAAGTAAATCTCGACAATGCAGCGCTTGAGACGATGGGCGCCTATGCGTTTGCTGACTGTATCGGTTTGACCGATGCGGTTATGAGCAGATCCCTTTCCGTTATTCCGCAGTATGCTTTTAAGGGATGTACCGCGCTTGTGAGCCTGACCTTTGAAAGCAGGGCAGGACAGTGGGTAACTATTGACGAACACGCTTTTGAGGGGTGTTATAGTATAATGTCACTTGCACTTCCGGGAACGATCAAAGAGGTGGCAAGTTTTGCCTTTGCGGGCTGTACGAATTTATACCGGGTGGAAGTGAAAAATGACAATATCGTCATAAGCCCGACCCGGGGATTCCCGGCCGGTGAGACAATAAAAACACTCCAGTTTATCGGAAGAGTGCCCAGTACCACTTACGAGTACTGCCGCGGCAAAGACAAGGTGGAATTTATAGAGGACACCAATGCCGCAGTGAGAAACTATTACAAATATACGGTGAAAGATAAAAAGGGTGTGGAACATGCGGACGGCAAGATCCCGGGCGGGCGGATCTGGATTGGGCCTGTAGATAAAAACAGGTACGAGGACAATATCAACACACTGAAGGATGAGAAAGGAAAAGTGGCGGGCGTGCAGCCCAACGATGACATAAAATACCGAATATACTTTGAGCTGGAAGAAAAATACAGTCTTGTGCCGGACTCCCTGAGGGCAAACGGGATGATCCTGCAGGCGGAGAAGGGCTGCTATTATGTCACGATGCCGGTAGGCGGTATCGTGCTCACGGCGGAATTTACCACGGAAAGCGCTGAAAATGTAAATGGGCAGGAAGACGACATTGCGGTGGAATTTTCCAACGGAGAACCCATTGCCAACGGTGTCGAGATCAAGGAGGGGCAGACCACAAGAATATTCCTGATCGATAAAGAGGGGATACCTGTCGACGCTTCCAAGATTATAAATGTTTCTACAGGCTCAAGTGCGATCGCGACTGTTTCTAAGAGCGGGGTTGTAACGGCGGTGAAAGCCGGGACAACAACCATCAAAATCACTCTGCGCGGCGGCGATAGTAAAGAGTTTATGGTGCAGAGGAACATCAAGGTGGTAGAGGCTGATGCGGATGTACTGAAGCTGAAGGCGACGGCATTTGATCCGGTGTTCAAGATTACAGGACCGTCAGATGGGATTCAGACGGCTTCCATTGATAAAAATATTATAAGGGACGGGGCGTTGACAATTACCCTGAAGGCGAACGCCTATACGGCGGACAGGGAGGGTATAGCGAAGGAGTTTACGTGGAAGAGCAGTGACACGAAGGTGGTCAAACTGCGGAAGGAGACGACAAACGGCGGCGATCCGACGAATGTATTGGAAGTGCAGAAGGGATGCGAGGGGGAAGCGACGATAACCGTCACTGCGAAAAATACATTGCGCAGTACAAGCGTGCCGGGCACGAAGGAGACCGTCACGCAGAAATTTGTAGTCAGCGTGCGGAGTTTAAACGGCAGACTGGCTTCCTCGGCAATTACGGTGAATCCAAATCTCAAGGAGTGCGGTGTGCTGGAAGTCCTTCTGGCATATGGTGAGGGGCTGGACCCGTCAAAAACAAAGCTGTATCAGGAGGGGAAGGACAGTCAGGGAAAAACAATATATATAGAGACACTTGATTTCGCGCTGGAGCAGGTCGGCGTTTCAGAGGGGAAGTCCTACCGGTATCAGGTGCGGCCGGTGAAAGATCTGCCGGAGAAGAAATACAAGTTGTTTGTCGGACTCAACGGCGTTGTACCGACGGCGGACAGTGTGCTTCCTTTGACGATTACCGTGAAGAAGAGCGCTCCGGCGCCGACGGTAAAGTTTAATACCAAGAAGACGAAATTTAATCTTTTTTATAAAAATGGCGGCGTGGATCAGGACGGCAATCCGATTACCGTCACGACAGAGATCACTAAGCTGGGAACGGCCAAGATAGACAGGGTTACGCTGGAGGCGTTGTCGACGAAGGAGGATGACAGATGCTTTACCGATAATTTTGAGGTGAAGAGCCAAGGTATCATTGACGGCAAGTATACGGTTGTGATCGGAAGAACGGGAAGTGATCTTCGGTATACAGAGGCGAAGAGGGCTGCGGTGACAGGCAATCTCATGATTTACTATGAAGGTTATGAGAACAGCGCGGCGAAAAAGGTGAAGGTGACGATGCCTACCTGCACCACAGCGCCCTCCTATGCACTGCGGACGACAAAGGCTACTTACCGGGATGGCTACTTTGCGAAGGAGATATTAGAACTCTACGATAAAAAGTCCAAAACCAAGGAGCGGGTCGTATTGGTTAAGGGCACAGACACAGTGGAAAACATAGATGCGGGGGAAGACTCTGTTATAGTTAACATTCCGCCCGAGATTCAGGCGGATGGAACCATTGCAGTCGGTTTTGTGGCGGAGAAGGGAAAACTGAAGCTTGCGATTTCAAATCCGGGCTGGGATCTGGATAAAGACGGGTACAGGAGGACACTCAACTTCACCTATACCGTGAATGTCAGCAGTGCGAAGCCTACTTTGAAAACAGACCAGAGCTCGGTAACCCTGAACCTGAATTATCCGGAGAAGGCAGCCGCTTTCCAGCTTGTATCGAACCAGAGAGGCGTGGATATTGCCGGAACGCAGACGTTTGTGCCAGCATCCGATAAAGATGGCATCTATAATCTTGAAGTGACCTACGAGAACGGGGTGGGCACAGTTAAGATTAAGGACGGAAAGCAGGTGGGGAAAGGCACTTATAAGTTCAAATGTGAAGCGCCTGTGTCAAGGGACTGGCCGGATTTGAAACCGGTTACGCTGACCGTCAAAGTGGTGGACAATAAGCCGACTGTCAAATTCGGTAAGGGTTCTCTGCAGTTGAATAAGCGTGTGTATAAAGACAACAGTCTCAGCGGGAACAGTGTGGATGAGGCGGGAAATCCGCTGTATCAGGAAATTGCGGATATTCCGTTCACGGTAAACACGATTCCGGAAGGCTATAGGATTGCGGATGTAGGCACGGGAAATCAGGCCACGGAAATCAAAACGCAGTCAGGCGGCGTGGACCAACGTTTTTCCTTCCATATAAAAGAGGGCAATCTGGAGGAGAAAATCAGCGACAAGCTGGAGGTGTCTCTGTTAGATGGCGCTTTGTCGGCAGGTACTTATAAGTTTACCATGACACAGCGATACGTGAAGGAGGGGAAAACTACCGTATCTGCCAAGCCGGTAAATTTCAGCGTGAAGGTTTCCGACAAGGCTATTGAACTGGCGGTATCCGCAAAAGGAAAGATCAATCTGGTGAACCGGAAAGGCGAGGCCAGTGATAAGAACGGGATTTTGTATACGCCTACTTTGAAGAATCTCGTGGGCGAGATTACGGATGTTAAGATACTGGAAGGCGGAGAGAAGGGCTGGGTGGAGAGCAGCCATTTCGAAGCCGAGCTGATTGAAGAGGGCAAAAATAAGGGAAAAATTTATGTGAAGCCCAAGGTAACCAGACAGCCGGGGACAGACGGTACATCTTTTACAGAAGAGTATGCGGAGCTTAAGTATAATGCCAATTATCCGGTGCGTATCTGGGTAAAGGTGAAAGGCTATGCGGGAACGGAAGCTACGATGAATGGCGTGATGAAGACGATCAATATCAAGACAGCGCAGGTACTTCCGAAGGTGACAACGGATAAGTCCACACTGGACGTATATCTCGCAACGAAGGAGTATGATGCGGCTTTCACGGTGAAACCCAAAGAAGGTTCGGTGGGAGAGATTGAAGATATTTATTTCGGGGAAAAGGACGATAAGGCGAGGGACAGCTTTGAGATGATACAGCAGCCTCAGGCAGACGGTTCCATGAAGGTGATTATCCACCTGAAAGAGGCGGTTGGATTTGCAAACGGTTCCAACAATACTGTAAAAATGTATGTGAAATACAAAGGGCAGGGAACGGACACAAAAGTAGATGCCACATCCTTTACTATGAAGATCAAAGTGAATTAGTGCGACAGTACGATGCACTCTGCGAAAGGCAGCAGCCAGAACGGCGGCTGCCTTTTAAGCTCTCATCGAAGAAACATAAAAATTGATCCGGGGAGTTACTCCGACTCCCCTAAAAACCGGATAAACCGCAGCAGCTCCCGGCGCTTTCGGGCATCCAGATTTTGGATGCGATAGAGCACGTCATGTACAGTAACGTCGCCCAGATACCTTCGGTTCAGATTGGGACTGCCAAGATAACCACAGGCCGAACCAAGAAGATAGTCTGTGCTGACCTTAAAATATGCGGCAAGTTTCAAAACAGCCCAGAGCGGAACATCGCGGCGGCCGTTTTCGTAATTAGAGTATGTCTGCTGTGACACGCCCAGATATTCGGCCATTGTTTTCTGTTTTATATCCCGGTCTTCCCGTAAATCCCGGATAAGGATGTGCAGTTCTTTCATTTCCTGATCAAAGCCCTTTCGGTATCAGTATTGACAAAATTGTTGTTATAAATGCTATCACACAACGAGAAGTTGTAATCCAGGAAACAACAAAAAGAAAAGAAATATGATAAAATACAACACAAGATGACAAACGGAGACGGCGGAGGTTGCACACAGTTTACCTATGTAGTACAATATATTGCATAAAAATGCGTAAAGGTATGTATTTGTGTATGGCAGAAAAAAGTTTAAAAGATCCTATATATGGTTATATTGCAATTGATGAGGTTATTATGCGAGATGTGGTTGATACGCCGACGTTCCAGCGGTTGCGGAATATTGTGCAGACCAGTTATGCGCCGCTCTATTCGGCGGCGGTTCATAATCGTTTTATTCACTCGCTGGGTGTATATCATTTAGGGAAAATAGCATATGATGCTGTGTATAAATCTATCAAACAAAAGCCGGAAATGAAGTCTTTGAAAAATCTGGACAGATATGGGGAGATTTTTTTACTGGCATGTCTTCTTCATGATGTAGGCCATGCACCGTTTTCCCATACAGGGGAGAACTATTATTTAAATTTGCAGGAAGAAAAGGAAAAAAGATATATTGATCTGCATAATATGCTTATAGAAGTGGTGGGGGATACACAGTTCAAGAACGATGTTAAGAATAAAAAGGAGGGATTTGAGCCGGCAAAACCTCATGAAATTATGAGTGCAATAGTCGCGTTGAGGAAGTTTCCCTCTTTGTTTTCCAAGGCTAGGGAACGTTCTTTTTTTGCGAGATGCATTACAGGCTACTGCTACAGCGATCTGAGTCAGAACCAGGATATCTGGAATTGCCTGATCCGCTTGCTGAATGCAGAGGTTATCGATGTAGACAAGCTGGATTATTTGATCCGGGATGCGTATATAACGGGATTTGATACTGTGCAGATTGATTATGTCAGATTGCTGGGTGCAATCTGTGTGTGGAAAGATGATGATGACGATTCGTGGAAACTTGTTTTTCATAAATCAGCGCTCAGTGTGATACAGAATGTTGTTTTTGCACACGATGCCGAAAGGCATTGGATACAGAATCATCCGGTAGTGCAGTATGAAGGATACATATTGAAGCATGCAATAGGACAGGTTAACCGTCATTTTTCAAAAGCGAATCACGGGTTGTTTTCGTATGATACGCTGACGGAAGACGGGAACTGGCTGGATGAGCATACACACATTTCTCTGCTTGCGGATGATGATCTGGTATATTTGATGAAAAATGTATGCGCCGATGAGACAACGAAAGAGTATTTTAATCGGCAAAGACGCAGACATCCGGTATGGAAGTCGGAGGCGGAATATCGGAGTCTGTTTTACCGCAGAGTTGGAGAAAACAGCGATATTATGAATTATATTGAGAAGGAAATTAATGACTTGTCACAGTATATTCTCAATATAACGGGAAAAGATACGATTGATGAATCGACGATAGCTGCCTGCGAAAAGGAGATTACGAAGTCTGAAGACGAATTAGCAGGCGGCGGAAAAAAGAACAGAAAAGAGGTTACATGTCACCTGAAAACGGTAAGGGCTCATCTGCAGGTGCTTCGATGCATGAAGGATATCGCGGTAAAAAGTGGAGTGGACTTTGATTTGCTGATCTTGAATGCAGATCAGTTTAACAGCGGATTTATGAAAGAGGAATTTGCTCAGCTGCCGATTCTGTTTCCAGATAGAGGTCATATTGACAAGTTTGGAAAAATTGTCAATACGATGAGCGTGGAAAAGACAGAAAAGGACAAGTTTTTCTATTTGTTTTACAGACGGAAGGAGGATGGGAATTCAAAGGGGATGATTGATGCTGAAGCATTGGCAGCAGGACTTGCAAATATTGCAAATAATAAGGGCGGATAAAGTTTGGTCACTTTTGACTATGTACAGGGTGATGAATTTGTATATAATATAAATAGAGCGAAAAAATATGAGGTGGAATATGAGTATTAGGATCGGGATAGAGGATTTGGTGGCTAACGCATTGATCGAGCTGGTTGACAATGATGAGAATAATCGGGAAGTGACGTACAAACAGTTGAACGATTATGGTGCGATTGTAATTGAGACGTTGAATGCAAAGAATGAAGAGGCTGTTCTAATTGTTTCAAAGGAGCGGACGAAGGCGTTTCTCCATGATTATTCTGATTTTTTTGAGGTAAGGACAAATGCCCGGCAGGAGAAATGTATTGCGCTGCTGGATGGGAAGACGACAGATGAGCTTAGGGAGTTATTCAGAGGTTATTTGTCTCTGGACATGTTGTTGGCTTTTATAAGCGAGCACTCTTTGCAGGCCTTGGGTATATCAATTTGAATGACATGGACACAAGATCGAGAGGGGTTGAATCCTGCATAATACAGGAGGAGATCCCTTTTATGGTTTTCTTCGAAATGATTAGTTGCAGAACGACATAAAGGAGTAAAGGAGGCGTTATGAACCAAGATCACATATTCTGCCGGATGATCAACGGCATGATCCGGCTGCTGCTTGCGGGAGCGGTATTTCTTTTGTTTTTGCACAGCATATTCAGCACAAGTTTTGTAGGCAGACTGGTTTTAGAGGACGGCACGCATCGGGAAAGAACCTTGAATATAGCGGACAGTCCGTTGCGGCATCTGCTGGTATTCTTTCTTCTGACGGCGGCGCTTCTTCTGGGACGGAAATTGTGGCAGGTTCTCGGCGGACACGAAAACGGTCAGGCCGATTTGCACGGCGGGAAAAAGACAGGCATGATTCGGGGAGATATCACATTTTGGGGGCTGACTCTTCTGACGGTTATTTTGGCCGCTTTGTATGTGATGAAGACGCAGTTATTCCCGGGTTCCGACCCGGCGAAGGTGTTTGAGATCGCCATGCAGTGGAGGCAGGGGGATTTTTCTGCGTTTGAAGAGGAGGCGTATCTGTTTCGCTATCCCTTTCAGTCCGGAATCGTCCTGTATTTATATCTTTTGAGTTTTCTCTTCGGAGAAGGGAATTTTGTAGGCCCCCAGCTTGTGAATGTGGTCTTTCTGGCGGTGATTTACGGACTGCTTGCGAAACTTTCCGGGCTTTTTGGGGTGGCGGCAGGAGAGGGGACGGACGGATTCGGAAAGAAGAGAACAGGACTGCAGGTGGCGGTATATGCGGGACTTATCGTCTGGGTGCCGCTATCCTTTTATGTGACTTATCTGTATGGCATCCTGCCGGGCATGGCGTTTTCTCTGGGTGCGGTTTACTTTGCGCAGCGGTATCTGGCAACAAGGCGTCTGCGCTATATTGCCGCAGCATCTCTCTGTATGGGGCTGGCCACGGTAATCAAAATGAACTGTCTGATTTATCTGATTGCCATTGCCTGTTTTCTGGTTTATGATGCGGTTTCCCTCTTTTTTCTCTCTGGGGAAAAGAAGTGGAAAGAGGGCGCCGTTTCCCTTGCTTTTATTGTATGCATGGGGTTAAGCGTGGTATTATGCACGGGAATATCCAACGCCGTTGTAGAGCGGATAGCGGGTCGTGACTTGCCGGAAGGAGAAGTCATGCTTTCGTGGGTGGTGATGGGCATGCAGGAAGCGCCGCTCGGCCCGGGAGGTTACAATGGCTATATTAGCAATGTATTTACGGAATATCACTATGACACAGAGATGGTTACACAGGCATCTTTGGCGGATCTTCAAAAGATTGCGACGAGAATGACAGAAAATCCGTTGGATGAAGGGCTGCCCTTTTTGGCGCGGAAGACGGCTTTTCAATGGAATGACCCTACGTTTATCTGTCTGGACCGCACGAGAGGGAGAAGCGCCAAGACGCAGATTCCGGGGTGGTTGAAAAGTGTGATCGAAGGCAGAGGCAGTGTGTGGCTCTCTGTGCTGCTCAATTACATGCATACGCTGATCTTGCTGGGAATGCTGCTTTATCTTTTTTTGCGGTGGAAAAAGGGCACGCTCTATGAACTGATGGGAGCCGTGGTTTTTCTGGGCGGCTATCTTTTCCATTTGTTTTGGGAATCCAGCGCCTCCTATACCATACCCTACTTTGTGCTGCTGATTCCCTACGCGGTCTGCGGGATGGTAGAGTGGGCTGCGTTACTTGGAAGAGAGATAGACAGGCTTTGGGGAAATGGGAAAAACGATGTGCGAAAGGGGAAAAAGGTGCATGCGAAGACGGGGCTGCGAGAGAAATACGGCAAGGCTTTCGCGGTGGTTTTCGCGCTTGGTTTTTGTCTGATTGTCTTCGCCTTCACCCGCACGAATCTGTTTGACAGGACGATAGCGCTGGATGACGATAAAAACGGTCTTGACGCGAGCGGGCAGTTCTATCAGACGGGGATTTGGGAAAATCCGTACTGAGCGGATTTTCCGGAAAAACGGGCAGAAGGGAGCAGCAGGCATCTGTGAGGGCTGCCTTACCGGAGCGGCGGACAGACCGGATGCAGGGTTAATGTTTCAGGAGAAAACGAAACAGTCCGTACAGCCTGTGCCGGATGCAGAAGACATAAGCCTTGTTATGGAGTCCTGAGACGTCACTGATTTTGACGGCGCGAAAGGCCCGCCTGACAGGCGGATAGCCGCATTCTTCATGAAACTTTTTTTTATGGTCTGCGGCAGTGGTCTGCATGGTGCAAAACACGGGCGGAAAAGTCAGCAGACATTGATAGGCATAATAATAGAGAAGCTGTTTTTCCATGCAGGGGTATGCGGCAAGGTCGATCAGCTTGTCATAAGTATCGAAGAGCAGGCGGTTTTCCGCAAGCCGTCCGCAATCCATCGTGTGGGTGAGTGAATTTTCGTTACTTCTATAGTAATAAAAGGATTCCGGGAGAAAATAAACGGCGGATGCTTCCAGAAGGCAGGGATAGGCCGCCAGGCCGTCTTCCCCCAGCTTGATCGTAAGGGGAACACGGAAAAGATGCTTTTCCAGAAGGGTCCGGCGAAACAGTTTATTGCACAGGCTGGGAGAGACGCCGTAGTGAAAAAAACTGCCGGAAAACAGGAGCCGGGGATAGATGACGGATGCAAGCCGTCGCTCATCGTAGAAGCCGGGATCACAGAAATCCCGCCGTTCGATCCGTTTTTTCGGGGTGACTGCGGTGTAATTGCAGCACACCATGTCGGTATCGTACTCTTTTGCAGTCGTGCACATGCGCGCATACATAGCGGGATCGATCCAGTCGTCGCTGTCCACAAAGGCGATATATTCACCGGCCGCTTTTTCAAAGCCCGCCTGTCTGGCTGACATGTGGCCGCCGTTTTCCTTGTGGAAACAGCGGATGCGGGTGTCCTTTGCGGCGTAAGCGTCGGCAAGCGCGGGCGAGCCGTCTGTGGAGCCGTCGTCTATGAGGAGCACTTCGAAGTCCGTGAAGGTCTGGGCGAGAATGCTGTCGAGACATTCGGCAAGGTAGGACTCTACATTATAGACAGGTACGATGATACTTAAAAACGGCATGGATGACATGATTCAGCTCCTTTTCCCAGATAAAAGCATTTACTTTTTCGATGATTATAACATAAAAAGAGAAGTCCGCGAAGGGATACTTTGACGGCGGACGTAAAAAAGTCTGAGGCAATGGGAAGGAAACTTTTTGATATAGGCCGATGGTGGGGGAACCGAAATGGAAAAAATCGTATTTGTCATACCCGACATGCCGGGCGGCGGCACGGAACGGGTTGTGGCGCTTTTGGCAAACGAATATGGCAGGCGGGGGATTCCTGTGGCGATTCTTCTCTTTGCGGGCAATGAGAAGGCGTATCCGCTGGATTCCCGAATTGAGGTGGTGAGTGTGGGCGCCCCTTCCGGCGGGAGTCTTTCGGAGCGGGTTGGGAGACTGCGCAGGATGCGGCGGTTTTACCGGGAGAACAGAAATTGCCAGATATGGGCGTTCAGCGCTATGGGCGCGGTATTTTCCGCGGTGGCGGCGTTTGGGCAGAAGCATTTTTTCCTCGTTTCCGAGCGCAACGATCCTACCCGCTATGAGCACAGGCAGATCCGCGATCTGTGTTATCGCCGGGCCAAGGTGGTGGTGTGCCAGACTGTGGATGGGTTGAAAAGTTTTCCTGCGGGAATCCGCAGAAAGAGTGTGGTGATTCCAAATCCGCTGGAACCAAAGGAAGAGCCTTATACAGGGGAGCGGGAGAAACGGATCGTGGCGGTGGGGCGGTTGAATGCCCAGAAAAATCACAAACTGCTTCTGCGGGCTTTCGCCGCTTTTGCGAAGAGCCACAGCGGCTATGTATTGGAGCTTTACGGACAGGGGGAGTTGGAGGCGGAACTCAGGGCGCTGGCGGCCGAATTAGAAATTGACAAGGATGTCATTTTTAAAGGATTTTCTTCCCATGTACTCTCCGATATCAGGGCGGCAGCCATGTATGTGCTGTCTTCGGACTATGAGGGCATTTCCAATTCCATGCTGGAGGCGATGGCGCTTGGGCTTCCCGTGATTGCCACGGACTGTCCCATCGGCGGTTCGCGCATGTATATCCGGGACGGTGAAAACGGATTCCTTGTGCCTGTGGGGGATAAGGAGGCGCTTGCCCGTGCCATGGGGCGGCTTGCCCAAAATCCGGCTCTTGGTGAAAGGCTTGGCGCAGAGGCGGTGAAACTGCGGGACGAGCTGGCAACGGCAAAGATTGCGGATCGGTTTCTTTCTTTGACTGGAGGTAACAATGAGTAAAGTGCTGGTGATAAATCCCATTTTATACACAGCGGAGACCAACCGGATTCCGCAGGTGGAGTCCATCAAGGACACCATGATCTATACGATGTGCCTTGGCTTTTTGCGGGCGGGACATGAGGTGACGCTGATTGCGGCGCAGGATTACCGGCCTGTCCGGGAGGAGCGGTACGATTTTCCGGTGCTCTGGTTTCGTACGGTCTGCCGGAAACTGTTTATGCCGCGCTGTTTTCCCTATATGCCCGGTATCCGCAGGTATTTAAAAAGTCACAAAGATTATGACATTATTGTCACAAGTGAGGTGTTTGCCACTTGGTCGTATACGGCGGCAAGGATGGCTCCGGAGAAAACGATAGTCTGGCATGAGCTGGCGGCTTACAACAATATGCTGCACAAAATGCCGGCGAAGTTCTGGTATCAGTTTGTGGCGCGGCTTTTCATGCGGCGCGTGCGGGTGATTCCCCGGTCTGAACAGGCGGGCGCCTTTATTCGGCAGTTTATGCCGCGAGTGGAGAAAGAACCCGTCGACCACGGTGTAGATTTGGAAAAGTTTCCGATTTCCGGGGAGAAGAGGGAAGATTGTTTCGCGGTGGTGTCGCAGTTGATTCCACGGAAACGGATTGCCCACACGATAGAAGCCTTTGACGGGTTTGTGAGAGCGGGACATGAGACATACGGCCTGCACATCATCGGTGCGGGGGAGGAAGAAGCGTCTCTCAGACAGCTTGTGCAAAGGCTGGGGATTGAGAAAAAGGTGACGTTTCACGGCAGACTGTCCCACGAGAAACTGCTGCCAATCGTCGCGGCCTCCAAGGCGCTTCTGGTTTCTACGAAAAAGGATAACAATATGGTGTCTATCGTGGAGAGCATTGCGCTTGGAACCCCGGTGGTGACCACATCCGTGCCCTACAACGCTGCCTATATCAGACGGGAGGAGCTGGGAATTGTGGAGGACGACTGGTCAGCCGATGCGCTTTCGCGGATCGTCGCGGAAAACGACAGGTATGTGGCCAATTGTCTGGCTTACAGAGACCGCCTCTCCAACGTGTCCTGCGCGGCCCGGTTTCTGGCGCTGCAAGAGCGGGGGCAGACTTTGAAAAGGGCATAATGGAATAGACTTTTTTATGCTGATTGTGATATACTTATCTTGTAAGCGTATCATAACAAAGAAAGCGGGTGAGTATATGACAGAAGGTGAAATGCTGAAATTATCTGTAGAAGAATTTTCAAGGATTCAGCGTTACATGATGTTGGCCGAAAAGGATTCTGAAGTATACAAGGCTATGAGAGAAAGATATATTGATTTAAAAGTCATACTGATGGCTTCCGGTGTGAATCTTACAGAAATTGACCGTATAAAAGAATAAAAGGATTCAGAATCCGAGCGGCGGATGTGAAAGCGGGTGTAAGGCCTAACGAAGGATAAAGGCTTTACACCTTTTCTTGCTTTTTATGGCGTATCACGGTACAATAAGGGGTATGGAAAAGCTGAAGGTAGTTTTTTGTTTTGACGAAAATTTGGTAACCCAGGTGCAGGCGGCGGCAGCTTCACTGCTTGACAGCCGCGGCCCGGGTGAACATTTCGAGATCCACTGTGTCTGTACGAAGGCAGCGGAGAATGTGCAGGGACCGCTGGGACAGGTTATAAAAAGAAGAGATCCGGATTCCGCGCTGGTGGTGCACTGCATGGAAAATCCTTACGAGAATGCATATCAGGTGCGGGACATTTCCGCGGGCACCTATCTGCGGCTGGCTCTGCCGGGGCTTTTGCCGGAGGTGGAACGGATTCTCTATATGGATGCCGATATACTGGTGCGGGAGAGTCTCGCGCCGATCTGGGAAACGGCCATGGAGGGAATGGCGATTGGGGCAGTAAAGGGTGCGGTAAACCTTTCCGATAAGTGGGAGTGGAACAGCGACAGACCATACTGGCATCTGCTTTCGGGGATGAAGGGCGGCTATATCAATGCGGGCGTCACGCTTCTCAATCTGGCTGAGATCAGAAAGCGGGGGCTTGCCGCACGCTGGCATGAGCTGACAGGCGAGCGGTTCTACTATCAGGATCAGGATATCCTGAATATGACCTGTCAGGGAGCCATCGCTTATCTGCCGCCGAAATATAACAGGCTGGCTTATCTGGAAGAAGACGGTTTCGGGCAGTTTGTCACGGAGGGTATTTATACGCGGGAAGAGGTGCGGGAGGCGCAGCAGTCTCCGGCCATCGTCCATTATGCGGGGGACAAGCCGTGGAAACGGTACGACACGAATCTGGGGAGTCTCTGGTGGGATTACGTGAATGCGCAGTCTGACTTAAAGGATTTATTTGACGAGGAAAAGGCCAGAAAGAACCATGGGCCGACTCTGGCGCAGCGGGCGGCGCGAAAGGTGAAGAAGCTGTTTAGCAGAGAAAAGCTGTAACGGCGTGAGCGGCGTTCTATAGAAAGACAGCTAAGGCTGTTTTGGGAAGAATACGCTAAGGCTCTCGACAGGAAAGGAAACTGAGGAAGGGATACGGTAACAAAGTATGAAAATTGCGGTAGCGGGAACAGGGTATGTAGGTTTGGTGGCGGGCGTGTGTTTTGCGGAAAAAGGGCATGACGTCACCTGCGTGGATGTGGACGAAAAGAAAGTAAAAATGATGGAAGCCGGGAACAGTCCTATCTTTGAGGAAGGGCTGGAGGAGCTGATGCGGAAAAACAACGCGGCGGGAAGGCTCCATTACACAACGGATTATGCGGCGGCTTACAGGGATAAAGACGCTATTTTTATCGGGGTCGGCACGCCGGAGCAGCCGGACGGCTCCGCAAATCTGAACTATATCGCTACGGTTTCGAGACAGATCGCGGAATCTGTGGAGAAAGACTGTCTGGTGGTCGTGAAATCCACGGTGCCAGTGGGAACCAACGACAAAGTAGAGCAGTTTATCCACGATTTTTTAACAAGGGATGTGAAGGTGGAGGTGGCCTCCAATCCGGAATTTCTGGCACAGGGCTCCGCAGTGCACGATACCCTGCATGCCGCGCGCATTATCATCGGCACACAGAGTAAAGAGGCGGAGACGCTGTTAAAGAAAATCTACGAACCCTTCGGACTGCCTATCGTGTCCGTGAACAGGCGTTCCGCGGAAATGATTAAGTATGCGAGCAACGATTTTCTAGCTCTTAAAATTTCTTATATGAACGATATCGCAAATCTCTGCGAGCTGGTGGGAGCGGATATTGACGCGGTGGCGGAAGGCATGAGCTACGACGCGCGTATCGGTGCCAATTTCTTAAAGGCGGGGATCGGATACGGCGGAAGCTGTTTCCCCAAAGATACGAAAGCACTGAAATATCTGGCCAAGCAGTACGGGTATCAGCTTAAGACCGTGGAGGCCGCGGTGGATGTGAATGCCATGCAAAAGACCAGACTCTTTCAGAAAGCGTGCAAGCGGATGATTACGTTTGAAGGGCTTAAGGTGGCGGTGCTGGGACTTGCCTTCAAACCGGGAACGGACGATCTGCGGGAGGCGCCTTCGCTTGACAATGTGAAGCTGCTTTTGGAAAACGGTGCGCAGATTGTGGCCTATGATCCGGTGGCGGCGGATAATTTCCGCAAGGTTTATCCGGAAGGGCAGGTCGGCAAAGGTTCCATCACCTACGTGGAAACGCCGGAGGAGACGCTTGATGGCGCGAACATCTGCTTTGTGTTCACGGAATGGAAAGAGATCCGTGCCATAGCGCCGGAAACTTTTAAGGAGCGGATGCGGATACCGCTTGTGTACGACGGACGAAACGTCTTTGACGTGAAGGGCATGAAGGAAGCGGGAATTGAATATTACAGCATAGGGCGGTAAGCGGCGGAAAGGAGCAGCAGTGAAAGAGTTAGATCCCTCAAAGACATATCTGATTACCGGCGGCGCGGGCTTTATCGGATTTCATTTATCCAAGAGCCTTTTGGAGAAGGGTGCGCGGGTGATCGGCTTCGACAACATGAACGAATATTATGACGTGAGACTGAAGGAGGACCGGTTGGCAAAGCTGTATTATTATGACAAATACACCTTTGTCAAAGGAGATCTGGCGAACAATGCGGATGTATTTCAACTGTTTCAGGAGTACAGGCCGGATATCGTGGTGAATCTGGGGGCGCAGGCGGGCGTTCGCTACAGCATTGACAACCCGTCGGCTTACATGGAGTCCAACATGATGGGATTCTTCCACATTTTGGAGGGATGCCGTTATTTTCCCGTGGAGCATCTGGTGTACGCATCGTCCAGCTCTGTTTACGGCGGCAACGAAAAGGTGCCTTTTTCTACGGAGGATAAGGTGGACGAGCCGGTAAGCCTTTATGCGGCGACGAAGAAATCCAATGAGCTGATGGCCCACGCGTACAGCAAGCTCTTTGCGATTCCCGTTACGGGGCTGCGCTTTTTCACGGTCTACGGGCCGTTTGGCAGGCCGGACATGGCGTACTTCAAATTCACGAAAAAGATTCTTGCGGGAGAGCCGATTCAGGTTTATAACCGGGGCGATATGATGCGGGACTTCACTTATATCGACGATATTGTGCAGGGGGTGGAAAATATCCTCTGTAATCCGCCCGAAAAAAATGAGAAGGGCGCGCTCTATAAGCTTTATAATATCGGCAATAATAAACCTGTAAAGCTGATGGACTATATAGAGACGCTGGAGCGGTGTCTCGGCGTGGAGGCGAAGAAGGAGTTTCTTCCCATGCAGCCCGGCGATGTGTACCAGACCTATGCGGACGTCACGGACCTGATGCGGGATTATAACTTCAAGCCCGAGACCTCCATCGAGGAGGGCCTGCAGAAGTTTGTGGACTGGTACCGGGAATATTATAAATAAACAGGCGTGTGCTGAACAAGACATTGTATTGAGGAAGAAAACAATGAGAGAAATTCCGATTTTATATCTGGTTGTGCCCTGCTATAACGAGGAGGAAGTGGTGGAGAAAACCGCCTCCGTTATGGGAGAAAAACTGACACGTCTGGAGCGGGAAGAAAAGATAGCAAAAGACTCCAAGGTCATGTTTGTAAACGACGGGAGCAGGGATAAAACCTTGCAGCTCCTTCACGAAATCGCCGCCAAGGACAGGCGGTTTTCCGTGGTGAGTCTGGCGGGGAATTACGGTCACCAGAGTGCGATTTTAGCCGGGATGATGACGGCGAGACAGTATGCGGATGTGGTAGTTACCATCGACGCGGATTTACAGCAGGATATCGAGGCGCTGGATCGGTTTCTGGCCTGCTATATGGAAGGCTGCGAGGTAGTCTACGGTGTGCGAAATGACAGGCATTCCGACGGCTTATTCAAGAAAGCCACGGCCACTGCCTATTATAAGCTGATGCATATGCTGGGAAGCACGGTTATGACGAACCATGCGGACTACCGTCTGATGTCGAAGAAGGCGCTTGATGCGCTGTCAGAGTACAAGGAGGCAAACCTCTTTCTGCGCGGGCTGATTCCTACTATGGGATTTCCTTCCGATGTGGTATATTTTGACGTGAAGGCCAGGGAGGCGGGACATTCCAAGTATACCTTAAGCAAAATGATGACGCTGGCGCTCGACGGCATCACCTCCATGAGTGTGCGGCCGCTTCGACTGATCGGCGGTCTGGGATTTTTTATGTTTATATTCAGCATGGTGATGTGTGTGATCGGTCTGGTGGACTGGGTCATGGGAAACAATGTGCCGGGATATACAACGACCCTGATTGTGTCCCTGATCATTGGCGGGATCACGCTTTTGTCGCTGGGTATCATCGGGGAATATGTGGGCAAGATTTATATGGAAACGAAGCACAGGCCCAGATACATCATCGATACGCTGGTGTGGCGTGAGGACGACGGGGAGGCGCGGTAAAAAATGGCATTGGTGCTTTTTTCGTGGGTGATTATTGCCGGGGCGGCTCTGCTTTTCGGCAAGGCGGTTACGGACGGGATGTATCGAAGCCGCCTTACCAAGATGGGGCGGCCCGACATTTATGTGATGACAGGTCTGATTGTTTTGAATATGTTTGCCCAGTTTTTCAGCCTCTTTTATAAGGTGGCGGGAATCGCCTGCACCATTTTGGGCACGCTTGGCATTCTTTTATTTTGCATTTGGGTATATCGGAATATCAGACAGAGAAAGCGCGCCGCGCTTTTTCCGGGCTGCACATGGCAAAGACCGGCTGTCTGGCGGGTTGCGGCAATCCTATTCTGTTTTGTGCTCACGATGCTTTGGACGAATCGGAGTCCCGGTCAATATGACACGGGACTTTATCACGCGCAGGCGATCCGGTGGATCGAGGACTACGGTGTGGTTCCGGGACTTGGCAATCTGCACATGAGGCTGGCTTATAACAGCGCGTTCATGTCTTTGCAGGCGCTTTTCAGTCTGGGCTGGCTTGTGGGACAGTCATTGCACACCTTGAACGGCTTCTTTTGTCTGGCGGCGCTTGTCTATGTGTGCGCCACAATCCGGTTATGGGGAGAGGGGAGCTTACAGACTTCCGATTTTCTGAAATGTGCGATGGCGGTTTATGTGGTACAGAAACGGTCTGATATTTCCTCTTCCGGCACGGATCTCTGGGCCATGCTTCTGGTTTTCTATATTTTGATCAAGTGGAGTGAACACTGTGAGAGCGGCCGGGAGGACGGCGTAATGTACGGCTGGCTCTGCCTTGTCTGCGTGTACGCGGCAACGGTCAAGCTGTCTGCCGCGTCCGTGGCGGTTCTTGCCCTGTATCCGCTGTATTTGTTTATCAAAGAAAGAGACGCAAAGGCCATTTTCGCCCATGTGGCGGCGGGGCTGTTTATCTTGCTGCCGTATTTGATCCGCAATGTGATTATTTCCGGCTATCTGGTCTATCCCTACGGTGGACTGGATTTATTCAATCCGGATTGGAAGATGGATCAGGCGGTGCTTGCGGAGGACAGCCTGGATATCAAGATGTTTGCAAGGGGCATCACAAATGCGGCGGAATATGACAATTCCCTTTTCGGCTGGATTCCGGGGTGGTTCTCGCGTCAGGAGATGGGGAGCCGCGTTCTGATCACTGTGGGAGCGCTCTGCATCCCTGTCATTCTATATTTGCTGACGGTACATTTTCGCAGAAAAGACTACGCCCGGGCGGCGCTTCTTGGCACGGGGATTGTGAATCTGCTGTTCTGGATGGCCGCGGCGCCTCACATGCGTTATGGCGGACCTTACATTCATATGGTTGTGGCGCTGACGCTTGGAACGTTAATCTGTTTTGCGGGAAGGCAGGGCAGGCCGGCGGTCATGGAGAAGATAACTGGGGGAGGCGGCAGCCAAAAAGATGCTGTGTGGAGAAAACTGTTTGGCCTTCTGACGGCGGCGGTTTTGGTTATATATTTGCTGCAATACGGAGAACGGCTTGCGAAGATTCCGGAGATGGAGACGAAGGAATTTGTCAGACAGCCGGACTATCTTTCATGGCAGTCTACCCAGTACCCGGTGGATAATGTGCATATCTGGAAGCCGGATGAAGGGGATTTGTCGGGATATTTTGCCTTTCCCGCAACGCCGCAGGGCAGACAGCTCAAGGTTTTACGGCTGCGGGGAGAGAGTTTTTGGGAGGGATTTAGACATGAGTAAACCGGACATTCACGCGGACGATTATGCGCTCACCTTAAATACGTCGAGGGATATGCTTGCTTGTATGCGCAAGGGCAGGCTTGACAGTATCAGTGTTGTGCCTAATATGGGCTGTTTTGAGGAATGTATGGAGCTGCTTTGCGGGGAGATACCGAAACTCCCCTTTTTGCCGCTTCTGTCGGTACATCTGGATTTTGTGGAGGGAAGAAGTCTGGCGGGAAGAGAACGCACCCCCGATTTGACGAAACCAGACAGTGACCTGATGGGACTTGGCTGGGGCGGTCTTTTTGCGGCGTCCTACCTGCCCCATAAGCGGAAGAAGATTAAGGCGCAGTTAAAGTGTGAAATCAAGGCCCAGCTTGCCAAAGCGCAGGGGGCGATAAAAAAGTGTATGGAAATTGCGGACGAAAACGGGATTTCCAGCGGGCAGAAGGGGCTTCGGATCGACAGCCACCAGCACGCCCACATGATTCCCGTGGTGTGGGAGGCCGTTTTGGAAGTGGTGCGTGAGGAGGGATACACGCTGGAGTATATCCGCAATTCCAAAGAACCGCTTGGCATATTTCTGACAGATATGTCGCTTTATAAAACGTACCGGCCCGTGAACTTCGTGAAAAACAGACTGTTGTCGCTTTACTCCCACAGGGCTGACCGTTATTGCAAAGCCACAGGCATAAAGCAGATGTATCTCTGGGGACTTGTGATGAGCGGCCGGATGGATCGGGGGAGAATAGAACGGCTTTACGGGAAAATGAAACGAAAGGCCGAGCGGGACGGGAGAACGCTGGAGATTCTATTCCACCCGGGTATCACCCTGCCGGAGGAAGTCACGCCCGAGATCGCGAAGGAGGCCGCGGACGATTTCTACACCCGTAAGGACAGACATGTGGAGATGGAAGCGGTGCTCGGCGTGCAGTGGTGAAGGCGGTGCGTAAGAGGACGGGGCTGCGGAGGCGATTCCTTTATATCTTGTCCGGAAAATGCGGAGGTGCGGCCAAATTTTAGAAAAATGTGTAAAATTTGATCGAAAACTTTAGAAAAATGTGTAATTTGGCGCCGAAAATCTCAGAAAAATGTGTGAAATTTGATTGAAAATCCCGGAAAAATGTGTGATACTGATTTTGGACACATAATAAGGGGGATTTCAATGAAGCGAAATGTTATTCAGGATTTGATAAACTGGAAAGCTGACGAGGAGCGAAAGCCCATGGTGCTTAAGGGCGCGCGGCAGGTCGGCAAGACATGGCTTATGAAAGAATTTGGGCGAAGCTGCTATGACAGTTTTGTCTATTTTAATTTTGACGAGGAGGATGCATTAAAATCCATCTTTGAGGCAAACAAGAATCCTCACCGGATTATTGCACTTCTTTCCATGATTGCCGGAGAAAAAATTCTGCCGGGTGAAACGCTTCTTATTTTTGACGAGATACAGGAGTGTCCGGAGGCGCTGAACGCATTGAAATATTTCAGGGAAAAAGCCAATGACTACCACGTTATTGCGGCCGGGAGTCTTCTTGGTACACTTCTTGCAAAACCGAAATCCTATCCGGTCGGCATGGTAAATCTGCTTGACGTCTACCCGCTGACTTTTGACGAGTTCCTAGAAGCGGTCGATCCGGCGCTCTATGATTATTATGCAAGTATTCAGAAAAACCGACAAATTGAAGATTTCTTTCACAACCGTCTGCTTGAGGCATACAACAACTATCTGATCATCGGCGGCATGCCGGAATGCGTGGATTCATGGATGAAATACCGTGACCCGGAGAAAGTTTTTCGGATACAGAGAGAGCTGATTGAAGTCTACGAAAATGATTTTTCCAAGCACAACGGCAAAGTGAACAGCGGACGCATTCTCATGGTTTTCCGCAGTATCGTCACACAGCTCGCCAAACCTAACGAGAAGTTTATGTACGGCGCTGTTCGCGAGGGCGGCAGGGCGCGGGATTTTGAGGAGGCGATCGAATGGCTTGTCTCGGCCGGTATGCTTAACCGCGTCTACAATGTATCCAAAATGGAGCATCCTCTTTCGGCTTTTGACAAATTGGATCAGTTTAAACTTTTTGTATTTGATACCGGACTTCTCAAACATATGGCCGGTATTGACAACAGCGCGATCCTGTTAAAGGCGGACTACCAGTTCAAAGGGCCGTTGACGGAGAACTACTGTCTGCAGCAGCTTCGGGGGCAGTTCGGGATCGAACCCCGGTACTATTCCGACAAAAACAGTGAAATTGACTTTGTACTGCAATACGGGACTGAGATTATCCCTGTGGAGGCAAAAGGCGGGGAAGATAAAACCGCCCCGTCATTCAAAAAATATATTGCCGACCACAAACCCGAATACGCCATCCGCTTTTCCAAACGCGGTTATCGGAAGGACGGGTATATTACAAATATTCCTTTATATCTTGTCCGGAAAATGCGGGAGCTGTTGTGACGGGACTCGCATTCGTCTTAGAATAAACGAAAAAATATTTTGTTGGCATAAGTATAAGAGGAGCCGCTTGCAAAACAGGCGGCTCTCATGTATAATCTACTTACAGAAAGCATATCGGACACGAAGTTCCGATTTGCCCTCAGTGTAAAATGTTTAATAAAGAAATAGCATCCACACTTTAGGCGGGCGGGATGCTATTTCTTTTTGTGATTATCTATGTAAGACAGAGCCGCAAAAATAACGAGCAATAATGTCAAAACTTCCATCACGCTCATGGGCACCACCCTCTTTCATAAGACTAGAGGGCATCAATCAGAAAATCGCATCCAGCTTCCTGTTCAATTATACTATTTCATGTTAACATGAATACAGGTATTCGACAATAAAAATGGAATAAAATTTTTGCTACTCTTCCAGTACATCCCGCAGTTCCGGCACTTCCTCCGCAATGATTTCCATGAAATACGCCGCGCCTTCCGCGTTCAGATGGTCGGAGTCGGAAAAGTAAGTCAGATTTTCGCTGAAACGCGCGTCGTGGGAGTAGTCGTAATAACTGACGCTCGTGTCAGATGCGATTCGGTTGATCGTGCCGTAAAAGCGATCCAGAAAGTCTTCCGGCACCGGGGTATTATAATAAACGGAAAATGGCGTGGTGATGAGCACGGGCGTAAGCTCGTGTTTTTTGCAGTAGTCGATCAGGGAGAGAAGCTGCTCTTCCCGTTCGGGTAAAAAGAGGGTTTCCTTGTTGTTGAAATGCCGGTCGAAACGCATGGCGGCCCTGCTTGCAAACTCAGCGACGGCGGCCTCGTCCATTTCTATAGGCTCCGCGGCGAACACCTTGAGAGAGGGGGAAAACGTTGGCAGCAGCTTTAAGAGATCCTCTCCGGCGGAGAGAATCGGAAGTCTGGTCGTCACGATGTCCGTATATAGATCATAGTTGGGGATGTTTTTTGGGGAGAGGCAGTGATAGTATTTTATGGACAACGCCTGCGCCTCGGTCGCATTTACCGTCTCGTTGTTGAAGGAAAAGTAGGAGACGGGGATAAACACGACGCACCCCTCGTCCAGATGTTTCCCGTATTCCGCTAACAGAGCCAGATCATACTGATAAGTCTGGCTTACGCTTCCGAAATTAAAGCAGGAATATCCGTCCTGTGTAAGTCCGTCATAAACAAAGTCATAGGCGCCGTGGGAGCTGCCCACATTGGCGATTTCTACCTCGTTGATCTGATTCCCCAACATCCGCAGATTCCACATATCCATATACTTCGCATCGTCAATCTCCCGGTACGGTATATTTAATAAAAAAAGAATCAAAACCGCCGCCGCCGGGATAGCGATACACTTTATGAGAAATACGAGGACTGTTTTTTTTCTATTCATCTTGTTCCTCCTTTTTTCAACTTTGAAAAATTGCACGACCTTTATTCACTGTGTAAGTGAAATAATGATAGGCAGACCCGTGGAGAATGCTGGTATCAATCAATTACATCATGTTTAAAACTGAAAGTAGATAAACTCCGTCGCAATCCCTTTATAGGAAAACAGTGCGGTCGCCACCAAAAGCAGGACATAAACGCTCCATCGCACAGGCCCAATCTGTCGTGACACCAGCCCGATCACATCCTGTTTCAGGGAAACCAGATCGTAGAGGAAAAGCACGGCCGCCGACAGCAGCATGCCAAGCATGGATAAATACGGCATATCCAGACAGATCGCAGCGGTTTTCAGATAGTTTATGGGTCTTCCGATATCCCAGAACAGCCTTGAAATGATCCAGAACGCGTCCTGTATGGTGTTTGCCCGGAAAAAGATCCATGTAAAGCAGAGAAGAACAAAGGTGACCGGAAGCTGCCACCAGTGTTTTTTTCTGGTGACGGGTTCGCCCCGCCTTGTCTTGGGGTAGAGAAAGGTTTCGACAATCTGCAAAACACCGTGGATGGAGCCCCAGAGAATATAGGTCAGGCTGCTGCCATGCCAGAAACCGCTCACTAGGAAAGTGATCAGCAGATTCAGGCAGTTACGCCATTTCGGCACACGGTTGCCGCCGAGCGGAATGTAGACGTAGTCCCGGAACCATGTGGACAGGGAAATATGCCAGCGGCTCCAAAATTCCTTGATGGAAAAGGAGAGGTACGGGCTTTTGAAGTTTGTTGTAAGCTCTATGCCGAAAAGTTTTGCACAGCCGATGGCGATGTCCGAATAGCCGGAAAAATCACAGTAAATCTCGATGGCAAACATCACCGTGACGATGATGAAAACAAGCCCCACATAGCTGTGCGCATTGTCGTATACTTTGTTTACGGTGGCGGCGAACACGTCCGCGATCACCAGCTTTTTAAAGTACCCCCATGCCATCAGCTTTAACCCGTAGGTCACACCTTTGTAGTCGAAGCGCTGCTCCCGCTTAAACTGTGGCAAGAGCGCGTCGGCCCGGCCGATGGGTCCGGCGAGAAGCTGCGGGAAAAAGGAGACGAAGAGGGCATAATAACCAAAGTGCCGTTCGGCACGGATTTTTCCTTTATAGACGTCGATCAGATAGCCCATGGACTGAAAGAAGTAGAAGGAAACGCCTGCGGGCAGCAGGATTCTCAGGGTAAGAGGCTGCAGGGAGAGACGGCCTGTGTCAATCATGGCATTGATCCGGTCAACCACCGGAGCGCCCAGCTTAAAGAGCAGAAGAATACCCACAAGGGGAAGAATGCCGCCCAGAAGACAACGCTTCCTTTTTGCTTGATCGGGGGCGTTTTCCAGAAAAAGAGCCAAAAAGTAGGTAAGAACCGTGGTGAAAAAGAGCAGAAGGCCGTAGGCCGCGTGGAGATTCATGTAAAAGGCATAGCTTGCCCCCAGCAGGAAAATCCAGCGGAACCGGACAGGCACGATATGGTACAGGATAAAGGCCGCTGTTAAAAAGACGGCAAAGGTTATGGAATGAAAGAGCATAGCAGCCTCCGTATTTTACTTAAAAAGAATGATGATTTTGTCACCGCTTTCGTAACATGCGTAGATACTGTTTTCCAAAGAAGGCGGTGTACTGTCTGTCAGGATTTGGTCCTGTTCGGTAAAGTCGTCAAATTCAAATACCTCTCGGGAATACTGTAACAGGATTGCACCGCCTAAGTAGGAGGAATTTGTGAGATAGGACGGCACGATTCTCCGGAAGAGAGGATACTTTTTCGTGAGACGGGCCGTCTCCGGAGAGCGGGGCGCTCTTCCCGAAACCGTGATAGCGCGGTAAATGTTGTCCGCATTCAGGGTTTCCAGGTCATGGACTATGCTGTGGGTGAGATAGGTTTCGTATTGCTGCTGGCTGGCCATGGCATTGCCGTAAGTGTAAGAAAAAGTAAATCCGAAGAGCAGGCAGGGCAGAAAAAGGATCGCGGTGAGGCGCTTGAGTCTGCGGCAGAGGGACGCGATCATGACAGCCGCCCACAGTCCCGTACTGGCGAGACAGACCAGAGAATGCGCGCTTATGCTGAATATCGAAGGGGTCAGAACCAGAAGGGGAAGCATGGAAGCAAAGGTCACAATGGCAGGCAGAAAAAGCACATACAGGAGAGAGAAAATTCTCAGCGGCAAAGGCTTTTTTTGATGCATCACATCCCATGCAGTGCACCCCAGCCCAGAAACGACCAGAATGCCGAAGAGTAAGAGGGGAAGAGCGGGAACCCCCTGCAAAAACTCGTCGATGAGATCTGTAAAAACCCGGAAATTCTGCGTGATTGCATAGAAAAGCCCGCCGTCGGCCTTCCAGCCAAACTGATAGGCGTCAGGCTGCCAGCCGCCGTTTGCCGGGCGGATATAATGATTTAAAATCACGTATTTATAGACAATCACACTAAACGCACAGGCGGACGCCTGTACGAACAGTCTGGGGATATCGACGCGGGCGGAAGAAAGCATAAAAAACAATTCCAGAAACCAAAGCCCGATATAAACGCCGCAGCAGGGCTGGTAGGTGGTAAAAGTAACCATGCACAGGAAGAAGGAAAAGAGAAAAATTTTATAAAGCGCCTTTTTTTCCGGCACGACATAGGGCAGAATCGCGGCGCACAGGGCGAGCGTCATGGTAACACAATCAAACTGGTAGGAGAGATTGGACAAAAAATAAGGGTTTGCAATCACTAAAAAACCAGCCGCCAAGGCGGGGATGATCTGTCCGGCGCCGCTCAGACAGCGCTTTGCGTACAGCGCCAGGGTATAGGCTAAGAGAAGCACGGACAAAAGAAGCGGCAGCGGGGCAACGTTTCCGAGAGGGTAACCGCCGCTCAACTGAGTGACCAGCTTTTCCGTCAGGGGGCGGGCGTCATTGTTCCATCCCGTAATGCCGTAGAGACTTCTTGGAATATCGTCATAGCAGGGACGGTTTGCGAGAATGATAGGCAGAACATAGATGGTGTACAGGGCAGTCAGACCTAAAAAAAGGGTTTTGTCCTTCTGTTCTATCGTAAGCCAGACGGGAAATTTTTTGTTTTTCATCGGCGTGGTATCCTCCGGTTGTGTCGCTGATCTATAAGTACTTTTCACTTTATTATTTTACTGTATTGTGGAAATATTTACAACCATGTGCTATAGTGAAAGCGGAGGCGGAAGAAAACATGGGTATCACTTCCTTTTATTTTTTGTGTTTTTTTGCCATTTTATTAATTGTATATTACAGCATTCCACGTAAATTTCAGTGGGGGTTTCTTTTGCTTGGCAGCGTGGCGTACTGTCTGCTTGCGGGACAGGGCGTATTGGTTTTTTATCCGCTCGTGTCTGTGGGCGCCTGTTATATGGGGACAAGACTGCTGGATATGGCGCCTGCGGAGGCGGAAAAGCGGCGAAAATGCATTCTTGCAGTGACTATATTGGTCAATATTGGCATCCTTTTTGCTCTCAAGTATGTGAACTTTTTTATTAATACGCTGGATGGCGTCGTGCAGCTTTTCGGCGGGCCGGACAGGCTTATTTCCGGCGTGGACTTTCTGGTGCCTCTGGGAGTGAGCTTTTACACCTTCTCCCTTTTGGGGTATGTGATCGACGTCTATTACGGACTGGCCAAACCCCAGAAAAATTTTGGCAGACTTGCGCTCTACGGGCTGTATTTTCCGAATCTGATTTCCGGGCCGATCTTAAAATACAGGGAGCACGCGGCGCAGTTTTTTGCCCCGCACGACTTTGACTATAAGCAGGTGACACAGGGATTGCAGCGCATGGTCTGGGGCCTTTTTAAGAAGCTGGTGATCGCCGAGCGGCTGGGCGTTTTGGTGAACACGGTTTACGGGGACTATGAGGGATATCCGGGCGCGTATATCTGGGTGGCTACCGTCTGTTACGCGTTTCAGCTATACACCGATTTCTCCGGCTGTATGGATATCGTGCTTGGACTGTCGCAGAGTTTGGGAATCGCACTGCCTGAAAACTTTCAGACGCCCTTTTTCGCGAAGAGTGTGGCGGAGTACTGGCGCAGATGGCATATTACGCTCGGCGTGTGGATGAAGGATTATGTCTTTTACCCGCTTCTGAGGTCAAAACTGTTTACGAACCTGAACCAGTCTCTCAGAAAGAAATTTGGTAAAAAGAGAGGGAAACAGTACGCCACGTTTGCGGCCATGTTCGTTCTGTGGCTTACGGTGGGTATCTGGCACGGCGGCGACTGGAAGTTTGTGATCGGTTCCGGTCTGCTGCACTGGTTTTATATTGTGATGGAAGAGCTGTTGGCATCTCCTTTCGCCCGTCTGAATGAGCGGCTTCATGTAAACGGCGAGGGACGGTTTTTGAGCGGCGTCCGTATCCTGCGCACGTTCTTTCTGGTATGCGTAGGCGATTTGTTCTTTCGCGCGGCTTCGGTGGGCGATGCGTTTTCTATGCTTGTATGGGCGGTGCGCGTGTGGAATCCGCAGGTTTTGCTGGACGGTTCTCTGTTGCAGCTTGGCCTTGACGGGATTGAGACGGCAGTGGCCGTTTTCTCCCTGCTTCTTCTGTGGGCGGTGTCACTGAAGCAGAGAAAGGAATCGGTGCGGGAATACATTGCAAAAAAGCCGCTTGTTGTCCGGTGGATTATGTGGTATGCGCTCCTGTTTGCGGTCATCCTGCTTGGGTACTACGGGCCGGGATACAGCGCGTCGGAGTTTATTTACCAAGGGTTTTAAAAGTACACGGAAAAAGCCACGGGATTAGCCGGACAAGTTTTAAAAATACAATAGTAAAGACCGGAAAACTGTGGTAAACTGAGATATAAGATTATGAGTACGGGAGACGGAGAATGGATAAGATAGCAGTATTAATACCCTGTTATAATGAGGAAAAGACCATTGCGAAGGTAGTGGCGGATGCCAGAGAAGCGCTGCCCGAGGCGGTGGTTTACGTGTATGACAATAATTCTACGGACCGCACGGTGGAGCTTGCAAAGGAAGCCGGCGCGGTGATCCGGCATGAGCATATGCAGGGAAAAGGAAATGTGATGCGCAGAATGTTCCGCGAGATAGAGGCGGAGTGCTATATCATGGTGGACGGCGACGACACTTACCCTATGGAGTACGCAAGGGAAATGGCGGATAAAGTGCTGCTTCACAGCGCGGATATGGTTGTGGGAGACAGACTTTCCTCCACCTACTTTACGGAAAATAAAAGACCCTTTCACAATTTCGGAAATTCCATTGTGCGAGGCAGTATCAACCGACTCTTCAACTGTGATATCAAGGATATTATGACGGGATACCGGGCGTTCAGCTACGGCTTTGTGAAGACGTTCCCCGTGCTTTCCACGGGCTTTGAGATTGAGACGGAGATGACCATCCACGCGGTCTACAACAATATGCAGATCGAGAATGTGATCGTAGACTACCGTGACAGACCGGAGGGCAGCGAATCGAAGCTGAATACCTTTTCGGACGGCTTTAAGGTGCTCCACACGATTTTGAAGCTCTACAGAGATTACAAGCCGTTCGGATTTTTCGGGCTGTGCTCGCTGATTCTGACGCTGCTTGCGGTGGTGTTTTTTATCCCCATTTTGATTACCTATATTGAGACGGGGATGGTGGACCGGTTCCCCACGCTGTTTGTCTGTGGGTTTATGGAACTGGCGGCCTTACAGTCTCTTTTTGCGGGTCTGATGTTGTCAAATATGGCGTTAAAGAACAGACGCGATTTTGAGTATCGGCTGACCCTTGTGACAAGGCGGCTGAGGGAAGAGTAGATTGGTGTGCATAGACAGTCGGGGCATGTTCAGTGAATGGACATGCCCTTGGTTATGCGCAGGCAGGAAACGTTTTTGGACGGATAGGGAGAATGGCTATGGAAAATATAAGAAAAAAAGGCCGGACGCGTGAGGCGGCATTGACAGGTACCGCCGCGGTTTTGGCGGTTGTCTGTGCAGGGCGCATATTCCTTCTTCTCCGGGGAGCGGGAAGTGTATATACGATGGGGATTTTTCCGATGGCGCTGCTCTTCGGGCTGTACTGTCTGTGGAAAAGGGCTTTGTTTTTGGAGGAGGTTCTTTTTTCCGCTGCGGTGCGGGGGATTCTGGCCGCCGGGTTTGCCGGACTGCAGGTGCTTGGACTTTTTTACAGTCATCCCGGCATATGCAGTGTGCCGGAGGCGGTTTTGTGGGTGATCTGTTTTACACCCCTCACTTTTGCAGGGCAGAATATGCTTTTCTTTCTGGCAGGGCAGGCGAACCGCGACGGCATGGGAAAAAAGACGTCCGGAGGGACGCGCGCTGTGGGCAAAGGCTCTTTCTTTGGAGCTTTCGCGCTGATCTTCGGGGGATTCTGTATTCCCTTTGCCACCTACTATCCGGCGATTATGGCCTATGACGTGATTCCCCAGCTCGACCAGATCCGGGTAAGCGGTCTGACCACGCACCATCCGCTGATTCATACGCTCATGCTGAAGGGGTGCCTCAGAGTGGGAGAGCTTCTGGCTTTTCTGCCGAATGCGGACCGGGCGGGACTGGCACTCTATTCTGTTTTGCAGATGGCTGTGGTGGCGGCCTGCGTCGCCTGTGTTTACTGTTTCCTTTGCAGGCGTGGTGTGTCCCGGTGGCTTGGCTATGCTTTTGTCCTGTGTGCGGCGGTCTTTCCCACCCACGGCATGCTGGCGGTTTCCATTACGAAGGATACCATATACGCGGCGCTTACCATGGTGTTTACGGCGTTTGCTTGGGAGCTTGCGGTGACGGAGGAGAGTCCGGAAAAGGGATGGTTTGTCCGGTATGGGATATTGACTGTTCTGCTGCTTTTGTTCCGGAACAACAGTGTTTACGCATGGATTTTGTATGTGCTTGCGGCCTCTTTCTTTACCCTGCGGAGGAAATCCTTTTTCCGGAAGGCGTGCGCGTTCCACGGGGCGGCTTTTCTGCTATATCTGGCGCTCAATACGCTGATGGTGCAGGCGGTTTCGGCTACCAGCGACACGTACGCCAGAGAAATGCTGAGCGTTCCCGCCCAGCAGATTGCCAGAGTGGTGCAGTATCATGAGGAGGAGCTGACGCAGGAGGATTTGGACGCGCTTGCCGCGGTATGGGGAGAAAACCTGCCTGAATATGTGCCTGCCATTGCGGACAGGAGCAAGAAGGATATCGCGGGCGATGGCGAAACACTCCGGATTTTTGCCGGGGAGTGGGTTTCCCTCGGGCTTCGTTATCCCGGAGAGTATTTGCAGGCGTTTCTTTTGAAGAATAAGGGAATGTGGGATCTGACGGATCTGACCTATCTGAACGATGTGTATTCCTACGCGAAAGGGTATCTGCAGATCACTTATCCGAGCGATCAGCAGCCCTATATGGAGGCGCTTGCGCCGGGGTATGTGCGGCATCAGAAATTGCAGCCTTTGCAGTCTCTCTATCGGTATTTCGCGGCGGGGGATGAGCTGTGGCGGTACTGTCCGCCTGCAGCGCTTGTGATGCAGCCGGCCTTTACCTGTTATCTGCTTCTGTTTTACTGTCTCTGCTGTATTGGCCTGAAAAAGCGGACGCTTTTGCTTCCGGCGGTGTATCTGCTGGCCCTTGCGGGGACGCTGCTCCTTGGGCCATGTGTGCTGACACGCTACATGTATCCACTGATGCTGTCGGTTACGGTGCTGGCGCTTCTGCTGTTCGGGCGCGGCACAGAGAAATGACAGATGTGTCATGAATTGACAAAAACAGAGGGGAAGCCGCCGCGCCGGGACGCCCAATCGAAAAAACGGCGCAGTCAAAAATATCGCAGGCAGTATTCACAGGGGGTGTAGTTGGTACACCATGTAAGCGGTATCCCCGGCGGTGAAGGTATCCGCGACGGAAAGACCTGCCTGAAAGGTATGCCGGAAGTACATGATGACGGGGTGCTCCTCGTTGTAGGGAGCCTCCTGCAGAATAAAGTATACGTGTTCGCTGTCCACCACATCCCGGCCGAAATTGCCGATGCCGTGGGCAGCGAGCTTTTTTTGTGTGTTTGGGTTGCACACAACGCCCCAGTTGGTGTAGATAAAATTCTGGTAAGTATCCTGTCCCCGGCCAAAGGGCGTCTCGTAAAAGTGCTCCAGCGTGCCGGAGCCGTAAGTCCATATGTAAAAATTGTCCGGATGCGCTTGGCAGTATTCCCGCAGCTCTTGCCATGTCTCTTCATGGACGCGGTAGTTTTCCCAAACGTTCCGGTGGGTCACATACACCGAAAAAAGGCTGAGGCAGCCGAGCAGGGGAAGAAGCACATAGTACCGCCTGCGGTTTTCTGAGGGCAGCAGATTGAATGCCAGAATGATTCCCAGAAGGATCAGAAAATCCACGGTAATCAGAGGTTGGATGATGCGTTTGGGGAATCGGCCCTCGTAGAGCACATAGCCCCAGCTCACACTCCGCCCGAACAGATACATCAGGTACACGAATAGGGCGCGGGCATTGCGCTCCCAAAAGATCAGCACGGGGGTAAAGAGCAGCAAAAATCCGGCGAGCAGGTTCGCGGGCTGCATGCCGTCCTTGTAGAAAAAGACATTTACGGCGGAAACCGCCATGTTTTTCAGCCGCTCTTTCATGCTTGTGCGGGCCAGATAGCAACGTCTGGCAATATCGTGCATCTGTTTCCAGTCGGACACCGACATATCGTAGCCAATGTGCGGCGCGCCGTTTTTGCGGTACATGTAAGCCTCCTCGTCTAAGCCAAGCGCCTGCAGATCGTCCCGGCACTCCTCGTATTCGGGCCAGCCATAGAAATCGCCTACCCGTTCTCTGTAGTGGTTGATTTTTCGGAAATCGGCCCACTCGTCGGCGGAGTAAGCGGCGGCGTTTGCGCCAAGGAGCAGCCCCATGCCGAGGCATAAAAACAGGGCGAAGCCAAGGAGCTTGGCCGCCGCTGCGTCATACTCGTTTTTGACGGCGGACACCCATTTGCAGAGCCAGAGCATACCGGCCATGGGCAGCATGAGATAAAATATATTCTGGCGCATACTGAAAGAGACCCACGAAAAAAGCAGGGTCGGTATATTATCCAGAAAGAAGCCGACGGTTGACTGGTTGATGCGGGCAGTGATGAAGCAAAACAGAGCCGCTGCAGCCGCCAGTCCGGCGGTGGTGGTGTACTGCGCCTGTGCGAACACGTTCAGGTCAATGATGAAAAACAGGAGCAGAAAAGCGGTCAGTGCGGGCGGCCAGAGCGCGGCCTGCGGATTGTGCCGCTGACGGAGCCGCAGAATGCGCCGATAGACGGCATAAAGGGATAATACCTGTACGGTGTGCTGGAAGATGCCGTACCATGGAATGAAGCTCCAACGGGTATAGAGTTTTGAGAGCAGCCATGAAAGGGGGTAGAGAAAAAACATGACATGAGCGTCAGGCGTGCCCGTGTACGCCCCCGAGAGGATGCTGTACATGCCCCAGTCGTCGTTGATGCCGTCCACCGGCTTTATGAAAAACAGTAAGATCGTGTAAAAGGCAAGAAAGAGTACAAGAAAAAGAAGATCCCCATGAAAAAGGGAGGGGATATTCTTACGTGCATTTCGGCTGTCTCTATGTCCGAAGAAGGGCGTGTCAGGCTGCGCCCCCGGGGTCATTAATGGCATCGTTTTATCCTTTCGTAAATGAATTGCTTCGCATATTTTTAAGTTGTCTCTATTATAATATAACATAATGTAACATGTCAGCAGGAAATCAGCGGAAGTTTATTATACCATAACATATTAAGATTTATGGAAGATTTTTTTAATTCTGGGAGCATGTGATAGGAAAATCGGGAAAGATGTGGTAAAGTATATACTAAACGCAGGGAGATAATTCATGCAGGGAAAGGTCGGTAAAGGATGGGAAATACGAGACGTGGCAGACAGAATATAAATATGCTTCTGGTGGTTTTGATCGGCTTTTGCGTTTTGGCGATTATTGAGATTATATACGGGCAAGCGCAGATGAAAGTGGAGCGGGAACGGCTGGATTTGGAGGAGCAGAACCGTCAGGCCGTGGAAGAGCTGAAAGAGGAATGGCGAAGCCTGAAGGAGGGCTCCAGCGTGGTGACCGCGGAGAGTGAAGCCGCTCCCGCAGCCAGCGAAGCGGATCAGGAGGAGAAGCCGGAAAAGATTACGAAGCAGGAGACGGCGAAACAGGAGAAGAAAGAGGAAAAGACCGGGGAAAAGAAAGAGGATGCCGAGCCCCAAGAGAAGGATGAGCGGGATTACAGTATGCAGATTGTCATTCTGGGCGACAGCATCATGGACGGAGATCGGACGGAGAGCGGCGCGGCGGATATCATCGGCGAGCAGTTGGACGCGAAGATTTATAATATGTCCATGGGAGGCACCACGGCGGCGCTTCTGCCCAATGACCAGTACAATTTCGCCACATGGGAGTCCCGCAGCCTGCTGGGCGTGGTACATGGAATCCTTGGCAATATCAATACGGATATCTTTGACGGGTATGCGGCGGGCGACGTGCTGGAAACCTGTGATTTTGACAAGACGGATTATTTTATCATAGAGTACGGTGTGAACGATTTTTTGACAAAACAGATTCCCAACAGCAGATATCTGGAGGGCGGCGACACGCTGGCGATAGACGAGGCGCATACGTATACCGGCGCGCTGCACGATGCGGTCAGCAGGCTTAAGGAACGTTTCCCGGATGCGGGGATTCTGTTGGTTTCGCCTCACTACTGCCAGGTCTTTAACGGACAGACGTTTATTGGTGACGGCTACTCTCTGGATTACGGCTACGGCCCGCTGATCACTTACGCGAGAGGAACCGGATATGTGGCAGGGCAGTTTGAGGAGGAGCGCGTGTTCTTCTTCAATGCGTTCGAGGAGAGCGGCATCGATGCGGGCACCGCGGAGCAATATCTGGCGGACGGCATTCACATGACCCCTCTGGGGGCGAGAGTATACGCGGAGAAGATCGCCAGAATAATTTACAGTGACTTCGCGCCGGAGGAATGATTGCATAGGGCAGGCAAAATATGGTATGATAAAAGGCAGGTGCAAAACCTGCCTTATTTGCGTGTATAAGCAGAGCCGGAAGATTTATATTTGTGGAGAGAATGTATGCGGGAACTGGAATACCCCTTTGACGGGGAACTTATCTTAAAAAAATCAAAGAGGCTAAGGCGCGCGCTTCTGGAGGAACGGTCTGACTTTCTGGAGAAGCGGATCGCCGTTCTGGGCGGCAGCACGACCCATGATATCATACGCATACTGGAGCTGTTTTTGCTGGAGCAGGGTATCCGTCCCGTGTTTTACGAGTCCGAGTATGCGCAGTACTGGCAGGATGTGATGTTTGACAACCCGGAGCTTGTTTCGTTTGCCCCGGATCTGATTTTTATCCATACATCCAACAGGAACATTACGACATGGCCTGCCGTTTCTGATAAGACGGAGGAGGTGGAGGCGCTTCTGGCGGAGCAGTTCGCCCATTTTCAGGCGATGTGGGAGAAAATTGCGGAGGTCTACCGATGCCCCGTGATCCAGAACAATTTCGAGTATCCTTTTTACAGGCTTTTGGGCAATCAGGAAGGAGTGTATCCCCAAGGGCGGATCAGTTTTATCAACAGCCTGAATGAAAAATTTTATCAGTACGCCAGGGAGCACGGGAATTTTTATATCCACGATATCAATTATCTGTCGGCTTCCTACGGACTTGACAGATGGGCGGATCCTTTGTACTGGCATATGTACAAATATGCCTGCTGCATGCAGGCGGTTCCTGTCTTTGCCCACAATCTGGCGAATATCATCAAGTCGGTTTTCGGCAGAAATAAGAAAGCGCTTGTGCTGGATCTGGACAATACGCTTTGGGGCGGCGTTGTGGGTGACGACGGCCCGGAAAATCTGGAGATCGGGCAGGAGACGCCGATGGGACAGGCTTATTCGGAATTTCAAGGCTACGTGAAAGCGCAGAAGGACATAGGCGTCATGCTTACCGTGAACTCCAAGAATGAGCATGACAATGCCTTAGCCGGACTGCATCACCCGGAGGGGGTGATTAAGCCGGAGGATTTCGTATTGATTAAGGCGAACTGGGAGCCGAAGAGTGAGAATATAAACGCCATTGCGCGGGAATTGAATATTCTGCCGGACGCACTGGTGTTTGTGGACGACAACCCGGCGGAGCGGGAGATTGTGGGCGCGCAGTCGACGGGGACGGCGGTTCCCGAAATCGGTACGCCGGAGCAGTATATCCGTGTGCTTGACCACAGCGGTTTTTTCGAGGTGACAAGCCTGTCGGAGGACGACAGGAAACGAAACGAGATGTATCAGGCCAATATGGCAAGAAAAGTGCAGCAGGAGCGTTTCGCTGATTACAGGGAGTATCTGCTGTCTCTGGAAATGCATGGCACGATCCGCTCCTTTGAAGCGGTTTACATGGCGCGGATCGCTCAGCTTACGAATAAGAGCAATCAGTTTAATCTGACTACGAGACGTTTTACGCAGGCACAGATCGAGTCGTTTGCGGCGGATTCCGAATATATTACCCGTTATGGAAAGCTGGAGGACCGTTTCGGGGACAATGGCGTGGTCTCTGTGGTAATCGGCAGAAAGGGAACGCTGGCCGATACAGATATTTACCGGCGGGGAGAGATACCGGATGCGTCAGACAGTGCGGCGTCAGGCGCAGATGTGCTGCACTTGGAGCTGTGGCTGATGAGCTGCCGCGTATTAAAGCGGGATATGGAGTACGCCATGATGGACAGTGTGGTGGAGGCGTGCCGGGAATGCGGAATCGGGACGATTATGGGATATTATTATCCCACGGCGAAGAATGCCATGGTGAAGGCCTTTTATCAGACCATGGGATTTGAAAGGACGGAAGAAACTGACACGGGCGTCACGATATGGCGGTATGAGATCCCCGCGGATTATGAGAACAAAAATACGGTTATTAGCGTGAAAAGTACTTCTAAAGACGTCCCGTCATAGGACGGGATGCCAAGAAGCACTAAGTTTCACGCAGGAGAATGCCCAAAATACGGGCATTCTCCGAACGGAAAAACGCTTTATAGAAAGGATGGGACGGGAATATGAGCAGAGAAGAAGTGTTTGAAAAATTGAACGAGGTTTTCAGGGATGTATTTGATGATGAGGAGATTACCGTCACGGACGCCACCACGGCGGATGATATCGAGGATTGGGATTCTCTGGAGCACATCAACCTTCTGGCGGCTGTGGAGCAGGAGTTCGGCATGAAGTTTAACATGGGGCAGGTGGTTTCCATGAAGAATGTGGGTGAGATGGCGGACATCATCATCGGCCAGATCGGGTAGGAACGAGCCGGGAAGGAATGCGCCGGTGCAATA
The DNA here is from genome assembly GCA_947073545.1 of uncultured bacterium. Lineage (GTDB taxonomy): Bacteria > Bacillota > Clostridia > Lachnospirales > Lachnospiraceae > UBA3282. The sequence continues at coordinate 51,689 of CAMTMP010000024.1, forward strand.
GGCGCAGATGGAAAGGAAAACAGTAAGGCAGGGCATGGTAAACAGATTTCCGCACAGGGTGCAGACGTATTACGAAAAATTGGAGCAGATAGGGAAAAAGAGAGAGGCCGTCTTGGCATGGGCTCTCTTTGCCGCGCTGGTGTTTGGTGTGGTGATGGTTACGGGGACACTGACATCGGGATTTCATTTGGTGGACGACTGGGAGTTTGCCCAATATGTGGATTGGATGACGCTTGATGGCTGCAGCCTGTGGGACTGTCTGCGGGAATCGGTGGGATTTGACATGACACTCCGTTTCCGGCCGCTGTACTATATCAACCGGGTGCTGATGACGTATGTGTTCGGCATTAATCTGACGGCAATGTCAGTTGTAAAGGCGGCGGAGATCGTCGTCGCGCTCACTGCCCTCTACTACTGTGCAAGGCAGATGGAATGCCGTATGATTCACGCTGCGCTCTTTGCCCTGACGGTGATGGTGGGCTACCAGTCTGCGGTATGGTGGAAGCTGGGGCCGCAGGAGTCTTATGATATGATGATGTTTTCGGTGGGATTTTATTTCCTGCTGAAATGGCTTTCCACGGATCAAAGGCGGTATGCCTGTGTCAGCGTGGGAGCCCTTTTCCTGATGTCATTATACAAGGAGCCTTTTATCCTGCTTCTGCCCTTTGTGGGGCTTTATGTGCTGTATGACGGGATGAAGGGAAAGCGGGTGACGATTCCGCATCTGTGGGAGGCGGTCAGACGCAGGTTTTTGTACCTGCTGACGATTGGCGTCATTTTCGCGGTGGAAATATTTTTGATCCTGTTCGTGGTCGGGACGAACAACTATTCCTATGTGGGGCTGGATGAGAGCGTGACCTTTGACCAGTATGTACAGGTATGGCGTAACGCGGCGGGAAATAATCTGAAATGGTATGTCAGGTTCGGCGTGCTGATGGGGTTGATTCTTCTGACCTATTGGGAGCATGTGAAGAGGCTTGGCTGGGAAATTCTGCTTACGGCGGCGATTATGCTGCCTCAGTGCGTCTCCTACAGCAAAACCGCGCTGGAGGAGCGGTATATTCTGCCATGGGCGCTGGGATATGCCTTCTTTTTTGTAATTGTGGGATGCAGGTTCCGGCCTCTTTCCGGGAAGAGACGGATCGCCTATATGCTCTGTCTGTTTCTGATGCTGGCGGCTCATGGCAGGGTGACGCTGCGGGAGGCGCAGTATTTTACCTATCGGGGGGAGAGCATCAAAAGGATGCTGAATGCGACGCTTGATCTGGTACAGGGGACGGACAAAAAGGTTTTGTCCTGCTTTGCGCCGAATGCGGAGGGAAACAAAACGATGTATCACTGGTTCCGCATCCACGGCTACGACGAGGTGTTTTACTGGGAGGAAGACGAGAACAAAATCAATCGTTCCTATGGCCCCAGAGAGGACGAACAGGCGGATTTTGCGGATATCGATGTGATCGTGATGTATAACAAGGAAGACAGGCATTGGTGCTATGAGCCAAGTCTGGATCTGACCGATTTCACGGAGAAAAAGTGCGGGACGATTACGATGTATGTCCGCAATGCGAAAACTACTTCTTAAGACATCCCGCCATAGGGCTGGGGTGCAAAGTCGGCAGGGCCGACTTGGAAGTACCAAGTTTCGCATGGGAGAATGCCGGAAATACAGGCATTTTCTGTGTGGTTAATAAATCAGCTCAACCATACCGATCACGGGACTTATCAGAAATACCACGTTTCGACCGTCAAGCGCGGGCGCGGGCGTGGGGGTGTCGATGGCGGCAAAGCCGTTTGCGGTCAGTTCCCTGTATGCCGCTTCGGGGTCGTCGGTTTCGTAGCAGATGTGGTAGGGCGTGTTCTTGTATTTTTTCAAAAGCCCCGAGACTACGGAATCCTCAGAGTAGGGGGAGACAAGCTCCACACGGTAACCGTCTTTTACGAGAAAGCAGATATCCACTTTGCGGATATCGTCGGATACGGTGTCCTGCTCGATCAGAAAGCCAAGGGCTTCGAACACCTTTTTTGCTTTTTCTATTTTTTTGACTAAATAGCCGATATGGTGTATTTTTAATGTTGGCATGGGCGCTCCTTTTTTTCGTGTAATATCCTTTTTGCGCGGCATATGTGGGCACATACAAAAAGGATATCTGTTTGGGTTCATCATAACACATAACAGGGAAAAAAACATCACAAAATAGAAGTGGCTCCTATTTTCAGAAAGGACAACAGTTTAGACGAATGAAGACTCTCTATTTCAAATATAAGGATTTTATCATGGAGGTCATACACTTCGGTATGGTGGGTGTGATCAATACGCTGATGGGCTGGGCGATCATGGCGGTGCTGTATAACCTGATTCATATGAACTACTGGCTGTCAAGCGGCATTTCTTACTTTATCGGCAGTGTTTTTTCCTATCACGCCAACGCGAAGCTGACCTTTAAGGTGGAAGAAAGGAACAAATGGCTGCCGTGGCGGTTCGCCCTCAATATCATTGTGTGTTATCTGGTGTCTTTCAGCGTGGCGCAGCCCCTTGTCGGATGGCTTCTGGATGTGTCCGGGCTTTCGGCGGGAGGCATGTTCTCAAAAGCGCTTCTTGACAATGTCGCGATGATCTTTGGCATGGGGATATTTATCGTGATGAACTTTTTTGGACAAAAGCTGTTTGTGTTTCGGACGGGGCGGCATGGCGGAGTGGAAGATTGAATCGATGAAAAAACTGACGGAACAGAAGTGGTTTATCAGGATAACAAAATACTGGTTTCTGTTTCCGGTAATCGGCTTTTTGCTGTTTGCGGCGGCGGTGTTTTTCGGTTACGGGGAGCGAAGCTACATTGGGGTTCATGACAATATGGATTTGTTTCTGGCGCAGTTCCAGATGATGAAAAATACGGATTCCTTCTGGAAACACGGCGTGGACGTGCCCTTTCTGGGCGGCGTCAGCAGGGATAATCTGCCCTCGGAGTTTTCGCTTTACAGCCTGCTTTTCATGCTTTTTCCGACCTACACGGCTTATGTGCTGGGGATTTTGGGAAAGATTCTGATTGGGATGTTTTCCTTTCGCCTGTTGGCGAAAGAAGTGCTCGGTGTAAGATTTGAGAAATATCGTCCCGCAGTCTATATGACGGGCTTGGCCTACGGGATCTGCTGGTTTTTTCCGGCTTTCGGCTTTGCCTTCGCCTCGATTCCGCTGTGTGTCTGGCTGCTTCTCAAGCTATATAAAGGGCAGGGGAGGCGATGGTATCTCTGGTACGGGGCGTTGTTTGCCTATCCGCTGGTGTCCTATTTTTCCTACCATGGCATTTTTATTCTTGGGTATCTGGCGATGGCGGTTTTGTGGCTTTTTTGCAGAGGGGTATGTTTACGCAAAAGGAAAGGGCGTGAAACGCTTTCCGGCAGCGGGGAGAGAACGCAGGAAGGAAGAGCAGCATGGCGGCTGCTCGGTGCGTTTTTCGTGCTGGCCATCGGCTTTGCGGCCTGCGAGTACCGCCTGTTCGGACAGATGCTTTTTAGCGAAGAGGTAACCATCCGGGCTTCCATTGTCAATGCGAGCCTCTCCCTGCCGGAGATTTTCAGGGAAATCGGGCAGGTGTTCCGGGAGGGTATTTTTCACGCGGACGGCGTACACGGAAAAGCTGTGCTTCCGGTGTGTGCGATATATTTTGTTGTAAATAATGCGCTATATATACGAAAAAAGGACGGAAGGGCCGTTATGCGAGACCCCTTTAATCTGTTGATGGTTTTCATCCTTTTTAACTGTGTGGTGTACGGCCTTTACGATTTTGAACCGCTGCGTTCGCTGGTGGAAAAGCTGATTCCGCCGCTTCAGGGCTGGCAGTTTAACAGAACCATCTTTTTTAATCCGTTTCTCTGGTACGCGGCATTGCTTCTCGTACTGTGCAGGCTTTACGATGCGGGGGTATGGCAGATGTGGCTGGCAAACGGCATTGTCTGCATCGCTGTGCTTGCGGTGATCTTGACGCCGACCCGCTACAATGATTTGTACAACACTTGTTATAACAGGGCTTACGAGCACTTTCACGGCAGGGAGGTGGACGAGCTTTCCTATGAACAGTTTTACGCGGTAGATTTATTTGAAGAGATGAAAGCGGACATCGGATACAAGGGAGAGTGGGCGGCGGCCTACGGGTTCCATCCGGCGGTGCTTGAGTATAACGGGATCGCCACGCTGGATGGGTATCTGGGCTTCTATTCCCAGCAGTACAAGGAGGATTTTCGAAAAATTATCGCCCCTGCGCTGGAGCGGATGGAGGCCACCAGAATCTATTACGACGACTGGGGGGCCAGAGCTTATCTGTATTCCGGGACGGATTTAAGCATCGTCAGCGCGACAAAGACCGTGTACGCCACGGACGACCGCATTTATATGGACGGGGAGGCTTTTCGGGCGCTTGGAGGGGAATATCTTTTTTCCAGAATCAGCCTTTCCAACGCGCAGGAGACCGGACTTTCCCTTCTGGGAGAATACACGGCACAGGACGGAAGTATGAAGATTCACGTATATTCGTGTAAGCAATGAGCCGTGCACATTTGTCACTCGGAAGCGGAGGGGAGCATGCTCACCGAAGCATTCAGAGTGACAAATGTATAGGGCGAAAGCCCGCGAGCGGGGAAAACCGAAGGTTTTTCGAGCGTGCACGGCGAAGGAGTAAAGGCGAAGAAGAAAAAAGGAGATGAAGTCATGCCAATCAGAGTACATAATTTCGGGGGAGTGATCGGGTGGAACGCCAAAAAATACCTGCCTTGGGTTGCCAGCGAGAGCTATTTAAAACTACAGTTTGTCAGCCGCAGGCGGTCCCAGAAAGGATATATTGATTATTTTATGAGCCATAAGGAGGCGCCCCATCCGCTGGTGGTGAATTTGGAGACGGTGAACCGCTGTAATAGCACCTGCGAGTTTTGTACGGCCAATATCCACGCGGAGAAACGCCCTTATAAGAAGATGGACGACGCGCTTTATTACTCCGTGATCGACCAGCTTCACGACTGGAATTATAAAGGCCATCTGACCCTTTACGGGAACAATGAGCCGTGGCTTGACACCCGCATTGTGGAGTTTCATAAGTATGCCAGGGAAAAACTGCCGGAGGCCTTTATCTTCATGTCCACAAACGGCCTGCTCCTAAACGTGGACAGGGTGAAGCAGATTGTCCCCTATGTGGATCAGCTCATCATCAACAACTATGGGATGGAGATGAAGATGCACGATAATGTGCAGGTGATATACGATTATGTGAAGGCGAACCCGGAGGCATTTCAGGATGTGGATATACTGGTACAGATCCGGTACTTGAAGGAAGTGCTGACGAACCGTGCGGGCAGTGCCCCGAACAAGCAGTCCAAGGGGAAGATCGTCAAGGAGACCTGTCTCATGCCGTTTACGGATCTGTGGATCACGCCCTTTGGCAAGCTGGGAATCTGCTGCTGTGACAACTTTGAAGTCACGGAGATGGCCGACCTGAATGAAACGTCTCTCAGGGAAGGCTGGAACAGCGAGAAGTACAGGCAGCTCCGGGAGGCCATCGCCGCGGGCAGACACAACTATCCCTTCTGCAAATACTGCGACTTTATCGATGCGGGACTGCGTATGGACGCGGTGGACGATGTACTGAAACACAGAGAGATGCACGGCGCAAGACAGTCTATGTTCAAGAAAAAATAAGAGACAAAGACAGCGGGGACGGAATGCGGATGGCATGTGTTTCCGGTGAAGCATGGGCGATAAAAGTAAGGTGAAAGATAGGGGCGGCGGACGGATGAGAAGAGCGTTTGTGACGGCGGTCTGCGCGATGGCGGCGGCAGCGGTTCTGTGGGGCTGTGGCAGTGCAGCGGGCGGGGACGCGCAAAAAAACAATAGTGTGGAAGAAGCGGATGGGCAGGGAAACGGCGTGCAGAGCGGCGAAGACGCAGCGGCCGGTGGTGCCTCGCAGGGAGCCTCGGAGACGACAGGCGGTTCAGGTGCAAACGACGGCGCACCGGGAGAACGTGACGGTAATGCCGAGAATGGTGGCAGTGCGGCAGTCAGCAGCGGCACAGGGGAAGCCGCGGAAACGACAGCGGCGGAAGGCGGTGTTGACATGGCGGCACAGCTTGCGGGCACCACGTTTTCCATATTGGGGGACAGCATTTCCACCTATCAGGGCTGTAATCCTGTGGGATATTACGCCTTTTTCCCGGAAAACGGTGAAGTGACGGAGGTGGAGGATACTTGGTGGCAGCGGGTGGCGGATGACCTGGAGCTGACCGTCTATGCAAACGGTTCCAGCTCCGGGGCGACCGTGGCGGGGGACTCCACGGAAACGGAAAATCCCCAATGTGGCTGTAATGAGCTGCGCACCAATGACCTGTCCGGCCCGGAAGGGGCATGTCCTGACAGGGTTGTCATATATATGGGAACCAACGACATGCTGAAAGCCGTTCCGCTGGGAGACAATGACGGCACCGGGCTGGTGGAGGAGGGCGTGGTCAAGACGTTTACAGACGCCTACACCCTGATGCTCGACAAGGTGCAGGCCAACTATCCGCTGGCGGAGATTTACTGCTGTACCCTGCTTCCGGTGGGGGATTACGGCACAGACACGCCCTATGTGGACTTTGTCAACAGCAGGCAGCTTACGTCCGCGGATTACGGACAAGCAATCAGGCGCATCGCAGAGAACAGAGGACTTCCGGTGATCGAGCTGTACGACTGCGGCGTAACCATAGAAAATCTGCACGAAATGACCACAGACGGCGTGCATCCCACGGCGGCAGGTATGCGCTGTATTGCGGAGGCGGTGAAAGAGACATTTGCGGCGCAGTAGGGGCGGACAGGAAAGCGCAGAGGCGCGGAAACGGGGGATGTCTATGGAAATAGAGGTAACCGGGATCAGAAAGGCGTATGCCCGAAAGAAAGTGCTTACAGACATATCGTTTTCCATGGAGGCCGGGAGCTGTGCGGCTATCCTTGGCAGCAACGGCAGCGGGAAATCCACGCTGCTTTCCATTCTGGCAGGCGTGCGAAAGGCGGACGGCGGCTCTTTTTTTTATCGGGGAACGGATCTGTTTCGATGTCCCGGACAGATTCCGAAGGCGTTGGGATATGTGCCGCAGGGAGATCCGCTGATGGAAGAGCTGAATGCGTGGGACAATCTGCGTATGTGGTATGACAGGGAGACGCTGGAGCGGGAACTTTCGGAGGGGGCGCTTAAGCTGCTTGGGATCGACGGCTTTCTAAAAACGCCGGTGCGGCGGATGTCCGGCGGCATGAAGAAGCGTCTCTCCATTGGATGCGCGGTGGTTTCCCATCCAGGGATTTTGCTGTTGGATGAGCCTTCGGCGGCCCTCGATCCTGTCTGTAAGGAGAATATTCGCGTGTATCTGGACGCTTACAGAAAAGAGGGAGGCATCGTGCTGATGGCAACCCACGACGCGCAGGATTTGGAATTGTGCGGCGCATGTTATATATTAAGGGATGGAACGCTGCATCTCTGGGAATACGGCGGGGATTTTCATAAACTGGCGGAAGCGCTTTGCGAAAAGGACTTCTAAAGACGTGGACGTAAAGTAGGAAGAGCTGACTTGGAAATACTAAGTTTTTGCAGGAGAATGCTCCCAATACGGGCATTCCATGCAAAGCGGAATCAGGAGGGACAGATGGCGGCTTATTTTCTGGCACAACTGAAACGGGCGGCAAGAATATTTCCCGGCCAGATTCTGGTGGATCTGGCCGTCTGCGTATGTGCGGGCGTGTTGGCTTTTGCACTGATTGCGCAGGGAGCGGACGCGGCGGCGGGGACTAGATATCGGATCGGCATGGTGGGAGATCTGGAGGATTCTTATTTGGGGTTCGGTATAGCGGCCGTGCAGGAGATGGACGATTCCCGCTTTATGATTGAGCTTGTGCCCATGTCGGAGCAGGAGGCGGAGACAGCCTTTTTGCGCGGGGAGCTATATGCCGTTGTGCGGGTGCCGGAGGACTTGCTGGAATCTATTGTATATGGGGAAAACGATCGTCCGATTACCTACACGGCCACGCAGGGGCAGAAGGGGCTGGGAACCATGGTGATGGGAGAAGTTACGAATATTGCGTCCACGCTGGTGACCTGCTCCCAGAGCGCGATCTACGCCATGCAGCGGGCGCTGTTGGATCAGGGCAGAGGGGAGGAGATAGGCCGGGAAACGGACAAGCTGAACCTAGCGCTGATCAATCTGGTGCTTTCCAGAGGGGCGTTCGGTGAAGTGGAAGTTTTGGGCTACGGGGACGGCCTGTCACTGGAGCTGTATTACTTTTGCGGCATGATTTTACTCTTTCTTCTCTTTTCCGGACTTTTGAACAGCGCTCTTTTTGTGCATGGAAACGGTGCGTTTTCCTGTTTTCTGAAAGCCCGGGGCGTGGGGGCGGTCTGGCAGATTTTTGGGGAATATCTGGCCTATCTGCTGCTTGTGATTACAGGGCTTTTGGTTTTGTGCCTGCCCCTTGGATTCGGGCTTGCCCGGGAGTTTTTGGGGATTCCCGAATGGGAAGGCATGGGAGCAGCGCCGCTTTTTTCGTTTCTGCCGGTTCTTATTCCGGTGACGGTCATGCTGGCGGCTCTGCAGTTTTTTCTTTTCGAGGCGGCGGATGGAATCGTGAACGGGATTCTGTTACAGCTTCTTAGCGGGATCGGCATGGGGTATCTTTCCGGATGTTTTTACCCTTCCGCCTTTTTTCCTGAAAAAATGCGTGCGCTTGGAGAGATGTTACCTTCCGGCGCGGCGGTGCGATTTATGCAGGCGGGAACCTTGGGGCGGATTCCGGCAGCTCTGTGGGCGGCGGTCTTTGGATGGACGGCAGTGTTTCTTGCATTGACTATATTGGTTAGACGAAGCCGGATCGGGAGGAACTGACAAGGGACGGAACGGAGAGTGATAGGAGGACAGGGACATGCCGGGACGGATGCTTATAAGGTTTGTGCTCTTGCAGAAAAGGCTGTTGAAAAAAGGCGGCTTTCTCTTGATGCTCTGTCTGGCGCCCCTGCTTTCGGCAGGTGTCGGGCGGCTTTCGGAAGCGTCCGCAGGGATCGCAACGATCGCCCTGTATCTGCCGGAGGGGGATGCGGCCGCACAGGAGATTTCCGAAAGACTGTCGGAAGAAAGGGGCGTTCTGCGCTATCTGTCCTGCGGGGACGAGGAGGAGGCGCGGCGCATGGTGGAAACCGGGGAGGCCGACGCCGCATGGATTTTTTCGGAAGAGCTGACGGAGCGGCTCGGGGAGCTTGCACAAAAGCGCAGGGTGCGCCCTGTGGTGACGGTGGTGGAACGCAGGGACAGCGTGGCGCTCACTCTCGGGCGGGAAATCTTGTCATCCGCTATTTATCCTTCCTTTTCTTATGCGGTTTATGCAGGTTATGTGAGGGAGGAATTGGGACTTTCGGAAATGACCGATGAAGCGCTTCGCGGGATTTATGACAGTGTGGCGGTGGAGGGGAGCCTGTTTCAGATGGTGTATCCCGATGAGACGCCCGGGGAAGCGGAAGATTTTACTTATGTACAGGCGCCTCTGCGGGGAATTTTGGCCATCTGGTTTACCTTTGTGGGGCTGGCGGCTTCGCTCTATTTCATGCAGGACGAGGAGCGCGGCGTCTACGGGCGCGTTCCCGTGACCAAACGCCTTTCGGCGTCCTATATCGCGGGTGCGGTTTTTCTTCTGGACGCGTCGGCCGTGTTGATATTGTCCTGTAAGTTGGCTGGAGTGTTTACGGACTGGAAAAGAGAAGTGGCCTGTTGCGCGGTATTCGCGGTCTGCGTTCTCGCTTTCTCGAATCTCCTGCGGATGCTGTGCAGCACGCCAAGGAGACTGGGGACGGTTTTTCTGCCGCTTCTGGCGGCGATGCTGGCGTTTTGTCCTGTGTTCCTGAATCTACAGAATTTCAGGGCGGGAAAACGATTACTCCCGCCCTGGTATTATCTGCAGTCTATTCATAACATACGTTACTTATATGAAATGGCCGTTTACACCGTGATTCTGATTCTGGCTGGCGCCGTATTGCAGCGGATGCAGAGCCGCTGCCGTTAAAACGGACAGCAGCGGCGAAGTCAGTCGACCTCGATCTGGTCCGTCGGCGCCTCCTTCTTTACCTCTTCGTGGTAGGTTTTTTCCGTGTTCACATTCCAGATATTATCCTTGGAGGAAATGCCGCCCAGAATGTTTTTTACGGTCTCGAAGGAGGTCATCATGGAGTGGTCGATGTTATTGTAACGGTGCTGGCCGTTTCTGCCCACGCAGTAGAGATTGTCGATGGATTTCAAATATGCGGTCAGCCTGTCCATGTCTTTGTAGGTGTCAAAGTAGGCGGGATATGCTTTTTTCACCCGCTCCACATGGGAGTCCATCACATCGGAGGGCTTGTCGATCAGCCCCATGCTGACAATCTCCTTCACCGCAAACCGGGTGAAATCCCCGTCGGACATGGTCCAGTACTGATCTCCTTCGGAAACAAAATACTCCAGCCCGATCCACACTGTGTGCTCTAAGTCGCGCACCATGTAGGGAGACCAGTTGTTGTAAATCTGGAACCGTCCCAGCCGAACCGTTCTGTCATGCACGTAAATCCAACAGTCTGGCACGATATTATTGATGGTTTTCAGATTCGTTTTATTTTTCAGGTTCAGCTTCGGCAGCAAGAGTCCTACGGTCATGTAGTCGCGGTAGGGAAGTCCTGCGGCGATTTCGGCTTCGGCCTTTGGCACGTCGTTTAAGCCTGCTACCAGATCCCGCACAGGCATGGAGGAAATGAAAATATCGCCCTCTGCAGTCACCGCACCCTCCGGCGTTTCATAGGTGATGGAGGTAATGCGGTTGTTCTCGTCTTTGTGGAGCTTTACCGCCCTGCTGTGGCAGAGGATTTCTCCGCCAAACTCTCTGATTCTGTCAGCGGTCACTTCCCAGAGCTGCCCGGGGCCGAGCTTGGGATAGCTGAACTCTTCGATCAGGGAAGTTTCCACTTCCCGGTTTTTCTTTCCGGGCAGCATTTTTGCGAAAACGTCTTTTAAAATGGCGGCGACGGACAGTCCCTTCGCCCGCTGGGCGCCCCAGTCGGGCGCGATTTCGGAAGGGTGTCTTCCCCACAGATTTTCCGTATAATTTTCAAAGAACATGGAGTAGAGTTTCTTGCCAAAACGGTTTACATAAAAATCCTCCAAGGAGTTTTCCTGCCGCTTGTGGATCATGGAGGCCAAGTAGCTTACACCTGCCTGCATGGTCGCGAGAAATCCCATGTTGATAAAGGTCTCCGGTTTTAAGGAGATCGGATAGTCAAAAAATTTCTGGTTAAAATAGATGCGTGACACGCGGTGTCTGCGCAGCATCACACGATCCTCTTTCTCCGGATCCGGCCCTCCGGGGGAGAGTGTCATTTCCCGGTGCAGCACGATATCGTCGTAGGTGGGCGCGCCCTGTGTGGGCAGCATGTGTTCCCACCAAGCGTTTACTTCCGGCACTTTGGAGAAAAAGCGGTGCCCGCCCATATCCATGCGGTTTCCCTTGTAGTTGACGGTTTTGGAGATACCGCCCATAGCGTCGGATTCCTCCAGCACCGTGACCTTATATTCTCTATTTTTATCTTGTCTAAGTAACTCGTAGGCGGCCGTCAGACCTGCCGGACCCGCGCCGATCACATATACTTTTTTCATGCAAGACCTCACTTGTTTTATTATTTACAGAAGATTGCGGGTTATTTTTCACACCCGCACCATGCACTTGCTGCATGGTGTCGGAGCCAGCGCCAAAATGCCGGTTTTTGGGCATTTTGTGT
>CAMTMP010000025.1 GCA_947073545.1 uncultured bacterium
AAATGCAGGAATAACTTTTATAAAATGAGAAATAGCGTTTGGGTAAAAGAAATGATAAAATTCATTCCTCATCGCTGGCCCGCGTGAATGTGGCTTGAAATTCCGACCTTTTTGTTTTAAAATGATAGAGGTCACATGCAGTTTTTTTGTGAGAGGGTTAGATCCTGTTATCGGTGACGGGGCATCTGACTCAATATTAACGAAAGGATAACAGGTAAAAGTATGAAAAACTGTCAAAACAAATGGGTGCGTGCCGCGATCCCGGCATTGCTCCTGCACTTCAGCATCGGTACGGTGTACTGCTGGTCTATCTTCAGTCAGGAGATCGCTGACTACATAGGATTTTCCAAGGCAGCTACAGAGTGGGCGTTCAGCTTCGCGATTTTCTTCCTCGGCATGTCTGCGGCTTTCTTGGGCAACGTGGTGGAGAAAGATATCCATAAGTCGTCCCTGATCGCGACGATCACCTTTGCACTCGGTATGGCGGGTACGGGCTTCTTCATTTACTATGGAGGGAACCATCCGGGCAGCGTTCTCGCTCTGGTAGGCATTTATGTCTGCTACGGTTTTATCATGGGCGTCGGTCTAGGCACGGGTTATCTGTCCCCGGTGAAAACCCTGATGCTTTGGTTTGAGGACAAGAAAGGTCTTGCGACAGGTCTCGCGGTAGCCGGTTTTGGCGGCGCGAAGGCGATTGCAAGCCCTATCATGCAGGCACTCCTTGCAAATTTGGGCGAGGGCGGCATTTACAAGATGTTCTACATTCTTGCAGCGGTTTATTTTGTAATGATGTTTGTGGGCCACCTCCTTCTGGCGAAGCCGGCAGGCTGGCATGAGCCGCAGAAGAAGGAAAAAGGACAGGGTATCATGGCTACCATCAAAACCCGTCCTGTCAGCAATTATATCGGTATCTGGCTGATGTTCTACATCAATATCACATGCGGCCTTGCTCTGATTTCTCAGGAGAAGATGATCGTAAAGTGTATCGGACTTGCAGGCGTGGTCGGCGTGATCTCCACGGTGTCAGCGATCTTCAATGCGGGCGGCCGTCTCGGCTTTTCCGCATGGGCGGATCTGATGAAGGACAGAAATACGATCTACAAGCTGATCTTTATACTCTCGATTATATTTACCGGCGCGGTTATGCTCACAGGCGGTATCAAGAACGGTGAGGGCAACATGCTTCTGATCATTCTGGTGCTGGCTCTGATCTTTATGGTAAATGCCGGATACGGCGGCGGCTTCTCCAATGTGCCGACCCTGCTTTCCGATCACTACGGTATGGGCAGCATCAGCGCGATCCACGGTATCACCCTTTCCGCGTGGGCGTTTGCGGGTCTTACCGGAAACCAGATCGCAACCCTGATCGTGAGCAATACGGGCAGCTTTATCGAGGATGCGCACGGCAATATGGTGAATCCCGTGGGATACCAGAACGTGCTGTACTTTACAATCGTGCTCTATATTATCGCACTGTTGATCAGTCTCTTCCTTGTGAAGCCTGCAAGTACGGATAATTCGCGAAAGTAATGAGCAGTGCGCGAGCGAGGCAAACCGAAGGTTTTTCGGGCTTGCACTGCGGAATATATTTTTACAAAGCAAAAACCCCGGAGGTCTGACCTTCGGGGCTTTTGCTTGTGTAAAAGGGGAATTCTTCGGAATTGCTATTGCCGACTTGACTTCCGTGATCAAGTCTGTAACTAATATATCGTGTTTTCATCCTGTAGTCTATAATTATATTACAAAAGAATAATACTATATTAGCGAAAGGATTTTACATGAGCAGATACTCCCGCTGCTTCTGAAGCTCCGGAGGGACCTCAACCCCTGTGTTTTTGAGCTTTTGGAAGACGTTGTCATAATGATGGATCTTCTGCGACTGTTTAATATCGTAGCGTGCCATAGTTTCCTTGTAGAGCGGATTTGCCATCAGCCTTGTGCGGATCTCCTTGGAGAAAGGACAGTAGGTGAAAATAATGTTGCGGGACACCTTGTTCAATCTCGGAGAACCTGCACCCTCGTAGAGAATCCACGCCTCGTAGTCACGGATGAACATTTCCTTATAACTGTTTTTCGCTTTCTTCATGCCGAGCTTGATTTTGTCCTTGGCATCTGCGGACAGCTCATGGTTCTTACGGTAGAACTGGATGTAATCGAAGTATTCGCTCGTAAGGGATGCCTCGGAAATATCGTTCCAGCGGGCGCCCTGCACACGTTTGCACATTTCCCAGCGGAAGTCCCCGGTCAGGCGGACAAGGATGTTGGTCAGATCTTCCATCTGGAAAATGGAAACCATCATACGGGCCGGAGTGGTACGTTTGCGCCCCTCGATCTCCTGCCATGCGATGCCGCGGCTTCCCACGTTAGGCATCAGGATGATATCGGGGAGTACCTCCACGCCGACGGATTCCTTGCCGATGCCGATATCAGGATTTGTGTAAATAACTTCGCGGTAGTAGGCGCTGAAGTCGATATCCCGGATTTTTCGGAAGGCTTCCTCCACTTTGTCTGCGGATACCAGTGTGTCGTCCAGTTCTTTCAGGACATTATGTTCAGAAAAGACGGGGCAGAAACTCAGCACACGGCCGAAGGTAATTTTGTTGACGGTGGTGAACATATTGCGTATCTCGAACAGCACCTTTTCCGTCACGTCGTTCTGCATCCGCGCTTCGTCTGCGGCCGTTATGTTGCCGGACATTTTCTGCTCACGCAGAAAGGTAGGAAAGTCTGCGTCAAATTCGTTGCGGCTGGGCTCCTTCTCGCCTTTATAGATGGCGGTAAACCATTCGTAGGCCGTATAAACCTTGCGCTTGGGATCGGTCGGAAGGTTATCGACTATCCTGTAAAGGTGCGAGGCATTTTCATGGCCTGCCAGATGTTCGTCCACATAGCCGAAATTAAAGAACATTTTAACCACCTTGGGAACAGAAGAAGGGTCTTTCATGCTCTTTAAGAAGGCCTTTTCATATATGACGTAGAACTGCTTGGTGATCGACATACGCAGTTTTCTGGCAGCGTCATCGGAAGCGTTTTTATCCGTCATTTGATCAAACTTCTTCACGGCCTCGCGGAAAGCAGCAGCAGTGTCGCTGCTTACCTCTGCATAGGTGAGAATCTTATTCATGGAGTCTTCCACATCGGGCACATCGTCGGCCGCAGCGGCAGGGCCGTCTTCCCCGGCGCTTTCTCCGAGATGTTCCAGCTTAGTCCGGTATTCCGCAACTCTCTGTCGATACATTTCCTTGTCAATGGAGGGCAGATCCTCCATCTGGATCATCATCGTGGAAATTTTTGCGCTCACGGTCGTGGAGTCCTGATCGTTAGCGCCGATTCTATAGAGAAGGCTTGCGTAAAGATCAAAGAAATCCAGATGGTTTTCATTCATCAAAAAGCTGGCAATGTCCGCCTTGTAGTCGTAAAAAACGCGGCATATGGAAATGATATGGTGAATATCCTGATCCGCTTTCAGGATGACTCCTGCAAGGAAATCAGGTGTATGAAATTTGGATGATTTCCCGGTAACCAAAGCGGTCAATTGCTCGTAATAGCCGTCCAGCCAGCTTTCCAGATCTTCTTCCAGTGTAAGAGGCGCCAGATCTTCCATATCAGGCAGCGCTCTTGGGGTAATTCCGTGCTTGACACAAACGGACTTGTACTCTTCGTAACGATCCATCAGAAAGTGGTAAATGTTTTCGCAGTCGAAACGCATCAATTCATACTGGTCATATATTTCACGAAACTGACGGAACAATGAGGAGACGATCATATTCGCAAGATCCACGCTTTTTTGCATTAGCGCGGAAAGCTGTGCGGCCGTACACGGATAGGAGGCAATCCCTGTGGGCTCCTCCGTCTCGTAGGTGATAAAGTGAGAGCCAAAAAAAATCTCACAGACGCCAATCACATCCCCCTTTTTCAGATAAAAAGTGCCTCCCGGATAAGAGGCGCATACGCTTCCTTTAGCGACGACATGCAGGGCGGTTAGATTCTGTTCACTCTGAATTAACTGGGTGCCCGCAGGAAATTCTTTTACTGCCATTTGATTACCCCCTTATGGAAATTAATACAAAAACCTTGTATCTATCTTATGCTTTTTTGGGAGAAAAGTCAATGAGAATGGCCCGTTGACATCTGGTTGTGCCGTATTTTGGAAATTGGGCAATGGCTATTTTTGTGCTGTACTTTTCAGATATTTATGTTAAAATTGAAAATGACAGACTTGTCGGGGGTTTTGGGCCTGCAGGTCAATATAGACTGCGGGAAATTAAGAAACGGAAGTGAGTGAAAAACAATGGAAAAGACACAGATAGAGAAAGAGGACATTGCCTACAGGCAGCAGGTAGTTAATGAATACAGGGCGGATGTAGAGAAACTGGCTCGTTACCTGTCCTGGCTTGAGAGCAAGAACGGAATGCGTGTACAGCAGAGCTATTCCGGTTCCGGGATTGAGGAACACTCCATGGCATTTCCGGTGTATGACGGCACATTGATGAATTTTATCAAGGAGGCACAGCGGACGAAGCTTGTGGATCGGAATTACAGATATATTTATTCGCGAAACAGAATTCGCGTTTTGGAGGACGAGCTTCGCGCGATCAAAAGAGCGGATATCCGGGAGATGGATGTGTTGAAAGGCATTCTTTCCAAATATGTGCTGGAGGGCATGACCAAGGGCAGAAGATGGTCAGAGGCGGTGGAAAACGGTATTTTCCTGAAGGTAATTAAGAAAATGAAGGAAAATCTGGACTTCTGGGATCATCCGGTACAGACCAGAATGGTCAATGTCAAAAAGGAGCAAAACCAGGAGAAGGGCGCAGAGTAACGCTGGCCGCAGGATACATTTTAGGGGAGATAAGGTAACGATGGGAGAAAAATCAGCACAGAAAAGGAAGTACATACTGGATACGGCCAGAAAAGTGTTTGTGGAAAAGGGATTTAAGAGCGTGACCATGAAGGATATCGTGGAAGCCTGCGAGATCAGCCGCGGCGGTCTGTATCTGTATTTTGACAGCACGGATCAGATCTTGATGGAAGTGCTGCAGATGGAGGCGGACGAAACAGACGATGTTTTTACACAGCAAATTGCCCGAGAGGATTCTGCGGCGGATATTTTGACGCTCTTTTTGAAGGAACAGAAAAAAGAACTTTTGCAGAATAAGGATAATTTGACTGTGGCGGTCTATGAATATTTTTTTGCTCATAAATCGACCGACAAGAATAACATGCTTCGCAGACAGTTTGACGCGGGCGTCAAAGTGATAGAGAAGCTGATTGAGGCGGGGATTGCCAGCGGCGAGTTTTACTGCGAGAATCCCAAGGGGGCGGCGGCCAATATCATGTACGTGCTGGAGGGATTGAAGATCAACGCGCAGACTTTCGGCATTACGGAAAAGATGGTGGACGAGCAGCTGCTCTATATTATGCAGGGACTGATTACGGAGATTTAAGGTTCGTAAGAGAAAAACAAAGCGCTGTCGCAGAAAAGGCTCTGCGGATATAGTGGCATTTGTTTTTCTGCGAGCCTTAACGGGAAAGCGTTTGACGAAGTCAAACAGAGAGTGCGTAAGTACGGGCTTTCGAGTCTGTGTGAAGAAGAGGGAGGAGAACTGATTATGGGAAACGTCAGACGAATTTATGTGGAAAAGAAGGAGCCTTTTGCGGTGAGGGCCAGAGAGCTTAAGGAAGAGATCGAAAGTTTTCTTGGCATAAAGAGCGTGGAGCAGGTGCGGGTTTTCATACGTTATGATGTGGAGAATATTTCCGACGAGGTTTTCGAGAGAGCCTGTCTCACCGTGTTTTCGGAACCTCCTGTAGATATTTTATACCGGGAGCAGATGGAGATCCCGAAAAACGGGCATGTCTTCTCCGTGGAGTTTCTGCCGGGGCAGTTTGACCAGCGGGCGGATTCCGCGGTGCAGTGCGTGCAGTTTTTGAAGGAAGATGAGGAACCGATCATCCGGACGGCAGTGACTTATATGGTCAATGGGAAAGTGACGGACGATGAACTTTCGCGGATCAAGGCATACTGTATCAATCCCGTGGATTCGAGAGAGACCGGTATGGTGAAGCCGGAGACGCTGGCGTTTGACTATGAGGAGCCTGCGGATGTGGCCGTACTGGAAAATCTTCCGGAGCGGGAAGACTTTGTGGATATGTCCCAGACGGAGCTAAAGGAGCTGTACGAGTCCCTCGGCCTTGCCATGACGTTCAAGGATTTTCTGCATATTCAGAATTATTTTGCGAATGAGGAGAAGCGGAATCCTACCATGACGGAAATCCGGGTGCTCGATACTTACTGGTCCGACCACTGCCGCCATACAACCTTTTCCACGGAGCTTAAGAATGTGAGCTTCGGAGAGGGAAGATACCGGGAACCGATAGAGGAGACCTATCAGGATTACCTGAAAGTGAGAGAAGAGGTTTTTAAGGGCGGGGAGGATAAGTTTGTCTGTCTGATGGATCTGGCTCTGATGGCTATGCGGAAGCTGAAAAAGGACGGGAAACTGGACGATATGGAGGAGTCCGATGAGATCAATGCCTGCTCCGTGGTGGTGCCGGTGGAGATGGATTACGGTGAGGGCCCGGTGACGGAGGAGTGGCTTGTCTTTTTCAAGAACGAGACGCACAACCATCCCACAGAGATCGAGCCTTTTGGTGGTGCGGCCACTTGCCTTGGCGGCGCGATCCGCGATCCCCTTTCGGGCAGAGGCTATGTCTATCAGGCGATGCGCGTGACAGGCGCGGCGGATCCTACGGTGCCTGTGGCGGACACGCTAAAGGGAAAGCTGCCCCAGAAAAAGCTGGTGCGGGGCGCGGCCAACGGTTATTCTTCCTACGGAAACCAGATCGGTTTAGCGACCGGACTGGTCAAGGAGATCTATCACCCCAACTATGTGGCGAAACGGATGGAGATCGGCGCGGTGATGGGAGCGGCGCCGAGAAAGAATGTGATCCGGGAAACTTCCGATCCGGACGATGTGATTATTCTTCTGGGCGGCAGAACCGGACGCGACGGCTGCGGCGGCGCTACGGGTTCTTCCAAAGTGCACACGGAGAAGTCCATTGATACATGTGGTGCGGAAGTGCAGAAGGGAAACGCGCCCACTGAGAGAAAAATCCAGAGATTGTTCCGGCGTGAGGAAGTGAGCCGACTGATTAAGAAATGCAACGATTTCGGCGCGGGAGGTGTGTCCGTGGCCATTGGCGAGCTGGCGGATGGTCTTGTGGTAGATCTGGACAAGGTGCCGAAGAAGTATGCGGGCCTAGACGGAACGGAGCTTGCGATCTCGGAATCCCAGGAGCGTATGGCTGTCGTCGTATCGCCCGCCGATGTGGACACGTTCCTCGAATTTGCGGCGCAGGAGAATCTGGAGGCGGTGCCGGTGGCGGTAGTCACCGCACAACCCCGTCTGGTGCTCAAATGGCGTGGCCGGAAAATCGTGGATCTGTCCAGAGCCTTTCTGGACACCAACGGCGCTCATCAGGAGACGGACGTCCATGTGGAGATTCCGGACGAGAAGGAAAATTACCTGAAAAAGATCGCGACGCCCGCGGTGGCGGAGGCGCTTGCCCGCAAGGATGTGAGGGCGGCGTGGCTTTCGCTTCTTGGTGATTTGAATGTATGCTCCCAGAAGGGGCTTGTGGAAATGTTTGATGCGTCCATCGGCGCAGGCAGCGTGTATATGCCATATGGAGGTAAGTATCAGCTCACAGAGACGCAGGCTATGGTGGCGAAACTTCCCACATTGGAGGGCAAAACGGATACCGTAACCATGATGAGCTATGGTTTCGACCCCTATCTGTCAAGCTGGAGCCCGTATCACGGTGCGGTTTACGCGGTGACCGAGTCCATGGCGAAGATTGTGGCTAACGGCGGAGATTACCGGACGATCCGCTTTACCTTCCAAGAGTATTTCCGGCGCATGAGCGGGGAGCCGTCCCGCTGGAGCCAGCCCTTTGCGGCGCTGCTCGGCGCCTATGATGCACAGATGAAGTACGGCCTGCCATCCATCGGCGGGAAGGATTCCATGTCCGGCACCTTCAACGATATCGACGTGCCGCCTACGCTGGTGTCCTTTGCGGTTAATGTGAATAAGAGCGGGCATATTGTTACACCCGAATTAAAATATCCGGGGGATCGTCTCGTACGGTTCCGCATCCCGCGTGATGCCTATGATCTGCCGGTTTATGACGGGGTTATGACACTTTATGATAAGATAATGACATTAATGTCAGAGTATACTGACACAGAAGTCATAAATGGAATGCCGGTTAAGTTCAGGAAGAGAAAGATCGTGGCGGCCTATGCGCTTGATGCGAAGGGCGTGGCGGCGGCCGTGAGCAAGATGGCCTTTGGAAACGGCTTTGGTGTGGCGGTGGATTCTTCCTATAAGACGGAGTATCTGTTTGACAATGGCCTTGGCGATATCGTGGCGGAGATGCCCGCAAAAGAGGTGCACCACCTGAAAGCACTGGGGATTTCCTATGAGGAGATCGGCACCGTGACGGCGGACGGCGCATTCACTTACGGTTCCATGAAGATTGACGGAGCCGAGGCGGTGCAGGTATGGCGTGAAAAGCTCGACAAGGTATTTCCCTATACGGCCGGAAAGGACAAGAGTCCGGTGGCATCGGATCTGTACCGCGCGGACAGCGTCTATGTGTGCAAACATAAAGTGGCGAAGCCCACGGTATTTATACCGGTATTTCCGGGGACGAACTGTGAGTACGACAGCGCGCAGGCTTTTGAGAGAGCCGGAGCGGAGACCGTCGTAAAGGTGTTTAAAAACCGGAACGCGGCGGATATCAGAGAGAGCGTGGAGGCTTTTGAGAGGGCGATCGAACAGGCGCAGATCATTATGTTCCCCGGCGGTTTTTCCGCGGGTGACGAGCCGGACGGTTCCGCCAAGTTCTTTGCCACCGCTTTCCAGAATGAAAAGATCAAAGAAGCGGTGATGCGGCTTTTGAACGAGAGAGACGGGCTTGCACTGGGAATTTGTAACGGTTTCCAAGCGCTGATCAAGCTGGGGCTTGTGCCTTATGGGGAAATACGCGGGCAGGAAGCGGATTCTCCGACTCTGACTTTCAATACGGTGAACCGCCACATCTCCAAGATGGTTTATCTGAAGGTGGTTTCCAATAAGTCCCCATGGCTTGCCGGAGTAGAACTTGACCAGACTTATGTAAACCCTGCGTCCCACGGCGAGGGACGGTTCGTGGCGCCGAAAGAGTGGGTTGACAAGTTGTTCGCAAACGGACAGGTGGCGACCCAGTATGCGGATGCCGACGGCAGAGTGTCCATGGACGAGGAGTGGAACATCAACGGTTCTTACGCGTCGATTGAGGGCATCACCTCTCCGGACGGCAGATGTCTGGGTAAGATGGCGCATGCGGAGAGAATAGGTGACTGTGTGGCTGTGAATATTTTTGGTGAGCAGGATATGAAGATATTCGAGAGCGGTGTGGGGTATTTCCGATAGGAGTTTGAGCCTATCCATTCCAGCAAGGCCCTTCTTTGAAAAGAGGGGGTATACCGTGATCAAAGAACAGCGTGTGGAGCGGCAGGGAATTGCTCTTGTGAACTTTGTAATGGAGAAAGGCGGCTATATTTAAAAGTATGGTATACCAAAAACGATAATTATATGATACAATAGGCGGTGGCAAAGAAGCCTCCGCCTGCTTTATGTGTGCGGAGGTCTACCAAAAAGAAAAAATGGCCGGCGAAAGGGACAGGGTAAAAGATGAAATCATTTTTAATACTGGAAGACGGCACTGTATTTGAGGGAACGCATATAGGGGCGAGGAAGGAGATCGTCAGCGAGATTGTTTTTAACACTTCCATGGCGGGCTATCTGGAAGTGCTGACTGACCCGTCCTATGCGGGGCAGGCCGTGTGTATGACTTATCCGTTGATCGGCAATTACGGGATCTGCGAAGATGATATGGAATCGAAAAGGCCATGGCCGGACGGTTTTATCGTGCGGGAGCTATCCCGGATTCCCAGCAATTTCAGATGTGATATGACAATTCAACAATTCTTAGAGGACAATGGTGTGCCGGGTATCGCCGGAATCGACACCAGAGCCCTTACCAGAATCCTTCGGGAGAAGGGTACCATGAACGGTATGATCACTACCGACAATGACTATAATCTGGACGAAATCATTCCCAAGTTAAAAGCATATACGACAGGTAAAGTAGTGGAGCGAGTAAGCTGCGCGGAGAAATATGTGCTGCCCGGGACAAAGGCACTTACGGAGAACGGGCCGCTTTCCGGCAGTTCCTCTTTTCATAAAGAAGATTTTGATGCGGGCATTCGGGAAAAGAAACCAAGCCTTGTGCGAGAATTGACAGGCAAAGGTCTGAAGGTAGCGCTTCTTGACTTGGGAGCCAAGGACAACATTGCGAGATCGCTGGCGGCAAGGGGCTGTGATGTGACCGTTTACCCTGCGCAGACCACGGCGGCGGAAATTCTGGCGGATGCGCCGGACGGCATCATGCTCAGCAACGGCCCGGGCGATCCGAAGGAGTGTGTCACTATTATAGAAGAAATCCGAAAGCTCTATGCGTCCGACACACCGATTTTTGCGATCTGTCTGGGGCATCAGCTCATGGCTCTCGCCACAGGTGCGGACACTTTCAAGATGAAATACGGGCATCGGGGAGGCAATCATCCGGTGAAGGATCTGGAGACCGGCAGGGTTTACATTTCCTCCCAGAATCACGGCTATGTGGTAGATACGGACAAACTTGATCCGCAGATGGCGGTTCCGGCCTTTGTCAATGTGAACGACGGTACAAACGAGGGACTTTCCTATACGGGAAAGAACATTTTTACGGTGCAGTTCCACCCGGAGGCGTGCCCGGGACCGCAGGATTCCTCGTATCTGTTTGACAGATTTATAGAAATGATCAAGCGGCCATAAAGCGATGCTGAGGATGAAAAACGCGGACTAGATATCGCTATGTTATGTTCGAAAGAATGCTGAAAAGCAGTATTCTTCCGGGTTGAGAAATGGAGGATATACGATGCCTAAAAATCCAAACGTGAAAAGAGTGCTTGTCATCGGTTCCGGTCCGATTGTGATCGGGCAGGCGGCGGAGTTTGACTATGCGGGAACGCAGGCGTGCCGCTCCTTAAAAGAGGAGGGCATGGAGGTGATTCTGGTCAATTCCAACCCGGCCACCATCATGACGGACGGCGATATCGCGGACAAGGTGTACATCGAGCCGTTGACGGCTAAGGTGTTAGAGCAGATTATTATAAAGGAAAAGCCGGACTCTCTGCTTCCCAATATGGGCGGTCAGGCCGGTTTAAACTTAGGTATGGAGCTGGATGAGTCGGGATTTCTCTCAGCTCATGGTGTGACCCTTCTTGGCACCACGGCGAAAACCATCCGCAAGGCGGAAGATCGTCTGGAGTTTAAGGAGACCATGGAGAAGATCGGGGAGCCGTGCGCGCCCTCCCTTGTGGTGGAAAATATCGAGGACGGCGTGACGTTTGCGAACAAAATCGGCTATCCCGTGGTGCTCCGGCCGGCTTATACGCTTGGCGGTTCCGGCGGCGGTATTGCCCACAGCCAGATCGAGCTGGAAGAGATTTTGGCAAACGGGCTCCGACTTTCCAGAGTGGGGCAGGTGCTGGTGGAGCGGTGCATTGCGGGCTGGAAGGAGATCGAGTATGAGGTCATGCGGGACGGCGCGGGCAACTGCATCACCGTCTGCAACATGGAAAATATTGATCCGGTTGGCGTGCACACAGGCGATAGTATCGTGGTGGCGCCCTCCCAGACGCTGGGAGATAAGGAATACCAGATGCTTCGAAGCTCGGCCTTAAATATCATCAACGAGCTGGAGATCACGGGCGGCTGTAACGTGCAGTTTGCCCTGCATCCGACCAGCTTTGAATACTGCGTGATCGAAGTAAATCCCCGTGTGAGCCGTTCCTCCGCGCTGGCGAGTAAGGCAACGGGTTATCCGATTGCAAAGGTGGCAGCGAAGATCGCGCTGGGCTATACGCTGGATGAAATCAAAAATGCCATTACGGGAAAGACCTATGCCAGCTTCGAGCCGACGCTCGACTATTGCGTGGTGAAAATACCGAGACTTCCTTTCGACAAATTTATTACGGCAAAGCGCACATTAACGACACAAATGAAAGCCACCGGCGAGGTGATGAGCATCGCCAACAATTTTGAGGGTGCGCTGATGAAAGCGATCCGTTCCTTAGAGCAGCATGTGGACTGCCTGCGCAGCTATGATTTTTCGGCCCTCTCCAAAGAGGAGCTTCTGGAGCGCATGGAGATTGTGGATGACCAGAGAATCTATATGATTGCGGAAGCGATCCGCAAAGGCGTGGACTATGACACGATCCACAGGGTTACCATGGTGGATCATTGGTTTATCGACAAGATTGCGATTCTCACGGAGATGGAGGAGCGGCTTATAAAGGAGCCGCTGACGGTGGAGCTGTTAAAGGAGGCGAAACGGATCGAATTTCCCGATAATGTGATTGCGAGGCTGACCGGGAAGAGTGAAGGCGAAATAAAAAACATGCGTTATGAAAACGGCATCGTTGCCGCCTTTAAGATGGTAGACACCTGCGCGGCGGAGTTTGCTGCGAGCACACCCTACTATTATTCCGTGTTCGGTTCCGAGACGGAGGTAGTGGAGAGCCATCCGAAAAAGAAAGTGCTGGTGCTTGGCTCCGGGCCGATCCGCATCGGGCAGGGCATCGAGTTTGACTACTGCTCCGTGCATGCCACATGGGCGTTTGCGAAAGAAGGGTATGAGACCATTATCATCAACAACAACCCGGAGACGGTGAGCACCGACTTTGACATTGCGGACAAGCTCTACTTCGAGCCGTTGACGCCGGAGGATGTGGAGAATATCGTCAATGTGGAGAGGCCCGACGGCGCGGTGGTGCAGTTTGGCGGACAGACGGCCATCAAGCTGACGGAGAGTCTGATGAAGATGGGGGTGCTGATTCTCGGCACAAAGGCGGAGGACGTGGACGCCGCGGAGGATCGGGAGCTTTTCGATAAAATTCTGGAGGAAACCGGGATTCCGAGGGCTGCGGGCGGCACGGTCTACACCGCCAAGGAGGCCAAGGCCGTGGCCGACAGGCTCGGTTATCCCGTGCTGGTGCGCCCCTCCTACGTGCTTGGCGGACAGGGAATGCAGATCGCGCTGTCCGATACAGAGATAGAGGAGTTTATGGCGGTGATCAACCGTTACGAGCAGGATCATCCCATTCTGGTGGATAAATATTTACAGGGTAAGGAGCTGGAGGTGGATGCGGTCTGCGACGGCACGGACATCCTGATTCCCGGCATTATGGAGCATATCGAGCGGACGGGCGTGCATTCCGGCGACAGCATCTCCGTTTATCCTGCCCCCACGGTGAGTGATAAGGTGAAGGAAACCATTGCCGAGTATTCGAGACGGCTTGCCAAGGCCCTCCATGTGATCGGCCTGATCAATATTCAGTTTATCGCTATGGGGGACGAGGTGTATGTGATTGAGGTCAATCCCCGCTCTTCCCGCACCGTGCCTTATATCAGCAAAGTCACGGGCATCCCGATTGTGGATCTGGCCACGGAGGTGATTATCGGTAAGAAAATCCGTGATCTGGGGTATGAGCCGGGCTTACAGCCGGCGGCGGACTACTTTGCTGTTAAAATGCCGGTATTTTCTTTTGAGAAGATACGGGGCGCGGAGATCAGTCTGGGGCCGGAAATGAAGTCCACCGGCGAGTGCCTTGGCATTGCGAAGACTTTTAATGAGGCGCTCTACAAAGCGTTTCTCGGCGCGGGTGTAAGTCTCCCGAAGCATAAACAGATGATTATTACCGTGAAGGACGCGGACAAGGGGGAGGCCATCGAGGTGGCGAGACGCTTTGAGAAGCTGGGTTACATCATCTATGCCACCAGAAGCACGGCGGCGGCTTTAAACGAGGCCGGGGTGAAGGCGCGCAAAGTCAATAAGATCAGGCAGGAATCGCCCACGGTTATGGATCTGATTCTGGGTCATCGGATTGATCTGGTGATCGACACGCCCACGCAGGGGCGGGACAAGAACAGGGACGGTTTCCTGATCCGCAGAACCGCCATCGAGACGGGGGTCAACTGTATCACGGCCATGGACACGGCGGCGGCTCTTGTGGCCAGTCTGGAAAACGCGGCGTCGCAGGAGGAGATGTCCTTGATTGATATCGCGACGATTGCGAGACGGGGGAAGTAGATGAACAGGGTCAGAAATTATCAGAAGGAACTGGATCAGCTTATAGAGAGGATCGGTGCGGCAAAGGAGTGCCCGCCGACCCTTTTTCTGCATAGCTGCTGCGCGCCGTGCAGCAGCTATGTGCTGGAATATCTGCGCAGGTATTTTCGAATCACGGTCTTTTATTATAATCCGAATATCACGGAGGATGCGGAGTACCGCAAGCGGGTGGCGGAGCAGAAACGGCTGATTGCGGCGTATAACGAGGGGGTGACTGGAGAGGTCAAACAAAACCCAAAAAGCGCTGCGGTGAGTGATGCGGGGACAGTGCAAGATACGGGAGCAGTGAATGACGCAGGCGAGGTATATGATGCAGACATGGTATATGGTGCGGACAGGCAGCAGACGGAGAGGGAAAGCGTGGCATATCGGATCGATGTGATCGAGGGAGACTATGAGCCGCAGCGATTCTATGAGATGGCGAAAGGTCTGGAGCAGTGCCCGGAGGGCGGCGAGCGGTGCTTCGCCTGCTACGAGCTGAGACTGCGGGAGACGGCTCAACGGGCGCGGGAAGGCGGTTATGACTATTTTACCACCACGCTTTCCATCAGTCCCTTGAAGAATGCCGCGAAGCTCAACGAAATCGGCGAGAAGCTGGCGGCAGAGTGTGGCGCGGTGTGGCTGCCGTCAGACTTTAAGAAGAAAGACGGCTACAAGCGGTCGATTGCATTGTCGAAAGAGTACGGGCTGTACCGACAGGATTACTGTGGCTGCGTGTATTCCCGCAGGCAGTGAGCGTCTGCGGAATGCCTGCATACAGTGACGAAGGCGTGCGGACAATGTCCAAAAGCCGCTCAGAGCTTACGGATTCCCGGGCTTCAGACTTCCTGACAGAGGACTTTTGGAAAGGCAATGACATTTATGGGGATTTGTGGTAAAATTGCATTGCTTGCGATTAACGAACCGCGATTTTCCGGCGTATGCATGCGTGCAGGCACGGCGGGAAACGCTTTGAAACGGAGGGCGGTGTGAAAAATCACACGAACCGCCGGAATGGAGACCAGAATGCAGAAAATATTGGATTTGATTTCGGAGGAAATGAAACAGGCCTTTGAGGCGGCAGGGTACGATCCTGAACTGGGGAAGGCAACCCTGTCCAACAGGCCGGATCTTTGCGAGTACCAGTGTAACGGCGCCATGGCAGGGGCGAAGAAATACCATAAGGCGCCTCTTATGATCGCGCAGGAAGTGGCGGAGAAACTGCAGGAGAGCGGCGTGCTGTCGGAGGTTTCCGCCGTGGCGCCCGGCTTTTTAAACATGAAGGTGAAGGAATCCTTTGTGCGGGACTACCTGCGGGATATGTCCGGTGCGGAAAAGTTTGGCTTCCAGACGCCGGAGTCAAAGAAGATTATCATTGACTATGGCGGTCCAAACGTGGCGAAGCCGCTCCATGTGGGTCATCTGCGCTCCGGCATAATCGGGGAGAGCATCAAGCGGATCTGCCGCTATGCGGGGCATGAGGTGATCGGAGACATTCATCTGGGGGACTGGGGTCTGCAGATGGGACTGATCATCACGGAACTGCAGAAAAGACAGCCCGACCTAATCTATTTTGACGATTCCTACGAGGGGGAATACCCGAAGGAGGCTCCTTTTAGCATATCCGAGCTGGAGGAAATTTATCCGACCGCCAGCGCCAAGTCCAAGGAGGACGAGGCGTATAAGGCGGATGCCATGGAGGCCACCTATAAGCTGCAGAGCGGCGTACGGGGGTATCGGGCGCTGTGGGATCATATTATCGCCGTGTCGGTGGCGGACTTGAAGAAAAACTATGCCAATCTGAACGTGGAATTTGACCTTTGGAAAGGGGAGTCCGATGTGCACGACATGATTCCCGGCATGGTGGAGGAGATGAAAAAAGGCGGTTACGCCTATGAGAGCGACGGTGCGCTGGTGGTGGATGTGAAGGAAGAAACCGACACTAAGGAAGTGCCGCCCTGCATGATCTTAAAATCCGACGGGGCGTCCCTCTATAATACGACGGATCTGGCGACCATTATGGACCGCATGGAAAATTTCCACCCGGACAGACTGATCTATCTGACCGATAAGAGACAGGACCTGTATTTCGAGCAGGTATTCCGCTGTGCGAGAAAGACCAAACTGGTCAATGAAAAAACGGAGCTTGTACACATCGGTTTTGGCACCATGAATGGCAAGGACGGCAAACCCTTTAAGACAAGAGAGGGCGGCGTCATGCGGTTGGAGAACCTGATTCGCGAGATCAACGAAGAAATGATTCGTAAAATACAGGAGAATGCACAGACAAAGGGCTACGAGATCGATATGGAGCAGGCAGGAGAGACGGCGAAAATTGTCGGACTGGCGGCGATTAAGTATGGCGATCTGTCCAATCAGGCGTCTAAAGACTATATTTTTGATATGGATAGGTTCACTTCCTTCGAGGGAGATACCGGGCCGTACATTCTCTACACGATTGTACGAATCAAGTCAATTCTCGCCAAGTATGAGGAACAGGGCGGGAGGTTGACTGATACAGTCATCCAAGAGGCGACAAATGTGTCGGAAAAGGGTCTGATGCTGGAGCTTGCGAAATACAATGCAATGATGGAGACAGTCTGTGAGGAGGCTGCACCTCACAAAATCTGCGCTTACATCTATGATTTGGCCAATGCGTTCAACCACTTCTACCATGAGACAAAGATTCTCACGGAGGAGGATCAGGAGAAGAAGGCCGGTTGGATTGCGCTGCTTGCGTTGACCAGAGATGTGCTGGAAACGTGTATTGACCTGCTCGGTTTCTCTGCGCCGGAGAGGATGTAGCTGGATTTGACACCATGGGGCAAGTGCATGGCGCGGTATGAAAAGTAAAACAAATTTAAACTCAGCTTGAAAAAATGGAAAAAAAGGGTTGACAAGCTATGATAATAAATTGTATACTAGCAGAGCGGGTTGCGTAAGTGACCCGCAAATAAACGGGGTCTTAGCTCAGCTGGGAGAGCATCTGCCTTACAAGCAGAGGGTCATAGGTTCGAGCCCTATAGGCCCCATTGGGGAGGCCGGAGACGGCTTCCCTGTGGTTCTACTAATTTCATATATGGCGAGATAGCTCAGCTGGCTAGAGCATACGGTTCATACCCGTAGTGTCGAGGGTTCAAGTCCCCCTCTCGCTATTCAAAAACACCGCGTTTCTGCGGTGTTTTACTTTTCTGTGTTGCATTTTGTGTTGCATAATCTGGAAAAATGATTGTTTGCAAGGTCAGCCATTTCCTTTTGCCTGTCGCTCATGGCATGCCGGTATACAGATTTCAGCACGGCGTCAGTTTTCCAGCCGCCTTCCTGCATGATGTAGGCATCCGGGATTCCCAGAGCGTGTCGGATGGACGCAGAATAGTGCCGGAGGTCGTGAAAACGGAAATGTGTTATATTAGCCCGTTTGAGCACCCTCTGGAACATGATGGTGATGGAGTGGGGATTGAGGGTGGTAATATGTCCAAGTTCGCGGATTCTGTCCGCCACAAATGCGGGTGCGCTGATATATCTGTCAGAACTGCCTGTCTTGGGAGCTTTCAAGTGCCATTCTTTATCGGTGCCGAGGACAAGGGCGTGATGGACGTGTATTACATCGCCTTGGATATCATCAAGAGTGAGGGCGCAAATCTCGCCACGCCGCATCATGCAGAACGCGCCGAGGAGAACAGGGATTTCCAGTTCCGTGCCCCTTACGGCATCAACCAAGGCTCTTATCTCGTCATCCGAGGGGATATAAAGCTCAGGACGTATTTTCTGTGGCATGGAGGTTCTGAGGGCTAAATCTGAGCCGATTACGGATGCTATGAGCCCATGGTAGTTGCGGACGGTCTTAGGGGATTTTGAGCGGCTAAGACTGTTTATCACCCTCTGTACATCATCCTGTGAGACTTTTCGGATTTCCATGTGGCAGAATGAGGCATAGTCGCGCAGGAGCATTTTTTGGATGTTGCGGTAGCCCCGGATCGTGGCAGGGGAAAGAACGGCTTCTTTGGAAGTGATATAGCTTTCCATGCGGTCAGAAAACAGGCTTTTATCCGAACTGCGTTTCTTCTGCTCCTTTTCTGCTGCATATTGAGCGGCAAGCGCTTCCGCCTTACGCTTTCCGGCAGGGGACGGATCGTCAGAAGTAAAAGAGCGGTATATGCGTTTTCCGTTTTCATCCGTGTAATCATAGACAAGGCACCGCCATGAGCCGGACGGGAGTTTTTTTGCTGTAGCCATAGTGTTATCCTCCTTTTTGGGTATAAAAATAACAGCCTGTGAATGATCTGGAAAATCAGACGGTTCACTTGCAAGCTGCGCCCGGGGATGATACACTATGTATTATGAGGGTTGGTGTATCCCCTCGGGGGTATATCTGAAACCGTTCCTGTTGGCGCAGGGGCGGTTTTGCTTTTGTAAAAATAGAAAATGGGTGTTGCTATATCAGTGGTTACCACACAGGCAACTTATGTTTAAAAATACACACGCTGATATAGGCTTACACACCCATCTGCATTATTATATGTCCTTATGCCTTTATAATACCATTAGGGTGTGATAAAATCAACATCTTAAATAAACTTTATTCATTTTCCAAATAATTTCCATGGAAATAGAAGCACAGAGCCAAGTTTATGCTTGAAACGGCTATAATATATGTTGTCGCCATATTCATAGTAACCATATAAAGCATTGGCAATATAATCTGCTGCTTGAACAATGTAAGCATTTTTATCATCTGAATCCATGTAGTTAATATTCAAATTGATATCGTATTCTTTTTCATATAACAGAAAGAGTTTTATATAATCGGAAAAAGAGTTCCCAGACGCTACTTTTGTGGAGTGTTTGTCGCAGATAATATTTATAGTAGTGCCATTATCTTTATCTGTTATTAGACGTTCTATCAATAATTTCATTAAAAAATTGTAAAGTATGTTTTTATCTATCAGTAATGATGGCTTTACATGGTTCAAATCCGCCACAATGTATGAAATCTGTAAATCTTTTTTTGCGATACATTCCAATATGTGATATTTAATACATGGATATGCGTCTTTTGCCTTGATCTCATTGGAATGGAGTATCGAAAGTTCGTGGAACATTTTCTTGGCTATGCCTAGTTTTTTGTGCATGATGTTATGGAGTGCTTTATAGTTATTGGTATCAATACATGCAATGACAAAATATCTTCCTCTGCTTCCAAGGTTGCCAGATTCATCGAAAATCAAATAGCGTTCATTTTTCTTTAGTATTTCTGTTTTTTGAGCCATTTTTATTAACCTTTCAAAGTATTTTAAGGTAATTTTTTTCGGTGCGTAAACTATTGGTATTGTGCGCCCTGTCCTGCCAGTTATTCTTGGGGCGGGGTGGTTGGATTGATATATCTAGGGATTTCTGTTAGTTCATCTATACGTTTTATTGCTTCATTTTTACCATCATTATTCAACCTTCTATATCTATCAATTAATATGTTTTCGCCCCACGCATCAACTATATCTGAAAATTTTTCAAGATTTTCACGAAAACGAGGAAGAACCTTACTTTTATGTTTGATATAATCATCAATTTTTTCCTGCTCACCCTCCAAAATAATTTCACCCAAAGCTCTTTTTTGAATTAGTTTCTCTGCTTCTGCATTTTTTTTGTATTGTTCGACATTTTCTGGAGTGGGTCCCAATCTAACAGTATGGCGATGAACTATAATATTTTCGTCAATATCAGAAACTTCACAATCTAAGGCTTCTGCTATTTTTATCAAAGTTTCTATTTTAGGTATCCGTTTTCCGTTTTCATATTGTGCAATCATTGCTTGAGAAACTCCAAGCATATTTCCCAATTCTTGTTGTGAAATTTTATTTTGCTTTCTAATATATTTTATTTTTTCTCCAACAGTCATTTAATCACCTCATAGGGCAATTCTACCATATATGAAAAAAAAATAAAAGCAAATGTTTATAAAAAGTGCTTGCAATTATAATAAGCATATGATAATATAACGACATAAGCAATTGCTTATTAACTATATCATATAAAGGATATAAATGCAACTAAAAAATAGAGAGGAGGAAAAACATGTGGAACGAATGAGAATTGACAGAATTAAGCTTGCGACGGAGCTTGCGAAGCGTGATATGACACAGACACGTCTTGCAGAGTTGGCAGGCGTATCAAGAACCACTATTAATTATGTGCGTGCCGGCAAGTCTTGTACTGATGAAGTCGGGCAGAAAATTGCCAAGGCTCTTGGCGTAGAAGTAACCGAAATTATTGAAGATTAAGGAGGAAAACAAACAATGGCAAAAGTATTCAGAGATTACGCAGAGGTTAATGAAAGCATGATGGAGGGTTTTGCAGTAACAAAGGTATCTACCGGAATCAATGCGGAGAACAGCGGCATGATGCTGGAATTGGAGCGGCAGATTGATAATGTAACTATCGGCGTTGATGTGATTTACAATCCCACCTGCGAGGAGGGCGAAACACCGTTTATGGTTTCGGAGGAGTACGTGAAGCATGTCTGCCAGTAGGGAAAAGGAAGATGGAGGATCAGACCATGAGCGAAAATTGTTACGACTGCTCGACCTGCAGGTACCGTTACATACATTTCCCGAACATGGACGATTTTGAAGTCTCCATGCAGGAGTGTTTGTGTGACGGTGAGGATTATGAGGAAGAAAAATGAGGAGGTGAAGAAAACTTATGAGTACTGCAGGACAGATACTTCTGCATCGGAAGATCGTTGAGTGGGAGTGGTATACGGACATCAACACTTGCCGGCTTTTTATACATATGCTCCTGATTGCGAACTGGAAGGAGGGTCATTTTAGGGGCACAACGGTGCCACGTGGTTCTTTTGTATCGTCTTTGGAGAAGCTTTCGAAAGAAACAGGTCTAACAAAACGTGAAATAAGAACCGCAATTTCGCATCTAAAAACGACGGGCGAATTGACAGTCGAAACGACAAATAAATATAGCGTTTTTACTGTACAAAACTATGATTTATACCAGTCATTTGACATACAGAGCGACACGCAGGAGACAAAGAAGCGACATCACAACGACAGTACAACGACAACAATAGATATAAAATATAAAGGTAATAAAGGAATAAAGAATAATAATATTTGCTCGGAGCCGGAATCCGCTCCGACCCCAAGCGGCATATTACTCCCGCTGAATGACAAATCATTTTACGATGTCCCGCAGGACAAGATTGCACTCTGGCGGGCAACATACCCGGCTGTGGATGTGGAGCAGGAATTGCGGCGCATGGTCGCGTGGCTGGATTCAAACCCTACTAAGCGGAAGACGCGGCGAGGAATCGAGAGGTTTATCAATAGCTGGCTTGCGAGGACGCAGGACAGTGGCGGCAGCAAGGGACAGAAGGAGGTGAGTGAGGAAAGTGGAAACAACGCATTCGATTCTGACGAGAGGTGGAAACAAATTTCGCGGGCGATTGATGAGGCAGGAGACTGTTTCGATAGACGAAATGACTTACCTTTTGGGTGAATATGATATCCAAGATTACGGAGAGGCAGTTTTTTCAAAAGAACCCGTTTCCGAGAATGGAAGGTTTAGAAGCGCCAGATCGATGATTCCGTTTGAGCAGCTGGACAAGCGGGCAAAGGACTTTGATTGGACCCTATATGGAGACAACAACCCGGATGCAGAAAAAGGTCGTAAGATGTCAAACGCGTTTGTTTTGAATTTTCAAAAATTCCGACGGGATGGCAAGGGGCTATACATACATTCCGCCACGAAAGGGACAGGTAAAACATATTTATCTTACTGTCTGGCTAATGAAGTTATGGCACGCTACGACGTGAATGTGAAGTTTACAAGCGTTCTGGAATATCTCGATCTGACCAAGAAGGGATATAGCAGCGCGGCAGACAAGGAGGAGAAAGACGGCATTATAAAAGCCACTGTTTTGCTTCTGGATGATATCGGGGTGGAAGTTAGCAAAGATTGGGTAAATACAACCCTCTATCAGCTAATTAACTATAGGTATTCCAACAAGCTAATAACTGTTTTTACCAGCAACAATCAGCTTGAACAGTTAAGGATTGATGATCGGATCAAGGACAGGATCAATTTCATGTGTTTGCCATTACATATCCCGGAAGTTCCTATTCGTTCGATGAAAACGGACAGGGCAAATAGCGAATTTGTCAACGAAATACTCAAAACATAAAATAATCCCTTATCGGAATTGCGGTCCGATAAGGGCATGTAACCCGTCAACCAAGCAAAGTGAGGGTATGCAGGAATTATAACATTCCCTCTGCCCGGAGTAAAGAGAGAAAGAAGAAAATGCAAGTAGAAAAAATCACACCGAAAGAACTCACATCAGACCTTATTTTCCGTCTTAATCATCTGTATCACGCCGAACTGGGCGAATTTATCGTTATGGCAGACAACAGAAAAGAAATTCTGTATGTCAATAAGAAAGTGCCTAAAAAGGACATTGACGGATTCTTGAAAGTGGTTATGTTTCCCGATTATGCGGTTGCTGATGATGACGCACCGACAGGACAGTTTCTTGATTATGTATACAAAAAGTACGGATTCAGTGCATATCGTGCATTGATGGACATTCATTCATGGCGCATGGAGCAGAAAGAGAAGAAACAGGCAGAAGAAGCCGCAAAAGCCATTATCCCGCTGATTGAAAAGGAAGTGAACAGCGAAAACCCGATTATCAAGTATGATGAATTTCTCAATTTTGAGATATGGAAACATGGATTTCACCTTGGCAAGTCCACACCGAAAAATACAACCAATTACGGGAGCGTGTACGAATTTTATTTCGGCTATCTTTTGGGATCAGGATTGTTGAAAGGGGTGTTTGATAATGAATCACAGGCGGGAAATCATTGATATAGTAATGCGGATTGAGAATTTGGACTATTTAGAATTTATATACAATATGATGGTTGCGTTTAAAGAAAAGTGGGGGATATGATATGGACAAGCAGCAAAGAAGGGAATATGCAGAAAGTCTAAAATCTTCTGCAAAAGAACTTATAGACGGAATTGGAACTGAAAGCGAGAGAGACCTGAGAATAATTAAGCTGATTTACGGATTTGTGAGGACAGGATTTTTGGAAAGTAGGGCGGATAGAGGTGGCGCGATATGAATGAAGAAAAATTTTATAAAGACGGCATTTCCAAGATGTTGTCCACTATCCACAATGTAGACTGGCTTTTAAAAATTTACTCATTCATAAAGGTATTTGCAGAAGATAAGGAGGATTGACAATGAAGGACGAAAGAGGATTTAAAGAGGTGATCCATTCGGTTGAGAGATCGGAGAAGGACAAAGACAAGTTCTGCAGGGCAGCCCGGATTGAGAGGCAGCCCATAAGCGACGCAAGGCTTACCGCCCTGCTCAATTACGCAGTAGGCACTCTTGCTATGGTGATGGGATTTGCGGCGCTGTATATGATCATTTATTTCATGGGTACCGCAGGCAGGTAAACTTTCAAGGAGGCATGGAAGATGGCAAAGGTGACACTTGGAACGTGGACGGATAAAAACGAGAAGTTTACGAAGAAGATCAGGGCGAAACGGATCGAGGAGGGCGTGGAGATAGATATTCTTGCCAAGAAAGCGGGGATTGAGAAGTCAACATATTTCAGCCATGTCAGGAACCCGGAAAAGATTACACTCAGGGAACTCAGAGCCTATTGCAATACGTTGAAAATTCCGGCGGAGAGTCTTATCTCTGCGGTGTATGAGGGAGGTGACTAAGGCATGTACATACACGGCTTTATTGACGGCGCTCTGGTGACGTTTGTGCTGGGGATGGCGGCGCTGATTACAGCGGCAGTCGTTTATTCCAGAAAAAAGAAGTGATTACAGACAGGACGGGTGGCGGTATAGGCTGCCCGTTTCCTGTGCGGGGAATTTTCTGCTTAAACTTGGTACAACGGTTACATCAGAATGTTGGATAATGGAGAGAGGAGAGAAAGAAAAGGACTCGAGGAGTGTTGCAGATGGCAAAGAGCACAATCACAGAGTGGGAAGAAGCAGACAAACTCTTGTTGTTGGAGGCGTGGGCGCGGGATGGTCTGACGGATGAACAGATCGCTGGGAACATGGGTATTACGGTGCGGTCGCTCTATAACTGGAAAAAGAGAAGTATTCCGATTTTTCAGTCCTTAAAGACCGGGAAAGAAGTTGCAGATATCGAGGTGGAGAACGCCCTGCGAAAGAAAGCACTTGGATTCCGGGAGACGGAGCAGGCGGTCACCACCCGCAGGACTGTTGAGTATGCGGACGGCAAGCGGGTGCGGGAAGTGTCTGAGCCAGTCGTGACGGAGGTGGAAAGGTATTACCCGCCGGATACCACGGCGCAGATTTTCTGGCTGAAAAACAGGAAGCCCGGACAGTGGAGAGACAAGAGGGAGCAGGATATAGACGTGACGGAGGCGGTGAAGATCGTTGACAGCATTAGAGACAGTGATTGACTTTGGGAAACTGATAGCCCCGGCATTTTACTCGGTACACAGGGATATCGTGAAGGGCGGTCATACCTATTATGACTTGTATGGCGGCAGGGGCGGCTTGAAGTCCTCGTTTATCTCATTGGAGATCATTCTCGGGATGATGAAGGACAGACAGGCAAATGCGGTCATATTCCGCAAGTATGCGGTGACGCTTCGGGAAACCGTCTACGGGCAGATATTATGGGCGATTGAGGCGCTTGGCGTTTCCCATCTGTGGGAGGCAGGGGTAAACCCCATGCAATGCACTTACCGCCCTACCGGGCAGAAGATCATCTTCCGGGGGCTGGACAAGGCGAAGAAAACAAAGTCACTGAAAGCCAGCCACGGGTATTTTAAGTATCTCTGGCTTGAGGAACTGGACGAGTTTGGCGGTATTGAGGAAATCCGTACCGTTCAGCAGTCGGTATTGCGTGGCGGCAGTAAGTTTGTGGTGTTTAAGAGTTTTAACCCACCTATCACAAATGCCAACTGGGCAAATCAGTATATCAACGAGCCAAGAACCAATGCCCTGCGGCATAAGAGCAGCTATCTGGATGCGCCGCCGGAATGGCTGGGGCAGCAGTTCCTTGATGATGCGGAGCACTTGAAGGAGGTCAACGAGAGGGCATATCGGCATGAATATTTAGGCGAGCCGGTCGGAACAGGCGGACAGGTATTTGAGTTTCTGGAAATCCGTACGATCACGGATGAGGAGATGAAGCAGTTTGACCGCATTTACCAAGGAATCGATTTCGGGTGGATGCCGGACCCGATGGCGTTTATCAGATGTTCTTACAGACCGAACCATGAAAAGGTATATCTTTTGGATGAGTATGTGGGTCGGAAAATCAGTAATGAGGAACTGGCAAAGGAGATTAAACGGCGGCATTATGATGATTATTTTATCATGTGTGATTCAGCGGAGCCAAAGTCAATATTTGATCTGCGGTTTAGGGATGTGTGGGCGCAAGCCGTCAATAAGCGACCGGGCAGCGTGGAATATGGCATGAAGTGGCTGCAGCGCCGGACGATTGTCATTGACCCGGCAAGAACGCCCTGTGCATACAAGGAGATCATTGAATACGAATACGACCGGGATAAAGACGGGAATCTGTTACCGGGTTATCCTGACAAGAACAATCACTGCATTGATGCGCTCAGGTATTCACTGAGCAGAATTATGAACTCATGGGAAACTTCGGCATAGCAGAAAGGGGAAACAAAAAGTATGGATTATTTGAAAGTAAGGTGTTTCCATTGTAAAGGGGAATTTGAGTTATACAACCGCAATATGAATTACGATGATAAGCCGCCAAGATGCCCGCATTGCCTGAAAAAGATGGATAAGACCCAGTGGGAGCGGCTGATTAATGCTTATTATACCTTCGCGGAGGTCAATAAGAATTTCAGAAAATACCATGAGGACAGGGGAGAGCCGCTGTTTCAGGTGGAACTTCGGAGTTACTTTGTAAAGCCGGAAAAGATTATGATAGAGGATTAGAGGAAAGGACGGACAGGATAAAGATGAATAAACTTGTATGCGGCGTGGTGGTGGATGAAGCCTTATATGATAAATATAATTTGGATAAAGAAACGGGCATGCGAAGAAAGTATATGCTTTGCGGGCAGGAGCGGTCTCTTGACGCAATAGAATTTTATGCCGGATCGGCGGATTATGCGAAGGAATCCCCCGAACTGGTGGAAGAGGCGAAAAGAATTGTGGGAGAGATCAGGAAGGAAATTAAAGATTATTATGCAGCCAAAGACGGCAGAAAGGAATATGTTGCTATGAAGCATGATACATTTGACGGATATTTAAAGGACTTGCAGGAAATCCACGCCAAAGCAGCGCCGGAGCGGAGGGCGCTCAAGGAGAAGATGGATGCGGCACAGAACCGCTGGGAGGAAGATCAGCGGGAGTTCAAAGGTGACGAGCACTATTTGGCACGGGAGAAGGTGCGTTATCTGGATGCACGGGAGGAGTACAAGGGGAATGTAATGGAACTGCAGCGGCGGACGAAGGAGGAGATACAGGCGGTGCAGGCTGAGTATGAGAAGCATGTAACGGACTTCTATTCTGCCAACGGGAACCGTCTGGATGAGGCGGCGGTGCGGCTGCTAAATTCTGGGATTAAGCTGACAGAAACGGAGATTGATGGCATGGTGAGCCAGAACACGGGAAACCCGACGATGCTCCGGCTGGTTTCGGATCACTGTGAGAAGATGGGGATTGAGAATCAAAATGCCAGAGTATATGGAAGCCTCGCAAGGAAAGCCGGCGCGGACGAGAGGGAAGCATTTAAGGTGATTGCGGATATGGTGGAAAAGGCGGTCAGTGAAAACGAGGTAACGGCGGATATCTGGTCGAAGCCGGAGTCCCATTTCCAGAGACTCAGCGATCAGCAGATCGGCGCCATGGGCGGATTCTTTGTGCGCCCTGCGGATAAGGAAGCAGAAACGGCAGAATAACTTGGTACAACCGCCGCCCTCCAATGTCGGATAATAGAGACAGGAAAGGAATAAAGGGGGATTGGAGGGTGGGAAATATGTCGGAGAAACTTTCATTGCAGGCACAGGAAACACGGCGGGATTATAAAAGACGTTACCGGGAAAAGAACCGGGAGAAGATTAACAGGCAGCAGAGGGAATGGCGAGCGGACAACGGCGACAAGGTACGGCAGTACAACAGGCGGTATTGGGAGAGCAGGGCACAGCGGGAGAACGCAAGAGCCTCTTATGCAGATTATGGCATTACGCCGGAGAAGCTGGAAGAGTTGATGATGATTGTCAGATCGGGGCAGTATGACCAAATGGTGCAGTCTGCGGCTCATGCGGCGAATGAAGGTATTGCAGAGTGGATTTTATTTTCCGTGAAAGAAAATAAGTCCTATGACGCCTTGGAGAAACTCTGGGCGCGCGGGGATATTGAAAGGATTCCTTACGGAAAAACGGATTTTTACGGGGCAAGGCGGCTGTTCTTCTACTATCTGGACTGTGCCCTTAAGGAACGGCAGGAGATAGAAAATAACATTTCGATTAGGGAAAAGAAAGGATGAAAAAATGGAAAAAGAAAAAATGATTACAAGCGAAGTGGACACCTTAAGGCTTGAGGTGAACGACGACGGCGAGTACATAATGATCTCCGCGGATGATGCAACCATGTTTGACCGTTTTGCGTCGGGCATCCGGCACATTGTGGAGCTGTCCGACCAGACGGCGGCGAAGGTGGAGGAAATCGAAAAACAGTACGAGGGACAGTCTGGCTTTGATACAGACATGGAAAAGGTCGCCGCCATATCGGGGATAAACGTGGAGTTTTCAAGGGAGGCGGTTAGGACGGTGGATTCCATCTTCGGGGAAGACACGGTAAAGAAGGTCTTCCGCAGTACATACAATGTTATCCCGGATTTCCTGCCGTCGGTCAATCTGATCACCGAGTTCTTTGAGCAGGTCACACCTCACATGGAAAAGCTGTTCAACCGCAAGCTGGAGACGCAGGAAAAGGCGGGTAAAGCGCGCATGGACAGGTACACGCCGCGGGACCACAGACAGTCCCAGAGGAGGAAGTAGGGGACGGTGGCGGAGCAGAGCCGGGGAAAGGATGCGGAGATCGGGAGGGCGGTCTCAGAGATCGTCTCCCGTGGCAATGATGCAGAGGTGAAGCGGGGCAGGGACGGAGATATCCTTGTGCTGGAAGTGAGGAAGAAGATCACAAAGAGAATAAAGGGCTTATGAACGGGCATAAGTGGACGGCAGAGTGGTGCCAACAGATATGGGAGACTGTATCTGTTGGCACCTTTTTCGTTTTCGGGGTGATGTTATGGCACAGTACGACGGCAGTATCAGAATCAATACGGCAATCGAGACAAAGGGGCTAAAGCAGGATATTGCCGCATTAAAGGGAAAAATGAAGGAGCTGGGCTCCGGCATCGGGCAGGGCATGGCTGGCGTGGCGGGGAAGATAAACGCCGTTGAAAACAGCATAAAGAGGCTGGCATCCGGGATGCGGCGGGAAGTGTCCGGCATGAAAAGCAGCGTGGACGGGCTGTCCGGCTCTTTTAAAAGGTTAGGCGCGACGGTCGCGTCCGTTTTTGCCGTGCGGAAAGTTGCGGGCTTTGCAAGCTCCATGACGGAGCTGGGTTCCGACCTTGAGGAAGTGCAGAACGTGGTGGATGTGACCTTTACTACTATGTCGGACAAGATAAATGAGTTCGCCGTAAATGCCGCGAAAACTGCGGGATTGTCCGAAACAATGGCAAAGCGCTACGCTGGAACATTCGGGGCAATGTCCAAGTCCTTCGGCTTTACGGAGGATGCGGCATACCAGATGTCAACCGCTCTGACGCAGTTATCTGGCGACGTGGCGTCCTTTTACAACATTACGCAGGATGAGGCCTATACGAAGCTAAAGTCTGTATTCACGGGCGAGACGGAGACTTTAAAAGACCTCGGCGTGGTAATGACGGAGAATGCCCTCAATTCCTATGCCATGGCAAAGGGAATCGGGAAAACCGTGAGCAAAATGACGGAGCAGCAGAAGGTGGCGCTGCGGTATCAGTTTGTTCTGGAAAAGCTGTCTGGTGCTTCTGGCGATTTTATCCGCACGCAGGACAGTTGGGCAAACCAGACAAGGATCCTGAAACTGCAGATCGAAAGCCTCAAGGCGACCATCGGGCAGGGGCTTATAAATGTCCTTAACCCTCTTCTGCAAATGCTCAATACCCTGCTTGGGAAGCTGAAGCAGGTGGCGAACGCCTTTAAATCCTTTACGGAATCCTTTTTCGGCAAAAGTTCCTCCGGCGGTTCCGGGTCTGGAAATAAGTATGTCGATACAGCCGAAGGCATCACGGGTTCCCTCGAGGATGTGTCGGATGCGGCGCAGGAAGCGGAGAAATCTCTTGAAGGGTATCTGTCGCCGCTTGACGAGATTAACAGGTACGGGACGGGGAAGGGTGATGATCTCCTTCCCGGGCTTGAGGATATCGACTTCGGGAAGCTGGGCGATATCAACATGGATGTGACGGTAACGCCCGATCTGGATGAATCCGCGCTCTCAAAGAAGATCGTGGCAATGGCGAAAAAGGTGAAAAGCGTTCTGGAAAGGCTGTTCCGTCCTCTTAAAGAAGCGTGGGATCGTGAGGGCAA
The DNA here is from genome assembly GCA_947073545.1 of uncultured bacterium. Lineage (GTDB taxonomy): Bacteria > Bacillota > Clostridia > Lachnospirales > Lachnospiraceae > UBA3282. The sequence continues at coordinate 29,898 of CAMTMP010000025.1, forward strand.
GTCCGTCATGGAAGCATGGAAACGTGCGCTTAATGAGGTCTGGAAACTGGTAAAGGACATAGGCAGGGATTTCCTTGACGTGTGGAATCAAGAAAAGACTATAAAGATACTGCAGAACATACTCGGCATCCTAGAAAATGCCGGGCGTACCGTGGAAAACCTTGCCCACAATTTCCGCGAAGCATGGAATGAGAATGACCGTGGTAAAAAGATTTTAGAGAATATCCGGGATATCACAGGAAAGATAGTCGAAAACATAAAAGCGGCATCCGACAAGACCGTAGAGTGGGCGGACGAACTGGACTTTGCCCCGCTTCTGGAATCCTTTGAGAAATACACCAAGGCACTGATTCCGCTGGCTGACGCCCTAAGCGGCGTGCTGTCTGACTTTTACACCAAAGTTCTTCTGCCCCTTGGGACGTGGACGATTGAAAAGGGACTGCCGGAACTGCTTGACGTACTGACGAAGTTTAACGAGAAGGTGGACTGGGAGTCGTTACGGGCGAATCTTGCGGAATTTTGGGAGCATCTGGAGCCGTTTGCGGAGACGGTGGGCGAGGGCTTGATTCTCTTCATAGAGCGGGTTTCGGATGCGCTTGCCGACTTCCTAAACAGCCAAGAATTTAAGGATTTTCTGGTAACGGTGGAAAACTGGATGGATGCTGTCACGCCGGAGGATGTGGCGGATGCGCTGGAACTGATAGCGAAATCGCTGATTACCCTTAAACTGGCGTTATTGGGATATAGTGCGATCAAGGGGATTGCTGGTATTTTTTCTACGATTAAGTCTTTTCTGGCGATATTCGGAATCGGCGGGAGCGCCGCCACAGCAGCAGCGACCATGGATACCGTGTCCACAGCGGCAACTGGGCTTTCCACGGCACTGACCGGGCTTGCCGCCACAGCCGCGGTTGTGGGCTCGTATAAACTCCTTACGGGGCATCTGGAGGAATTATTTGGCGCGTTCGGCAGGAGTACCGACCAAGGGAAAAGGCTGGAGGAGAGGTACGAGGGGCTTGACGGGGCGGCGCGGTTCGCAAAAGACGGTGTGGACACGCTCAAGAACGGCATAGAAGGGTATGGCTTTGCGGCGGATAACTGTGTGGGCACCGGCGTTGCCTTGGAAAAGGCAATGGAAGATATCGGAAACGGCGCAATCCTAACTGACGAACACATGGCACAGCTGCAGAGCCGGTTCAGCCTTACGGATGAAGACATGGAGATGCTAAGGCAGCACATGCTTGACTGTAACCCGCTTCTGCGTGAGATCGCCGATAACCTTGGGTTTGAAGATGCTTCGCCGGAAACGTTGCAGGATATCGCGGAAGGCTTTTCTATGATTGCAAACGGAGTGGAGCCGCTCCCGGATGATCTGGCAGGAATGACAACTGAGGCGGGTAACTTCATACAGGCTGTCATGGATGACAGCAATCCTATGGATGTATATGGGGAAAAACTTGCCAATATCGGTGCAATTTCGGACAATACAAGCGAGTCTTTAAATAAAACCGGGAGAAGCATATCTGAGGGTGTTACCAAAGGAATGGAAGAGGCGGATGTTGAAACAGCGTCACAGGGACTCTTTGACCGTATTGTCGGGAAGATAAAAGAACTTTTCGGGATTCACTCCCCGTCTACCGTAATGGCAGAAATTGGCGGATATCTTATTGAAGGACTGAAAAGCGGCATACTTGGCGGTTGGGATTCGCTGAAGGAAACAGTCGGAACAATTGCGACCGGCATTACGGAAAAGTTTAAGTCAATCCTTGGAATACATAGTCCGTCCACCGTCATGGACGAGAACGGTGTTTACATCATGGAGGGGCTTGAAAACGGGATAGGTGGGAGCGTTTACGGGATAACAGAAATTTTCAGTCATTTAAGCCAGTCCATAGTAAACATCATGACATCCTTAAACCAGATAATCGGTGAACTTTCCGCAGAAATGGGGCGGACAATGTCGGAACAGTGGAAGCAGATGTCTGCAACCGTACAGGGCACTCTTAAAGAGACTTATGAAATGTCCTCATCCGTAATGAAAAGTATGGGAGAGACGTTAGCATCCGTTATGGGAAAGGCAAGCCAGACGTGGGGAAGCGGGTGGAGGCAGATGGGCGAGATCACGGCTGATATCTGCAGAAATATCGAGAGTACCGTATCAGGCATGGTTTCCAGTGTCCGTGGTATGCTGTCAGAAATATCACAGGCTATTGAGTCGACGAAAGTAGCGGCGGCTTCTGTAAGCGTGGGTAGTTCTGGCCAGAGCTATTCCACCATGCCGCGTGCCGTGAGCCTTGCACGGGCTATCCAGACGCCTTCCGCGCCTTATGTCCATCCTGCTTTTGCGAAGCTGTCAAACATCGAGATACCAAAGCTGGCGACGGGCGCCGTTCTTCCGGCAAACAGGGAGTTCCTTGCGCTGGTGGACGACCAGAAACACGGGACGAATGTGGAGGCGCCGCTTGACACGATCAGACAGGCAAGCGAAGAAGCGGTTCTGAATGTCCTGTCAAAGCTCGGAATAACCGGCGGCTTGGGGAATAACAGCCAGACCATGGTTGCCAAGCTGTATCTGGACGGGCATCAAGTGACAGAAGCTGTGATTAAAGACGGAATGGTGCAGCAGATGGCGACGGGGAACAATCCGTTTTTATTGGGAACCATATGAGGCTTTATCGGAGAAAATCCATTGATGTAATCCTTAATAAATGGTATGATTGCTTTAATAAAAGTAAAAATGCCATGATATGTATTTGGTATATTTACGACAAGAGTTTATGGGAAAATCCGATAAAATGAGTGACTGATTCGTGTTGCATTTCATGTTGCATAGTCATATGTAATAGTATATTTCTCGGTGCATTTCGGTAGTTTAATCTACTAGGATATACTCGCGACATCAGTGTTCATGCGGCTTCAAGGGAATACGCCATTTTCAATATGTTCTTTGTTCGGGTTCAAGTCCCCCTCTCGCTATTCAGGTAAAGTCCGGAATCCTTGTAAAATCAAGTATCCCGGGCTTTTTGTATTTCCGCGGTAATCAAAAGGTAATCACAAAAAGTAATCTAACATATTTGCATCAAGCATTACCATATTTTTCTACCACCGCTTTCTCCCACGCTGATTTTTCCTGCTCACCAGTTTTGGTTTTGTGTATTGCGCTTAATAAAAAGTTTGAGGAATTATTTTATTTTTAAGCGGACGATAAGAGGCTGCGGACGGACAAATATGGGGTAGCGGGGATGCCGGAATGGTTTGGAAACGGGCAGCGGTGGCTGATGATTGATCTGGAGGACAAAGACGATCTGTACAAAGATGTCCTTAGGCTTATTCGGATAAGAAGGGGTGCGGATTGACTCGAATAGTCAATCCGCACCCCATAGCGCTTGTCGGTTTATCCTTTCGCCGCCTCCATCAGAATCCTGACGCAGAGGTCAATTCCCAGATTCCCGGCATTCATGTACAGGTCATAATTTTTCGGATCGCCCCACTCGTGCGTGGTGAGCGCGTTGTAGAAATTCTTTCTTCTCTTGTCATTCTTCTTCAGTGCGTTTTCGGCTTCCGATTTCTCGATGCCCTCCCGCTCGATTGCACGCTGTATCCGTTTTTCATGGTTGGCATAGACAAACACATGCAGGGCGTTTTCCACATCCTTCAAAATATAGCCGGAGGCTCTTCCGACGATCACGCAGTTTCCTTCTTCGGCAGCCTTTTCGATGATGCGCTTTTCCTCCAGAAAAAGCTGGTCCGCAAGGGGTAGGTTCTTATTGCCGGAAGATCCGCCCAGAGGGGTTTTGGACAGGTTTAAAAGGACATTGCCGGAGCTGCTCTCCTCAAGCGTTTCAATGTTATAAAACGGTATGTCAAGTTTCTGCGCCGCCTCCAACAGGATATTTCGGTCATAGAGTTTATATCCCAGCGATTCCGCCAGCCTTTTTCCGATCTCGTGTCCCCCGCTGGCATAACGCCGCTCGATTGTGATGATATGATACATAAATGCGTCCCCCTTTCTGCTGCTGGATGTGTTTTTCTTCTTACTTACCATTATAAACAATCCCGGGACATATCTCAAATTCTTTTTGCAGGTTTTATAACACGCCCGCCACGAAAATTTCAATGCCGATCAGGATTAAGATCGTGCCGCCAAGGACAGTCGCCCGGTCTGCATATTTCGTCCCGAATTTCTTTCCGATATCCAGTCCCGCCAAGCAGATCACGAAGGTAACCGCCGCAATGATAAGGGCGCAGACAAATGCCATGGTAAAGCCGTATTTCGCAATGGTAAAGCCCACGGACAGAGCGTCTATGGACGTGGCGATCCCCTGTAGCAGGAGGGTAGTCATGTCCGTTCCGGGCTTTTCCGACGGGTCACTGCCGCCCTTTATGCCGTCTGCGAACATCTTGCCGCCGATGACGAGCAAAAGCGCCAGAGCGATCCACGGCACCAGTTTTTGAAAGGCGGTAAAATACCGGATAAAGGTGTGGACGCAGACCCAGCCCGCCAGTGGCATTGCCGCCTGAAAAAAGGCGAACACGCCGGCGATGCCGCACATTTTTTTCCGCGTCATATCCGGCTCGTGCAATCCGTTTGCGAGCGATACGGAAAAGGCATCCATGGAAAGCCCGACGCCGAGCAGCGCGCTGTTGAAGAAAAACAATAAATCCCACTCCATCTTTCGTTCCTCCTGCGTTGAGACATGAAAAAATAGAACAGTTCAGCCATAAGAACGTGTAAAGGCTGAATAGTTAAAAAAAACCAAGTACAGTTTCTGAGACTATACTTGGAATAAGCTTAAAAATACACAGACCTCACGTATAGTTTCACTATACATGAGTCTCGCAATTTAAAACAAGCCAGACCGAATGGTCAGTATGTTGACTTGCTGCGATATACGCTTGCTACTCCCCCATGGGAATGACATTAAAAGCAATTTATCACGAAAGGCGGTGTTTGTCAACCGTTGTTTTGTTGCTATCGGGCGTTTGCGGTATGTCTCGGCGCCTGCGGGAAAGCCAGTTCCATAAGTGCGTCCGCAAGCATCCGAAACATGTCAATCTACTGACAGAAAGTAAAATTTGTTTGCTATGAAAATCTCATCGGGTTATAATGATAGCAATAGGATGTTTGGGGGAAAACAAAAACGGAGGAGGTATGCTATGAGAGTACTTGTAATCGGCGGTGTGGCGGCGGGGACGAAAGCCGCGGCAAAATTCAAGAGGGTAAACCCGGAAGCGGAGGTGACCATTGTCACCAAGGGTAAGGACATTTCCTACGCGGGCTGCGGGCTCCCCTATTATGTGGGCGGGTCGATCCCGGAGAAGGAGCAGCTGATTGTGAACACGCCGGAGAAGTACAGCGCGCTCACGGGCGCTATGGTGTATCCGCAGCGTGAGGTCGTGGCGCTTGACACGGCGGCGAAGAAGGCCACGGCGAAGAATCTCCGCACGGGCGCGGAAGAGATTTATGAATATGACGCATGTATCGTGGCGGTGGGGGCTTCCCCGGTGATACCGCCCCTGCCGGGCTTAAATCTGTCGGGCGTTTTCGTGATGCGCACACCGGACGACGCGATTGAAACGAGGGATTACATAGCGGGTGATGACGTGAAGCGTGCCGTGGTAGTGGGCGGCGGCTTTATCGGTTTGGAATTGGCGGAGAATCTGTTGGAAAAGGGGCTCTCCGTGACTTTGATTGATATGGCGCCCCAGATTATGCCGGGATTCGACGGGGAGATGGCGGATTATGCGGTGCGCCATCTGGCAAAGAAAGGCATCAAGGTGATGACGTCCACGAAGCTGGAGGGCGTGACCGGGGACGGAAGAGCGGAAGGGGTGCAGACGGACAAGGGGCTGCTTCCCGCGGACGTGGTGATCCTCTCCATCGGCATCCGGCCGAATACAGGTTTTTTACAGGATACAGGAATCGAGATGTTTAAGGGCACCATTCTGGTGGATGACAGGATGGCGACCAATGTGGCGGACGTCTATGCGGCGGGTGACTGCGCCATGGTGAAGAACCGTCTCACGGGGGAAAGACAGTGGTCGCCCATGGGTTCTTCCGCCAACATGGAAGGAAGGACGCTGGCGCTTGCACTTGGCGGAAGGGATGTGGCTTATCCGGGCGTTCTGGGAACCGGCGTGGTGAAGCTGCCGGGGCTTTCGGGCGGCAGAACCGGGCTGTCCGAGGAGCAGGCGAAGGCGGCGGGGTATGATCCGGTGTGTGTGCTGGCGGTGACGGACGACAAGGCGCACTACTACCCTGACAGCGCATGGTTTGCGATCAAGCTGGTGGCGGATCAGGCAGCGCACAGGCTGCTGGGCGTACAGGTTTTGGGCCCCGGCGCGGTGGATAAGGTGACGGACATAGGTGTGATGGCTGTGACTTTTGGCGCCACGTTAGAGCAGATGACTTGTCTGGATCTGTCCTACGCGCCTCCTTTTTCCACGGCGATCCACCCCTTTGTGCAGGCGGTGCATATGCTGTTGAATAAGATAACGGGCGATATGGATAGCTTTACGCCCGCGCAGTATCTGGCGGGGGATGCGGAAGGCTACCGCGTCATCGACGTGAATCCGATGGGGCCTGTGATTGCGGGGGCGACTTACGTGGATCTGCTAAAGGTGAAAGGCGAGGTACCCGGACTTGCAAAGGACGAGAAGCTGCTGCTCGTCTGCGCGAAGGGCAAGAGGGCATACCTTCTGCAGAACAGGCTGAAACGCTATGGTTACAAGAACACGAAGGTACTGGAGGGCGCCTCCTTCTTCAATGTGGTGAAGGTGGAGAAGAAACCCGGTGTGGTGACGGTGCCTGCGGAGGAGATTACCCGGGTGAAGGCGCTTGGCTGTCTGCACAATAAAGGGACGGACAATTTTAACGTCCGCGTGATTACGAGAAACGGTAAAGTCACTGCGGCGGAGCACAAAAAGATTGCGGAGGCGGCGGAGCGGTTCGGAAACGGCGACGTGGTTATGACGACCAGACTGACTATGGAAATCGTGGGCGTGCCTTTTGACCAGATCGAGAATGTTCGTGCCTTTCTGGCGGAGGAAGGATTGGAGACCGGCGGAACCGGATCTAAGGTGCGCCCGGTGGTGGCATGTAAGGGAACGACCTGTCAGTATGGGCTGCTGGATTCCTATGACCTGTCTGACAAGATACATGAGCGGTTCTTCCACGGCTATGCGTCCGTGAAGCTGCCGCACAAGTTCAAGATTGCGGTGGGCGGCTGCCCGAACAACTGCGTGAAGCCGGATCTGAATGATTTCGGCATCGTGGGTCAGAGGGTGCCGGCGATTGACCTGGAGAAGTGCCGCGGCTGTAAGATCTGTCAGGTTTCGCTGGCGTGTCCGGTGGAGGCGTCCCAGGTGGTGGACGGCAAGCTGGTGATCGATCCCGACAAATGCAACAACTGCGGACGCTGTGTGGGGAAATGCCCTTTCAAGGCGTCGGAGGAGAGCGCGTACGGCTACCGCGTCTATATCGGCGGACGCTGGGGCAAGAGAGTGGCGCACGGGCAAAAGCTGGATAAGATATTCCTCGATGAGGAGGAAGTACTCTCCGTTCTGGAAAAGGCGATCCTGCTGTTCCGTGAACAGGGCAATACGGGAGAGCGTTTTGCGGATACCATAAGCAGGCTTGGATTTGAGAATGTGCAGGCGCAGCTTATGGCGGATGATCTGCTGGCGAGAAAGGAAGAGATCATCGGGGCGAAGATGCATTTGCATGGCGGCGCCACATGTTAAAACGGACTGTGACGCCGGGTTCCGGAAGGTGAGACGAGATGGAGTGTATCAGTATCAGCTATAAGACGGCGGCGTCCAAGGAGCGTGAGAAGTTTTATATTCCGAAAGAAAAGACAGGCGATTTCCTGCGAGAAGTCCGGGCGGCTATGGGGGTGGAGCAGTGTGTGGTGCTCTCCACCTGCAACCGCACGGAAATTTATGTGGAGGGGGAGGAAAACCGCTTCCATGAGCTGGAGAAAGTGCTCGAGACGTTTTCGGGAAGCGACGGCGAGCAGATCAGGAGACTTGCCAGACGTTATCAGGGAAAAAGGGCGTTTTACCATCTTTTTCGCGTGGTTTGCGGCATGGAATCCATGGTACTCGGGGAAGATGAGATTCTGGGACAGACGCGGGACGCCTATCTGTCCGCAAAGGAGTCGGGGGATACCGGGTACGAGCTCAACAGCGCGTTTCAGGCAGCGCTCGCCTGCGCCAAGCGGGTAAAGACGGAGACGATGATCTCCAAGACGGCAGTTTCCGTGGCAACGCTGGCGGCAAATGAGGTGGCGCGTCTGCCGCTGTCCCACAAGACGGTGCTTCTGATGGGCGGCAGCGGACAGATGGGCAGCATTATATTGAAGAATCTGCTCAGTCAGAAAAATATTCGCATCATAGCTACGGTGCGGTCACACAAAGGCATTTGCCAAAGCGGCGGGGCGCAGGTAGAACATGTGGACTATCAGAACCGCTACGCCGTTTTGGAGGAGGCGGACGTCATTATTTCGGCGACTGCCAGTCCGCACTATACGCTGACGGCGGAGCGGGTCGGGGCGGCAATGCGGTCCACGAAGGAACGGCTCTTCCTTGACATATCCATGCCGCCTGATCTGGATGCCCAGATCGGGAAATTGGCGCATTGCCGTCTTGTGGCGCTGGACGATATCAAAAAGCTGGCGGAGGAGAACAACAGGCGCAAACAGCAGGCATTTGCGGATGCGGAGGAGATTCTGGAGGCGGAGCTGGAGAAGCTCTGTAAGGCGCTGGCCTTCCATCGGTTTACGGAGAAGGATTCTCATTGGAAGGAGCGGTATGCGGATTTCTCGGCGGAGAAGCTGCTCTATCTGCTGCGGGACGAGTTGGACAGCGAGTCCTTTGAAAAGGTACTGATGGTATTGAAGTGACGGTTTACATAAGGCAATGCCGGCGAAATACGAAATCTGGAGCGGATGTAAATGAGAAGATATTGACCCATATGGTCATGCGAGAGGGAGCGTTTGCATGGGGTATTTTCCGTTTTTCGTGGAACTGGAGGGAAGACGCGGCGTGATTGTGGGCGGCGGGGCGGTGGCGGCCAGAAAAGTGGAGAAGCTGCTCGCCTTCGGGCCAGAGCTTACCGTGATTGCGCCGGACATAGAAGTGTGTGTGAAGACACAGGGGGAGTTGCTGCAAAAAGGCGCGGCGGGCTCCCTTCATTTTGAGGAACGCATTTTTCGGATGGAGGATCTGAACGGTGCGGATTTTGTGATTGCGGCCACGGACGATACGGCGCTCAACGGCGAGATTGCAGATTACTGCAAGGCGAAGCGGATTCCGGTCAATGTGGCGGATGACAGGGAGAAATGCACCTTTTTCTTTCCCGCGCTTATAAAGGACGGTGCGCTTACCGTCGGGATTTCCACGGACGGGAAAAGCCCGTTTGCGGCGGCATGGGTGAGGAGAGCGCTTGCGGACGGTCTGCCTGATGGAATTGGCCATATAATTGACCTTATGGGTCAAATCCGGCCCGCTGTCATGGAACAGGAAAAGGAGGAGAACAGAAGAAAAGTGCTGCTTGGCAGGCTGTTTTCCTACTGTCTGGATTGTATGGAAAAAGGAGAGAGCGTAACGGTTGAGACGCTGAAAGAGAGATTGACAGAAACATGAGTGGAATCAGAATCGGTACAAGGGGAAGTAAATTAGCTCTGCGGCAGGCGGCCCTCGTACAGGCGGCGATATCGGAGATTGACAGCAGCGCAGAGACAGAACTGGTGGTTCTACAGACCAGAGGAGACCGGATTCAGGACATGCCTCTGTCTATGGTTGGAGATAAGGGAATTTTCGCATCGGAACTGGAGCAGGCGCTGCTCGCCGGGAACATCGATCTGGCGGTGCATTCGGCGAAGGATTTACCGATGCGGCTGGCGACGGGGTTATTTATCGCGGCTGTCCTGCCGAGGGCGGATGTGAGGGATGTGCTTGTGGTGCCAAGGGGAGGAGGAATACCGATACCGGCCTTTGGGGAAGCAGGGGCAGGTATTTACGGGAATGCGCAGATGGAAGAAAGACTGGTGCGAAACCGGGAGACGGCGGAGGGCTGTAAGCCTCCATTCCGGATCGGGACCGGCAGTCAGCGGCGGCAGACGCTCGCAGCAAAGGTCTGGGAAAATGTAATCTGTGAGGAGATCCGCGGCAATGTGGATACCAGACTGAAAAAACTGCTGACGGGCCGTTACGACGGGATTCTTTTGGCGAAGGCGGGACTGGACCGGATGGGGATCGATGCTGACAGTGAGGAGGCGTTTGACTTTTATCCGCTGTCCCCGGAACTGTTTCTGCCTGCGGCTTGTCAGGGCATTATAGCGGTGGAGGCTGTGCAGGGTTCCGTGTCGGCTGCAATCTGCAAAGGGATTTCGGATGCGGCTACAGAGCTTTCCTATCTGGTTGAGCGGGAAGCGCTGGCCCAGCTTTCGTCTGACTGCAGTGAGGCTGCGGCGGCATGGTGCAGGCGCACGGCGTCGGCGCCCGAGGCGTACACGTCCTATTCACGGGGACAAGAGCCGGCGATGGTGCGGAAACGGGAGTCATCGCCTGTACAGAGACTGGCATCATCGTCGGTAGGGAGCCTAGAAGCGGCGTATGCAGCCATAGTGTATGGGTCGGAAATGGCATATCCGGAGGACAGTATCCTGCTGGATGTCATGTATGCGGAAAACAAGGTTAGGCTGATCGGTGCGGCGGAAGTGGCGGAGGGCGGAAGAATGGCGCGCCGGGCGGCCAAAATGGTTAAAAAGCAGACGGATTGGCTGTAGTGTCTTGGAGGACGGAGGAAACGCAGGGATTGGGTTACGGAAAAGTATATTTGACAGGAGGCGGCTGCGGTGACGTAGAGCTTTTAACGTTGAAAGCATGGAAGGCTCTGCAGAAATGTGACGTGGTAGTCTATGACAGTCTGGTGCCAGAGGAACTGTTACAATGGACGCGGCCGGACTGCGAAAAAATATATGTGGGAAAGCGGTATGGCTGTCACAGCAGGAAACAGCTTGAAATTAACGCCCTTCTCGTGGAGAAGGCGCGGGAGGGAAAAACGGTGGTGCGGTTGAAGGGCGGCGATCCCTATGTGTTTGGCAGGGGCGGGGAGGAATTTATGGCTCTGCTCGACGCAGGCGTCTGCTGTGAGGAAATTCCCGGCATCACATCGGCGATCGCTGTCCCGGCGGCGGCCGGAATCCCGGTAACCCACAGGGGGCTTTCCGACAGCGTGACGGTGGTGACGGGAACGGCGGCAAAGACAGACGGTCATGAAGTGTGGAAGCTGGATTTTGAGACATTGGCACAACTTAAGGGCACATTGGTGATTCTGATGGGGATGCATCATTTGGCGGAGATTGTGGGGGGACTGCTTGCGGCCGGAAAGGATCGGCACACACCCAGTACCATCATTATGGAGGGAACGACAAGCGGGCAGAGAGTGGTAAGGGCGCCGCTTTTTGCACTTCCTGCAAGGGCGGCGAAGGAGGGGATTGCTTCACCGGCGGTGATTGTGGTGGGCGCGGTAGCCAATCTTTCCCTGATTGCGGCAGAAGGCGCCTGCGTGGAGAGGCAGTGTACAGGAACAGCCCACCTAGGAATGCGGGAACCGGAGAAGGTGGGACACGCCGTTCCGCTGGATGGAATCAGCGTCGGCGTGACCGGAACCGCCCGCTTTGCAGGCAGGATGTCCGGCGCACTTCTGGAAAAGGGTGCGGACGTCTGTGACATGAGTTTTATGGAGATCCGGCCCGTCAAGGACCCGCTGCCGGACTTTTCGGACTGCGGCTGGCTGGTTTTTACCAGTCCCAACGGGGTGGGAGTCTTTCTGGATCACGTGCGGAGTGAAGGGCGCGATCTGCGGACGCTGTCCGGCTCAAAAATCGCGGTGATCGGCCCCGGCACGGCGGAAGCGTTTAAGGAAGCAGGGATTTATCCGGACTATATGCCAAAGGTCTATGATGCGAAACATCTGGCACAGGGGCTGGCAGATGTTATTGCAAAGGAAACAGGTCAGGAAGGCACGGAAGCAGGCGGGGAGGGAAGGTGCGGGGAAACGGACGAAAAGCGGGTGCGCCGGCCGGCGGTTTTCCTCCGCGCAAAGCAGGGAAGCGGCATTCTGCCGCAGATATTTTGTGAGCGCGGTATCCCTTATAGGGAGCATCCCCTCTATGAGCTGGGGGTGCAGGAGAACAAGCGGGACGCCGTGATCCGCAAGGAGCCGGACTATATTGTCTTTGGCTCCGCCATGGGGGCGGGCGCTTATTTTGAGGGGCTGGAACAGAAAGACATGCAGAATACAAAGAGCCGCTATGTCTGTATCGGGGAATGGTGCGCAAGGGAAGTGCGCCGCCATGTGGACACCCAGCCGCTGGTGGCGGGGGAAGCCGGTGTGGACGCGGTTGTATCGTGTTTGTGCAGGGAAGTGTGCGGGAAGGAACTTTGACGGGCAGGCAGGGAGCCGCTTCAGGGAGGCAGCATGACATGAAAGGATGATCCGGGTCTGTTGTTACGGGCGAAGCGACGGCCACGGGGAGCGGCAGAAATGCTCTGTCCATGTACAGGCGGCAGAGATCTCATGCGATGAGAAAAGAAAGAAGGAAAGATCATGTATCGGTTCAGAAGATTGAGAAGGGACGGGAGAATCCGCTCTATGATGCAGGAGACGAGGCTGCATCCGAAAGATCTGATTTATCCCATATTTGTTATAGAAGGAGAACAGATTAAGAATCCAGTGGATTCCATGCCGGGCGTTTTCCAGTATTCTGTCGACCGGCTGGACGAGGTGCTTAGGCAGGTGAAGGAGGCGGCCATCGGGGGTGTCATGCTTTTCGGGATTCCGGCCAGCAAAGATCCGCAGGGGAGTCAGGCCTATGCCGCGGACGGCGTTACGCAGCGGGCCGTCCGCTATATCAGAGCGCATTACCCGGAAATCTATATTGTGGTGGACGTCTGCCTGTGCGAGTACACATCCCACGGCCATTGCGGGATGGTGTGCGGCGGGGAGATCCTGAATGATGAGACGCTGCCCTGTCTTGTAAAGATGGCGGTGAGTCTGGCGGAGGCAGGGGCGGACATGGTGGCGCCCTCGGATATGATGGACGGCCGGGTGGCGGCCATACGGGAAGGACTGGATCTGGCGGGCTTTACCCAGACGCCGATTATGGCGTACAGCGCGAAATTTGCCTCTGCCTACTACGGGCCTTTCCGGGATGCGGCCCACTCTGCGCCGGGCTTCGGGGACCGGAAAAGCTACCAGATGGATTTTGCCAACGGGCGGGAGGCACAGCGGGAAATCAGGGCGGACATAGAGGAGGGGGCGGACATTGTGATGGTGAAACCGGCCCTCGCCTATCTGGATGTCTTAAAGGAGGCGGCGCTCTCGTTCGATATGCCTCTTGCGGTGTATAATGTGAGCGGGGAGTATGCCATGGTGAAGGCGGCTGCCGCCAACGGATGGATTGACGAGAGAAGGATTGTGTCTGAAAATCTCACGGCCATGAAGCGGGCGGGTGCGAAGATTATCATTACCTATCATGCGCTGGAGGCCGCAGGATGGGAGAAAGAGCGATAAGAGGGCATTCTCCGGAGGTGTTGGGAGGATAAGATGGAGAACATAAGATCAGAACAGCTTTTCAAGAGAGCGCAGCAGAGAATCCCCGGCGGGGTCAATTCTCCGGTGCGGGCGTTCGGTCCGGTGGGGGGACATCCCTTTTTCGTGGAGCGGGCGCAGGGACCGTGGCTTTTTGACGCAGACGGACACCGGTATCTGGACTATGTCTGCTCCTGGGGGCCGGGCATTCTGGGACATGCGCACCCGCAGGTGGTGGAGGCAGTGCGGAGAGCCTGCGCGGGCGGGCTTACTTTCGGCGCGCCTACAGCGGGGGAAGTGGAGCTTGCGGAACTGATAAATGCCTGTGTACCCGATGTGGAGATGGTGCGGCTTGTCAGCTCCGGGACGGAGGCGGTGATGAGCGCCGTGCGCGTGGCGAGAGGCTTTACGGGCAGGGAGAAGATCATCAAGTTTGCGGGAAATTACCACGGTCATTCCGACGGTCTGCTTGTGAAAGCCGGTTCCGGACTGATGACCCGGTCGGAGCCGGACAGCGCGGGCGTTCCGGCGGGATACGCGGCGGACACCATGACGGCAGTCTATAACGACGGGGAATCCGTGCGCGCACTGCTGGAGGAAAATTACGGTCAGGTGGCGGCAGTGGTAGTGGAGCCGGTGGCGGCCAACATGGGCGTGGTGCCGCCGAAAAAAGGGTTTCTGGAGGCTTTGCGACGCATGACGGAAGAACACGGCGCGCTGCTGCTTTTTGACGAGGTGATCACCGGTTTCCGGCTGGGGCTGGGAGGCGCGTCGGCGTACACCGGTGTTCACGCCGATCTGTACACTTTCGGAAAGATTGTGGGCGGCGGGATGCCTCTGGCGGCTTACGGCGGCAGACGGGATATCATGTCCTGCGTCGCACCATTGGGCGCGGTCTATCAGGCGGGGACGCTTTCGGGAAATCCGGTGGCGGTGGCGGCGGGTATTGCTACGCTGAAAATACTGATGGACGATACGGGAATTTATGAGAGGATCGATAGGCGGTCACAGACACTTTCGGAGGCTTACCGGAAGGCGGGGCTTGTGGTGAACCGGGCGGGTTCGCTGCTATCGGCATTTTTCATTCCCGTCCAGAATGCCCATAGCGCAGGGGCGAACGCTTCCGGAACAGGGGGCGGGGAGCAGCAGCGGCAAAAACAGGTGCGGCAGGTGGAAAATTATGGGGATGCCTGCCGGTGCGACAGAAAGGCGTTTGCGGATTATTTTAACCATATGCTGGCGCATGGCATTTATGTGGCGCCATCCCCGTTTGAGGCGATGTTTGTGTCGGATGCCCATTCCGACGAGCTGATTGATAAGACTTGTGAAGCCGTCGCCGCGTGCGTCAGGGGCGGGAAAGTCTGTGTATACGGTTGCGCCGAAGATGTGATTGGAATATAGTAGATAAAGAGGGAAAAGGCTGCATAAATTCTCTGATGAGCAATATGGTTCCATAAAATGAACGAGTTCAGTTTGCATTTGTGACGCCTCGGAATGGAGGAAAAGATGGGAGAAATTGAGGATGTGATTAGGATGTTGGACAATCTGACGCGGGACGGTGTCAGCCGGATCAAGGTGGAAACCTCGGAGGAGCTTTCCGGTGGAGAGCCAAAAAAGGTGTACCATCACGGACGATGCGATGTGGGCAGTCCCTTTGCCACGGGAGAGCTTTTTGACGCGCAGGATCCGGACTGTGGATAGAGGCTTGGACAGTGTCCGCCGGTTGAAAAGATTTGCCCGAAAGTGGTATAAGGATTTATTTTAAGTGATTGAAATAAAATACGGGTTATGCTACAATTTACTCGTATGATTTCGGCTTCGTTTTTTTATGGGAGGATAACTCCAACACAGCTATATTGCCATAAGAAAGCTGGGGGAGGGGTTGCTATCCGTAAATGTTACAGATAGCCGACGTACATAAACATAACATGATTAAAGGAGAAGTGGAGATGCGCAAGAGTATAAAAATCATGGCCGGAGTCCGGGTTGCGGCTGCCTTGCTGGCAGTTATGGTGTTCAGTGTGATGACAACAAAAAATATTTATAATATGGAGGACTGCACGGCAGACAGTGTTGCGGCCAATGCGGTGCTGCAGAGGGCTCAGCAGGCGGAGACGGCCCATTACAAGTGGTCTTCCAACTTGAGCAACGCCCTGTATGCCGGTTTGGAATTTACCGGCAGTACGGATCCCACCGGCTGTGTGCTGGGACAGTGGATTTACGGCGAGGCGGGAACGGAAGACAAGTCAATTCTCGACCTGCGCAGCCAGCTTGAGCCGCTGCACAAGGAACTGCATGAGTCGGCGACCTATGTGCTTGACCTGTATAATACGGACCCGGCGCAGGCGCAGGCGTATTATCAGGAAACCATATCGAGTAATTTGGGCGTTCTGGTAGGGCTTCTGGAGCAGGTTGTGGAGCGCGGCGTGGAGCTCAACGAGATCAGCGCGGCCAATATGGAGCAGACCGTGCAGACCATGCATATTGTTACGGGTGCCGGACTTTTGCTGACATTAGTTTTACTGTTAAGTCTGGTGTTCTATATTATGAGACGTGTGCTGAAGCCGATCCTGTTGATCACGGCAAAGACGAAGCCGTTACAGGATGGCTGCATGAAGATTGAACTGAATTATGACGCCAACGACGAGATTGGTGATCTGGCAAGGACGCTGAAGCAGTCCATAGAGCGGATCAACCGGTATATCGAAGATATCAACCGTATGATGAGCCAGCTTTCCAGCGGCAATTTTGACGTGAGCGCGTCGGTTCCGTTTATTGGTGATTTCCGTTCGATCTCGGATTCGATTGACAGCTTCACAGGGTCTCTTTCTTCGGCTATGTCCAATATCAACAATGTGGAGCATAAGGTGTTCGGCCATGCACAGAGTCTTTCCGGCAGCTCACAGATGCTGGCGCAGGGCGCGACCGATCAGGCGGCGGCTGTGGAGGAACTTACCGCTACCACGGAAGATCTGGCGAGAAGCGCGGAGAAAAATATGCAGATGGCATCAGAGATGCGGGATAACGCGCGTCTGACGGGCGATCAGGTGAACCTGAGCAGCCAGCAGATGGAGCAGCTGATCAGCGCGATGACGGATATCAGCGAGACATCCCAAGAGATTGAGAACATTATTTCCACGATTGAAAATATTGCTTTCCAGACAAACATTCTGGCGCTGAACGCAGCGGTGGAGGCAAGCCGTGCAGGCGAGGCGGGCAAGGGCTTTGCGGTAGTGGCGAAGGAGGTCCGTGATCTGGCGGCGAAGTCCGATCAGGCGGCCAAGGCGACGAAGGATCTGATCGAAAATTCCGTGCAGGCAGCAGGCCGTGGCAGCAAGATTGTGGACGAAGTGTCTGAATCCCTGAAAAAGACGCTCACGCTTGTTACGGAATCAAACAGCGCTGTGGAGGAGTTTGCCGATGCGGTGCAGATAGAGGCCACCGCGATTTCACAGGTATCAGATGCTCTTGGACAGATATCTAATGTGGTGCAGACCAATACCGCCAACAGCGAGGAGTCCGCGGCGGTCAGCGCGGAGCTGTACGAGCAGGTGAACAGACTGCAGACACAGACGAGCAGATTCAAACTGAAACACTAAAAGAAGCAGAGGAAAAGAATGATGCCGGAAAAAATAATACCGTATAAAATTTATCTGGAAGAGGAGGAGATGCCGAGACAGTGGTACAATGTCCGGGCGGACATGAAGAATAAGCCCGCACCGCTTTTACATCCCGGCACTCTGCAGCCGATTACCTTTGAGGAACTGCGGGAAGTGTTCTGCGACGAGCTTGCGAGACAGGAGCTGAACGACACGGATGCCTATATTGACATTCCGCAGGAGATTCTTGACTTCTATAAGATGTACCGGCCGTCGCCGCTTGTGCGTGCGTACTGTCTGGAGAAGAAACTGGATACACCGGCGAAGATTTATTATAAATTTGAGGGAAATAACACGAGCGGCAGCCATAAGCTCAACTCCGCGATTGCGCAGGCCTATTACGCGAAGCAGCAGGGACTTAAGGGCGTTACTACGGAGACGGGAGCCGGTCAGTGGGGAACGGCGCTGTCCATGGCATGTTCCTATTTTGATCTGGACTGCCATGTCTATATGGTGAAGGTTTCCTATGAGCAGAAACCTTTCCGGCGCGAGGTGATGCGCACCTACGGCGCGCAGGTGACGCCGTCGCCCTCCGATACAACGAAAGTAGGGCGGAAAATTCTCGAAGAGTTCCCGGGAACGGGCGGCAGCCTCGGCTGTGCGATTTCCGAGGCGGTGGAGGCAGCCGGGGAGAGAGAAGGCTATCGTTACGTGCTTGGCAGCGTTCTTTCACAGGTGCTTCTGCACCAGTCCATCATCGGTGAGGAGACGAAGGCGGCACTCAGAAAATATGACATTAAACCGGATATGATCATCGGCTGCGCAGGCGGCGGTTCCAATCTGGGCGGCCTGATATCCCCCTTTGTGGGAGAGAAGATCAGAGGGGAGGCGGATTACCGTATCTTGGCGGTGGAACCGGCGTCCTGCCCCAGTCTGACCCGAGGAAAATATGTGTATGATTTCTGTGATACCGGAAAGGTTTGTCCGCTTGCGAAGATGTATACGCTGGGAAGCGGTTTTATGCCCGCGCCGAACCATGCGGGCGGCCTGCGCTATCACGGTATGAGTTCCGTCGTGTCTCAGCTTTATGACGACGGGCTGATCGAGGCGGTCAGCGTAGAGCAGACGGCGGTATTTAAGGCGGCGGAGGAATTCGCGAGAGTGGAAGGCATCCTTCCCGCGCCGGAGAGCGCACACGCGATCAAGGCGGCCGTTGACGAGGCTGTGAAGTGCAAAGAGACGGGCGAGGAAAAGACTATTGTCTTTGGTCTGACAGGCACGGGATATTTTGATATGGTGGCTTACGGCAAGTTCCACGACGGCCAGATGGTAGACTATATTCCGTCAGAAGAAGATTTGGCAAAAGGGTTTGCGGGTCTTCCGCCGGTTCCGGGGATATAATTTTTTGACAGACATGAATATAGAAATAGGGAAAGAGAAGATCGTAGAGGTCTTCTCTTTTTTCCGCGACTGATACGAGGATAAGACCGGCAGTTATTTACGGCCTTAAGGTTTGCGCGACGGATCAATATGTGGTACAATGGACGCGATAACAATGAGCGGTGCTTAGGCCGAAGCGCTTAGGGCAGCACTGTGATACAAAACAGGTTGGGAGAATCATATGAGAGTGTGCGAAAGAAAAATCGGAAAAAAATGGAAGGGTTTTGCGGCTCTTCTGCTGTTGACTGTATCGGTAATTGCCTGCGGAAAGAATGTACAGGCGGCGGGAAGGCCCGTCTCCATCAGCGACTGCCATATTGCGGGGGGGAATGTGAACTGTACGCTGAAGGCGGCAGGCGTTCCGTCCGGCGACGATGGTAAATATTATATCTATGCGGATGAGGTTTATCAGGATGGCCCGGTCGGAACGGTGGTGTCTGTGGTGGAGGCGGGCGCCTCGGTGTCGGCATCCTTTCCTCTAAACTACAATACACCGGACTCTAACTTAAGCCGGAAATTTCTGGTAGCGGTAAAGCGGGGCGGCCAGATGGTTCAGGTCAGCGACGAGCACTATATCACGAACCCAGAGGCTGTCGCGGCTTTTACTTCGGGACGTATGACGAGAGGAATCAAGGGTATCCTGCCGGAGGTTTCTGCGATCAACAGCGGGGAGCTTAAGGATCTCGGTGTGCAGCAGATCGTCTACAATATCTATCTTGATGAGATCTGCGCCGCACCGGAAGACGCAGGGACGCTTCCCTTTTCCTATAACGGACAGACATACTATTTCAGCCACGGCAGAATCGACCACTACGACCAGATGGTCAAGGGATTTAATGAGCAGGGAATGCAGGTGACCATGGTGCTCCTAAACAGAGGCGGCACGGCGGGATCTGAGGATCTGGTACATCCCCAGGCAAGAGGCGCGGAGTGCCCCAGCTATGCCCTGAACGTGGCGGAGAGCGGCGGCGTGGAACATTTGAAAGCGGTGTGCGCTTTTCTGGGACAGCGCTACTCCGGAAAGACCGGAAACGGCCAGATTGACAACTGGATTCTGGGCAATGAGGTCAATGCCAGAACTTCCTGGTGGTACATGGATTCCGCCAACCTTGACGTGAATGTGAGCGCTTATGTGAAGGCTTTTCGTATTTTCTATAATGAGCTGAAAGCCATGAACGGGAATGTGTGGGTATACAATTCCATCGATCAGGAGTGGGGGCGCAAGTCTAATCCCGGCAGTTTTCTGGCGAAAGATTATCTTGACCAGTTTAACTATTACATCAACCGGGAGGGAAATATCGACTGGGGACTTTCCTATCACCCGTACAATTCGCCGCTCTATGATCCTTACGCGTGGAACGGGCCTGCGGTGTGGGTGAAGAACAGCGTTTCCACCCCTTACATTACGATGCAGAATATCGATATACTGATTGATTATATGCATCAGCCCAAATTCTTAAGCCCTTCGGGCCAAGTGCGCAGCATCTCTCTTGCGGAGATCGGCTATACATCTTATTTCGGCAATGAGAATCAGGAGGCGTCGGTGGCTTACGGTTATCTGAAAGCGGCTTCCCTGCCGGATGTGGACGCATTTATGCTGTTCCGGTTTAAGGACGACGCGCACGAGATGGAGAGCAAGCTGAATCTGGGCATTACGAATCTGGACGGCAGCCACAAGCCGGCCTACGATATTTATAAACAGCTTGGCACGGCAAATGAGGGGGCGGCCAAGGCGCGCGCCTCGGAGATTATCGGCATGGACATTGATCAGATGATCCGGGATAATATCGTCTGGACGCGCGGCGGTGACGGGGTAGTGCAGTGATATAGGAACTGGATTTAAACATAAAAAATCGAGCGCGTGGGCGCTCGATTTTTCAGATATCCAATTCAGGCGGAACGTCGAGTTCATGAGGAACCGGCGCTCCGTTTTTCTTTCTCTGGCGCACGCATTCTGTCAGCAGATACTCTATCTGGCCATTCACAGATCGGAAATCATCCTCAGCCCAGGCAGCGATGGCGTTGTAGAGTTTGGCGGACAGACGAAGAGGCACCTGTTTCTTACCGTTATCGGCCATCTAGTAGAGCGTGCCGGAATTGACAACGGGCTGGGCGTCCCGATTGCTGCAAAGCACTACCAGAAGATTGGATACCATGGCGGCCTTACGCTCCTCATCCAGATCCACGATTTCTTTCTCGGAAAGACGGCTGAGCGCCATTTCCACCATGCCGACCGCACCGTCTACGATCATTTTGCGGGCGTCAATCACTGCGGATGCCTGCTGTCTCTGCAGCATGGCTGCGGCGATTTCGGGCGCGTAAGCCAGATAAGTGATCCTTGCTTCAATGATTTCCAGACCGGCCTGTTTTACTTTGTTCTGAATTTCCTCTCGGATTCTCTGCGCAACCACTTCGCTGGAACCGCGCAGGGATCCTTCGTCCGCCATGCCGTCCCCGGTGGTGTCCACGTTTTCCGCCACATCGTAGGGGTAGAGGCGCACGATGTTTCTGAGGGCGCTGTCACACTGAAGTGACAGATATTCCTTGTAGTTATCCACGTTGAATACGGCCTTGGCGGTGTCCGTTACCTGCCACATCACGGCGATGGCGATCTCTATGGGATTGCCAAGGCAGTCGTTGATTTTCTGGCGGCTGTTGTTCAGGGTCATAATTTTTAAAGATATTTTTTTGCTGGCGCCGCTGCTGCTGCCGGAGAGCTGAATGTTCTGGCCTCCTGTGGACAGATTGAAGCGGCTGCCGTTTGATGCGCCGTCCACATCGCCGCTCTGCTTCAGTTTGGTTTCCGCCGCGGGATTCAGCGCACTGCAGAAGGGATTCATCCAGTAGAAACCTTCTTCTTTCAAGGTGCCGATATATTTGCCAAACAAGGTCAGCACCACCGCTTCCTGGGGTCTGAGCACCACGAGTCCGCAAAACAGAATCCAGCCGAACAGCAGGAAGAGGAGGCCGAAGACAAAGAGTGCGATCCCCACGGGACTTTGCGGGCCATCTTCGCTGAGTCCTGTGATAGCACCGATAATGGTCGCCGCGAGGGCTGCTGCATACAGAAACAATGTCAGGAGAAGCATAGCCATACCGTTTTTACTTTTGTGTAATACTTTTTCTTCCATAATTATGTCCTTTCATTTCTTTTGTAATGGTTTGTTGTAGCATTTGGGTTATTGGTTTATGTTGATGCTTAAATGATATCATTTTGATATCAAAAAGTCAACGGTAATGATAAGGATTGTTAAAAATGATGTAACAGTGAGACCGAAGGCTGAACTGGTTACAAAATGATGCTTGGAAAATCTTAAGAATACAATGCGTAATAAAATAAGGATTGTATGTTATACTAAATGAATAGTAAGCGCTGACAGACGGAAATTTGTGTATTTGGCGCGTATCGCCGAAGAAAACTGCTCTGACAGGGAGGTTTGATTGAGAGAAAAGGTTTTGTTAATTGTACCGCACCCGGATGACGAGCTGCTCGTGGGAGGAGGGCTTTTGCGCACGCTCGCGCGGAGCGAAGCGTATGAGGTCTATGTGGTTTATACGACGAACGGCGATTTCTATCCGCATGAGGACAAGCTGCGCCTGCGGGAGGCATTGCAGGTGTTGGATGGATTCTGTGGGTTAGAGGAGAACCATGTTTTTTTTCTGGGCTGCGGGGACGGCTGGAAAGACGGCGGTCACATCTACCATCAGGCGGGACAGAAACCTCTCGTCTCGACAGCGGGGAAAACGGAAACCTATGCGCCGGAGGGGCTTGCGGATTACCGCTATGCCAGATCGGGCAGGCACAGCGCGTACCGGAGAGCGGATTTCAAACAGGATTTAAAGGACGTGATTGCCGATGTGCGGGCGGAGATTCTGCTTGTGGTGGATTTTGACGCCCATGCCGATCACAGGGCGGCGTCTTTACTCACGGAGGAATGTCTGGGAGAACTTTTCAGAGAGGATTCTTCCTACCGGCCGTTTGTGTTAAAACGCTTTGGCTACGACGGCGTGTGGAAAGGAAGACCGGACTTTTTTGAGATGCCGAGGCGGGGGACAGTGCTTGCGGAGCTTTATCGGACGCCTTATACGCCGGAGGAGGAACTGCGCTTTGCCATGCCAAAGGAATGTGCATTGCCCTATCTTGCACGGAATCCGTTTTATCGGGCGCTTTTGTGCCACCGGACGCAGGAGGCGTGGCAGAAGGCTGACGAGATCATCAATATCGACGAGGTGTTCTTTCGGAGAAATACGGACAACCTGTTGTACGGCGCAGCGATATCCGCATCTTCCGGAAATCCGTCATACCTTCGGGATTTTAAGCTGTTTGACTGCGGCGATGTGACGGCAGAGGCGTTTGTCGCGAAAGAGTGCGGCTGGAAGCCGGAAGAAGAGGATGAGGAAAAAACGGTACGGATCTGCTTTGAGACGCCGCAGACCGTCGGGCGTATCGCCGTCTACGCGCGGGGAAACAACAGCACGGACAGCCTGAGAGCCGCTTTTTTCTTCGATACGGATAGTGAGCCTGTGCGCATGGAAGTCAGGGCGGACGGGAAGAGAAACCTCTGTACGTTTGCGATGCGGGAAGAGGTGCGGGAGATCACACTCCACATAGAGGCATGGGAGGGTGTTTTCTGGGGCATCACCGAGCTGGAAGTACTGCCGCCGGAGGAGACGAAGCTGCCGGATACTCTGGAAGGTCTGCTCTTTCGGGGAGACAGTTTGAAAATGACCAATATGGTCAAGACACGTATGAGATGGGAAAAGGCAGTTTTGTCACTCAAAAGAAAGATCTCCCGCTGGCTGCCAAACAGCTATACGCTGCGGCGGTATTATCCGGAAATCGTGGAGAGGCGGTATGTGCCCGTCCGTTACAGAGCCGCCTATATGGCAGAGTTGTTGAAAAAGAAGATAGAGTAGCGGCAAAGGCAGCCATGTGGAACCGGCTGCCTTTGTCATCGTGTTTAGGAACCGGCGAAGTGTTGTGTCGCCGTTATTATAGTTCTTTTCCGGTCAGGAGCGCATACCCCTGCAGATACTTGTCGATCGTCTTCTGTACGATGTCATCGGGAAGCGTCCAGTCGTGCCCCTCGTTGGCTTTCAGCCAGTCTCTTGCGAACTGTTTGTCGAAGGAGGGCTGGCTGTGTCCCGGCTCGTACCCTTCGGCAGGCCAGAAGCGGGAGCTGTCGGGGGTCAGCATCTCATCGCCTAATACAATATTGCCGTCCTCGTCCAGACCAAACTCGAATTTCGTGTCCGCGATGATGATGCCCCGGGTCAGGGCGTACTCTGCACATTTTTTGTAGAGGGCGACAGTGTAATCCCGGAGCTTTGCCGCGTATTCCGCTCCCTTTCCGGGGAAACGCTTCTCCAGATAATCCACGCTCTGCTCAAAGGAAATATTTTCGTCGTGGTCACCGATCTCTGCCTTGGTGGAGGGAGTGTAGATAGGCTCCGGCAGTTTGTCCGATTCCTGAAGGCCTTTCGGGAGCGTGATGCCGCAGACCGTGCCGTCCTTCTGGTAGCTGGCCCAGCCGCTTCCGGTGATATAGCCCCGGACGATGCATTCGATGGGAAGCATGTTGAGCTTCCGGCAGAGCATGCTGTTGCCGTCAAACGATTCCTGTCTGAAAAATTCCGGCATGTCGTTCACGTCCACGGAAATCATATGGTTGGGCAGGATGTTATTTGTCATGTCGAACCAAAATTTTGACATCTGGGTCAAAACGGTGCCTTTTTTGGTTACCTGATTGTTTAAAATTACGTCGAAGCAGCTAATCCGGTCGGTGGCGACCATGATCAGGCTGTCGCCGTTGTCATAGATTTCACGTACTTTTCCTTCTTTGATAGGTTTCATGGCGTTCCTTTCTCTTTGTGGATTTTGCGGCCTGCCGCCGCAAATGATTCTTGTCTGCATACTATACTAAACCAATGTAGGAAAATTGACAACAACATAACCGTATTTTTAAAAAATTAAACGTGTATTGTGCTATAATAATTTATGTTTGGCTTTCGCAAGTAAAAGGGTAAAGTGTGAGGGAGAGAAGGATGAAAAAGGAAAGAGGAAAAACGGGCAGACGTATTCTGCTGGCGGCGTGTATGCTGCTTTTGGGAATCGGCATACCGGCGCAGGCGTCTGAGGAGACGCCCACTTCCGGTAAGTGTGGCGCAAATATTACGTGGACCTACGAGAAGCTGGCTGCCGCTGGGCGGGAAGATGACACGCTGAAGCTGACCGGAAGCGGGGCGATGTACAATTATCTGGAGAAGAAGGAAGAGGACGATAGGTTTTGGTACGAGGCGCATCCGCCCTGGGAAGGGAAGTTCTTTATCGGGGTCAGTCTGGACGATCGCATTACGACCATCGGAGACGGCGCTTTTGACAGCTTTTGGCTTTGTGATGTGAAGCAGGGAGAGATCGACTTTTCACAGGACGGGACGATGGTTCTGCCCAAAAATCTGACGTCGATTGGCAGGCAGGCGTTTGCCAATGCCTCTATTCGGACGCTCTACATCGGACCGGAGGTTCGGACGGTGGGGGAGGAGGCATTTTTTTCCAGTCATATAAAGGATTTGTTTGTAGCGGGAACCTCTCTGGATTTCAGCAAGGCACGGGATGTTTTTTCCTATAGTCAGTTGGAGACGATCCATGCGCCCAAGGGTTCCAAGGCGGAGGATTACGCAAAGGCAAACGGTTATGCCTTTGTGGAGTGGGACGGCACGGATTATGGAAAGACGAGCTACACGCTCACACTGGATGCGGGTGACGGCGCGTTTTTGCAGACGGCGTCCGCAACGAGCTATACGGTCAGTGAAGACAAAAAGAGGGCTGTGCGGGAGGTGGACATGGACGCCGGTTCCGTGCCCATGCCTGATATAGCGCCTGTCTTGGCAGGAAAATATTTCGGCGGCTGGTATGCGGGGGACGAACCTTTTGACTTTGAAAAGCCCCTGAAGCAGGACATGACGCTGACGGCAAAGTGGCTGGAGGAACCGGCGGCTCCCGCGCTGACGCTGAAATTTGAGGAGGAATGGTCGGTAACGCTCTCATGGGAGCTGCGGATGGATGAGAGTCTGAAAGGATACCGCGTCTACCGCGCCGACAGGGCGGACGCAGAATTTGTCAAGATAACGGAAAATGATTTATCTGCCGACCGCGTTTCTTATACGGACCCTATAGATCAGGAAGATATTCCGAAAAAACAGGCATACCGCTATTACATAGAAGCGGTTTACGAAACGGACGGTGTGGAAAAAGCCGTCAAAAGCAGCGAGGTATCCTGCGGTGGCATGATCTACAATGCCGACCTGATTGAACAGACCGGCGGCCAATACGTGGGCGTAAAACTGGTGGACAAGGACGGACAGGAGATATCCTCTTTGTCACTTCACGTGGGAGAGACAAGCGGGGAGCTTTTCGTGGCGCTTGTGAAGAAGGACGGCACCATCGTTCCGTGGGAGGATGCGGCGGCGGATATTTCGGGGAGCGTCTCCTTTCAGTTTGGGCTTGGGCTGCCCTACCCGGCCAGTTTTCCGAATAGTTATGTAAGCGGAGATATGGCGCCTTTTACGTACGCCAAAATTCCGCTGGGATATCTCTATGAGTCCTGCGCCAGACTGACGGGACTGCAAGCTACGGCGGGGCAGGCGCTTTATTTTTACGTGGAGGGGCGGGGCCCGAGATTTCTGATGGCCGTCCCGGTCACGGTGGAGGCGGCGGAGCCGGGGGTGACTTACCCTTCTTACGACGATAAGACAGGTATCGTGACGGACGATCTGCAGGCGGGTCTGCAGATTCTCCGTGATGCAGTGAGAAACCGCGAGCAGGGCAAGGACAAAACGGTTTACATAAAGAAGTCGGCCTGCGATCCTTCCATAGCAGCGTACAATGCGCTGCGCGAACAGGATAAATCAGACAATCCGTCGGGCGATCCCATGGGCGGTTACATCCCGGACTGGATGGAGGCGGAATTGTACGATATCAACAAGGGCCGTGCAGGTATGAAGCCTTGGGAGGGGGACTATGCCTTCTATGCGATAAGGGGAGGCAGTTTCCATGCGGACACGGCATATCCGGAATTGATTTACGGGGAAGAATACTATAAGCTGACGTTCCATGTGGAGCAGTTTACGACAACTGCCAAGCAGGAGGAGGCGGTGGACAATAAGGTGGCGGAACTCCTGAATGGGAGACTGGCAGGGGTGAAAGGAAAGAGCGAGTACGCAAGAGTAAAGGCAGTCTATGACTTTGTTTCCACATCCATGCACTACGATAACAGCAATCCCGTGCATCACTATGCGTATGGCGGACTCTGTAAAGGAAAGGCAACCTGTATGGGGTTTGCCCTGTCTTTCCAGCGGCTTGCCTCGGAGCTTGGTCTGGAGAGTAAGATTTTGATGGGTATGGACGGTGGCGCGCATACCTATAATCTGGTGAAGATTCAGGGGAAATATTATTATCTGGACTGCAGCGCGAAGAAGTTCTTGAAAGGCAAGAGCAGTTTTAAAACCGCGCCTTTGCAGGACCGCTATCTTTCCACGGCCTTTCAGACCTATTATATGGCGCATATTTCGGACAGCGACTATGCGGGCGGGGCGGATTCCACGATTGCGGACGCTTCGGTCAGGGCGTTGACGGATGCGGAGGTCAGCAAAGTATCCGGCGGAGCGTTTACTGGCATCGCGGACAGGACAAAGGCGAAGTACACAATTAAGGACAATGTCATTCAGGCGGCGCCTTATGATAAAGCGCATCCCTTGAAACCGGTTTACTTTGCGGATTCGGATGAGCAGGATTATGTTCTGGCGCTGCGCTTGACGGTAGAGCGGGACAGGATGGATGATAACGGGTCGGTCAGCATTTCCGTGGGAAGCGACACTGTTTTGTACAAGAAAGCGGACTCCACGCTGAAGGAGGGGTATCTGGATCTGCTCCTTCCGATTGAGAAGGGGTCCGTATCCATTGCCATCGACTTCGATACGGAGGAGGAGAGCGCGTCCAAATATGAGGCGGCGACCTATACCATGGATTTCTCGAAACTGGTCAAGGCGCCGGTTCGGGAAAGCGGCACGGTGCAGGAGCGGACTGATGCGGTGGAGGAGACCGGAATCGAGCTTTCCAGCCCGATGGTAAGTTATCGGAATCATGACAGAGAGGTGACGGCGGTTTACGATGCCGTGGCATATTCCCCGGCAATCAACACGGAGAGCACGGGCATTGCGGAGAAGGCGGGCAATTATGCGGCCCTGCGGATCGGTGCACCGGAGGCAATGCAGGGAACCAAGGCTCTCTCAGACACGACTGCGGAATCTGCGGACTGCATACTCCGCTGGGGGCCGGATAAAAAATATCTGGACTGCTTCTGTAAGATGGAGAAGGGGAAGGATCAGACAGTTACGATCAAATGGGCGGGCAAGGAGACGAGAACCCAGACCGTCACTTTGCGGGCGCCACAAAACTGTTATATGGAAAGCGATGCGGCGGGTATGGATGTGGCGAAAAAGGTTGCATTCAACGGGGTTCCCTCCACGCTCTATGTGGGACAGAGCCAGATCGCCGATGTGAAGGTGACCAGAGCTTACGAGAAGGATCAGATACAGTTAAGCTTTATCTCGGACGACAGCAGTGTGCTCAGTGTGAACCGTGTGACGGGAGAGATGCGCGCGCTCAGACCCGGCAAAGCGACGCTGACGGTGCGCGCGGCCGGACTTGACAGAAAGGGCAAGGTCGTTTCGGCCGTCAAAAAGATTACCGTGAAGCAGGTACCTGCCCCTTCCGGGGTGAAGATCACGGAGATGAAAGATGTGAGCGCAGCGGCCACATGGAAGAAGAATATGAACAGCCGGTGGACAGAGGGGTACGCCGTACCTTACACTGACAGCCTTGGCAGCAATGCAAAAGCATGGAAGGCAGCTGTGGAGAAAGCGCTGACACAGGCCGGTCTGGACAAGGGTATGCCGGAGAGTATGACTGACGAGCAGAGACAGGCTGTTGAGGCCGGATTGTCCGATGCGCTCTGTCCGGATGCTGACGGGAAGGTCGTGACAGCGAGGGCGCGGACAGAAGACGGCAGGCTGGCGTGGGAGAGCGGTCTGCGTACGAATACTTT
This sequence comes from uncultured bacterium, assembly GCA_947073545.1. Taxonomy (GTDB): domain Bacteria; phylum Bacillota; class Clostridia; order Lachnospirales; family Lachnospiraceae; genus UBA3282. The sequence goes on from CAMTMP010000025.1 coordinate 58,643, forward strand.
CTATGTGTTCTATCTGCGGAATTTGACCGAAAACGCGGCGGGGGAGATCAACTGTGCCGGGTGGATGAGCGGCAAAATCAGGACGAAGATGCCCGTGATCACGAGGATACAGCTTACCGCTTATGACGCGGACGGGGCGGCCGTTTCCTTTAACGATCAGGAAAACGGCGGTTATGTGTACACGGACCCGACAAACGAGGCGATCCCTGCGGAAGTGAGATATACGCTTTCTGCGGCGGAGGCGTGGCAGAATGATGGAGAGGTTTATAAGAGCCCTTCCTATAAGAGTACGAACACCAAGGTAGTCAAGGTGACAAACAAAGGGAAACTGAGCCTTGGCGGGCAGGCAGGAACAGCGGAGATTTATGTGACGGGTAAGGACTCCGGCGGTGCGGTAAGGGAATCCAACAGAATTAAGATCAGAGTGGTAAAATCCCTTCGGACGATCAAAGATAAGACGACTGCGTTAAAGCTGGGACAGTCCGTTTCCGTTTGGACGCTTGTGGGATGCGATGTGAAAGGTTCCGCGGATGCGTTTAGGCTGGACAGAGTGGATCTGGCGGCGATGGTGGACGAACTGGAGGAGGCAGGCGCGGACTGCCTTACGGTGACATACCCGGCGGGAGAGAAGGAGAAAGCGGTGATCACGCCCTTTGCATATCCGGTGGACGAAGCCACAGGGGAACAAAAGAAGGGGGCAAGCCTTACCATACCCGTGAAGCTGTATGATAAAGCCGGGGAAGGAAGAAGGCTTCTCGATACGAAGAATGCGGTTATCAAGGTCGACGATATGCCCGCTCCGACAATCAGTAAAGTGGCGGTTCTGGATTCTTTCGTGGACATTACCGTTAAGCCCGGCGCCGTAGTGCGGGAAATGGACGGCCCACAGTATTACCACACGCTGACGCTGACAGACAAGAGTACGGGAAAAGAAACGACCTACCGGGCGCGGACAGAGGAAAACGGCGGCGAAACGCCGCAGACTGACGGGCAGGAAAACACCTTTACGTACGAGCCGGTCTCTTATAAGAACGGACAGGTATCTGCCTATCGCTGTACCATAAACGGTCTGACGTCTGCCACGTCATATGAAGCTGTGGTGACCGCAAACTATCTGCCGACAGTGCAGGAGCAGGCTGCTTCCAGGCCGCCTGTACAGAAGGCTTCCGGCACGAAGCGGTTTACCACCTTAAAGCCTGTGATCGCGGCGGAAAACAGTATGAAGGTTTCTCTCGTGAGTATGGAGGAACTGTGGGCGGATGCCAATGCGGCGGGACAGGAAATCACGCATGATACGGCGGTGGCGTTAAGAAACGGGCAGACCTATGCGCTGTACGCGGATGTGGGCGACTATGACAGGGTCATGGGAACGGACCGCATCAAATGGAGCGTGACCGCTGATCCGAAGGGGGCGGCGACAGTCAGGGCATCTTCCGACAGTTATGCGGCGAGGTGGACGAGGATGTGAAGAACGACATCGCTGTGGCGAAGCGTCTGAACATCACAGCTACCACACTGGACGGCATTTTGACGGTCAATCAGCAGGGCAAGGACAATGTTTGAAGCTTATGTGACCAACCCGGGGCTCTACCCGAAACTGGGCGCGGAAGTGGGAGAATATCTCCGCTTCCCCACTACTGCGGAGGAAGTGCAGGCGCTTTTTGCCCGTATCGGCATAGACGGGAAACGCTATGACGAGTATTTCATCACCAACTATGAGAGCGACGTGCTGGGGCTCTATGACTGTCTGGACGAGTATGCGGGTCTGGACGAGCTGAACTATCTGGCGCACCTGCTGGAAGGGATGAATGAAAATGAGATTGAGAAATTCGAGGCGGCTATCGCCCTCGGGAATCATACGGACGGTGCCGGGGACTTAATCAATTTAGCGCAGAATCTGGATTGTTTCGACTTCTATCCCGGCATTGAGGACGAGGAAGGTCTGGGCCGCTATTTTGCGGAAGAAATGCAGCTTATTGACATACCGGAACATATCCGCGGCTACTTCGACTACGAAGCCTATGGACGGGACATTGATTTAAACGGCATAGGAGGATTCGTGCCGGGCGGCTATTTATGCGAGAGCGGCGAGCCGTTTATCGAGTATTACACTGGACGGGAGGCCATCCCCACGGAATACCGCATTGCCGGGCCGTCTGCCTGGAATGAGAAGGAAGAGACCCGCTCTATCTTAGAAACCATAAAACAGTTTAAGGAGGCCCCGCCGGTTCCATGCAAGGATAAGGCGGGGCTTTCTCATGAGGAACGGTAGGCTTCGGGCCAACATGGCCCGAGGTTCTGCCGACCGGAAATAAACAATGGGAAGGAGGGTTTGCAATGCCCGGAGTGACAAAGGAGCAGGTGGCTGAGGCCAAACAGTGGGATTTGCTTTCCTACCTCCAAACCTATGAGCCGGGCGA
>CAMTMP010000026.1 GCA_947073545.1 uncultured bacterium
TTCCCGGCATTTTTTGTGCAAAAAATGAAAGCGGAAACGAAGCCATAGGAATAGTTTTCGGACAGTCTGGGGGGGTATAATGGTCTTACGTGTTTTTTGCTTTGCGAAAAACCGGTAAATTACAAAATAATAAAGAGGAGGACAGGAAATGGGTAAGACAAAGAAGCTGTATCTGGCCAAGAGAATGCTGGCCATGATATTGGCGGCGGCTATGTCAGTCACTATGATACCCCAGACGGCGCTCGCTGCAACTGCAGACGATGCTGCCACGGAAGACGTAGTGAATGATGTGTCGTCGGAAAACAGCGACACGGACGTACCGGCTGAAGGGGCTGTGCCGGCAGACGAGGACGAACCGGAGGCAGTAGACGGTGATGTTCTGCCTGCAGATACAATGGCTGATACGGAAAACGACGGCCAGTCTGCCGCGGACACCGGCACGACGGCGGAGAATGCCGGTGAGACGGAGAAGAAGGAAGCTGCGGCCGATCAGGCGGGGACGAACGCGGAAGGCGATCCTGCCCCGGCGGCGGAGAAACCTGTCTACGAGATCAAGGTCAGCGGGCTGGAGACAGAGGCGGTTTATGACGGCTATGAGCCTTTTGACCTGAGCGGGGTCGAGCTGACGAAGACGGAGAACGGCAGTACGGAATCCGTGTCAGACACGGTGGCGCACAAATGGGAAGTGAGGGGCGAGGACGGGAACTATACCGCTATGACGGGAGAGCCGGTGAAAGCGGGCGAGTATCAGCTTACCCTGAGTTATGCGGCTGTTCCGGATGTGCATGACGGCGCGGAGAAGAAGATTACGTGTGAAATCAAAAAGGCGCCGCTTTCGATAAACCTGAACCCGGTGGTAGTAAAACCCGGCGCACTGAAAGATTCTGTCAAAGTAGAGATTGACAGTGTTGATGTGGCAGCGGCCGATCAGACTGATCTGACGAAAGACATGATAGTTTTGACAGTGACGGACGTGAGAAATGCAATAGCGGGCGGCACTCTTAAACCGGACGAAAAGATGGAGCAAGACGGCGACTATGTGGCGGATATTACGCCGTCGCTCAAGCCGGACGCATCTGAGGCTGCGAAGGCGGCCGCTAAAAACTATGAGATCGAGCCTTTCACGGCGGATATCGAGATGGGTGAACTGACGCAGACACAAATCGTCGTTGCCCTCGCGCCTCAAGAAGCAAAAAATATAAAACGTGTGTATGACGGTAAGCCGGTGGAGGCTCCCGCGCTTACTACAGAGTATACATATGTGGTCCAGTATGAGGATGCGGCATCGCAGACAGGCTGGACGCCATTCGAGGCTGATAAGGCTAAGGTGGTCGGAAAGTGGGAAGAGTACCCCGGCTGCGAAGTAAACGACAAGGGCGAGGTAAAAGCGCCCACCGATGCGGGTACAACATATACATATATCCTTACCTATGAGGATAAGGATGGCGTATATGCGGGCAGCGAGGATGAAATCAAGGTCGTAGTCGATCCGGCACCGGTAACGGTTACCATCACAAACTCGAAAGCGATTGAGGCCGCGGCGGGCACACTTATGACCAAAGTGTTGTCACAGGTGACATACGAGGCGAAGGCAAAAGATCGTCAGGACAAAGAGATTAAGATCAATGTGAAGGAAAATCATATCTGGGGTACCGGCTATGATGATGCCAATGTCAGCCAGATCTACGAGCCGACGTTTACGCTTCAGGTGAAGGACGGGCAGACATGGAAGAGCATCAGCGACGCTGCTTACAAAATGGAGGGCGGTAAGGAGTACCGCGTGATCTATGAGGGTAAGAAAGCGATCTATAATGCCGACGGCACCTATGCCCACAGGACGGGTATCAATTCCGGCCTGGATGAGGATGGGGAAGAGATCAACGGTGCGAACCCTAACTATACGACCGTTGAGACACCTTCGACGGATGCGGAGGCTCTTACCGTAAAGGTAGAGGCGGGCGTCGAGATGGAATGGGATCTGGAGGCGCTGCTCAAAGATGGCAAGGCCGGTAAAACACCGGAGGAGGCAGGCGCGAAGGAGTATGACAGCAAGCCCCTTTTTGCGAACAAATCCGATTATAAGAATAAGATCAAGCTGAAAGGCGCGAGCAAATCTCTTAACGCGGTAGGCGAGGACTTTACGTATACGTGGTATAAGAGCGAAGCGGAAGATCTTCTGGACAAAGAGATCCTGGATCAGAACAAGACGAACGGTTTCTCAGACTATGGTTTTGAGGATGAGGAAAACTGGACTTCGCTTTGGAACATGACTGCGCCGACAGATGCAGGTATCTACAAGCTGATAGTTTCGTATGAGGACAATACCGACGACGGAACACTCTACTATGTGAAGGACGGCGCGGCGGCAGTGGTGTACTTTGTCATTGACAAGGTGCAGCTTACGATTACACCGGAGGGTGAGTACAGTATGCTGTCCGGAGGTACCCCGGCAGATTTCTTCGATAACCATGATATCAAGTATCAGATGGATCAGACGCCGGACGAGGTCGTGCCTTTCTGGACCATATATGAGTACATAAAGCAGGACGATGGCACAACTAAGTTCAATGGCAGTTACGATGAAAATGAATATTCTGTACTTTCATTTGATGATACCGGAAAGACGGAATATAAGATTCAGGCTTCCGATGTAAAATATTGGGACGAGGCAGACTTTGAATATTATATAGATAATAATTACACGACCAGCAGGAAGGTTAAAACAGAAGAAGACGTCCAGAACCCGGCGGGTGAGACAAAGAAACGGGCTGGCTATAAGGAAGAGCCTTTGGGCGGAACCGCGCCTTTTACTGTCAATAAGATGGGCGAGAAGGTGCTGAATCTCACGCCGGTACCGGAGAAACTGGTAGCGTATGAAGACATCTATGACGGCAAATGCCTCACCAGAGAAAAGGTGAAGCCGGAAGAGGCTTATACGCTTACGACGACAAAGGACGGGCAGCCGGTTGATGTACCGAAAGACTTGGTAGAGTATCGCTATGTAGAAAAGACAACCGGTGAAGATGGTCTGCTGGAAGATCTGTGGATGGCGGGAGAGTATGATCTGTACGCATGTTTCTGGGGCAATGAGGAGTATGCGCCTCTCGATCTCGGCCCGGAACCTGTCACAGTGCCCGGCAAACTGATCGGAACCATAAAGATCGGGAAACGACCCATCAATCTGGAACTCAAGGTGAAGGATACCTACGAGGCAGGCTCCATGACCGGGCTTCGGAGTGACATCCGCGATGGATATAGAGTAACGGGTTATGCGGAGAGTGACGAATGGGCATTCACTGATGAAAATGACGCATGGGAAAATGGCGAACCTGCATTCTTTGTATACGAGAAAGGCAGTAAAACGCCTTTAAGTGGAAACATTCTTCACAGAAATCGGGAATTAGAGATCCGCTATGACGCGGAAAGCGGTGGTTTAAGAGATGATTTTGACAGAAACTATGAGGTGGCTGCCGCGGATGTTCTCTGCACCTTTAAGACCGTTGCGGCGCCTGCCAAGATTACATCGGTAAAGTCTGGCAATGTGAAGCAGCTTGCCATCGGAGCTCCCGAGGTAACGCGGAAGGACGACAGCATTTCGCAGACGGTGAATGTGCTGGAGGGAATCGGCTACGCGACAAGTAACGGGATGACAGGTAATCTTGCGGCATTTCAGATTTCTGCCCCGGCGGAATTTGGCGGTCAGATTCCTGACACGGCGATGTACAAAAACGAAGTGGAAAAGGCCGGCGGCAAGGTTGTAGCAGAGTATAAGAACTCTGGATATTTTACCGTACTTTTCGATGCGGCGAATGGGGAGAAGAGCTTTAATATCCGCTGGGAAGATAAATATGTCGAGACCATAAAGCTGAACTTTAATAAGGAACAGTGTCTTGGCAATCTGCAAGATGCGGTGGCGCCGAAGAAGCTGGCATTCAATGCGGCGCCGAAGAAGCTGGCGATCGGTTCTTCCGTACAGTTGGATGTGAAGATCACGAAAGCGCAGATGGCGGATGTGGTCTGCCTCGGCTATAAGAGCAGCGACGAGTCGGTTATGCATGTCAATCCTGAGAGCGGCTATGTGACGGCTCTCAAGAAGGAGAAAGCAACCATTACCGTTTTCCCGCAGCATATGAATGAAGACGGCGATATGGTACCGATCGAGGGTGCAAAGACCGCGACGGTGACGATTGAAGGTACGCTTGTGACGGCTCCTAAGCCGGTTACGGTAAGTGCGCACGGCACAGAAGCGGACGTGAACTACGGCGTGGTGAGCGACGGATACCGCCGCGAAATCTATGTGGTGGCCGGTAAGAAGAATGCAAAAGATATCGAAGTGAAAGCAAAGAATCTGCAGGGCAACAAGAACCAGTGGAGAAATGACTTCGAGATCGAGCCGATCTATCAGGACAGCGCGGACGAGAGCTACAACAGGCTCAATAACAAGTACACGGCACGGCTGACCAAACTGGCGCCCAATACACAGTATACCGTGTATGTGAGAAACGTGTGCGGGGCGAAGACGCTCTCTGACGGAAGCGTGATTACGCAGAGTACCGTTGATGACAGCGCAGCCGGTACGGCGGTTACTTTCACGACGTTGAAGTCTGAGGCGCTGGAACTGGATCTCAAGCTGGACGAGACAGTTGACGGCATTACGGATGTTACGGAGTATTATTGGGATTCGCCTGCGTTCTATTCTGGTATTCGCACATACGTAGTGGATTTCTCCAAGATCAAAACGCTGGACAGTAAGACGCTTGGACGGTTTTTAATGAATGCCAGCGACCCGGCGGCGGACAGCAATGATTTTCTGTATCTGGAGCTTCCGCTGGATAAGCAGTATAAAGACGTTTATCAGGAACCGAAGCTGCAGTATTATGTATTGGGAAAAGACAAGAATGGAAATTCTGCCAAAGTACAGAAAAATGAGTTTGTAAGTGTCGACAAGAAGGGTAAGATCAAACTTACCGGCATCACAGGCCATTATGATGTTGATGCAGAGGGTTATATTGACTGCGTGGAAATCTACGCATACGACAGCAGCCTGGATGAAGAGACGAATATCCGGCTTGTTATCAGTGCGGATGTGGATTCCGTGACGGCGAAGAAGAAAACCGTGAATCTCTCGGTTGGCCAGAGTGTGAATTTGAACGATATTGCGCTCTACACCTACAAGGCAGGTAAGACCAAGCTGACGTCCTATCGTGAGCCCGATATGGATATGGATGTGGTCAGGACGGCAGTGCAGGCACAGAAGGAGTATTTCGAGCTGAATGGCAATTCGCTTCGTGCCATCAAGAGCGGCGGCAAGCTGGAGCTGTCTCTCACAGACAAAAATGTGAAGAAGATCGCAGAGCCGGAAACCAATGCGACGGCTAAGATCACTTTCGTTTCGAAAGAGCTTGCGCCGGTGAAGAAGATCAAGGCGATCGATGTGACCAATGACAAGTTCGGCCTGACCTTCACCCATGCGGGCGATGCGGATGCTTTCCGTGTGGAAATCATTGATTCGAGCAAAAAGAAGTTACTCGATAAACGCTATGTTAAGAACAGTAGTTCTGGAGCGACAAAAGTATCATATGAAGTATCCGGCAACAAGAGAAAATGGCTCAAAGATACATATCGGATTAGTGCGGATCAGATTCGGAGTGATGTGCTGGCAGGCGGCGGAAAGATTGCGAAGGAAAGCCAGTATACGGTTCAGATTACTGCACTGTATAAAAATGTCACGGCAAAACCGGCATCCGGAAAGGCGAAGACCACCAAGATTCCTGCGTGCGATAGCTATCTGACAGATACACACAGATTTGACAGTAATGATAATGTTATCAGTGTGTCGCAGCCCAGAGGCGGCATGGCTATCACTGTGTCGGATGGCGATAACGGGAAATTGCATCTATATCGTGATGAAGATGGAAACGTAACGAGCAGCAAGACTTTGTTACGAGTTTTGTCCGGCAACTCCTATACGCTGACGGCAAATCCTTCCAACCGTGGACGTGTCAATGATACACTGGCATGGACGATCGGGGACAAGAAGGTGGCGAGCGTCAAGGCGGCGGCAGGAACCTACTGTATCACATTAAAGGGCCTGAAACCCGGAAGCACGACGCTGGAAGTGAAGTCCAAGATTCTGGGCAATAAGGTGATTGCCAGATACGATATCTCTGTAGTGGCAGTAGGAGACGCTTATCAGAATGGAGACGGGTCTACCCGATACTATGGAGACGATGAGCCAGAGAATTGGAAGAATCCGACGACTCCCGGACAGACAGGTAACAATGCACCTGTGTATCTGCCTTTGAGCGTGGGCGATCCGCGAAAGGTCAGAGAGTCGCAATATCATTATTTCAGTTTTACAGCGCCGGAGACTGCGAAATACGGATTTACATCGACAGCAAGCAGCACGCTTTACAAGAGTAGTAATAAGTTAGCCATATACGAATGGAATAATGAAGGCAGCTATGTGAGCAATGAGAATCTCGGCTGGCTGACAGAGGGGACAACAATTTACCTTAGATCCAACGTAGATGGAGAGGCGGTAAATGCTGCGTATTATGTGGAAATTAATCTGACACAGCGCATGGAGGCAGCGGAGAATGGAAAAACGGTGACAGGTCAGGGCAAACAGGAGTATTTTAAGTTTGCGGCTCCGGAAACAGGCCAGTATCAGTTCTCCCTGACCGACAGCAGTAACTCGAAAGTATGGCTGTACCTTTATACAGATTCAGACAGTTTGATGAACAATGGGATTCCATCCGGTTCTGGCAGTATGGTAGAATGCGCGATGGAGAGGGACGGCAGTGTATGGCTGAAAACCGGTTATTTGTACGAGAATGAGATGTATACGCTGCATGCGCAGAAGATCAGTGAGGATGTTGCCTTTGGCACGCCCAAGCCGGTAACGCTTGCATCGGACGAGACAAAGTATCTGATGTACACGATCGAGAAGAGCGGGCGTTATCGGTTCTCTGCTACGGCTGATACGGCAAACTACAATGTGTCAGGAGAGATAAAGGTAGGAGATGAAGTCAGGACGACGATCAGCGGAACCGATTTCAGCAAGAAGCTGGAGCTGGATCAGGGCGACGTGGTATGCGTGAAGGTTACCAATAACGGCAGCGCAGATGCGACGTTTACGGTCAATACACAGGATATCACACCGGCTGACCTGTCAACGGCGTCCGGAACCGTGCCAGGCGGAAGCGATACGTTTTATCAGTTTACGGCGCCGTCGGCCGGGGCATATCAGTTCACGATGACGGTAGACCAGACAGACATAGCGTATGCAAAGCTTAAGATCTGGAACAGTGTGAGCGATGCGGAGAGCTATTATAGCCCCCTGGCGACAGGCACGGCCGGAGCCGCAGGAACGGACGGAAAGGTGACGATCACCGCAAGCGTGGTTCTTTCGGCCGGACAGACGGTGTATGTGAATCCGGTTAACAATTCCGGAAGCGAGCTGACAGCCACCGTGGGCGGAGCGAAGGATACAAGTGTTCTCGAGATCACGACAGCCGGGACGAATATTGCATTACAGGCGGATCAGGGGACGAAAGCCTTGTTTGTTGCGGACGGTACGGGAATCTATGAATTTACGACAACGGGTCTGGCAAGTTCAAGCCATGGATTGGGCTTTGTGTTGGATAGGAACGGAAGTTCTACACAGACAGGATCTGTAAACAGCGGTGAGGAGCTGTCTAAGAAGATGGTGCTGAAGTCAGGTCAGATGGTGATGTGGACGATGTCGGCACAAAGCGAGGAGAATTTCTCCCTGCGGGCTGAACTGACAGACACTGTGGAAGAGCTGAGGCTGGGGCAGGCGGCACAGGCGTCTGTACTTGGCAGCAATGATGCGCCCGACGGACAGGCTACCGCGACAGGACATATTTTCACCGCACCGGAGGATGGATACTACACGTTCTGGTCTGAAGGAACGGAAGATACCTATGGTATCCTGTATAATATTGATTCCGTTGACGCTGAAACTTGTCTGCTGCACAATGGCAGGAATACTAGTGGAGCGCTGAACTGGGAGGATGTAAACGGCCCGACGAGTGGGGGGGATAATTTTGGTATTTATTACAATTTGACGAAGGGCCAGACCGTGTATTTGAAGAGTTTATGTTATTTTGAAGATCAGTCTATTTCCTACACCGTACATGTAGGAGAAGGCAGTCAGCCTTGGAATAACTAACCATCCGGACATCTGCACCCATCGGTGCAGAGGACGGAAAGCACGGTGATGATTTAAAGTAACGAAATAAAAAGATTGCAGGAAGCAGCTCCGGGTATATCTCCCGGGGCTGTTTCTGCACCCAGCTTGACAATTGCCCGACATGCCGATATGATGAAATAGTACGGACAGCGTAAAGAGCGCAGTCCTTAAAAGCAAGGGCTGCCTGAAAGGGCGGCCTTTTATGTCTGCTGATATATGCGCAGCCGGAGAGCGGCAGGAGTATGTGATGGAAAAAACAACCCCTAAATATATGGAACTGGTTTCGTGGATCAATAAACAAATAGAGACGAAAAAGCTGGTTCCGGGTCAGAAGATGTACTCGGAAAACACGCTTAAGGAGATGTTTGGCGTGAGCCGCCAGACGGTCAGACACGCGATCGGTGTTTTGGAGAATGAAGGGCTGCTCCGTCGAATTCAGGGGAGCGGCACTTACATCAATGATAACCGTTTGGCAAATCTGACGAAGCGAATGCGGGTTTCCGTGGTGACAACTTATGTGGACGGCTATATTTTTCCACGAACCATACAGGGCATAGAGAATGTGCTTCTGGAGGCGGGATATTCGGTGCAGATTGCATTTACGAGCAACCAGCACGGGCGTGAGAAGACCATTTTGGAGGATATCATCAGTCGGGACGAGGTGTCAGGTCTGATTGTGGAACCGACGAAGAGCGGCATTCCGAATCCCAATCTGCGGCTCTATCAGGAGATACGAAAGAAACGGATTCCGGTCATTTTTATCAACAGTTTTTATCCGCAGCTAAAGATTCCGCATGTGTCCATCAACGATCACATGGCCGGGTGGAAAACGACGAAGTATCTGCTCTCCATGGGACATGAAAAAATCGGCGGTATTTTTAAACTGGACGACGGACAGGGGCAGGCGCGCTTTTCGGGGTATATGGATGCGATGATGGATGCCGGGCTTGAGGTGGTAGACAGGCAGATCGTCTGGGTGGATACGGAAGAAAAACAGCATCTGGAAAAGGCGTCCGGGAAGGTGCTGGAACGGTTTCGAGATTGTACGGCGGTATTTTGCTATAACGATGAGGTGGCCTTTGGCCTTCTGGATATTTTCAAGAAGAACGGCATCCGGGTTCCGAAGGACATTTCGGTGGCAAGTGTGGACGATTCGGAGCTGGCGATTCTCGGGCAAGTGCCGATCGCTTCCACGCCGCATCCGATGGAGCGGCTGGGCGGCAAGGCGGCTGAAAATCTGCTGCGTTTGATTAAAGATCCGTCCTTCGATGCGAACTATGAATTTGAGGTGGATGTGGTGCCGCGTGATTCGGTGAGGAGGATCAGATAAAAAGCCGGATAGTACAACTTGCGTATTTGTATGTACAAGTAGTAGACTGTAATATATGAAGTACAGGACGATCTGCGGAAAAGGCAAGCGAATACTGTATACAAAATTGTATATGTGTACAACTTAATACTGGCCGCAGGAAAACAAGCGGCTGCGAAGCAGACATTTGTTTTACGCGGCGGTATTAACGGGCAGACGTCCGACGAAGGCGGACAGTGAGCGCGTAAGCGCGGATCTGCGAGTCTCACAGCACGGCGCAAACAAAAAAGGAAAGAGAGGGTATTGTATGGTCACAGCTAAGAATTACAAATTTTGGTTTTGTACGGGATCTCAGGACTTGTATGGGGATGAGTGCCTGAGAAAGGTGGCGGATCATTCCGCGAAGATCGTGGAGGGGTTAAACGCTTCCGGGAACCTGCCTTTTGAAGTAGTATTGAAGCCCACGCTGCTTGGGCAGGCGTCTATCCGCAAGGCGTTCAACGACGCAAACAACGATCCGGAGTGTGCGGGAGTGATTACTTGGATGCACACTTTTTCTCCGGCGAAGATGTGGATTCTGGGACTGAAAGAGTTTCGGAAACCGCTCTGCCATCTACACACGCAGTTCAACGAAGAACTTCCTTATGATACGATAGATATGGATTTTATGAATGAGAACCAGTCCGCCCACGGCGACAGAGAGTACGGGCATATCGTGAGCCGCATGGGCATCGAGCGCAAGATTATTGTGGGACACTGGGCTTCCGAATCAGTGCGGAAACAGCTTGGAAGCTGGATGCGCACGGCCATCGGTGTGATCGAGTCCTCCCATGTGCGCGTGTGCCGCTTCGGTGACAACATGAACAACGTGGCGGTTACCGAGGGCGATAAGGTAGAGGCGCAGATCAAGTTTGGCTGGGAGATTGACCATTACTGCGTAAACGATGTGGTGGAGTATGTGGACGCGGTGCCGCAGGGCGATGTAAACACGCTGGTTGAGGAGTATTACAGCAAATATAAGATTATTGATGAGGGCAGGGATCTCGATGAGTTCAAAAAACATGTGGCCGTGCAGGCGCAGCAGGAAATCGGTATCGAGAAGTTCCTTGTGGAGAACGACTATCATGCGGTGGTAACGCACTTCGGTATGCTGGGCGGCCTGAAACAGCTTCCGGGTCTGGCGATCCAGAGACTGATGGAAAAAGGCTACGGCTTCGGCGCGGAGGGCGACTGGAAGGTAGCGGCAATGGTGCGCATTATGAAGCTGATGACAATGGGCATCAAGGATGCGAAGGGTACTTCCATGATGGAGGACTACACCTACAATCTCGTGCCCGGCAAGGAAGGGATTCTGCAGGCGCATATGCTGGAGGTATGTCCTTCTGTTGCGGACGGTGAGATCGGGATAAAGGTATGCCCTCTTTCCATGGGCAACAGGGAGGATCCCGCCCGTCTGGTATTTACGTCAAAGACCGGACCTGCGGTGGCGTGCTCACTGGTAGATTTGGGCACACGTTTCCGACTGCTGATCAACGCGGTGGACTGCAAGAAGGTGGAGAAACCTATGCCGAAACTGCCGGTTGGCACGGCATTCTGGACGCCGCAGCCCAATCTGGAAATTGGTGCGACTGCGTGGATTCTTGCCGGCGGCGCACACCACACCGCATTTTCCTATGATCTGACCGTAGAGCAGATGGCGGACTGGGCGGACGCAATGGGCATTGAGAGTGTCATCATTGATAAAAATACCAACATCCGCGATTTCAAGAATGAGTTAAGATGGAATGCAGCTACTTATGCGTGATGGCAATGAGCAGTGCACTGCGGATAAACATATAAGGAGGTAAAAGGGTAAGTATGGGAGCAAAAGAATGTATTGCAAGCGGTAAGGCGGTGCTGGGCATTGAGTTCGGTTCCACCAGAATCAAGGCGGTTTTGGTGGATGAGGGCAACAAGCCCATCGCTTCGGGGGCGCACGATTGGGAGAACAGACTGGAGAACGGCATCTGGACTTATAGTCTGGACGACATATGGACGGGGCTGCAGGACTGCTATCAGAAGCTGACGGAGGATGTACAGGCACAGTACGGAGAGAAACTGGTAAAGCTGGGGGCGATCGGTTTTTCCGCCATGATGCACGGCTATATGGCGTTCAACGAGAAGGAGGAACTGATGGTTCCCTTCCGCACTTGGAGAAACACGATTACGGAGGAGGCGTCCACGAAGCTGACGGAACTTTTTAACTATCATATTCCGCAGAGATGGACGATTGCACATCTCTATCAGGCGGTTTTGAACGGTGAGGCGCATGTGCCGGATCTGAAATTTGTGATTACGCTGGCAGGTTATATCCACTGGAAGCTGACGGGAGAGAAAATTGTCGGCGTGGGTGAGGCGTCCGGCATGTTCCCGATCGACATTGCGACGGGACAGTTCAATGAGAGGATGATCGCGCAGTTTGATGAGGCGGTTGCGGACAAGGGCTTTGCGTGGAAATTAAAGGATGTGCTTCCGGCGGTTTACACGGCGGGGCAGCAGGCGGGTGCGCTGACGGAAGAGGGCGCAAAACTGTTAGATCCCACAGGCACATTGCAGGCAGGCATTCCTTTCTGCCCGCCGGAGGGTGACGCGGGAACGGGCATGGCGGCGACCAACAGTGTGGCCAAACGTACCGGCAACGTATCTGCGGGAACAAGTGTGTTCGGCATGATCGTTATGGAGAAGGAACTCTCCAAAGTTTATGACGCGATCGATCTGGTGACGACACCGGACGGCAGCCTTGTGGCGATGGTGCACTGCAATAACTGCACTTCCGACTTGAACGCATGGGTGAACCTGTTTAAGGAATATTCGGAAGTGATGGGCATGAAAGTGGATATGAACGAGTTGTACGGCAATCTCTACCGCAAGGCATTGCAGGGAGATGACGACTGCGGCGGTCTGCTGGCATACAATTATTTCTCCGGCGAGCACGTGACGGGCTTTAATGAGGGACGTCCCTTGTTTGTGAGAATGCCCGACGCGAAGTTCAATCTGGCGAACTTTATGAGAGTGCATCTGTTCACCTCTCTGGGAGCTCTCAAGACCGGTTTTGATATTCTTTTCCAAGAGGAGAAGGTGGAAGTGGATGAAATTCTGGGACACGGCGGTCTGTTCAAGACCAAGGGTGTAGGTCAGAGCATTCTCGCGGCGGCAATGAACGCGCCTGTAAGCGTTATGGAGACAGCGGGCGAAGGCGGTGCGTGGGGTATCGCGCTTCTTGCTTCCTACATGATGAATAAGGGTGCGGACGAGAGTCTCGCGGCATTCCTTGACAACAAAGTGTTTGCCGGTCAGAAGGGCGAGAAGCTGGAGCCGAAGGCATCCGATGTGGAGGGCTTCAATAAGTTTATGAGGGTATACGGCGCGGGGCTGGCAATAGAGAGAGCAGCGGTAGAATCTATGTAAACCTAATTAAAAAAGGAGTGAAAAACGATGCTTGAGGAACTGAAAAAACGAGTTTACGAGGCGAATATGCTTCTTCCGAAGTATGGACTGGTGACATTCACATGGGGCAACGTGAGTGAGATCGACAGAGAGAGCGGTATTTTTGCGATCAAACCGAGCGGCGTTGACTATGATAAGCTGACTCCGGACGATATGGTGCTGGTAGATCTGGAGGGCAAGAAGGTAGAGGGAAAATACAACCCGTCCTCTGATACCGCTACCCATGTGGAGCTTTATAAGGCTTATCAGGAAATTGGCGGCGTGGTACATACCCATTCTTCCTACGCCACGAGCTGGGCACAGGCGGGCAGGAGCATTCCCTGCTACGGAACGACCCATGCGGATTACTTTTACGGGGATATTCCGTGTCTGCGCTGTCTGAATGAGGACGAGATTGCGGACGCCTATGAGAAAAACACGGGGCTTCTGATTGTCAGCGAGTTTAAGAGAATGGAGAAAGACCCGGTGGCGGTTCCGGCGGTTCTGTGCAAGAATCACGGCCCTTTCGCGTGGGGCAAAGACGCCCACGAGGCGGTGCACAATGCGGTGGTACTCGAGGAAGTGGCGAAAATGGCTTACCGTGCGGAGACAATCAATGCGAGAATCCAGCCTGCGCCGCAGGAGCTGCAGGATAAGCATTACTTCCGCAAGCATGGCGCTAACGCCTATTACGGTCAGTGAGAAACGGCGTCCAGACCGGAGAGTGAGCGGAAACTGTTTGGTTACTTTTCACACCCGCGCCATGCACTTGCTGCAGGGCGTCGGAGACAGCGCCAAAATGCGCGTTTTGTAGCATTTTGTGTGCATCAGTTGTTACTCACACCGAAATAGTTGTAAATAGGTGCGAAATCTGGTGTGGGTGTGAATTGTAACATTGTTTGATAAAAAAATTAGCGCAAGACGACATATGCTGTTGAAATGAGCGGATCGATGTGAGAAAATAGTAAAAAGGCAGCGGTTCGGGCAGCATATGTACATGGTAAGAGAAGTGCTGAAACGGCACCTATATTATAATTAGATGGAGGAGAGCGATGAACAAATCAGAGTTACAAAAAACAGCGAACGAAGTCCGCAAAGGGATTGTAACCGCCGTACACGGAGCGAAGGCAGGACATCCGGGCGGATCTTTGTCGGCGGCAGACATTTTTACTTACCTGTATTTTGAGGAGATGAACATTGATCCGAAGGATCCCAAGAAAGCGGACAGAGACCGTTTCGTGCTTTCCAAGGGCCATACGGCTCCCGGACTTTATTCCGTTCTGGCGAACAGAGGGTATTTTCCGGTAGAGGATCTGCCCACACTGCGCCACCTTGGTTCCTATCTGCAGGGACATCCCTGTATGCAGGAGACGCCCGGCGTAGATATGTCTTCAGGTTCTCTGGGACAGGGCATTTCCGCGGCGGTAGGCATGGCGCTTGCGGCTAAGATGGACGGCAAGGACTACAGAACCTACACGCTGCTTGGCGACGGTGAGATTCAGGAAGGTCAGGTTTGGGAGGCGTCCATGTTTGCGGGACACAGAAAACTTGACAATCTGGTAGTGATCGTGGACAACAACGGCCTGCAGATCGACGGCAAGATCGACGACGTGTGCTCGCCTTATCCGATTGACAAGAAGTTTGAGGCGTTTAACTTCCACGTAATCAATATTGACGGCAACGATTTCGATCAGATCGACGCCGCTTTTAAGGAGGCGAAGGCGACCAAGGGACAGCCCACCGCTATTATCTGTAAGACAGTGAAAGGAAAAGGCGTTTCCTTTATGGAAAACAACGCGGGCTGGCACGGCAAGGCGCCCAACGATGACGAGTACGCGACGGCGATGGCAGATCTTGAGAAGATCGGTAAAGAGTTAGGAGGTGCAAACTAATGGCAGATGTGAAGAAAATTGCAACGAGAGAAAGCTATGGTAATGCACTTGCCGAGTGTGGTGCAGAATTTCCGAATTTGGTAGTTCTGGATGCGGACCTTGCGGGCGCAACCAAGACAGGCGTGTTCCTGAAAGCATTTCCGGAGCGCCATATCGACTGCGGTATTGCAGAGTGTAATATGACAGGTATTGCGGCGGGGCTTGCTACCTGCGGTAAGATACCTTTTATCAGTTCATTCGCCATGTTTGCGGCGGGACGTAACTTTGAGCAGGTTCGTAACTCTATCGGTTATCCTCACTTAAACGTAAAGATCGGTGCAACTCATGCGGGTATTACCGTAGGCGAGGACGGCGCGACCCATCAGTGTAACGAGGACGTAGCACTGATGAGGACCATTCCCGGCATGACCGTTATCGTGCCCTCCGATGATGTGGAGGCGAAGGCCGCGGTGAGAGCGGCGATCGAGATGGAGGGCCCGGTATATCTGCGCTTTGGACGTGCGGCGGTGCCTGTGATCAATGACAAGCCGGATTATAAGTTTGAAATCGGCAAGGGTGTTCTCCTGAGAGAGGGAACGGACGTGACGATCATTGCAAGCGGCATTACGGTTTCTTCCGCTCTGGATGCGGCGGAAATGCTTGCTGCGGACGGCGTCAGCGCGGAGGTGATCAATATCCACACGATCAAGCCTTTGGATGAAGAGTTGGTGCTTGCTTCCGCGAAGAAGACCGGCAAAGTGGTTACGGCTGAGGAACACACCGTGATCGGCGGTCTTGGAAGCGCTGTATGCGACTGTCTGTCTGAGAAACATCCCACACCCGTTCTGCGGATCGGTATGCAGGATGTATTTGGCGAGTCCGGTTCTGCGAATGCGTTGGTAGAGAAGTATGGCTTGGACGGCAAGAGCATCTATGAAAAGACAAAGGAGTTTGCGCGGAAGTAAAGAGCAGTGCACAGACGGAGAAATGGACGATGCGGAGGAAGGAAAGATGGGTAAAAGAATTTTGTCCCCCTCCATTCTGGCGGCCGATTTTGCCAGACTGGGGGAGCAGATCAAAGAAGTGGAAGAGGCCGGAGCAGAGTATTTACATATTGATGTGATGGACGGGGTGTTTGTACCTTCAATTTCTTTCGGAATGCCTGTGATCCGATCCATTCGTAGTGTGACGGACAGAGTATTCGATGTGCATTTGATGATTGTTGATCCGGATCGGTATTTGAAGGAGTTTAAGGCGTGTGGCGCGGACAGTATCACTTTCCATCTGGAAGCCACAGACGATGCGGAGGAGACGATAGATCTGATTCGAAACCTGGGGTGCAGGGTAGGTATGGCGATTAAGCCGAAGACACCGGTGGAGGCGGTCCGAAAGTATCTGTCGAAACTGGATATGCTTCTGGTTATGACGGTGGAGCCGGGATTTGGCGGGCAAAAATACATACCTGAATCGACGGAGCGTGTACGCCGAGTGCGGGAGATGGCCGACGAGATGAGGCTTGACCTCGATATCCAGGTGGATGGCGGGATTACGGTGGAGAAGGCAAAGATAGTGTTGGATGTCGGCGCCAACGTGATTGTGGCGGGATCTGCGGTTTTCGGGGCCAACATTACGGAAAATGTAAAGAAGTATCTGGTACAGTTCTGATATAAAACCTATGGCGCAGCCTGTTAGACTGCGCCATTTATTTTGCTGTCCGCCTCCGCCTTTCCCAGAAGATAGAGAAAAGCAATGGCGGGCACACGAAGAATCGGGGTGGTCGTTTCGTGCTTGGTGATGCCGAAATCATGCATTTCCTTTGTAACCAGAAAGGCGTGCGTCACCTTTGTGGTTTTATCTTTGCACAATTCCACAATTGCGTCTGAGACAGGTAAATGGGAATTGCTGCGGTATTTTACCTCGCAGAGAATTTTTCGCCGGGGGAGTTCTATCACAACGTCGACCTCTTTGTGATTGTCTCGGGCATTTCTGAAGTATCCAGGCTGTGCCGGAGTGCCATGATAGTAGGAAACCATGTGTTTGTAGACGGCGGTTTCCACCATGATGCCAAGCTCGGTTTCGTCCGAAAGTACATCATCGATCATCAATACCGCATTGCGGATAGCGGCGTCGGCGATAAAAATCTTGGGTTTTCCTTTTAGTGCCCCTTTGCTGCCCACATTTACAGGTTTGGCCAGATAGATGAGGTTGGACATTTCCAGAGCCGCAATATAGCTGTCGATAGTTGAGACAGAGATATTTTCAAGTTCCTTCGCGGCTGTGGTTGCACTGAAAATTTCCGTGGTGTTCATGCACAGGTACAAAAATAGTTTTTCCATGAGCAGAGGATTGCGGATGTTAAACAGAGACAATACGTCGCGCTTAATGACTTTGTCTACGATGTCTTCACGGAGCATCCGCTGGGCATACAGATCATCGCCGGACAATACAAGCTCCGGAAAGCCACCTATGGTCAGATACCGGTTGAAATGATTTCGCAGAGGTAAAAACCGGTTCACCAGCTCACCCAGCTTAGCGTGATCCATGTCTGCAAGTTCACAGGGCTGCACGGTGCCGGTGGACAGAGGGTCTTCCAGACCGAGCACTTTACAATATTCATAAAAGGACATGGTTGGTATTTTCAGAACATTCCATCTGCCGGTGCCGCTGTCGGCTGCCCCCTTTTCTAAAATCGGACTTGCGGAGCCGGTGGCTACCATACGGATATCTTTCCTGCTGTCGTAAATGACCTTCATCCATAATTCCCAATCATCCGTGTACTGTATCTCATCAAAGAAGAGATATTTATCTCCTTCAATCGGATACATGGATTCGTAGGCGGATAGGACTGTTTCCACATTGACGAGTTTTAACATCGGGTTGTCAAAGGAAATGTACAGGATATTTCTTGGACTAATTCCCTCTTCCAGCAGCCTGTCAATAATCTGATAGAGAATCGTGGTTTTGCCGACCCGTCTTACTCCGGAAAGCACAATAAAACGGCGGATGCTGGGGTGCTTCAACATTTGCATCGCTTCATAATATGCCAGCCGCTTCTGTGGCTTGGCATCTTCCCTGACAGCGGAAGGCGCTCTCCACCAAGGGTTATACTGCCATAAAACTTTTATGATTTTTTCCTCGCTTACGATAGCCATAAGATACCTCCGCTTATGATATAAGGTAGTATTTCAACGTAAAACAAAAGTATACTAATGAAATAGGAGGACTATTATACTGTTATATTATACCAATAGATATTAATTTATACAAGTATATTATCGTAATTTATAAATTGTTGATTGCTTATAAACACTTAAATTACGTACTAATTGAGCATTATAAAATAAATACACACAGACTATTTAGATGTTATAACAATGGAATAGTCCGTGTGTCTTTTTGAACATGATATGTAAATGGGATATTACGAGACGATATTTTGCAGCCATACCCCTTTCTTAACCAGCATGAACCCGATGAAACATTTGATCCAGTCGCCCATCTGGACAAAAGCATAGACGGCAGCTACGGGCAGGCTCGTGTAGCGGCTCAGTATAAAGGCGATCACCACGCTGACACACCAGATAAAAACGCTGTCGAAAAGAAAGGTAATAATCGTTTTGCCGCCGGAGCGCAGCGTAAAGTAGGAGGCGTGCAAAAAGGCGTTCTGTGGCATAAAAACAGCCGTTAACATGATGAAGTAGGTCGCGAGCGTTTTCGCTTCAGCGTTTGTGTTGTAGAGCAGCGGGAAAAATTGCGCCAAAAGGAGCATCATAATGGCGATCATAACACAACTGAATACGGAAAAGGCGATCATTTTATTATCAGTATCCCGCGCTTCGTCCATTTTGCCTGCGCCCAGAAGCTGGCCTACTATGATTGCTACGGATTCACCAAGTGCGATAAATACAATGTTAAATACGTTGTTGATCGTATTGGAAATATTAAGCGCGGCTATCACGTTTAAGCCGCGGATAGAATAGCATTGCGTCAGCATCGCCGTTCCCGCTGCCCAAAGCGTTTCATTTAAAAGAAGAGGCATACCTTTTGTTATGATTTTCATCATAAGTGAGGCGGGAACCTTTAATGTGACATAAAGTCCTTGGATAAAGGGATGATCCTGCGCATGACGATGTGTGTGGATAAGCACGATGCCGCATTCAACAAAACGGGAAATAATGGTGGCAATGGCGGCACCCTGCACGCCCAGAGGTGGTGCGCCAAATTTGCCGTATATTAATATGTAATTTAGGATCAGATTGACGAAAACTGCAATTACACCCGCTTTCATAGGAAGAATTGTCTTTCCGCACTCCCGCAGGGTACTGGAATAGACCTGAACCAGCATAAAAGGAAACAGACCGGGCAGCATAATTTGGAGATATTCTCTGCCGTAACGCAAAGTGGCGGCCGCGCTTTCTGCTGTGCCTTCTCCCCGCAGATAGAGCATAATCAGCGGATCGCCGACAGTCAAAAATAAAATTATGGTAAATACAGTAATCAGCGAAACCATCCATATTTTAAAGCGGACGGTCTGACGGACACCCTCATGATTTTTTTGACCAAAATACTGCGCAGTAAAAATACCTGCGCCGGATACCCCTCCGAACAGGCATAGGTTGTAGACAAAGAGGAGCTGATTGACAATGGCAACGCCGGACATTTGTTCCGTGCCGATCTGCCCGATCATAATATTGTCTAAAAGACTCACAAAGTTTGTGATGCCGTTTTGAATCATGATGGGAACTGCAATGGCAAGCACCATCTTATAAAAGTTTTTGTCTCCAATGAATTTGTGTCGTGTTTTCTCTAAAAGTCTCATTCCATCATTCTATCGTATCTATTGCGCGTATGCAACCCGTTTCTTTCTTTTTTGAAGCGATCACGGTACCTGTATTGCGCAAATATTTTTTATGATGTACATGTCAATAAATAAACAAAATATTGATTTGGCGACAAATTCTATCTTGCCTTTAAATGAATGATGAAATATGATGAAATAAGCGAAATAGCACAAACTATAAACAGTTTAAGACGGAGGAGAGGCTGTATATGGAATTTCAAAATTTGACAAATTGTGAAGAAATGGTAATGAAGACGGTGTGGGATGCGGATGAGGAACTGGATCTGGCGGGTATCACAGAGAAGGTAAACGAGACGTATCATAAAGAGTGGAAACCGCAGACTGTTTCCACTTTTTTGGCAAGGCTTGTCCGGAAGGGATATTTAAAGCATTACAGGCAGGGACGGGTATTTTATTATCAGATACTTATACTGCAAAAGGACTATCTTGGGGAAATGGCGGAACAATTTGTTCGATTTTGGAAGCAGGAAAATGTGGATGTTTTTTTGGAGGCACTGGAAAAACAGTCAGCCTTTGGCTGTTAGGGGAATGAACAAGCGGCGCAGGTTTTGTTTCCTTGCGCCGCTTGCCGCTTCAACCTATTTATTTCTGTGTAATACCCCGCACATTCTTCTCGGCTTTCACCCGTGGAATCATAATCTGATGTCCGCAGCCGACACATTTTAAACGGAAGTCTGCGCCGATTCGCAGTACTTCCCACTCCGAAGAACCGCAAGGATGTTTCTTTTTCATTTTCAAAATGTCGCCTACCTGAATGTCCATACTGTTCACCTTAACAAAGCCTGTTTAAAAATTTTTGAAGTTTAATCCAATTGCGAGAATATCTCCCCGATACTCCCTTGTACCACCAGATTCGCAATGCCGTCCCTTGCGGTAGGCGTCTTATTGACGAGCACCAGCTTATTGCCGTTGTAATAATCCAGAAGCCCTGCGGCCGGATAAACAGCCAGAGAGGTACCGCCCACAATCAGCACATCTGCTTCGCTTATGGCGCGGATCGCACCCGTGAGCGTGTTTTGGTCCAGCCCCTCCTCATAGAGCACGACGTCCGGTTTGATATCGCCGCCGCATGTGCATTTCGGCACGCCCTCTGAATCGGCAATATAATGCACGTCATAGAACTTATGGCAGCTTTCGCAGAAATTGCGCAGGACAGAACCGTGAAGTTCATATACCGTTTCGCTGCCCGCTGCCTGGTGAAGGCCGTCGATGTTCTGGGTCACCACCGCCCTGAGTTTTCCTTCCCGTTCCCACTGCGCCAGCTTTAAATGGGCGGCGTTTGGTTTTGCGTCAAGACAGAGCATCTTATTGCGGTAAAAGCGATAAAATTCCCCTGTGCTTTTCCTGTAAAAAGTATGGCTGAGTATGGTTTCCGGCGGATAGTCGTACTGCTGGTTGTAGAGGCCGTCCACACTCCGAAAATCCGGAATACCGCTCTCCGTGGAAACTCCGGCGCCACCGAAAAAGACGATGTTGTCTGACTCATTTACCCACTGTCTCAGTTGATCGATCTGCCCCATAAAAATACCTCCCTCTCACTTGCTATTTGTTATTGCGTTAACTATCATATTTAATTATGATATTTTTCGACAAAAACAGTTGACACGAAATATGACTTACGATATTATAATTTTAAAGGTGTTACCATTATGCAAACGGTTCACCCGGTTTTAGTTACATCAAAAAGCAATTCATCCGTGGTGGGGGCGGTTGCTTTTTTGATATTTATGTATCCTGTATGATTGGATGGTATTCATTGTCGTGGCGATGATGTATATTATCGTCACGACAATACCAACTATCTCTACAATCGTTTCTATCATCACATCCGTTACCTTTCGTAAATTTTCCATTGTATCACCTCCCAAGATACCGGAAGCCCTCAAAATGTACTCATTTTGGCGAAAGGTGAACCGCTTACCGTTTTAGGCAACACCTACATTCATTATATGGAACTACAGAGGATAAGCCAATTGTATTTGATAAATTAAATAAACGAAATTACGTTTATTATTTTTTCAGTGCTTTTCCTTCACGCCAGAAGCGTAATCGCTGCTCAATCGTGTTCCCCCAGCCCCAGTCTGTTCACCGCCGAGAAGATCGCCCGCACGGACGCCCTCGTGATATTGGAGCTGACGCCCACGCCGTAGGTCACGCTGCCGCTCTCCGCATCCAGCAGATGGATGTAAGCCGCCGCCTGAGAATTGGAGCCGCTCTGGAGCGCGTGCTCTTCGTAATCAAGAATCTTGACATTGATATCAAGGGTCTCTTGCAGGCCCCGCTTCACCGCATCAATAGGACCGTTGCCCACCGCCTCGAAGCGTTTCTCCACACCCTTGTCGGTGTAAACCACGGTTACCTTCGTATCAAACTCGGACTCAGTCTCCTCGCTCAGATCATCCACGCGCAGCTTTCTGAAATGAAGGGGCTCTTTCTTTAACAAATACTCCTGCCGGAAGCTCTCCATGATCTGGTCAGGGCTGACTTCGCCCTGCTTTTCGGAGATGGCCTGAATCACATTGGCGAACTCCCTGTGCATTCCCTTGGGCAGTTTAAAGCCGAAATAGGTATCCATGACGAAGGCCACGCCGCCCTTTCCGGACTGGGAATTGATGCGAACGATGGGCTCGTATTCCCGCCCGATATCCGCCGGATCAATAGGCAGATAGGGCACTTCCCAATATTCGTTATTGCGCTCCCGCATGGCCTTTGTACCCTTGTTGATGGCATCCTGATGAGAGCCTGAGAAAGCGGTAAACACCAGCTTGCCCGCGTAGGGGTGTCTGGGGTGTACGGGAATCTTACAGCATCTTTCGTAAATCTCAATGCTCTCGTTTACATGCTCGATGGCAAGTTCGGGATCGATTCCCTGTGAGAACATATTGTAGGCAATATTTAAAATATCCACGTTTCCGGTTCTCTCCCCATTTCCGAAAAGTGTGCCTTCCACACGCTCCGCGCCTGCAAGCAGGGCAAGCTCCGCCGTGGCCACGCCGGTTCCTCTGTCGTTATGGGGATGTATGCTTAATATAATGGCTTCCCTGTTTTCCAGATGTCTGTTCATCCATTCGATCCTGTCTGCGAAGACATTAGGAGTGGTCATTTCCACTGTGGAGGGAAGGTTGATAATCATAGGATTTTCCTTGGTTGGGCCCCATTCCCGCTGCACCGCGTTGCAGACTTCCAGCGCGTAGTCCAGCTCGGTGCCGGTAAAGCTCTCGGGAGAGTATTCCAAAATAACTTTGCCGGGGAATTTCTCCGCGTGACGCTTCACCATCCTTGTTCCCTCGACGGCTATGTTAATGATCTCCTCGCGGCTCATATGAAACACCACGTCCCTCTGCAGGGTGGAGGTGGAGTTGTAAATATGCACAATGGCCTGCTTACAGCCCTCGATGGACGCGAAAGTACGCTCCACGAGCTCCTCGCGGCACTGGGTCAGAACCTGTACCACCACATCGTCGGGTATCAGTTTCCGGTCCACAAGCTGGCGCAGAAAATCAAATTCGATCTGGCTGGCCGCCGGGAAGCCGATTTCGATTTCCTTGAATCCAAGTTTGATGAGATAATTGAAGAACTCAATTTTTTCAGACACTACCATCGGGTCGATCAGTGCCTGATTGCCGTCGCGCAGATCCACGCTGCACCAGATGGGCGCTTTCTCGATCTGCTTGTCGGCCCACTCCCTCTCAGGGTAATCCACCACAGGGTTTCTGCGGTATCTCTTATAATTTAACATGACTGGTATTCCTCCCTTTCAATGTTTTCTTTTACGCAATGGGCAGCTCGATTCCGCTTCGCTCCATCTCACTCACGGGCTTTCGCCCTATGCATTCGTAATCCGAAAAAGCCGTCAGCAGGCTGCCGCTTTTTCATCTTACGTCTGCGCACTGCTCATTGCTTACGTGCAAAAAGACCCCGCTGCATAAAAATACAGCAGGGTCGTCCGAACGTGACATTATTCTCCAAGACCGCTCTCGATGGCATCGACCAACGCCTTGAGAGCTTCTTCCTCATCTTCACCGTCACACACAAACTCAATTTCATCGCCACATTTAACACAGGCCCCAAGCACGCTCAGGACACTTTTGGCATTCGCTGTATTCTCACGAAATGTAAAGGTTATCAGAGATTTAAACTGCATCGCTTCCTTACATAGGATGCCTGCCGGTCTTAGATGTAGCCCTGTCGGGTTTTTGATGACTACCTTCTGACTTACCATTGCCTTTTCCTCTTTCTTACATGATACTATGAGTATACCATATCTATATACTTTATCTCAAGTCCTACAGCATAATATTCTGTATCAGTTCGGCGAGCTTCTTTGCTTCCTGCGTAATGACTTTCTGGTCCTTGCCCTCGATCATAACACGGACAAGCGGTTCCGTGCCGGAGGGACGGATCAGTACGCGGCCTTCACCCGCAAACTTTTTGTCGAGAGCGGAGATTGCCTCTGCGATCTCGGGATAATCCATAAATTTTTCTTTTTTGTGGTTGGGCACCTTCGCGCCGACCAATGCCTGCGGCATCACTTCCATAATGGAAGCCAGTTCCGACAGCGGTTTGCCCGTCTCCACGACCACCTGTAAAAGATGCAATGCGCTTAAGAGGCCGTCGCCCGTTGTATTTTCATCCAAAAAGATTACATGGCCGGACTGCTCGCCGCCAAGGCTTGCACCGATCTCACGCATACGCTCCAGCACATAGCGGTCGCCAACCTTAGTCTGCTCAATCTTAATCTTGTTTTTCTCACCCATCAGGAAAAAGCCAAGATTGCTCATAACGGTTGCAACGATGGTATTCTTGTTCAGCTTTCCCAGCGACTTCATGTGATTGCCGACAATGGCCATAATCTGGTCGCCGTCCACAATATTTCCAAGTTCATCCACCGCAAGCAGTCTGTCCGCGTCCCCGTCAAAAGCAAGGCCGAGCTGGGCTTTCTCATAGACAACTCTGGCCTGCAGCTCTTCCATATGGGTAGAGCCGCAGTTCGCGTTGATGTTTGTGCCGTCGGGATTATTATGGATTGCTACAACCTCTGCGCCAAGTTCCTTCATGGTTTCCACAGAGGTATAATAAGATGCACCCTCCGCGCAGTCCAAAACAATCTTCATGCCTCGCAGATCCACGTTCACCGCTTTCATAGCGTGATTGATATATTCTTCTCTGGCGTCCGTGCGATACTTGATTTTACCGACGCTTGCGCCGGTGGGGAATTTCACGCCCTTCATATCGCTCTTAATCAGTGCCTCGATCTCATCCTCCAGAGCGTCGGGCAGCTTATAACCGTTTCCGTCAAAGAATTTTATACCGTTAAATTCTACGGTGTTGTGGGAAGCGGAGATGACAACACCGGCATCCACTTTATATTTTCTGGTGAGATATGCCACCGCCGGGGTTGGCACGACGCCCACATACACCGCGTTTGCCCCTACGGAGCAGACGCCTGCCATCAGTGCGTTTGCCAGCATATCCCCGGATATTCTCGTATCGCAGCCAACCATAATCGTAGGCTTGTGTTCATTCTCCCTTGTCAGGACATAGGCGCCCGCCTGTCCGAGCTGCATAGCCAAAAGCGGAGATAACTCTTCATTAGCAACCCCGCGCACGCCGTCTGTGCCAAATAATCTGCTCATACACACCTCCATATAGTTATGTCTGCGCAGTATGCCGTTTAGGCATACTGCCGCAGGAAATTTAATACTTCTCACTCTGATATAATGTGCACTCGAACTTCCGTGACGCCGTTCTGTGAGAGATCCCATCCAGCCACAACAGCGCTTACGGGCATCCAGTAGCTGCCTTCGGCAAGTTCATCCATATCCTCGCCGGACATCCATGCTTCTATATCCACCACGGCCGTCACATCTTCCGCTGTCACTTCATTCAGGACTGCGAGGAGTCCGCTGAACGTAATACTGCATTCATTGGCCGGTTCTGTGATAACAGCCCTGTAGCCTTCGGGAACTCCGTCGAAACGGATCCGGTCCACGGGGATTCTTACGGCCCGGTCGCGCTCGGCCTCGACTTTCGCCGTAACGTTGACCCTGCCTACAAAGTTATCCTCCGCTAGGACAACGCCATCCGGCAGATATTGATTAATATCCACAAGCACCGTCACATCCTCCGAAGCGTCGGTCATGTCAAGTACGCCCGCAGGAATCGTAATTGCCTCAACGCTTTCCAGTATCTTGGATTTACCGGCTACCGCTACCGTTCCCTTACTGAAAGTTATCTCACCCGTAAACTGGAAACCGTCCTCAGGCGTGCCGGTCACTTCGCAGGTGAGAGGCAGTACTTTGCGCTCTAGGATCTCTACGCTGACTTTCACTTTGGAAATGCTTTTTTCGATGTTCGCTGCAGTAATTTCATTCCCCTCTGCATCATAAAGGCGTACTTCGGACTCCGTGTTGATGTTGTTGGAAAAGCCGGAGATATCGACCTCCGCCTGTGCTTTGCTCACCTGTGAAATAACAGACTTCGGACCGGAAATGCGGACTAGGTTTTGATCCGTGGATACACTTCCCACCATAAAGCCCTCGCGCACTTCGCCTGTGGTGACGGACTTTATCGGAAGCGGTCTGGTCTGCTTTTCTTCAATACTCAAACGCACACTGTCAATATTGCCGCGTATGCTGTCCAGCTTATCATTGTATTTATTTGTCGAAAGTTTAATAGCTACCGTATCTACACTGGTCAGATCATTAATATCCGCTACAGCCACAACATTGCTCCGGTCAAGGGAATCTATAATAGACCGGGGGGCGGAAATCGTAACCACGTCAATCATATCCGTGCCGTCCAGCACTTCGTAAACCTGCCCCCTGTCGGTAATCAGGCTGGCGTTTTTGATGGTGACCGGCACATCCGTTACGCGGTAGGTCATAATGGGATCGTTGATATTGGTAACGACCAGCCAGAGAACTGCCGCGCTGAGAAAGGAGGCGATTTTTAAGCCCCAGTTTCTGGTAAGCTTATTCTTCATTCTTAACCCCTGCCTTTCCTATGCTTTTGCCTTTAAAAAGCTTGCGCTTCTTCTCCTCCGTCGGTTTATCCTGAATCTCCAAAAGCCGTTCTTTCAGCCGCGCCGCATCCAGACTACGCTCCAGCGCGCCGCCGTAAGCGACGCTGATCTTTCCTGTCTCCTCTGACACGATCACTGTCAGAGAATCGGTAACTTCCGAAATACCCACACCCGCCCGGTGCCTTGTTCCCAGATCCTTGCTGAGAGCCATGTTATCCGATAAGGGCAGATAGCAGGTGGCGGATACAATACGGTTTCCGCGGACAATTACGGCACCGTCATGCAAAGGCGTATTGTGTTCAAAAATATTGATGAGGAGCTGACTGGATATAATGCCGTCCACATCAATACCCGTTCTTTCATATTCTTTCAGCGACTGCTCATGTTCGATGACGATGAGCGCGCCGGTCTTTACTTTTCCCATCTCCACGGAAGCTTTTACGATTTCATTTACTGTACGGTCGGAAAAGCGTCCGGTTTCACGTTTGTTGGAATCAAGAAGAGATGCGACAAAGTTTTTCCTTCCCAATTCTTCCAGAGCGGCGCGAAGTTCCGGCTGTAAGACGACTACAAAAGCTGTGGCCGCAATGCTGATAATATTAGGAACGATCCAGAGAATCGTATTCATTTTGCAGAAAGCGGCGATCACAATAAACACCAGAATTACGATAACACCCTTTAAAAGCGCCCACGCTCTCGTGTTCTTAATCCATACCAGAATATGATATGCAACAAAAGTCAAAATGGCGATTTCCGCCACGTCGTTCCAATGTATCGCAGGCATGTGCAGCCTTGCGAGATAGATGCCGATCCAGTTATTCAGTTGTTCCATCTCTTCATCACCTGCCTTCTGTGTCAATTTTTATTTCTGCCATTGCAGTTGCGTTATGAGTGGTGCGTCGGTCGGGAGCTTCTCCCGGTGCCGCTTCTCGCGGAACTGATCTGCTTCACTTTTTTCTCCGGCTTTGCCACGGTGACCTTAGGCACGGCCTTAACATAATAATAGTATTCGTCGTCCTCAAACTGAACCTTTTCTGTTCGACTGTAATCAACATAAAATACAAAAAACTGCAATATCAATACAAGCAGAAAGGAGACAACCGTTCCTAAAATGACGCTGATTAAAGGCTGGTTAATGTCAAAAATCAAGTCTCCCACCAAAAGTACCATGATATTCACCACTGCGCCGGCGGTCATGGCGATCGTCCATGCATAATCGATGCTCAGACGCCGCAGAAGATAAACGATAATTACCGTGATGGAAAAGGCGGCGATTGTCACAACCATTTCCCGGTTTTGAATCAGGCCGTCGATAATAAACTTAAATTTTGCCGCCGTCTCCTCATCCGCCATGGCTGCAATCACTGTGGCATTTTGTGTCACGTAGTGAATCATATAGTAAACGATCACGCCGCAGGCGACAGAAACCGCCGATGCGGGCGCACCGATCAGACCCATGGATATGGGGATTACATAGGGGATGCGCAGAAGAAAACAGAGCGGCAGAAGCACTACGACAACAGTATCTTTCGGCGAAAACCGCAGGTATAACAAAAAGAGCAACAAAAAACCTGCGCCGATGACCGCAGCGCATTCCATGCTGAACGTGTAGAGGTGAAGCAGCGTGAAAACCGCGCTCATGAGAACGATAAAATTCATCGGCATAAAAGAGCACATAAGCGCTACAATCAGCACCACCGTTATCCTGTTAATCGACTCCATGTAGCCCAGTCTGGAATTAATCAGGCAAAGGGTAAGAAGAGCCAGAAGGAATTTCAAAAGCGGTGTGATATACACCTCATATTTGCTGTAAATGGTCAAAAGTATCTGTTTTGCAACCAGTAAAGTAGTCATCGTAAATTAGTCCTTTTATCCGTTCTTTTCGCTCTTATACATGGAGGAGAGCTTGTGCAGATTTATATAATACGTGCGCAGACTCTTGCTCGCCCTGCTGTACCTGACTGTGTACACCACATAGGAGATGAGAGCGTATGCGCCCACCGTTCCCAGATATAAGAAAAGAACATTCTTCGCAAATTCGAGAAGATCCATCTTGTAGATCTCCGTCATAAAGATTTCGTAATCATAAAAAATGTACATAGCAAAAACCACTACAAATGCGATGGTTGCACTTATAATGGATTTAAGCACCTGCCAGCCTATATAGTCGCTCCGGAAATAACTGCCGATGGCAAGACACCGCTTGCCGTCATGGGCTTCGTAGGAGGCCATCTTGGTCATCAGAACGACTCTCTCTTCATTTAACATATATTTCTCCAATTTCCGACAGAAGAATCAGTTCAAGAAACGCATTTTCGGATTTTCTTTTGTGTCCTTTTTCTTCTGCACTTTGATCGGCTCGGGTTTTTTGATGCTGGCGCCCAGCTCGTTAGCCATGCTGTTTTTACACTTGCCGCAGAAACGTCCGGACAAAATAGCAGCGCCACAGTTTTCGCAGGAGAGCGTAACGCCTGACTCTGCAGAAAGCTCCAGTCGTTCTTCCCTGAGCCACTGATGGATCTGGTTTGTGGAAACTTCACAGGCTTCCGCCACCTGTTGGATACCTGCATGGCCGTTATCCTGAATGTATTTTTTTACTTCCTGAAATTTCTCCTCAAGCTTCTCACGGCACGCCATACAAATCGGCGGTCCGGAGACATAGTTAAAAAGATTTCCGCATTTCCTGCAATTTCTTACGTTCATACTTTACCTCCCTGAGACAAAATTTTCTAGTCATATTCCTCTGCCTACGGCAAGAGTTATGAAATAAATTCGCTCTACACCCGCTTTTCTTAATTCGCGGCTCATGGCGTCTATCGTACTGCCCGTCGTGTAGATGTCGTCAATGATTATAATTATACCTAATTTTACATCATTACGGCAAATTTTAAAAGCCTTTTTCAAATTATTTTGCCTTTCTGCGGCAGATAAATCTTTCATCGGTGCAGTTTTCACTGCTCTTTCTATCAGGCCGGTACATACCGGAATGCCGGTGCGCGCGGAGAGAGCCTCCGCCAGCACCTGCGCCTGATTGTAACCGCGTTTCTTATGTCTGCTTATGTGAAGCGGTACCGGAATAAGGGCTTCGGCCTGACAGGAGCGGATAAAATTCCCAAGCTGTTCCTGTATGCAGGCGGCAAAATAATCGGCGTACTCCCGCCTGCCTTGGTATTTGAAACGGGCAATGGAGGCGGAAACGCTGCGGTAGGAGAAGAGAGCGCGTCCGCTGTCAAAAAGATGCGGATGGGAGGCACAGTCGCCGCAGTATTCTTTTTGACTGTCCCCGATGTGTTTGCCGCATTTAAGACACATCGGGGGTTTGATGTATGTAAGTTTGGGCGCGCATTCCGTGCAGATAAACGCGTTCCATGGCTTGACCGGCTCGTCGCAGGCAGGACAGCGGCGGGGATAGAGAAGTGTAACGGCGGAGTCGACTGCCGCCTTGAGACGTGGATTCACGCGAAGATGCATGGTAAGATGTGGGTTCATAGAAGATTCCTTTCTGATGTGAGCGGGGCGGGCCTTTGCCCACCCGGACCTGATTTAAAAAGCCGGTATAATGTTACTCCTCGATTTGTATCGAACGAATCTGATCCAGAAAACCGGTGTATCGGTGGTTTTCCCGGTTGTTGGCAACCATTTCGAAAAGCGTAGTGCGGCTTCCCAGAATGGTGACGCAGGTCTTCGCGCGGGTGATCCCCGTATAGAGAAGATTGCGGTTGAAAAGCATATGCGGCCCTGTGAGAAGCGGCATAATCACGGCGGGATATTCGCTGCCCTGTGATTTGTGTATGGTCACGGCATAGGCCAGTTCGATTTCGTCCAGTCCCGAATAAGGATAGGTAACTCGTCTGTGTTCGTCAAACTCCACCACCACTTCGCGGGCGTATTCATCGATCGTGCGGATCACGCCGATATCTCCGTTAAAGATGCCCGTTCCCTGATCAATCGGAATATTGTAGCGGCTTACCACTTCCCAGGCAAGCTGGTAATTGTTTTTGATCTGCATTACCTTATCGCCTTCCCGGAAGAGAACTTCTCCGGACTGGTACTCGCGCTTCTTGTCGTCCGGCGGATTCAGGTATCGCTGGAGAATACCGTTTAGCGTTTCCACGCCGAGCTGGCCCTTGCGCATGGGCGTGAGCACCTGAATGTCATAGGGAGTCGCGTCCACATAGCGGGGCAGTTTTTCCAAAATAAGTTGAATCATATGCTTGTATATGACGTTTGTGTCGTTTCTTTCGAGAAAGAAAAAATCCCTGCTTTTATTGTCCAGAACGGGATCTTCTCCGGCGTGGATTCTGTGGGCATTCAGAACGATATCGCTCTCCTGTGCCTGACGAAAAATCTTTTCCAGAACCACGGTCTGAAACGCGCCGCTTTTGATCAGATCGGAGAGCACTTGCCCCGGCCCGACGGAAGGGAGCTGGTTCACGTCGCCCACCAAGATCAGGCGGGTTCCCACGGAAACCGCTTTTAAAAGCGATTGGAAGAGAAAGATATCCACCATGGACATTTCATCTACAATAATCACGTCCGCTTCCAGCGGATTTTCCTCGTTGCGCTCAAAGCGCGCCGCTTTTCCCTCCAGAGCCGCCGCGCCGGAAAGCTCTAAAAGTCTGTGGATGGTGCGGGACTCATATCCGGTAGCCTCAGTCATGCGCTTGGCTGCGCGGCCTGTGGGAGCTGCCAGACTGATGTCCATTCCCTGAGAAAGAAAGTAACGGATGATTGCATTGATGGTGGTCGTCTTGCCCGTACCCGGGCCACCGGAGAGAATGAACACACCGTTTCTGATGCTCTCGAGAACAGAGCGTTTTTGCAGGCTGTCCAGCACGATGCCAAGATCCGCCTCCACTTGATCTACTTTTCGGAGAAGCGCCTCCTCCTCGGCGGGGAGAAGCGCCTCCGCGATATTTAAGTCGTGGAGCATCCGCGCGCAGTTTAATTCGGCGTAATAGAATGTGCTGGCGTAGACACGGCATTCACGCGCCGGTATGGCATCGTCTGTACCGGAGTCCCCCCCGGTTTTGCTGCTCGAAGCCGTGCCGCTGTTCGCAATGGGAACATATTTCATGACCAGCTTTTTGTCCATGGCCAGATTCTGTAGCTGGGGGTTCATCAGGGATGGCTCGATTCCAAGGAGCTCTCCCGCTTGAGAAAGAAGCCTGTCTGCAGGGAGATAGCAATGGCCCTCACCGCCTGCCTGCTGTAACGTATAGAGCAGGCCGCTCCTGATGCGGTAGTCGGAATCTGTGTGAATACCGATTTTTGCAGCGATTTCATCCGCGATACGAAAGCCGATGCCCTGTATGTCTTCCGCCAGACGATAGGGATTTTCTTTCATGACGCCGTAAAGCCCCATTCCGTAGGCCTCATAAATGCGCAGGGCAAGGGTGTTGGAAATGCCGTAACCCTGCAGAAAAGTCATAGCGTCCCTTGCGTCCCGCTTCTCGTAGAGAGATGCCGCGATCTCTCTGGCTTTGCGAAGGCTGATTCCTTTCACTTCCGCCAGTCGCTCCGGTTCTTCCTCGATGACGCGGTAGGTGTCTGAGCCGAAAGCGCGGATGATCCGCTTCGCTAACGCTTCCCCTACGCCCTTTACGGCGCCGGAGGAAAGGTATCTTTCCATGCTGAGCTCATCACTCGGCGGCAGAATCTTATACTGATCGATCTTGAACTGTTTTCCATATACCTGATGCCGGGTATATTCGCCCTGCGCCTCAATTGTCTCGCCCTGATCCATGGTTTTAAAAAAACCAACGCAGGTAAGTTCGTCCTCCTGCGTGATAAGATTTAGCACCGTATATCCATTGTCTTTGTTGCGGTAAATAATGTGATCAATAAACCCTTTGACTGTTTCCATAGAATACCTGTGTGATGTAGAAAAACTGTGGCCCGGATCGGTTTTCACCGCCGGGCACAGTCGGTTTTATATCATGCCGTAGTTGATCTTTGCCTGCTCGTATAACATCTGCGCCAAAGAGTTGGAACCCTGCGTCGCAGTCGGATTGGAAATCTCCTGAATCACAGAATCTTTGAAATAATTCACCATATTGGAAGCATAGCCATCCTCATCATCACTGAAAATATCTACGGTTTTCTGCATTTTTTTATAGACCTGTTCCCACAGATATGCTTCAAACTGCTTGCAGGCATCAAAGAGAGCGTCGTCCTCTTTTGTCTTTTCTGTTCCATTGGAATTGCGCGTATTCTGTACGTTTTGCAGATTCTTCTGCAAAGTCTCTGCGGCTACGCGGTTTCCGTCGGTCATATAATTTGTGTATGCGGATAAGTTGGTTAAATCGTTCATATATGTTCTCCTAAGTTATACTAAGCCGTGCCATTCGCAATCCGTTTCGCGGGATCAGGTTTGCTTGATCGGCTTATTGCAGGCTGTCGCCCTATAAAATTGTGCCTGAAAAGTCAGCCGCATGCAAGCATACGCGTCCTATTCAGCGCCAATTTTGCACGGCTCTTAGCGTTTCAGGTTGTTGGCGACTTCCAGCATGGAGTCGGATGTGGTGATGGACTTGGAGTTCATTTCGTAGGCGCGCTGCGCTACGATCAGGTTTACCATCTCATTCGCAACCTGTACGTTGGAGCCTTCCAGATAGCCTTGGATAATTCTGCTTCTGCGCACATCAGGCTCGGTGCTCTCGTTAATGACACGGCCGCTGGCGTCTGTCACCGCAAAGAGGGTATCGCCCACTCTTCTTAAGCCGCCGGGATTGTTAAACTGGAACGTGCCGATCTGTATGCCGATGGGCTGCGGGTTATTCTGCGCGTCGGGATAGCAGATCTGTCCGTCCTCTGTAATCGAAAGATTGCTGGCGATATAGCCTGCATCGGTGACAATAGCGCGTCCATCGACATCCAATACCGGAAGTCCGTCCGCATTTGTAAGGGTCATGCGGTTACCGCCTGCAAGCGCCCATGTGAAATCGCCGTTTCTTGTATAAAAGATTTGCCCGTCCTCGCCGCGCAGGGCAAAGAAACCGTCCCCCTCTATTGCGAAGGATGTATCGGAAGCAGAATCCAGAAGGCTGCCCTGTGTGAAAATCTGGTTGATAGAGGAGGTGCGGACGCCCAGACCTACCTGTGAGGTGGTGGGTTTCGGATCGCCGTTTGCCGTCGTTGTAATGGATTGCAGGTTCTGATACAGGAGGGACTTGAACTGTGCTACCTGTGCCTTGTATCCTACGGAATTGACGTTTGCGAGATTATTCGCTATCGTATCCACATTTGTCTGCTGAGCATTCATGCCGGTCGCACCCGACCATAAACTTCTAACCATATGTATTCTCCTTTACGCGCTTGCTCTATATACTAACTCTTATATTTTACCGTTCTGCGTTACCGCCTGCTCCAGGGTATCGTCATAGGTTGTGATCACCTTCTGGTTGCTTTCATACTGCCTTTGCAGGGTAATCATGTTAACCATCTCTGTCACTACGGAAATATTTGACATTTCCAAGTATCCCTGATGAATCTGTGTATCAACTCCGGTCTCACCACGGTCAAGTTCCACCGCGCCCTCTACGGGTTGGAAGAAGTTCTCACCGAAACGCTCCAAATAATTGTAATCCTCAAAATCGGTGATACCGATGGTTGCAACCGTAGTACCGTCCTGTATGATCGTGCCGTTGCGGCTGATGCTAATGGGAAGAGCGGTATCCATCTGGATTCGTCGTCCGTCCTCATCCAGTACATAATCGCCGTCCTGCGTCTGAAGGAAACCCTGACGGTTCATGGTAAAGTTGCCGTCTCTGGTATATTTGGTGGAGGTTACCCCCGCTTTGTTCGTGTACTCTACTGCGAAAAAGCCTCTGTCCGAGAGAGCGAGATCAAGTGTATTTCCGGTTTCTTTAATGGGTCCCTGAGAATAGTCCACATAGTTCTCGCCGATCTTTACGCCAAGATTCAGCCCTGTTTTTCTGACACGCCGTTCCAGATAGTTTTCGTTCAGCGGATTGTTTAATTCCGCTTCGTCGACGGCCCTGTTGGTCGCCAAGGGTCTGGGAATATTTCCCGGCTCCGATAAATCTTTAATCTTATAAGCGAGCACCGTATCAAAGGCTTCGCTTGTGGTGCCTTCTTTTTTAAACCCATTGGTCGTTGCATTTGCCAGATTGTTCGTCAACACGTCCATCCGGTGCTGTTCGTTCAACATGCCTGTATAGGCGGTGTACAAACCCTTTAACATATTGTATCTTCCTCCATATATACCGGGAACGCCTGTATTTGGTATTCCCGAAAGTGACGCTTAAAACGTCTCCGCGAAGCAGCCTCCGCTGACGACGGCCGAAAATCCCTGTTGTTTAGTCTTCGCGGTACCCTGCTAAAAATTCTACATACTTTCCGGTACCGATCGCCACAGCCGTCATCGGATCTTCGGCGGTCATGGTATTAATACCGGTTTTAGCCGCGATCAGATCTTCCAGTCCACGAAGCAGACTGCCGCCGCCGGTCAAAACGATACCGCGGTCCGCGATATCCGCCGCAAGTTCCGGGGGCGTCTTCTCCAGTACGCTGTGTATCGTTTCCACGATCTGAACTGTGGTCTCATGCAGCGCCTCTTCTGTTTCTTCCGATGAAACCTTGACGGTTCTGGGAAGACCGGTCACCAGATTACGTCCTCTTACGTCCATGTAATCTACCTCGGGACGTTTGAATGCGGAGCCGATCTTTATTTTTAAATCCTCTGCCGTACGTTCACCGATCAGCAGATTATGTTTTTTACGCATATAACGCACAATAGCTTCGTCGAAGTCGTCGCCGGCTATTTTAATGGAAGCGCTGACTACCGTGCCGCCGAGAGAAATTACCGCGATATCGGAAGTGCCGCCGCCGATATCTACGATCATATTTCCGCAGGGCTTGGAAATATCGATGCCTGCGCCGATGGCTGCCGCGATCGGCTCTTCAATAATCGAAACCTCTCTTGCACCCGCCTGATAGGTCGCATCCTCCACGGCTTTCTTTTCTACCTCTGTCACGCCGCTAGGCACACAGACAGCAATGCGCGGTTTCCTGAAAGTCTTTTTACCCAAGGCTTTCTGAATAAAATACTTCATCATTTTTTCCGTAACCTGATAGTCGGAGATAACCCCCTGTCTTAAGGGTCTCACCGCGACGATATTGCCCGGCGTCCTGCCGAGCATGAGGCGAGCGTCCTCACCGATCGCCTTGATTTTATTCGTATCTCTGTCAAACGCAACGACCGAAGGCTCCTTCAATACAACGCCCTTACCTCTGATATATACTAAAATACTGGCTGTGCCAAGATCTATACCGATATCTGTAAACTGCATTTACCTTTGTTCCCCTTCCCGAGAATTACCATATGGCCGCATATTTTTCTTCTACGGCTATTATATTATACCCTCATCATATCGGTTTTTCAAAGGTTTTTATGATTTTTTTTAAAAAAAGTAAAAAACGCCAAAAACAGAACGGTTCCATCCGCTCTGAATTCAGCATCCATGCTCTCTAAATTATTATCGGCGGGCAGGGCGAAAATGTTAACCCGCTAAAGCATTTCTTGTAAAAAAAGTCGCTCCAAATTTTGGAAGCTGTGTTATACTACAAGATAATAATCATAAAGGAGCATTAAAATTATGAAATCACAGGCAGAATTACAATCAAAACTCAGAGAAATCGACCATAAAGGCTACAAGGCCTACAAGGTTTTAGAGGGTGAATATGACTTCGGAGCGTATCGGCTCTGGATCGATCATGTACAGGGTGATCCCTTTGCTTCGCCCTCACGGGTACGGATCGTGTACCGAAATCAGGGAAATATTCCTGCTTCCTATTTTGAAACCAGACATCGCCGGATTGCGGTGGAGGATTATCTGCTGCGCAGCCTGCATCGTTTCCTGCGAAACGGCGACGGCAGAGCGGCAAAGGGTTCCGGGAAAAGTGGGCTGGTGACGGCATGCAGAACCGGACAGGAGATTCTGGAAACTACCGCCATGCATATCGGCAAAGATGTGATTGAGGCGCGCATCGAAGTGGGATTTCCCGCGTTTGGGCGTACCATCGCAGCGGGGGAGCTGTCACAGATCTTATTTCGCCTGCTTCCAGATCTGTCACAGCAGGTTTTTAAAATGAATCCCCGTATGAAGCAGGATCTGGACAAGGTGACAGCTCTGGCGGACGACCAGCAGTTTATCCGCGGAGCGCTTCCGAAACACGGTTTGGCGGCTTTCGTGGCGGATGGCTCTATTTTGCCGAGGGAGAGCGGCGTTTCCCAGCGGCCCATGCGTGACGCGGTGATATTCAAAAGCCCGGAATCCCTTGCAGTTACGATGGATCTTCCCCATCGCGGACAGGTGCGGGGTATGGGTATCCGCTACGGCATCACAGTCATAGCCGGGGGCGGTTTCCACGGAAAGTCTACCTTATTAAAGGCGCTGGAGCGCGGTGTGTACAACCATATTTCCGGCGACGGCAGGGAACTGGTGATCACTGACGAGAGTGCCTTTAAGCTGCGCGCTGAGGAGCACCGCTGCATCCACGAGACAGATATCTCCATGTTTATCAATAATCTTCCCATGAAGTCGGACACCACCCGTTTTCAGACGGAAAATGCCAGCGGCAGCACATCTCAGGCCGCCAATACGGTGGAGGCTCTGGCCAGCGGCAGCACGGTGCTTCTGATTGACGAGGACACCTCTGCCACTAACTTTATGGTGCGCGACGGGCGCATGGCGCAGCTTGTCTCCGATGAGAAGGAACCGATCACGCCTTTTATCCGCAAGATAAGAAGCCTGTATCATGATATGGGTATTTCCACCATTCTGGTGGCGGGCAGCTCCGGCGATTATCTGTCGGTGGCTGATACGGTTCTGCAAATGGACTGTTATGAGACAAAGGACGTGACCATCCGGGCAAAGGAACTTACTGTCGAACTGACAGAGGAAACCGTGCAGAAAACCGACTGGCTGAAAAAGGCGGTTCGCACAAAACGGATTGAAAAAGCGAAAGTGCACGGCTGGGATACGATCAGCTTGGACAAGAATGAAATCGATCTGCGATATCTGGAACAGATCGTAGGGGAAAGTCAGACCGCCGCGCTTGCGTATATTTCGCAGTATGTTTTAGAGCGGCTGGCCAACGGAAAGAAAACACTTCCCCAGCTTACGGAGGAAGTGTTTGCCAAACTGGAGAAGGAGGGTATCCTCGCCCTGACGCCGAAAAATTATGGCGCCGGGCCCGCCGCTTATGTGCGGCGGCAGGAGATTCTGGCGTGTCTGGCGAGGTATCGGATGCTGTGACCGGCACACTCACAAACCGGCAGGGACGCAGGGCGTCTCTGCCGGTTTGTGATATCAGGTTTCACTCGCTGTCTTCGCTGGCCTCTCCTCTGGCATGGGAACCAAACAAGCTCATTTTTCCTATGTCAGAGGCTTTTGCAATGGGAACCGTTCTACTCTTTAGCTCATTAATCGTATAACGCATAGACATCACTTCCTCTGTCATTATTTTCTAAATGTCTCAATCAATTTGGCGTTATTGATTCTAATTATACATGAAACAATATATAAAACAATGACTTTTACTTCTCTGCGCAGACGCTGTCACATATGCTCCGCGGCCTTCTCCAGCATCTTCTTAATGTATACTCCCGTGTAAGATTCTTTGATTTTAGTGATCTGCTCGGGTGTACCGGCAGCCACCACCGTACCGCCGCCTTCGCCGCCCTCCGGGCCCATATCTATGATGTAGTCTGCAGTCTTGATCACGTCCAGATTGTGTTCGATGACCACTACCGTGTTGCCGCCTTCCGCCAGTTTATGCAGGATATCCACCAGCTTGTGAACATCCGCAAAGTGAAGACCCGTGGTAGGCTCGTCCAGGATGTAGATGGTCTTGCCGGTGCTTCGCTTGGACAGTTCTGTGGCAAGCTTGATCCGCTGTGCCTCACCGCCCGAAAGCGTGGTGGAGGGCTGACCGAGTTTTACATAGGAAAGTCCCACGTCGTTTAGCGTCTCTATCTTTCTGCGGATGGAAGGCAGATTCTCAAAGAAGGGAACCGCCTCCTCTACCGTCATATCCAACACATCAAAAATGCTCTTTCCCTTATATTTTACTTCCAGTGTCTCCCGGTTGTAACGCTTGCCGCCGCAGACTTCACAGGGCACATAGACGTCGGGCAGGAAATGCATCTCGATTTTTATGATGCCGTCGCCGCCGCAGGCTTCGCAGCGGCCGCCCTTCACGTTAAAGCTGAAGCGTCCTTTCTTGTAGCCTCTGGCTTTCGCGTCCGGGGTGCCCGCAAACAGATCCCGGATCTGGTCGAAAACGCCTGTGTAGGTGGCGGGATTGGAACGGGGCGTTCTGCCGATGGGAGACTGGTCGATCGCAATCACTTTATCGAGCTGGTCTATGCCCGAAATACCCTTGTGCTTTCCGGGAACACAGCGTGCCCGGTTTAAATCCCTTGCCAGATGTTTGTATAGGATTTCGTTGACGAGAGAGCTTTTTCCCGATCCGGAGACGCCCGTGACACAGGTCAGAATGCCTGTCGGGAATTTTACGTCTATCTTCTTTAAATTGTTTTCTTCCGCACCCTTTACGGTAAGCCAGCCTGCTGGGGTTCTGCGCGTTTTCGACACCGGAATCTGCAGCTTTCCGCTTAGGTACTGACCCGTGACGGATGCTTCTATCTGCATGATTTCCTCGGCCGTTCCCTGCGCAACGACCTCGCCGCCGCGGCTGCCGGCACCCGGCCCGATATCCACGATATGATCGGCTGCCAGCATAGTGTCTTCGTCGTGCTCCACCACAAGCAGGGTATTGCCCATATCCCGCAGATTTTTCAGCGCGGCAATCAACTTATCGTTGTCCCGCTGGTGCAGGCCGATACTAGGCTCGTCCAGAATATAGCAGACACCCACCAGCCCTGATCCGATCTGGGTTGCCAGACGAATCCGCTGGGATTCTCCTCCGGAAAGGGAGCCTGTCGCCCGGGAGAGGGACAGGTATTCCAGCCCCACCTCCATCAGGAAGCCGACGCGCGCGCGAATCTCTTTTAAGATGCGTTTGCCGATCAGCTCCTGCTGTTTCGTGAGCTGCATGTCCCCGATAAAGGCATGGAGATTCGC
The DNA here is from genome assembly GCA_947073545.1 of uncultured bacterium. Lineage (GTDB taxonomy): Bacteria > Bacillota > Clostridia > Lachnospirales > Lachnospiraceae > UBA3282. The sequence continues at coordinate 39,861 of CAMTMP010000026.1, forward strand.
TATGGAAACGGATGTGATTTCATATATATTCTTGTCACACACCGTCACGGCGAGGGATTCCTTCTTTAGACGCATCCCCTTACACTCCTTACAGGGAATGATGCGCATAAAACTTTCGTATTCCTGTTTGCTCCAGTCGGAGCCGGTTTCTCTGTAACGGCGTTCCACATTTTTGATCACGCCTTCGAAAGCCACCGGGTAAACGCCGCTACCCCGCTGGCCTTCGTAATACACATTTACCTGTTTGTCCGTGCCGTAAAGAATGATATCCTGCACCTTCTCCGGCAGCTCCCCGAAAGGGGTATTCAGACTGAACTTAAACTCCTTCGCAAGCGCCTGTAAGACAGCGTTGGTAAAGCTCCCCTCCGCGCCGCTTGACTGCCATCCCAGAACCGTAATCGCACCATCAGCCAGACTCACGCTCTTGTCGGGGATCATCAGATCCACATCAAACTCCATCTTATAGCCAAGGCCGAAGCAGCTCGGGCACGCGCCGAAAGGATTGTTGAAGGAAAAGCTTCTCGGCTCGATCTCGCTGATGCTGATGCCGCAGTCCGGACAGGCAAAGCTCTGGCTGAACTGAATGGCTTCCCCGCCGATGACGTCCAAGGTCATCAGGCCCTCTGCCAACGCAAATACGTTCTCTACGGAATCTGTCAGACGCCGCTCAATACCGCTTTTTACCACAAGGCGATCCACTACGATCTCAATGTTGTGCTTGAAGTTTTTCTCCAGCTTGAAATCTTCAGCCTCTTCAGTTAAGTCGTAAAGATTCCCGTCCACGCGTACCCGCACATAGCCGCTGCGTCTGGCCCGCTCAAAAATTTTCGCGTGTTCACCCTTCCGCCCGCGCACAACAGGCGCAAGAAGCTGTATTTTTGTGCCCTCCGGCAATGCCATTACCTGATCAACGATCTGGTCCACCGTCTGCTTCTTAATTTCCTTGCCGCAGTTAGGGCAGTGCGGGATACCGATACGGGCGTAGAGCAGACGAAAATAGTCGTAAATCTCCGTCACCGTGCCGACTGTGGAACGGGGGTTTCTGTTGGTAGATTTCTGATCGATGGAAATCGCCGGGGAAAGTCCCTCGATCCGCTCCACATCAGGCTTCTCCATCTGTCCCAGAAATTGTCTTGCATAAGAGGACAGGGATTCCATATAACGCCGCTGCCCCTCCGCGTAAATCGTATCAAATGCGAGGGACGACTTACCTGACCCTGAAAGTCCCGTAAGAACTACAAATTCATTGCGGGGGATATCCAAGTCGATTCCTTTTAAGTTGTGCTCGTTTGCGCCGCGGATTTTAATGTAATCGCGGGGGCGCATTTTTAGATTCTCAGACATGTTATCATACCTCTTGTTTTATCGTCTTTGTTCTTGTTCTAAATTCCGTTATTTATGCTTCTGCCATTCCCTTTTCACTACTTATCAAAATCCCGCAGTCTGGTTTTTAATTCTACCATCCTGTCACGCAGCTCTGCCGCCGCCTCAAAATTCAGATCCGCGGCAGCCCGCTTCATCTGCTTCTCCACTTCCTTGACCAGTTTTTCCAGCTCTTCCCGGCTCATGGACTCGGGATCTTTCTCAAACCGCTGCTCCTCCTTCGCGATGGCCTTGGAAATGCTGATCAGATCGCGCACCGCCTTCCGAATGGTCTGAGGCGTAATGCCATGCTCCTCATTGTATGCCTGCTGGATTTTACGGCGCCGGTTGGTTTCCGTGATTGCCACATTCATAGAATCCGTCATATCGTCCGCGTACATAATCACGTGTCCTTTGGCGTTTCTGGCCGCTCTTCCTATCGTCTGAATCAGGGATGTGGCAGAGCGCAGGAACCCTTCCTTGTCCGCATCCAGTATGGCAACCAGCTCAATTTCCGGTATGTCCAGCCCTTCTCTTAACAGGTTAATACCCACCAGCACATCAAATACGTCAAGACGCATATCGCGGATTATTTCCGCCCGCTCTAGCGTGTCAATATCGGAATGAAGGTACTTGACGCGGATTCCTACATCGTTCATGTAAGATGTCAGATCCTCGGCCATCCGTTTGGTGAGCGTGGTCACCAGAACTTTTCCCTTATCCGCAACTACCTTATTGATTTCCGAGATGAGGTCGTCGATCTGCCCCTCCACCGGCCGCACATCCACCTCCGGGTCAAGCAGTCCCGTGGGCCGTATGATCTGCTCCGTGCGATACAGTTCGTGCGCCGCCTCATAGTCCGAGGGCGTCGCCGAAACAAAAAGCATCTGGTCGATATGACTCTCAAATTCTTCGAAGCACAACGGTCTGTTGTCCAACGCAGAGGGCAGCCGGAAACCGTAGTCCACTAACGTGTTCTTGCGGGATCTGTCCCCTGCGAACATCCCGCGGATCTGCGGGATCGTCATATGGGATTCGTCTATAATGATCAGGAAATCATCCTTAAAATAATCAAGCAGCGTGAAGGGCGGCTCGCCCTCCGCCATACCGTTTAAATGTCTGGAGTAGTTCTCGATCCCGGAGCAGAAACCGGTCTCCCGCAGCATTTCCACGTCGAAGTTCGTCCGCTCGGAAATACGCTGGGCCTCCAGAAGCATGTCCTCTCCCTTAAAGTATTTCACCCGCTCGTCCAATTCCTGCTCGATCACCTTGCAGGCGGCGTTGATCTTCTCCTGCGGCACGACATAATGGGATGCGGGGAAAATCATCACATGTTCCAAAACCGCATGCACCTGTCCGGTCAAAGGATCTGCCTCTGTAATCCGGTCGATTTCGTCTCCGAAAAACTCCACGCGGATCAGATAATCGCTGCCTTGCGCCGGACAGATTTCCAGCACGTCGCCGCGCACCCGGAAACAGCAGCGGTCTAAATCCATATCGTTTCGGTTGTACTGCATTTCGATCAGCCCGCGGATCACATCATCCCGATCCCTCATCATGCCAGGGCGCAGGGACATACTCATACCCGCGTATTCCTCGGGACTTCCCAGACCGTAAATGCAGGAAACGCTGGCGATTACCACCACATCCCGCCTTTCCGTCAACGAGGCTGTCGCGGATAACCGCAGCTTGTCGATCTCATCGTTGATGGAAGAGTCCTTCGCGATGTAAGTGTCCGTGGAGGGTACATAAGCCTCCGGCTGATAATAGTCGTAGTAAGACACAAAGTACTCCACCGCGTTTTCCGGAAAAAACTCTTTAAACTCGCCGTAAAGCTGTCCGGCCAGCGTCTTATTGTGTGCGATTACGAGTGTCGGCTTGTTAAGGGCCTGTATGATATTCGCCATGGTAAAGGTCTTGCCGGAGCCGGTCACTCCGAGCAAAGTTTGGAATTGATTTCCCTTTTTAAACCCGTCCACCAGAGCCTCTATAGCGGCCGGCTGGTCGCCGGTGGGGGCGTATTCCGAAACTAATTTAAAATGATTCATATATGATTCCTCTGTCTGCGCGGTATTTCACTAGTCTCACGTATCACTATATCAGAAAATATTTTAAAAGTATAGAGGGAAATCGAACTTTTGTTCTTTTTCCGATACATTTTGATTTTGAGGATTTTACTTGTGTTTCCGGAAGAAAGATTTCTTCCGCAAAAAACGCCGTTGTGGTATACTGTTTTCAACAAAACAAAATGGAGGTTCCTATGAACATCGTCCTTTTATCCGGCGGCTCGGGCAAACGCCTGTGGCCTCTTTCAAACGATACGAGATCCAAACAGTTTATTAAAATTTTCAAGACCGCCGACGGCAGTTATGAATCTATGGTACAGCGGGTTTACCGTCAGATTCTCTCCGTAGACGCGTCTGCTACCGTAACCATCGCCACCTCGAAGTCACAGGTATCGGCGATCCACAACCAGATTGGAGCAGAGGTGGGTATAAGCGTGGAGCCATGCAGGCGGGACACATTTCCGGCGATTGCACTGGCGGCGGCGTATCTCCATGATGTGCGGCAGATTTCTGAGGAAGAATCCGTGGTGGTTTGTCCGGTTGACCCCTATGTGGAGCAGGATTATTTTGAGGCGCTGGAAATCCTCGGAGAGCGTGCGGCACAAAGCAGTGCCAATTTGGTTCTCATGGGCATAGAGCCGACTTACCCCAGTGCCAAGTACGGTTATATTATTCCCGAAAACAAAGAAAATGTCAGCCGGGTGTCCGTTTTTAAAGAAAAGCCCGATGAGGAAACTGCCAAAAGCTATATGGAGAAGGGGGCGCTCTGGAATGGCGGCGTATTTGCCTTCCGTCTGGGGTATGTGCTGAAACGCGCCCACGAACTGCTTGATTTCCGGGATTATCGGGAACTTTATGACAAATATGACACGCTTACAAAGATCAGTTTCGACTATGCGGTTGTGGAGCACGAACCGCAGATTGAAGTCATGCGCTTTGGCGGTATGTGGAAGGATATGGGCACATGGAACACGCTGACCGAGGCGATGGAGAGCCCTTCTATCGGCAAAGCGATTCTGAATGACGCCTGCAGCAACGTCCATGTAGTAAATGAACTGGATGTGCCCGTGCTGTGTATGGGATTAAAAGATGTAGTTATATCGGCAAGTCCGGAGGGTATTCTAGTCTCGGACAAAATGCAGTCGAGTTATATCAAACCCTTTGTCGATGAAATTGATCAGCAGATTATGTTTGCGGAAAAATCTTGGGGCAGTTTTCGCGTCATCGATATTGAAGAGGGCAGTATGACCATTAAAGTGACCCTGAATGCCGGACATAAAATGAACTACCACAGCCACGAACGGCGCGATGAAGTATGGACGGTAATTGAGGGAAAAGGGCGTACCATCATAGACGGCGTGGAGAAAACGGTTGCCGTGGGTGATGTAGTTACTATGAAAGCGGGGACGCCTCACACGATCATTGCCGATACGCCGTTACAGGTGATCGAGGTGCAGATCGGGGCGGAGATCAACGTGGGGGATAAGAAAAAAATCAATATTCCTTCCCAAGATCACTGATCCCGTACTGCTCTTTAAACAGCGCAAGCTCTCGATCATTTCTGATCAGCATAACTTCTTCGAATTTTCCGGTGGCCAGATTTTTGAATCCGGCCACCTGCTCCCCTGTACATATACTGCATTTTAAAACAGGCCTATATAGCTTTCTGTCAAAATCAATAGGAAAGCTGTTTTTGTGTTTGTTTTTTTTCACTGAAAATAGAGATTTCATTGTGACGCCGTATCCTTTCCAAACGTTATTATTATAACAAAAACGGAGACTGTTTTGTATAGGAATCTTTAAACAATCCACTCTTTATTGTTGTAGGAAAACGGTATTCTCTTCGTTTTGAGGTTCCCTGTCTACAACCTTATGTTGTGTGATATCATTAAAAACAACAGCGCTAAGCATATTTGGTAAGAAGGGAGTTGGGGTTGGAAATGAAAGAGCTGCGGATGATAATAAGAGATTTGCGGGAAGATAGAGACATCAAGCAAAAGGTGATTGCAGAATATCTTGGCGTGTCTCAACAGACTTATTCTAATTATGAAAACGGACACCGCGAGATACCGATCTGGGCGGTGGCGAAATTATCCGAATATTACAAGGTGAGCACAGATTATTTACTCGGTGCCAATACCGGGTATCTTGGAAATACCAATTTAAATACGAAGTATCTTGGTGACGTTACCATGCATGACGTTGTCTATGACATACAGAAGCTGAATCCCAAAGACCGGCGCGATTTACTGCGGTATATCAGATTTTTGAAGAACGGGTAAAATTGAGCTTCTAAATCCCCGGCTGATCCGGAATTCTTCCCGAAAACTTCTTGCACATTTTCAATGACTGTGTTATTATAAGTACCCGTGATATACTAATTTGGCGTTAAGCCACACATCCTTGCTCCTTATGAAATGAGGGGCCAGAGACCAAAAGGAGGTAAGAAGCATGAACAAGTATGAGTTAGCCGTTGTTGTCACTGCTAAGATTGAAGATGACGAGCGGGCCGCTACGCTGGAGAAGGTGAAAGCTCTGGTAGAAAGGTTCGGCGGAAAAATCACAGAAGTTGACGACTGGGGTAAGAAGAGACTCGCGTACGAAGTACAGAAGATGAAAGAGGCTTTTTATTACTTTATCCGGTTCGAAGCTGAGAGCACGGCTCCCGGCGAGATTGAGAGCCGCATCCGCATCATGGATAACGTCATCAGATACCTGTGCGTCAGACAAGACGAGAAATAGAAAGAGGTATTCTATATGAATAAAGTTATATTGATGGGACGTTTGACAAGAGACCCCGAGGTGAGATATTCCCAGGGTGAGAACGCGACGGCGGTTGCCAGATATACGCTGGCGGTAGACCGCAGATTTAATCGTAATAACGATGAACAGACGGCAGATTTTATTAACTGTGTAGCTTTTGGGAGATCGGGAGAGTTTGCCGAGAAGTATCTCCACAAGGGCACGAAGATCGCAGTCACAGGACGCATCCAGACAGGAAGCTATACGAATAAGGATGGCGTCAAGGTGTACACCACAGATGTGGTTGTGGAGGATCATGAGTTTGCGGAGAGTAAGAGCGCATCCCAGCAGGCAGGTAATGACTATGCGCCTGTAGGAAGAACAGAGTCCGCACCGATGGCGGCGGGGGATGGCTTTATGAACATTCCTGACGGAATTGACGAGGAACTGCCGTTCAATTAAGGCAAGGCGCCCAGTGCGCGGGATTGGAGGTTTACTATGGCATTTAATAAATCAGACAGGCCGGATTTCCCCAAGAAAAAGGGGGGGATGCGCAGAAGAAAGAAAGTCTGTGTATTCTGCGGCAAAGATAATGTAATCGATTACAAGGACAGCAATAAGCTTCGCAGATATATTTCCGAGAGAGGAAAGATCCTTCCCAGAAGAATCACCGGAAACTGCGCGAAGCACCAGAGAGCGCTTACGGTTGCGATCAAGCGCGCAAGACATCTGGCGTTGATGCCCTACGTTCAGGACTAAGCGTGATATGAGACATACGGAAACCGGATGCCCCGCGGGGTATCCGGTTTCTTACGTGAATGAGCGGACGCGGCCGGCATGTATGCTTGTATACCCATATTATGTCAGTATTCCGCGAAAAAACTCTATATATAGATGTGGCGGTATTTGGCAAAAAATGCTATACTAACGTGAGAAGTACTTCTAAAAGCTCGACAGCAAGGGCTGCCTCGCTAAGAAGTACTAAATCTCACGTGGAAGAATGCCAAAAGGCGGCATTCTTCAAAGGCGGCGAGAAGTACTTCTAAAAGCTCGACAGCAAGGGCTGCCTCGCTAAGAAGTACTAAATCTCATGTGGAAGAATGCCCCAAAGCGGCATTTTTCTTGAGTGGAGAAAAGCAGGTTTAAGAGGAATGAAATGAAAAATACAGTGAAGTTAAAAGGGCGGATGAAGTCGTATCTGCAGTCCTCCTTATATTTGGGTTTTTTGCTTGCAGTAGTGGATATTTTGGTTTATGTGCTGGACTATCGGGCGGGACTTGTGGTGACCGCATTTTTAATTTTTTATTTTGCGATTGCATTGTCTATGATGCTGTATAACAAACCGATTATCATGAACGAGCTGATCAGCTTTGCGACGCAATACGGACAGATCCAGAGACGGCTTTTGCGGGATCTGGAGCTGCCGCATGCTCTTTTGGATGATGCGGGAAAAGTTATCTGGACAAATATTGCTTTTGAGAGGCTTACGCATCAGGAGAAGGGCTGTCGGAAGCCGATCTCCACTCTTTTTCCTGCGATCACGAAGGACATTCTTCCCGGACGGGACGGGGAGGATGAGATAGAGTGCCGGGTGGAGTATGAGAACGGCAATTATGTGGCGAAACTGAAAAAGATATCCCTGAAAGAGATGGCGGAAAACAGCGATATCATTGAGGCGAAGGGTTACGAAGGCTATCTGATTGCAGTCTATCTGTTTGATGAGACGGCGCTGCAGATTGCCTTGAAGGAAGTGGACGATCAGTCCCTTGCTGTGGCGCTCATTTATCTGGATAATTATGAGGAGGCGCTTGAGAGTGTGGAGGAAGTGCGGCGCTCCCTGCTGATCGCCCTGATTGACAGAAAGGTGAATAAGTACATTGCCGCGTTGGACGGCATCTGTAAAAAACTGGAGAAAGACAAGTATCTGGTCATTTTGCGCAAGGAGGCGGCGACCCATTTACAGGAGAATCGGTTTGACATCTTAGAGGACGTAAAGACGGTCAATATCGGTAATGAAATGGCGGTGACCATCAGCATCGGCATGGGATTAAGCGGTCTGTCTTACGCGCAGAATTATGAGTTTGCGAGAAACGCAATTGATATCGCGCTGGGCCGGGGCGGAGATCAGGCGGTGGTAAAGGTGCCGGAAAACGTGGTCTATTACGGCGGCAAGAGCCAGCAGATGGAGAAGAGCACCCGCGTCAAGGCCAGAGTTAAGGCGCATGCTCTGCGGGAGATTATTTCCGTCAAGGATGAAGTATATGTGATGGGCCACCGCATGGGGGATGTGGACAGTTTCGGCGCGTCGGTGGGAATCTACCGCATTGCGGAGGCGCTTGATAAAAAGGCGCATATTGTTTTGAACGACGTGACTTCTTCTATGCAGCCCATGGTGGAGATGTTCCGGGATAATGATGATTATGCGGAAGATATGATTATCAACAGCCAGCTTGCGCTTGAGACGGTGGGCAACAACGCGGTGCTTGTGGTTGTGGATGTGAATAAGCCGAGCATTACGGAGTGCCCGGAGCTTCTGAAGCGATGCAAATCTATTGTGGTGCTGGATCACCACAGGCAGGGCACGGAAATTATTGAGAACGCGACGCTCTCTTATATAGAGGCGTATGCGTCTTCGGCCTGCGAGATGGTATCGGAAATCCTGCAGTACATCAGCGACGACTTAAGGCTTCGGTCCGAGGAGGCGGACTGCATGTATTCGGGTATTATGATAGATACCAACAACTTTATGACAAAGACGGGCGTCAGAACCTTTGAGGCGGCGGCGTTCCTTCGCAGAAACGGTGCGGATGTGACTCGTGTCAGAAAGTTGTTCCGGGATGATGCGGCAGAGTACAAGGCGAAGGCGGATGCAGTCAGTCAGGCGGAAATTTACAGGCGGTTTTATGCCATATCCATCTGTACGGGTGAGGATGTGGTCAGCCCCACCGTGGTGGGTGCGCAGGCGGCCAACGAGCTGCTAAATATTAAGGGCATACGGGCCAGCTTTATCCTGACCCGGTATAACGGAATGATCTACATCAGCGCGCGTTCCATCGATGAGGTGAACGTGCAGGTTATTATGGAGAGAATGGGCGGCGGCGGCCATTTGAACATAGCCGGGGCGCAGCTTGAGAATGGCACGATTGAGGAAGGCATCGCCAGCATCAAGAGAACGCTGGATACCATGATAGAAGAAGGAGAGCTGAACGCGGATTAAGTATGTGCAAAAGTAACGGAAAACACAGGGAAAAGAAGCATGGCGGATATAAGATGAGTATGGCCGGCATGCTTGAGAATGAGAGGAAAGGAAGCGGAATATCATGCAGATCATATTATTGGAAGATGTGAAGACACTTGGAAAGAAGGGTGAGATTGTTGATGTCAGCGACGGCTATGCGAGAAATTTCGTACTGCCGAAAAAGCTGGGCGTAGAGGCGAACGCAAAGAATAAGAATGACTTAAAACTCCAGAAGGCTAACGCGGACAAGGTGGCCAAGGAACAGCTTGACGCGGCGAAGGATCTGGCAGGGGTGTTGGAGACGAAGGAAGTGACCCTGAAAATGAAATCCGGCGAGGGCGGCAGGGCTTTCGGTTCGGTTTCCTCTAAGGAAATCGCGCAGGCTGCCAAGGAACAGTGTGGTCTGGAACTGGACAAGAAGAAAATACAGCTTCCTGAGCCCATCAAGGCGCTGGGCGCTTACGAGGTGGCGGTCAAACTGCACCCGAAGGTGACGGGAAAACTGAAAGTAAAAGTGGAGGAAGCCTAAAGAAGCTGCGGATTGCGGTATATGGAAAGGCGGCTTTGTGCAGTGCATAAGGACATGCAGGGGCGGCTTTAACAGTTAACGGAGGTCGGTTTTGGCAGAGGAGACACTACTGAAAAGAATATTGCCTCACAGCATAGAGGCGGAACAGTCTGTCGTCGGTTCCATGATTATGGACAGAGAGGCTATTGTGGCAGCTTCCGAGATTGTGCTGGGGGAGGATTTTTATAATAAACAGTATGGCGTCCTGTTCGACACGATGGTGGAGTTGAATGATGAGGGCAAACCGGTGGATGTGGTGACTTTGCAGGACAGGCTTCGGGAAAAGGACGTGCCTCCGGAGGTCAGCAGCCCGGAATTTATCAGAGACTTGATCACTGCGGTTCCCACTTCGGCAAATGTAAAATACTATGCGGGTATTGTGGCCGATAAAGCGGTGCTCAGACGACTGATCCGCCTGAATGAAGAGATTGCCAACGACTGTTATGTGGGCAAAGAAAGCTTGGATACGATTCTGGAAGACACGGAGAAGCGGGTGTTCGATCTCGTGCAGAGACGGGGTGCCGCAGAATTTGTCCCCATCCGGCAGATTGTGATGAACGCCATAGAAAATATCGAACGGGCCTCCCACAATAAGGGAAACGTGACAGGGGTGGCCACGGGATTTTTGGATCTTGATTACAGGACTGCGGGATTACAGCCCTCAGATCTGATTTTGGTGGCGGCCAGACCTTCCATGGGTAAAACGGCTTTTGTCCTGAATGTGGCCCAATATGTAGCTTTTAAACAGAATAAGACCGTGGCGATTTTCAGTTTGGAGATGTCCAAGGAGCAGCTGGTGAACCGACTGTTTTCCATGGAGTCCAGAGTTGACTCCCAGCATTTGCGGACAGGAAATCTGTCGGACGCGGAGTGGGAGCAGCTGATCGAGAGCGCGGCGCAGATCGGCAAGTCTAATCTGATCATAGACGATACACCCGGTATCAGTATTTCGGAGATGCGCTCTAAGTGCCGTAAATATAAGCTGGAACACAATCTGGAGATGATCATTATAGATTATCTGCAATTGATGTCGGGAAGCGGCCGCTCCACGGATTCCAGGCAGCAGGAAATCTCCGATATCTCCCGTTCCCTGAAGGCGCTTGCCAGAGAACTGCACGTTCCGGTGGTGGCGTTATCGCAGCTTTCCCGAGCGGTGGAGCAACGGCCCGACCACAGGCCTATGCTTTCTGATCTGCGTGAGTCCGGTGCCATTGAGCAGGATGCGGATGTGGTGATGTTCATATACCGCGACGATTATTACAATAAGGATACTGAGCGGAAAGGGATTGCGGAAATTATCATAGCGAAACAGAGAAACGGCCCGATCGGCACGGTGGAGCTGGTTTGGCTGCCGGATTATACGAAGTTTGCAAACTTAGCCAAATAGTTTGGCGGGAGCGAAAATGGCTGCGAAGAGGGGGAAAAGCGCTGTAAGTGTGTTTTGTAAATGGGCGTGTGCCAAAAAATGAATAACGGATATAAACTTACAAAAGAGATGACCCATAGCCGGGCGTCTCTTTTCTGTTTTTGTCCGCTTATGAATCTGGCTCGAATGACCAAAAGAAAGGGAGGAGCATACATGAATGATACCGTTTATTATATTTCGGAGGCATCAAAGAAGGTGGAGGTGGAGCCGCATGTGCTCCGCTACTGGGAAGACGAGTTGAAGTTGCCGATCGGGCGCAACGAAATGGGGCATCGCTGCTATACGGAGAAGGATATTGAGACACTGCGCCGTATCAGGCAGCTCAAAGAACAGGGACTACAGCTTCGGGCGATACGCGTGGTGCTGCAGGGCGGAGGACAAGAACTGTACAGCCGGGAGTATATGCCGGATGGTGCATCAGGCGGCGCAGCAGTAAAGGATGCATCGGAGGGTGCAGGAATAGGGGCTGTGGATGGCAGCGTAGGAGTAAAGACTGCATCAGGTGGTGCAGGGGTAAAAGATGTGGATGCCGGTATAGAAACGAGGGCTGCAGATGGCGGTGAACAGAGGAAAGAATCGGAGGCCGCGGATGGCGTAGGCCGGCAGTCTTATCAGGGAACTACGGAATATCCGGGCTCGGAAGGAAATCCGATCGAAGAAAAATTGGAGGATATGATTATGAAGAAAGCGAAGAAGTATATGGTTACAATGTCCAAGGGAAAGGAGACGGTTCTGGAGATGCCGGAAGAGGGACAGGAACTGAGAGAGTACGAGGAGCCGTTGGATGAAGAAAAAGAGAAAAAGGCGAAGCGCCTGCAATATCTTTTGCAGCATATGGTGACTGATGCGGTTAAAAATGCCAACCGGGAAATGTGTACGGAAATCAAGGAGAGCATTTTAAAGGAGCTGGATTATCAGTTCCGGCAGCAGGAGGAGCGGGACGAAGAGCGCAAAAAGCGCGAAGAGGAGCATTACCGCAAGATTGATGAAATGATAAGCCAGCGCCGGCGTCCGTCAGAGCGGTTTGGCAGAGGTAAAAAGAAAGAACCGCTCCCGTAGAAATGTATACACATTTCTAAGAGACGGCTCCCTCAATCATTTGTTGGAATGCTCATTAGCCCTGAGAGATAGCACCTGTCGGGCAAGCGCCTGCACAGGAACCGCAGTCGATGCACTTAGCGGGATCAATCTCAAACTTGCCGTCGCCCATGCTGATCGCACCAACCGGGCACTGAGCCTCACAAGCTCCACAAGCTACACAAGAGTCACTGATTACGAATGCCATGACTATATCCTCCTTATGATATAAAAGTGATTGTTAGCAATAATAAGCTGCTACGTTCTTATTTTAATATAAAAGGATTTAATATACAAGTAGAAAAATATAGCTTTTATGCAGGATATGTCTTGATTTTTACATCCGTGCTGGGTAGAATAATATGGGGTATAAATATATAACGGGCGGTAGAAACCGGCCTTATAAAATACATAATAGGATGAGTGTGTCGTAATGAACGGAATGAAAGAAAAATCGTTAATAAAAAAAATGCGCAATAATATTTTGGTGCTGGGATCCTTTATCCTTGTTGTTGTTTTCTGCACCCTGGTTCTGCGCGAGACTCTTTGGACAAACACCAACCAGATGGGACTGGCTCTGGTGGAGAACTATACCGGAGCGGAGGAGAGCGGTATCCGCACATGCGAGGCCGTTCTGGAGATCAGCGTAAGCTACATTGAGCAGCGCGAGAAGGAAGATATTACGATTGAGGAACTCAGGGAAGGACTGTATCCTTTCATGGATGGCCTTGTCAAAGTATATGGCGAGGAAAATATTCAGATTTACGGTAAGGCGTTTAACGGCACAGAGATCGTGTCGAACAATCCCGAGCTGGAAGCGCTTTATAAGTATAACTTTTTGGAGGCGGGCTACTATCAGGAGGCGGCTGCCGCGGGAGGGGATGTCTATGTCTCCCCTGTTTACACGGATTATATGACGGAGCTGCCGGTAATCACCATGTGCAAGGTAGTTCCCTCGACGGGAAGTTATCTGGCCGTCGATCTGCTGCCGTCTTTTTTTGATCTGGAGAATGAAGACCTGGTTTTGCCCGATGAGTCCTCATTCTATCTGGTGGATGAAAACGGGGGACTGCTCTACTACAAATCCTGCTGGGACTATGAGAGGGATGAATTTCAGGAATTGGTGGACAGCTATATAGAAAGCGCAATCTGCAACAGCAGCAATCATGTGCTGGAGAATCTGACGCCTATGGATGGGATTGTCCGAAATGTCTATTTCCAGCATCTGGACAATGGGTGGATCGGCATTCTGACCATACCGAGGGATAAAATTCTTTCCGGTACCGATACTTTCTACTATATCAGTGCCGTACTCATTGTGCTGGGAGCTATCGTGTTCTTGCTGCAGTTAATCAGAGATTACGGGAACCAGAAACGCAATCAGGCGTTGCGGGAAGAAAATGACAGAATAGATGCGCGGACAAAGGTTTATCTAAATGCGATGGACAGCACGGCGCGTGCCTGCAGAGCCATTTATTATATTAATCTGAATGAGAATACCTGTGATACCGTGTACCCGGATCGTGAAGAGGGCCCTAAGAGGGAGACTTTTGATGACATGGTTTCGGAAAGTTTTGAGAGCGGTGTTATCATACAGGAACATGTTGAGCTGGTAAAGAAGTTTATTGCTATTGATAATATCAGGAAACAGCTTTCCGACAGGGATCATATGGAATTACAGTTCCAAAGAAAGAAAACGGATGAAGAGGGATACGAGTGGTGTTCCATTGCCATTACGGTTGCTGAGATGGAAGAAGGAGAGCCTTCCGCTATTACAATAGCAATCCGCAGCATTGACGATATGATCCGCCGGGAGGAGGAGCAGAGAGAAATGCTGGAGCAGGCTGTGGAACGCGCAGAGGCTGCCAACCATGCCAAGAGCGATTTCTTATCCCGGATGAGCCACGATATCCGTACACCCATGAACGCGATACTGGGGATGACTTCTGTGGCGACAATGCATATCGAAGAGAAGGATCGTGTACTGGATGCGCTTGAAAAGATCATGGTTTCCGGCAAACATCTGCTCGGTCTGATCAATGAAGTGCTGGATATGAGCCGTATCGAGAGCGGCAAGGTGAGTCTGACGGAAGGCGCCTTTAATATCTCTGATACGATAGAAAGCCTTCTGACCGTGTTCCGCTCGCAGATGGAGTTAAAGGGTCTTGCGCTTAATGCGGGTATTGCCAAGCTCGAGCACGAGAATGTGGTCGGGGATGAGCAGCACCTGCAGCAGATCTTTATGAATATAATGGGCAATGCGGTGAAGTTCACACCTTCCGGCGGAAAGATCAGCGTTCACATTGTGGAGAAGCCTTCCCACATCGAGGGCAGTGGCTGCTATGAGTTTATTTTTGAGGATACCGGCATTGGTATGGAGCCTGAGTATATCCAGAAAATATTTGAGCCGTTTTCCAGAGCGGCAGACTCCCGCACGGGCAAGATCGAGGGTACGGGACTAGGCATGTCGATTGCGGTCAATATCGCCCGCATGATGAGGGGTGATATTAAAGTAGAGAGTGAGCTGGGAAAAGGTTCCAAATTTACGGTTATCGTATATTTGAAACTGGATGACATGACAGCCGCCGATCTGGCTGCGTACAATGGGATGCCGGTGCTGGTTGTGGACGATGAGGAGACGGCATGTGAGAGCTCCTGTGAGATGCTTAAGAGCCTTGGCATGGAGGCAGAGTATGTGACCAGCGGAGAGGCGGCGTTAAAGCGTCTTTCGGCGGAGGACAAAAAGCGCATTGAAGTGATCATCCTTGACTGGAAAATGCCGGGTATGGATGGGTTGGAGACGGCGAAAGATATTCGAAAGACAGTTGGTGATGATATTCTGATTATTATTCAGTCAGCCTACGATTGGGCCGATATTGAGGCGGAAGCGCTGGATGCAGGAGTGGATGCCTTTATCGGGAAACCGCTGTTTAAATCCCGTTTGGTGCGTGTGCTCAAGGAGGCGCTGGAACCGGATCAGGAGGAAAAAATCTCAGCACTGGAAACATTCAGCCAGCAGGATTTTACGGGCAGGCGGGTACTGCTTGTGGAGGATAACGAAATCAATATCGAGGTGGCCAAAGAACTCCTTAGCATGGTGGGCATACAGGTTGAGATGGCGGTGAACGGCAAGCTGGCGGTAGAGGCTGTGCAGGAGAAGGGGCCGGATTACTTTGATCTGATCTTTATGGACATTCAGATGCCTGTTATGAACGGTTACGAGGCTGCAAAGGCAATTCGTGCTTTAGAGCGTGAGGATTTAAAGAGAATACCCATCGTGGCCATGACGGCGGATGCCTTTGCGGATGATATTAAGAGGGCGAAAGATGCCGGAATGAATGATCACATTTCCAAGCCTGTGGATATCGAGAGACTGGAGGAGGCGTTAAAGAAGTGGGTGACGAATTGAGTGAAGCCGGATAGCGTTTCTCAATTCGGAATAAGTGAAAGAAAACAGATACAAAAAGAGGGACGGAATCGTGCTTGATCCTGTCCCTTTTTGAATCAGTGGAAAATGAAAAGCAGTCATTTTTGAACCGAGAGCATGGCGCAAGGTCTATGACGCGTGTATGCCCAGTTCTTCCCGCCGCTTGCGGATGCCGTCCAGAATGACTTTTTTCTTGTCAATCAGTTTGTCCTTTTCCATAGCGGGAACGTCTTTGAGCTTGTATTCCATGCCAAGCTTCTCATACTTGGATTCTCCCATCGTGTGATAGGGAAGCGCGTCTAAGGCTTTCAGGTTCGTGAAAGCGCCAATGAAATAACCAAGCTGATACAGATACTTGTCGTCGTCGGTGATGCCCGGTACAATGACATGGCGGATCCACATGTCCACATGCTTTTCGTTTAGATATTCCGCAAAGGCGAGAATCCCTTCGTTTGGCTGTGAGGTAAGCTCCTTGTGCTTATCCGGATCTATGTGCTTGATATCCAGCATAACCAAATCGGTTAATTCCATTAAGTGATCCAGTTTCGCAAGCCACTCTGGGTTTGCATTTTTCTTGTAGGCAATGCCGGAGGAATCGATGCAGGTGTGTACGTTATTTTTCTTTGCGATGGTAAAGAGGTCGATCAGAAAATCCACCTGCATCAGAGGTTCGCCGCCGGTGACGGTGATGCCGCCGCCATGATAAAACGCCTCGTTTCTTTTATACTGTTCAAAAATATATTCCGGCTCCATCAGCGTGCCGCCGTTCATCTCCCATGTGTCTGGATTGTGGCAGTAAGCGCACCGCATCGGGCAGCCCTGGACAAACACCACAAACCGGGTTCCCGGGCCGTCTACTGTACCGAAACTCTCTAAGGAATGGATTCGTCCCTGCATCTCAAAAACCTTCTTTCTGCTTATTCTTTTATTTTATTCTGTCCAATTCTGTAAGATTTACGCCCAAAGAGGTTAACGTCACTTTTAACTCTAAATATCTATCATACATCGAGCGGTAGACGGCTGAGTCTTTGTCCTCAATAGCCAGCATCCAATTTTGTACTCTTGAAAGCTCGTTGATGGAATCTCTGATAATATCTGCTGCACTCGGCATATAATCACCAACCCTTCGATTATTCATTTTTTGTACTTTGTTTACGGGTTATCCTGTTTCATTACGAATATTTCGGATTACCTATATCATAGCATATAGTCCAAATAAAATCCAGAAAAAAGAAGCCCTGCGACATGTCGCAAGGCTTCCTGTGTTCTTTGGTTTTGACGCGATTAGATACTCTCGTGGAAAGTACGGGAGATAACGTCTGCCTGCTGTTCCGGTGTCAGCTTGATGAAGTTAACTGCATAGCCGGATACGCGGATGGTCAACTGAGGGTAGTTCTCGGGATGTTTCTGTGCATCCAGTAACATATCTCTGTTGAGCACGTTTACGTTAAGGTGATGGCCGCCCTTTGTTGCATAACCATCTAATAAGTTTACTAAGTTATCTACCTGAGCATTTGCTGCCATTGTATTGTCCTCCTGATAAAATATGATTGATGTGTTGAATCATGCATTCATGACAAGCTGCTTTGCGGTCTTTGCTCCCCTGCGCCATGTCCTAAAGCCGCATGTTCCAATGCTATTTATAGTCTTCCAACCCGTCCAATCCATCGTGGAGGGTAGGAACGCTGCAGGCCAGCGGGGTGCGGGAGCAATCCGTGCACCCCATGGTCTGCACGTTTTTAGAGTTGTCTGCCGAAGCGTCAACGTCCACATTCACATGCCCGACGCCATTTGCCATTCCGGAATCCATCATCTTGATAAAATCATCTATCATTTGCTTATCATCCATAATCAACAACTCCTTTTACTTCATTATATTATTATGCCGAGCCTGCGGAGCAGTGCTCGTGAAGTTAGTTGCGAAGCAATTTACTTCGGTTATTTGCTGAGATCTACCTCAAGATCGCCTGCAAATACCTGATCTTCTTTGCCGAGTGCGCCAGGGATGATGGTGAAGGTATTGGAAATACCATCCTGTGCATCGTTGAACGGAAGCTTGGATACAGAAGATAAGGAAGCAACCGCACCGTGGGTATCACGCCCGTGCATCGGGTTAGCGCCGGGTGCGAAAGGCTGGCCTTTCTTACGACCGTCAGGTGTGTTGCCGGTAGCCTTACCGTAGGTTACGTTGGAAGTAATGGTAAGGATAGAGGTTGTAGGAACACCGTTTCTGTAGGTGTGATGTCTTCTGATCGCGGTCATGAACTTGTGAACGATCTCCTGAGCAATCTCGTCTACGCGGTCGTCGTCGTTACCATATTTCGGGAAATCACCGGTTGTCTTGAAGTCAACGATAATGCCGTCCTCGTCTCTGATCGGCTCAACCTTCGCATACTTGATAGCGGAAAGTGAGTCAGCCACGATGGAAAGACCTGCAACACCAGTTGCGAAATAACGCTTAACGTCTCTGTCATGGAGAGCCATCTCTGCTCTCTCATAGCAGTATTTATCATGCATGTAGTGGATGATATTCAGGGTATTTACATACACGTCAGCCTGCCACTCCATCATGTCAAGGAACTTATCCAAAACATCATCGTAATCAAGCACATCGCCTACAACTGCGCGGTACTTCGGACCAACCTGTTTCTTGGTCACTTCGTCAACACCGCCGTTTAATGCATACAGCAGACACTTAGCAAGGTTAGCGCGTGCGCCGAAGAACTGCATCTCCTTACCGATAACCATGGAAGATACGCAGCATGCGATACCGTAGTCGTCGCCGTGTGTCACTCTCATCAGATCATCGTTCTCGTACTGGATGGAAGAGGTCTGGATGGACATCTTCGCACAGTACTTCTTCCAGTTCTCAGGAAGTCTTGTGGACCAGAGAACAGTCAGGTTCGGCTCGGGTGAAGGACCTAAGTTGGTCAGGGTGTGCAGATAACGGAAGCTCATCTTTGTAACCATGTGACGGCCGTCAACGCCAACACCGCCGAGGGACTCCGTTACCCATACCGGATCGCCTGCGAAAATCTGGTTGTACTCAGGTGTACGTGCGAACTTGATCAGACGCAGCTTCATGATGAAGTGGTCAACAAACTCCTGGATCTGCTGCTCGGTGAATGTGCCGTTAGCAAGGTCTCTCTCTGCGTAAATATCAAGGAATGTAGATGTACGTCCGAGAGACATAGCAGCGCCGTTCTGCTCTTTTACGGAGCAAAGGTATCCGAAGTAAGTAGCCTGAATCGCTTCCTGTACGTTTGTAGCGGGTTTGGAAATATCACAGCCATAAGAAGCAGCCATTTCCTTCATCAGCTTCAGGGCAACCATCTGCTCGGAAAGCTCCTCGCGGAGGCGGATTACATCGTCGGTCATAACACGGCCGGTGGAATCCTTCTGCGCCTGCTTATCTTCAATCAGTCTGTCAATACCGTACAGAGCTACTCTTCTGTAGTCACCGATGATACGGCCACGGCCATATGCATCCGGAAGACCGGTAATGATGTGGGAAGAACGGCAGGCTCTCATCTCAGCATTGTAAGCGTCGAAACAGCCTGCGTTGTGTGTCTTTCTGTGTGTGGAGAAGAACTCGCTGATTTCGGGATCTACTTCGTAGCCGTTGTCGGAGCAAGCCTTCTCTGCCATTCTAATACCGCCGTAAGGCTGTAAGGAACGCTTGAAGGGCTTATCTGTCTGGAAACCTACGATGGTCTCTTTGCTCTTGTCGAGATAGCCGGGGCCGTGGGAAGTAATAGTGGATACAACTTTGGTATCCATATCAAGTACGCCGCCTGCCTCACGCTCCTGCTTCTGCAGATCAAGTACCTGTGCCCAAAGATCCTTGGTGTTCTGTGTAGGCTCAGCCAAGAATGCCTCGTCACCGTCGTAAGGGTGATAGTTTTTCTGGATAAAGTCGCGGACATTCACTTCTTTGTCCCACTTACCGCCTACAAAATCTTTCCATTCTGGTCTCATTTTTGTACCAACCTCCTATTTTAAAATTTTTAATAAAGTAACTGTGAAATAATTACATTCGGAATCATGCAAAACTGCGGCGCATCACTCTGAATCGGTAAGAATATTATATGCCATGTGTCGAATCACAGTCAAGACGACCTTTGTTCTTTTTCTCATACAAATGCCAAAAAATGCATGAAAATTTTGTGAAAAATGCAATAATGTGGGTTGAACGCTTTTCCGTTCTTGACATTTCGCTCTTCTGACCCTATACTTAGCACAAAGCATATACATTCTATTGATAATAAATATTCGGAGCAGCCGCACTGTCTGCCCCGGAGTCATTAAAGAATCGGCGGTTTCAGCCTGTTTTCCAGTCTATGTTTCAGAATTTCTATGCTTATCTCTGTCATCTGTGATGAAGAAAAGAAAAGCGAAAAAGGCTGTCAGGGCGCGCCGGACTGGGCGATTGAGATCGTGTCCCCCTCCAGCATAAAGATGGACTATGAGCGGAAGGTGAAGCTGTACCGCGAAGCGGGGGTGCGGGAGTACTGGATCGTGAACGCGGAGAGGGAGACGGTCACGGTGTATGATTTTGAACATGGGAAGGAAGCGGCAGAGTACGCATTCTCCGAGCGGGTGAAGGCGGGAATATTCGGGGATCTGTATTTGACGCTTTCGGAGCTGGATCTTTAACCGGGATAATTGGTCCGAAAAGGAGATTGTTATGTCGGCGCACTAATTATGGTAGAAGAAGTCAAGGGCGGGCAGAGGCTTTTTGTAACGAACATACGTTACAGGAGGCCTCTTTTTTATGTGCAGGCCCGCATATGGAAGTCTGTCGCTTCATGGCATGCGGGCGCGTGGCGAGTGGGGAGAAAAAATTTCCTGCTTGATTCTGCACGAAATACGGTATCGGAATATTGACAGAAAATGAAGGGGGAGACTGTCTGAAAACCCAAGAGCTGTTATGCTGACTGAATGATAAATCCATCCGTTCTTATTGCGGATGAT
>CAMTMP010000027.1 GCA_947073545.1 uncultured bacterium
AAATCGAGCGTCGGCACGCTCGATTCAGAGAATGCTTCGCATTCTCCTTGAATGTTTTACACTATCGCAATTTCCTATTATATAAAAAATCGTCGCCAGACAGCGAACATTAAAAGTATGCCTGCGGCAAACTCTGAGAATGCTTCACATTCTCCTTGCATGATTTGCACTGTCGCAATTTCCTATGGGATAAAGAAAAAAGGACACAGCCGCAGCCACGCCCTCTCTTCCATTATTCTTTCGCCTCGGTCAGTGGATGCGGAAACTGATTACACTGCCCGCAGGCGCGGTGAAGCTTATCTTCCCGTCCTTCACCTCATAGGCATCAAACGCTTCCTTCTTCACCTTCTCCGGCTCATCAAAGGTGTTGTGGGCATGCATCTCTCCTCTCAGAATGGCTGCCGTAATCTCCTTCGGCGCAAGTTCCATAAAGGACATTTCCACAGGCGCGTCCTCATCCACGGAGAGATTGGCCAGCGTCACATTCACGCAGCCTTCCTTGTCCACGGAGACGGACTCGCCGAGAAGCGGCACCTGACATGCCTCGTCCACACCGATCATCTTATTGCCCTCGATACAGCTCTCCACAAGCGCCGCGTCCTGATGATGCTTATACATGTGGAAAATGTGGTAGGTGGGCGTGAGAATCATCTTCGGCCCCTCCGTCAGTATCACAGATTGTAATACATTGACCATCTGCGCGATGCAGGCCATCTTCACCCTGTCACAGTGCTTGTTGAAAATGTTCATGGTCACGGCCGCCACCAGCGCGTCGCGCATGGTATTCTGCTGATAGAGGAATCCCGGGTTCGTGCCCGGCTCCACATCAAACCAGCAGCCCCACTCGTCCACAATCATACCGATCTTCTTCTCGGGATCATACTGATCCATGATGGCGCCGTGCCGCTCTATCAGTTCTTCCATGTAAAGCGCTTTCGCCATCGTCGTGTACCACACCGCATCGTCGAACTCTGTGGCGCTGCCCTTGTTCTCCCATCCGCCCGGATGCACATAATAATGGAGCGACAGGCCGTCCATGTAGCCGTTTGGAATGTTGTTGGGCTGAGGCGGTGCAAAACATGTCTTAAGCACCCCCTCCGTCCAGAAATAATCCGCCACGTTAGGGCCGCCGCAGATCTTCTTGATGGGCGCCGCATTGTCGTAGTGGCGCACATAAGTCT
The DNA here is from genome assembly GCA_947073545.1 of uncultured bacterium. Classification (GTDB taxonomy): domain Bacteria; phylum Bacillota; class Clostridia; order Lachnospirales; family Lachnospiraceae; genus UBA3282. The sequence goes on from CAMTMP010000027.1 coordinate 1,182, forward strand.
GGTATCTTCTGTACAGGTTCGCGTAGTACTCCGGGGTCATGCTTCCGCCACAGCCCCAGTTCTCATTGCCCACGCCGAAATAGTCAATTTTCCACGGCTTCTCGCGCCCGTTTTCCTTGCGCAGATCCGCCATCGGGGAGACCCCGTCAAAGGTAATGTACTCCACCCACTCGCTCATCTCCTGCACCGTGCCGCTGCCCACGTTTCCATTCACATAGGTCTTACAGCCAAGCTGGTCGCAGAGTTCAAAAAATTCGTGGGTGCCGAAGCTGTTGTCCTCCACCACGCCGCCCCAGTGAGTGTTGATCATCTTCTTTCGGTTCTCCTTCGGGCCGATGCCGTCCTTCCAGTGGTACTCGTCCGCAAAGCATCCCCCAGGCCAGCGCAGTACCGGAATCTGCATCTCTTTCAGGGCGTCCACCACATCCTTGCGCATACCGTTCACATTCGGGATGTCGGAATCCTCACCCACATATAACCCCTCATAGATGCATCTGCCCAGATGCTCCGCAAAATGACCGTAGATCTCCGGATTGATGTGTCCCTTTTTGTTCTTCTCATTGATGAACAATTTCGCCATTCTCTGTTTTCCCTCCTAAAATCCGTATGATTTTTTCAGCAACCCCGTCTTATGGATATTAATTTATACAATTCATCCTTTTTTATTTTTTATCGATACTTAAATACCGGCCTGCCGTTTTTCCATCCAAACTTCATCAGCATCGCATGGCGGTTCGGATTGTAGAGGGGATCTCCCACGATCTCCGTCTCCGTCCGGGCATGGTACACCATAATGTCATTGCCCTCCTCGTCCACGGTAAAGCTGTTGTGTCCCGGTCCGTAAACACCCAGTGCCTCGTCGGACTGTAACACCGGGTATCGCTCCTTTTTCCATGACAGCGGGTCGAGAAGTTCCGCATTCTCATCCGCCGTCAGCATACCTATGCAGTAAGCAACGCCTGTCTCCGAGGCGGAGTAAGTCATAAATATCTTACCGTCTCGTTTCAGGATGGCCGGACCTTCGTTCACCCAGAAGCCCACCCGCTCCCAGTCATAGTCGGGCGTGGTTAAAAGCACCTGCACGGTCTTTAACTTGTAAGGCGTATCCAACTCGCCTATGTAAAGGTTGGAAATCTGTTTTCCGACACCCACCTTTTCTGCCCAGATATAATACCATTTGCCCTGATTCTCAAACACGGTGCCGTCAAGAGAAAACGCCTCGAAGGAAAATTCGTCGTCGTCGGCCCTTCCCATTTTTCCCTTTTCCGTCCATGTGCCGGTTATGGGATCTTCGTCCTTACACTCCAGCACATAGGGTCTGATCTGCCAGACATCGTCCTTATCGCCGCCCGCATAGTAAATGTACCATGCGCCGTCGATATAATGAAGCTCCGGCGCCCAGATATGGCAGCTCATAATGCCCGTCTCATGCTTGTGCCAGATTTCCGTCTCAGGCGCGTCCGCAAGTCCCGCAAGCGTATCGGCCCTGCGCAGCACGATCCCATCATATGCCGGCACAGAGGCCGTAAAGTAATAACTGCCGTCCGTGTGCCTGTACACATATGGGTCTGCCCGCTGCAATATCCACGGTTTGTTATACAATAGTTCGCTCATCCTATCCCCCATTTCCGACTTCTCCCCAAAGCCATTTTCTGTTAATATAAATTATTTTAATTGTATCTAAAATTATATAAGATGTTTGTAGAGAAAGCAACCATTATTTTCGCGGGAGCAAGGGCAAAACTGCGGCGCGGCAAAAGGCTTTCCAGTTTCCTGTCCGGACAGGTATGTGCCGGACACCACGGCCGCGCATCTGCATAAAATAAAGTAACTCTCCCGAAGGAAGGAAGCCGCCATGGATTCCACCGTACTGATCGCCGGCCGCCCCGGGGACACCAAAAACTATGAAAACACGATAAAAAGGCTGGGCGTTTCCTGCGTCGTCAGTCTGAATCCCGATCAAACTGACGGCGCTACCCACCTGCTTCTCCCCGGCGGCGGCGACATAACCCCCGCCTTTTTCGGTCAGACCGACCGCGGCTCTCTCCATGTTGATACAGAGCTAGACATCCTCCAGCTTGAAATACTCTCCCGTTTCACCGCACAAAAAAAGCCCGTGCTCGGTATCTGCAAAGGGCTGCAGCTCATAAACGTCCACTTCGGCGGCAGCGTTACACAGCATATCGACACCGCCGAAACCCACAAATGGGTCGGACGCGACCAGTTTCACTATGTTTTTCACTGTGATCTCGGCCGCCGCGATTACTTTTACCAGCTCTACGGGAGCAGCGTCAAGGTAAATTCCGCCCACCATCAGGCCGTTGACCGCATGGGCAGAGGTCTTGTCCCTGTCTGCCGCGCCGGAGACAACGTGGTCGAGGGCATTGTCCACAGTTCCCTCCCCATTCTGGCCGTGCAGTGGCACCCGGAACGTCTCCCCGACGAGGCGGGCGACTCGCTGTTCTCCCATTTTTTCTCGCTCCGCTAACGCCTCAGACGGCTTTCCAACTGCGCCATGCCCTCCTCGAACTTCTCCCGCTGCATCTCCCACTTACTTTTTCGGCTGGGACGTTTACGCCGTCTGCTTCCACGCCTGCTCCGGGCCTGCTGCCTTGCATGAAGCGAAACCATGTCAAACAGGGCGCGCATAATCTGCATCACCACTTTCGCCGTCTCCTCGTCCACCCCGCCTATGGCCCTGCCGATCTTATGCAGACTCTGAAACCAGTGTGCCGTAAAATCAATCAGGTTGTCCGTCTCTGACGCCTGCACCACCCCGTAGAGCGTATCCACGAAAATGCGCATCTGCTCCTGATCCAGTGAGAGAATCCATTCGTTGAGCGTCTGATCCATAAACTTGCGCCCCGGACGTATCTCATCCACCACCCGGAAATCACCGTCCTTCACAAGCCATGTGTACGGATTGTGCTGGGCAAGCCCAAGGGTTTTGCTCTCCACCACCCGGTAGCTGCCCTCAGTGTAAAGCAGCATCCCCACAAGCGAAGAGCGCGGCACCGTCTTGTGAATCCGGCCTTCGACCTCCTGCCACGCGCTGCGCTCCCTGACCTCCGGCCGGAAACCGGGTCCGTCGTGGTCGTAAATTCTTTCTATCCGCTCCCGCACCGCCACGTCACAGTGCATAGCCGCATAGACTGCCAAATTCCCGCCCTTGGAGTGACCGCCCACAAAAAAGCGGCCGTCAATTGTCTCCGCCGCCTGCTCCAGATAGGGAACGCTGTAAAGCTGTCCGGGCACCGGCTCCGAAAAGGCCAGATTTAAGTCCTCCTTCCAGCCCACGATATTCTCGTCCGTCCCCCGAAATACCACATAGGAAATTCCGCCGGATAAACCGCACACCACCGCGGAAAACTGGCTCTCCTTTTCCGGCTCAATTAAGTTTACATAATTCCACATCCGCATATCCCCGAAACGCTTACTGTTTAAAATCCCCGTAAACAGAGCCGTATTGTCCTTGCGGTAACGTTCATCCCCATAGAGACGGTCATAATCAGAATGCGCTGCGATCTGGGCAAGACTCACCGAACCGCACGTTTCCTCCGGCCCCGGCACGATACCGTCAAATTTCAGGTAGGAAAGCTGGCTGATCACCAGACTGTCCACGTCGTCAAAGGGTTTCTCCTCCAGACTGTAATCCCCGTATTCTCTCAGATAATCCAAAATGGTTCCCATTGTTTATACTCCGAAAACGCCCCGTCTGCGTTAACCCCAATCTATATTTTGGCTTCCAAATGCTCGATGTTTTTGATCAGCACACTCACCGTCCCGTCCGGATTCGTAATAAACTCCACGCATTTGGGATTCTTGTACTGCTCCATGGGTATTTTGATCTCAATGCCCGTGTCCGTAAAAAGATGCTGGCTCTGAAACTTCCGCGTCGTGTTCTCGCTCTTAGGCTCTATCGTCTCCCTCACCATGTTGTACTTTTCCATTTTATCCTGAAAAGCCGTTCTTAATTCCGGCTCACCCTCGAAGATCTTCTCCGCGATCTCCTCCACCACGAAGCCGCCCTTCTCCTCCATCTCCTCCTGTATGATGCTCTTGGCGCGCATCTGCTTCTCAAAGCGTTCGCTTTCCGCAAAGCCCTCCTTCTGCACGCTCTCCACGGCGCGTCCCACAAGGGACAGCTTGGACTTATGGGAGAGATGGGAGCTGCACTTTAAAAAAAGGAAAGAAAAATAGTCCGTCTTCTCCCCGTTCACCTCGTACTTCTTCTCCACCACCTGCACAGAGAGATCCGAGAGCCTGATAACCGCCGCCTCCGTCAGCCGCTGGGTCTGGGGAGGCAGAATGGATTTGTGCCTGATCAGCTCATTGCTGTTCCCCTCCCCCTCCGAAAGGGGCATGGTCCTGTGCGTATAAAGGGTCTTATAATTCATCTTAAGGAGAGCCAGATACTCCTCCTCCCCCTCCCGAAACCGCGCCACCATCAGGTCCGCCGGGGGAATGTCGATGTTGCCGCTCATAATCTCAAATAAAAGTCCCGCAATCTCCTGGCTGGTCCCGACAAAATTCTCATCCTCATATCCGGTCAGCAGCTTGCACACCTCCGACTCCCGCTCGTAAAAACGGCATTCCTTCGCGTCGTCCCCGGCACAGATTTTCCCGATGTGCTCCCGCACGAACTCCGCCACCTCCGATCCGAACTCCAGCTCCGTGTCGGAGAGCACCGGCATCCCGATGGTGGGATCCAAAATATGTACGATGACGTGCTTTATTCTGATATCTTCTTTGTTCATTCTTTCTCCTCTGTCTCAATCACTATATTAGGCAATTGCGAAGCTCTTCAAATCGCAGCTTTCATTGCGCAAATAGCATAATGATAAGCAGACCCTTGGAAGTGACTGCCTGAAAACCATATGGTAACCGCAAAACGCCTGGCTGCGATGCCCTTTCCTAACTGTACTTTCCGACATAGTCCGTCCCGGTCTCGGTCTGTATAAGGTTTACATAATACTCAGGATTTCGCTCCATCAGAAGCATCGTATGAAAAGCCTCTAGAAGCATCTTATCCCCGTTGCTCTTCATGCTCTCTCTGTCCCTGTCAAGCTGTGCCTTGAAGTGATCCATCTGCCACACCATAATGTCAATCAGGCTGTAGCCCGCCACCTGATACTTGCAGAGAAAATTCTGATGCTCCAGATAATACAGAAATTCCTGCGCCACGCCCTCCGATGCCGTCAGCATCTCAAAAAACCGTTCCAGAAACGCCTCGTCCTCCCCGGCATAATGGCACAGCGCCCGCGCCCATGCATAAGCTCTCGTTTTCTCCTCCCCGGTCATCTGCTTCTCCCCCTGCCTTTCTTCCATTTTTCGTCTGTTTCCGCTTCCTGTCTTCTCCGCTTTCGGCCTGTTCCCCGGTGCCTTCTGCTTTCCCTCTGTTTCCGCTTCCTGTCTGTTCCCATTCCCCTTCGTCCTCTGCTTCCCGCCTGTTTCCGTTCCCTGTCTCTTTCTGCCTGCTTCCGTTTCCCGGCGCCTTCCTGCTCTCCCATCGGCTTCGCACCTCTTTCCGATCCGCCGCATCGGTTCTTTTTCTCCGGCTTTTCACATAAAATATGCTAAACAACGCTAGGACGTGTTTTCTATGGCTCTCTTAGAACAGATCAACAACCTTTTGTGGGGGCTCCCCCTGATTATCCTGCTTATGGGCACGCATATTTATTTCACCTTCAGACTGCGCTTTCCCCAGAGAAATCTTTTCCGGGCTATCCGTCTCTCCCTGTTCTCCGCCGAGGGAACGGCCCCTGCCGGAAATGGAGCAGCTTCGTCTGAGACTACCCGAAATCTCTCTCCCTTCTCGGCGCTCGCCACCACGCTTGCTGCCACCCTCGGCACGGGAAATATCATCGGCGTCTCCACCGCGGTCGCTCTCGGCGGGCCCGGCGCCATCTTCTGGTGCTGGATCACGGGGATTCTGGGAATGGCCACCACTTACGGCGAATGTTATCTGAGCATCCTTCACCGCCAGCGCAGCAAGGACGGGCTCTACGTCGGCGGCCCTATGTATGTACTAAAAAATGGTTTACATAGCAAAAAACTGGGTGGGATATACGCGCTTTGCACACTGGCCGCCGCTTTCGGTGTAGGCTGCACGACCCAAGCCAACTCCGTCACGAGAGCTGCTGCTTTAAGTTTTGGAATTTCACCCCACCCGGTCGGCATTGTCCTCGCCGTGATCACAGCCGCAGTGATCCTCGGCGGCATCCGCAGTATCGGTAGTCTCTGCGAACGCACCATACCGGCCATCACCTTTCTGTACCTGTTGGGCTGCGTGCTTCTCTTGTGCCTCTACCGCCACCAGCTTATCACAGCCGTTATCTGGATCATAAAGGACGCTTTCTCCTTTGCAAGTCTGGCCGGGGGCGCTGCGGGAGCCGGTTTACAGCATGCCATGCGCTACGGCATCGCCAGAGGGCTGTTCACCAACGAAGCCGGTATCGGCACTTCCGCCATCGCCGCTGCCGCCTCCCACACTGAAGATCCCAAAATACAGGCGTATGTATCCATGACCGCCGTTTTCTGGGACACGGTAGTGATGTGCCTGCTGACAGGGCTGGTTGTGGTCTGCAACATGCTCTATGATCCGGCCTCCATAGAAGGAGCGGCCGAAACGGATTTGACCGCCGCCGCCTTCTCCCATCTGCCCTTGGTGGGGGATACGTTTCTCACGATCTCCCTGTGTGCTTTCGCCGTGACCACCCTGATCGGCTGGTCCTACTTCGGGGAAAAAGCGGCGGAGTATCTGGGCGGAAAGCGCAGTGTGCCGCTCTACAAACTCTGCTATATCGTGATGATCTATCTGGGCGCTGTCATTCCTATGCACCTCGTGTGGGAGTGCACCGACCTGATCAACGCTGTCATGGCGCTCCCAAACCTGCTGGCCCTGTGGGCGCTGAGAAAAGACATCCGTTCATAACGGACCGTGTGCGGCATCCGTTTTCACTCTGTAGACGCTGCGCCGGGAAGCGGAAATTTCACCGGCGATAAAATCATAACGTTTCATTCCGGAAATGCCCGCGCCCCAAATACAGGTAAAAGCCCACACAGATAAACGCTGAAAGCAGGGAACCGAGCGGCGCGGCCCACCCCATGGGATAAAGGCTGTCCGGAAAATACACACCCGCCAGATAGGCACCCGGTATACGGATCAGCACAATAGCGACAATATTATGTATAAAAGAGATCCCTGCTTTCTGATCTCCACAGAAGTACCCGCTGAAGCAAAAGTGTACCGCCGCAAAGAGCGTATCGAAAGCGTAGGAGCGCAGATAGGCACAGCCTGCCGCCAGCACCGCCGCATCTCTGGTAAACAGCCCCACCAACGTCTGCGGTAAAAACTGGCTGTAGAGCGCACAGACAGCCCCCCAGCTCATGGTGATAAGCAGACCATAGCCAAGCGATGCTCTGGCCCGCTCCGGCTTGTCCGCTCCCATATTCTGAGCCGTGATCGCGGAAATCGCGGAGAGAAAAGCCGACGGCACCAGAAACAGGAACCCGATCAGCTTCTCCACGATCCCCACAGCCGCAGAGATCACCAGCCCCCTACTGTTGGCAATCACCGTAATCACAATAAAAGCCACCTGAATCAGCCCGTCCTGGCAGGCAATGGGCGCGCCAACCTTGAGAATCTGCGAAACGCTCTCCCTGTCCGCCCGTATATCCTGCCGCGTCACACGAAATCCGAGATCCCGCCTTTTTAACATGGCGAAAGCAAAGGCCACACTCACCGCCTGTCCCAGAACGGTTCCCAAAGCCGCTCCCGCCGCGCCTAGTCCCATACCGCCAATCAGCACAAAATCCAGTACGATATTCACCCCACAGGCCACCGCCACAAAGTACATCGGTCTCTTGGAGTCTCCCACCCCGCGGAAAATACTGCTGATTACATTGTAGGCAGTGATAAAGGGCACACCGGCAAAGCAGATGCCCAGATACCGCCTTGTCTCCGCCACCGCCTCCACAGGCGTCAGAATAACGTTGGTTATTAAATTGACAGATAGCAGAAGCGCCACTGTAAGCGCCGCCGCAAACACCGTAAAAAGAGCCACTGACACGCCGACTGTCTTTGCCGCCGCACGCTCGTCTCCCGCTCCCACATTTCTGCCGATCCGCACGGTAGCGCCCATGGCAAGACCCACAATAATCACTGTGAGCATATGCATGACCTGACTGCCGACCGCCACCGCCGTTGTGGTCTGGGAGCCGTTATAAAGCCCCACCACAAACAGATCTGCCATACCGTAAAAGGTCTGCATAAAGCAGGCCAAAAGATACGGGAGCGCAAACCATAGCAGATTTTTCCACACGCTCCCCTCCGTCAGATTATTCCCTCTCATCCTTCGTACCTTACTTCCCAAAATACCCTGCCACGGTCTTCAAATGCTCCATCACAGGCAGATGCTGCGGACAGACGTTCTCGCATTGGCCGCAGCCGATACAGTCGCCGGCCTTCCCGAAGGTGCCCGTCAGCCGATCGTAATACCCTCCCTGAGGCGTCCAGCCCTTTCCTTCCGCTTCCTGCATCTCCGTATTGTAGAGAGAGAAATATTTCGGAATCGCGATCTTCTTCGGACAGCCGTCCATACAGTAAGAACAGCCTGTGCAGGGAATCGCAATATTGCCGTTAATTATGGCAGCCGCCCGATACACCATGCGCTTCTCCTCCTCCGTGAGAGGCTTGAAATCACTCATATAGCTGATGTTATCCAAAAGCTGCTCCATATTGCTCATGCCGCTTAGCACCATCTTTACATTGTCCAGACTGGCCGCAAAGCGGATGGCCCATGAGGGAACCGACATATGCGGGTCATAGTTTTTAAACATCTCCGTCACGGCGTCCGGCACCTGCGCCAGCGTGCCGCCCTTAACCGGCTCCATCACCCAGACCGGCACACCGTGCTTGGTCGCCACCTCATAACAGAGCTTTGACTGGATCGCGCTGCTCTCCCAATCCAGATAGTTGAGCTGGAGCTGCACAAACTCCATCTCCGGGTGCTCCGTCAGCACCTGATCCAGAAATTCCGCATTGTCGTGGAAGGAAAATCCCATATGTTTAACAAACCCCTGTTTCTTCTTCTCCGCCAGCCAATTGAAGCAGTCAAGCTCCGTATAAATCTTATAGTGGCCAAAGCCAATATCGTGAAGCAAATAGTAGTCAAAAAACGTAACACCCGTTTTTTCAAGCTGTGCCTCAAAGATCTTATCCCTGTCCTCTTTCGTCCTGATAAAGCTCGCATGCAGCTTTGTCGCCAGCGTATAGCTGTCCCTCGGATATCTGTCCACCAGACATTCCTTCGCCGCCTCCTCGCTCTTAAACCCGCAGTACATCCACGCCGTATCGAAATAGGTAAAACCCCTCTCTAAAAAAATGTCCACCATCTTCTTCGTCGTTTCCATATCAATACTTGTCGCGTCGTTCGGATTATGTAACGGCAGACGCATGAGTCCGAATCCTAATTTTTTCATTTCCATACGCATCTCCTTTTTCTTTCCTCTCTACTATATTTAGGTAACTGCGAAACGCTTCTCTAAGGTTGCTCCAATATGCACAATGGTCACAAAACCCTCACTGCGTTTCGCACCTAACCTAACGCCACATCTAAAATCATCATAATGACAAACCCGATGGCCACGCCCACGGTGCCGATATTGCTGTGTGCACCGGCCTGCGCCTCGGGAATCAGCTCCTCCACCACCACATAGATCATCGCTCCGGCCGCAAAAGCCAAAAATACAGGCAGTGCCGAGACGATCTGCTCCGCCAGCACAATCGTGACAAGCGCGCCGACGGGTTCCACAATACCGGACAGCGCCCCGTACCAAAAAGCCCTCCCTTTGGAAACGCCCTCACTGCGAAGGGGCATGGAGATAATCGCACCCTCCGGGAAATTCTGAATGGCGATGCCCACCGCAAGGGCAAATGCCCCCGCCATGGTAATGCCCGCGTCACCGATCATAGCCCCCGCGAAAGTTACGCCCACGGACATGCCTTCCGGAATGTTATGCAGCGTCACCGCAAGGACAAGCATGGTCGTTTTTTTTAACGATGCTTCCACGCCCTCCGGCTCCGCACTCTCCATATGCAGATGCGGAATCAGACTGTCCAGCACGAGAAGAAACGCCATGCCGCCTAAAAAGCCTCCGGCTGCCGGAACCCATGCGACCTGTCCCTGCTCCCCCGCCATGTCGATGGCCGGGATCAGCAGCGACCACACCGAGGCAGCGATCATCACCCCTGAAGCGAATCCGAGAAGAAGCCTCTCTATCTCCTTATGCATCCCTCTCATAAAAAATACCATGGCTGACCCGAGAGTCGTTCCCGCAAAGGGTATCAGTAGTCCCGCAAGCAACTGCATAATCCGTCTGTCCTTCCTTATTTCACCTTTATTTTACACCTGACGGTGACAGGTTTCACATTATCCGCCTGCTCCGCAAAGAAAACCTGAAACTTCAAGGAATAGGTTCTGCCTTTAACGGCGCGTCCCGTGTCCCTCATGGTAAGCGTCCCCTTCCCATCCTTATTATATACATAAGTAAAGGCATCTGTGTTTCCGCAAAGGATCACACGCTCTATCTCCGGCGCAGATGCACCCTTCAAGACTGCGTCCATATCGATCTCCACGGAATTGTAGGAGCCGCTGTACATAAGGGCAGTTTTCGGAAAAGCGGTTACCTTCGCGTTTCCCTGCTTCACCTTGAACTTCACGACAGGCGCTGCAATCTCCTGCGTCTCTCCGTTAACATTTCTCAGTGTAAGAAACGGCGTAACCGAATACTGATATTTCGTAACAAGCGTTTCGTTTTTCCTTGCCCGAAGTTCGATTGTCCCTCCGTCTTCACTCCATTCCGCCCGGAACAGATGCGCGTCCCTGCCTGTCAATTTCACCTCCCGATTTTCAGGAATGAAAAATGTACCGCCAACCGCCTTTAAGGAGGGCGTCAGCGTCATAAAACTTCCCTCCCTGTCAAGTGCGTCGATGCTCCCCTTCGCCGTCAGCTTCACCGCCTTTGCCGGATCGGTGTTCACCACCTTCAGGGTCAGCGGCGTTCTCCAGATTTTTCCGTCTTTTGCCGCCTGCACAATGTATTTGTAGGAGCCGGACTCCACCGACTTATTGTTCAGCCGGACAAAAACCTGTGCGTCCTGCACGGCAAAGACAACCTGGCTGTTCTGCACCAGTGTCTTTGCCTTTGCATCTTTCGGGTCACAGTAAACGCTCACCCTGATGCCCTGATCGGCGCTGATCCTGCCTCCGTCCTTCCATTTCACCCCGGTGGAAGCTGCGTCGTATCCTCTGTATGCCGCATCCGCGTTGAGCTGTAAGGTTTTGTTTTCCAGCGCAATGGCAGGCTGTCCCATATTCACTTTGATCCGAAGCGTATAAGTGATTTTCTCGTTTCTGGCCCAGTTTTCGGTATCGCTTAAGAGAATCTGCATTTGAAAGCTGTCCGTCTGATTCAGGTTTTCTCCGGTCAGGAGAAGCCCTCCCTTTTCCCGGTCTACCTCCACCCTATAATTTCCTTTGGCTGTCCCGCTTCTCTTCTCTACGTTCACCGAATCCCAGAAAATAGCCCCCGGATTCTTTATGCCGATCCACATTTGCCGGATGCCGTCCTTCGGATACAATATCACCTTGTCGGTATCCCAGGTAATCTTAGGCGTCTTCTTCTCCACGGCTGCCGTAAAGGACGTGGTGTACGACCCCTGCCAGCCTGAAAAGAAGAGCTGCAGCTTTCCCTTTTTGACGCTTTTTAACGTCGCGCCGTTCTCCGCCTTAATATAATAACACCCGTCTCTTTTTTCTATGCTGTAATCGGCTAACCCCGTACATTCCAGTCTTGTCAATATCTCGTCCGTCTCGATCCGCAGCAGACTCTCCTCATTCCTATAGAAAAGATTCAGCTTCCGCTCCTGCCTGACCTTATAGACCGGATTCTTCGACACCACTTTGACCGTAAGCGGCAGATTATAAGTCGTCCCTCCCGCTGCGGCGCGGATGTTCACCTTATAGGTTCCCGTCTTCGTGTCGCTTTTTGCCTTTATGAGATAACTGTCCGCAAGTGTTCCTTTTATCAGCGTAAACTTCTTGCTCTTTTCATCGGTCCCCATGGCAGCGGATATGATTTCATATTCTTCCCCCTCCGGGCTTTTGGCCGGATAAAGGGATATCCCCACGCCTGTGGTCTGCCTGAGGTTCAGTATAACGCTCTCGTCGCTCAGACCGGGCTGCGCGTCTCCCACGACCAGACGGATTGTCCGTGACGTCTTCCCGGCGTCGTTTCCGGTCAGTGTAATCTCCGCCGTGCCCGCCGCCTTGACAGTCAGGGAAACGGTAAAGCCATCCGCCGCAGCAGCCGTCGATTTCACCGCCACCACTTTCGCGTTGCCGCTCTTCGCCGTCACCCTTGTGGCCCCCGGCAGGGTCAGTATAATTTTGCTGTCGTTTTCTGTCTGAAAATCGGAGAGCAGCCCTGTGTACGTTTCAATCGCCCGTTCTTTGCCGTCGTCCGAAGCGTCCACACGGGTAAAGTGCTCCACACTCTTTACCGTCACTGTGCCTTCCGCCTCTTTTACCGTAATCTTCACACTGGCGTCATAGGTTTTTGCGCCAAGTTTTAGGCTGGCCCTCACCGTGGCGCTGCCCACACTTTTGGCCGTAAGTTTCGCGCCGTCCGCCGTGCGCTCCACGGAAACCACATCCGGATTGTTGTTGCTCCATGTGGTCATCCCGTCTATTTCCCGCAGAATTTCCTCTTTCTGTTTCCGGAACCAGGCATTCGTTTTAATATCACTGTTATTCTCGATCTGTTCCAACGCTTCCGCAAACGAATAGTTTACATAACACTCGGCATTCTGTCTGATGGCAAGCGCGGCATTCTCTATTTCTTTTCCCGCCTCCGTCCGCATACCGATGGAAATGCTTTCCACTGTCAGGAAATACACTTCCAGAAGCCGCTCCGCGGGCGCAATATTGCCTCCCGCATCCGCAGGCCGGTACAGCGCAGCAAATTTTTTCGTCTTTCCCCCTGTAAACTGTGTCAGCGCCGTGTCCGGCTCCTTCCAGCTCCAGCCTTCCGGCAACGCCACATCCCGCAGAACAGTCTGTATATTGGTCAGGGCAACCGGCCGGGGTATGCTTCCCTCCTCCGGCTCAGCTTCCGCCCGCACCGTCACTGTGCAGGACGTCTCCGCCGTCTTTCCGTCACTGTCCGCCACCGGATTTCCTTCCTCGTTTACAATCACGGCAGAAATCTGCGTTTCACCTGCGCCAACCGCAGTCACGGTAACCGTATTTCCGCTGATTGTCTCCGCCAATGTGCCCGGTTCTGTCCCCGCACCTGATCCTTCTTCTGTGTCCGCCCCTTCTTTCACGCCCGGCACATCATCCACCGTAAACGCTGCAACCGCCGGGTCGCCGGATGTCCATTTCACGTAACTCTGTCCCCGGTTCACCCACTTGCTGTCCGACGGCGAAAAGTATAGCCGGAACTGCCTGCTTTCCCTCTGCGGATTCCCGTCCGCATCGTTCTTTATGGTAAGCGTGCAGTCCTTCTCCCGCAGTTCCATCTGCGGCAGCTTGGAATCTTCCACCTTCACCACACATTTCAGCACGGCCAGCCCGTCGTCCACATCTGCCCAGACCAGCGTCTCCCCCACAGCCAGAGGCGTGACGGTGCCGTCCTGATCCACCACGGCCACGCTCTCGTTTTCACTGATCCATCTGATCGGGTCTGTTGCCGGTCCACCTTTCCAGAGCGTATCTCCGGCTAACTCTCCGTCCATAACGGTGAGTCGTCCCGATCCGGAATTCATGGTCAGGTCAAAGGACAGCTTGTATGTTTTTGTCTCCTCGTCAAAGGAAAATCCCACCGCATCCGACTGCAGGGAATAATTCGACACTTTGACGGTACATACCCCCTGTACGCCGTTCGTCGCCGTGGCGGAAATTTCCGTCGTACCCACGCCCACAGCCACAACTCTGCCGTTATCGTCCACCGTGGCAACCGACTCGTCCTTGCTCTTCCAGACCAGCGTCTTATCCCGCGCATTTCCGGGATTCACCGTGGCGGTCAGCATATCCTCCTGTTTCCCCTCCACGCCTTTGAGCAAATGGAGTGTATCCTTATTTAAGGTGATCTCCGACACCTCAGCCGGTTCCTCCGTCAGAGAAAAGAAATCCACGTTATAACTGATTGTCGTTTCCTTTCCGTCCTTCAGCTTAATGCCACTGACCGTCACCTGAAACCGGGAATTTTTATCATATTTTACGTTATTGGGACGGAAAATAATGCAGTTTGGCATCCCATAGTATTCGATATTTACCTTAAAAATTCCGGTCGCCTTAGAGCCCGAGAATGTCCAGCTTTTCTTGTTGGTAATATCCTTAAGCGTCACATTCACATCCTGAAAGCTCGCCTTTCCGTAATCGCTGCCAAGACTCAGCGTCCATGGCGTCCCAGAGCCGTTCATCAGCTCGATTGGCATGTTCTGCGCAGGCCACGCCACATAATCCGTGATCCCGCTGCCCTTGCTGTCAAAGGCGTACATGGCCGAGTAGGAACCCACCGCACCAAAGCCCGTCTGTGTCATGGCGGGGTTTAAAACCCATCGCCTATGCCCCATCCGTTCAGCATTGGAGGCATCCCCATCGTACATCCATCCATTCATCAGAGTCTTTGCGATATTGCCATATCCGGCCGCAAGATTCCCTTTGGCACACCCCTCTTGTCCCTTCTCATAAAGGTCTGCCGGGAATCCGTCCGGCTTCGTCGGTTTATGATCCAGCTTGCCGTTGACACGGTTTAACAGCGCACCCGCCTGGGCCTTCTCCGTATAGTCCTCGCTCAGCGTCACATCTGCCGGAACACCCGCCACATAACGGATAAAATTCAAAAGATTCAGCGCGTTTTCCAGACTTTCATCCGAAAGATGCCCCGCCTTGTAGGGATCTTTGACAGAAGGCTCCGCACTGTAACCGTTTGACACATCTAAACTCCAGGGATACGCCTTGTAGCGGTCAATGATCTCCCCCACATCCGGCGTCCGGTGTCTGTTATCCCCCGCCATGGGGGATATCCCGTCAACGGAATAAGCCGCATAACCGGACGCTGCCTCCGTCAAAAGGGGCGCTTCGCCAAGTGTCGGTTCGCCATTCCAGTCCTCCGGAACCTGCTCCCTTTCATACCCTGTCGTATTTACGGAAACCGTATTCTCCGACACCGTCGGCTCCGCCGCGGAAATGTCCTCTTTCTCTTCCCCGTCAGGCGTCTCCGGCTTTTCGGGTATCGTGTTTTCACCCACCCCGGGTGTTTCCTGATCTTCCGGCGAAGGATTTTCTCCCTCCTCCGGCTTCTCCGATTCCTCCGGTGCTGGCAGTTCTTCCTCTCCGGGCGTCTCCGGCGCCGGTTTTTCGCCTCCCTCCGGCATTTCCGATTCCTCCGGTGCTGGCGGCTCTTCCTCTCCGGGCGTCTTCGACTCCTCCGGTGCGGACGGCTCTTCCTCTCCGGATGTTTCCGACTTCCCCGGTACAGGATTCTCTCCCGTCCCGGATGTTTCCGGCCCCTTTGACGCGGGGTTTTGTCCACCCTCCGGCTCTTCCGGCGCGGCGACAGCCATATTTTCCAATCCCGTCTCCGGCGCCGCATACACGTTCCCCAGCATTCCTTCCGCCCACAACACCGCCGCCAGCAGAATCGGCAGCGTTCTTTTCCATTTTCTTCTATTTCCTGTTCTCTGCATCATCAACACGCGTTCCTCTTCTTTTTCCTCCGGTCACCAGATCATAGCTCTCCGCAATCATACGCCTGATGTCCTCATCGGGTATCGTACCGTCTAAAACCACCGTATTCCAATGTTCCTTATTCTGATGATAGCCCGGCAGCACGGACGCATAAGTCTGCCGCCAGAAATCACGCCACACCGGATCCACCTTGATATTGATCCGCATGGAACCCTGATATTCATAAGTCCATAAAAATGCTTTTTTATTCCCGCCGCATCTCACCAGCACCCAATTGGTATCGTGAAACGGCATGTCCTGATAGACGTCTGGAAACGTCATGCCATATTGCAGCGCCTCTTCTCTTGTCGTCATAGTTGCTTTTCAAACTTCCTCCCGTCGAGGTATGATTTTGGACTTCCGCCCCAGTGTTTCAAGTATACCACTTACACAGCCGCATTTTCAACGGTTTTTCCCCGGACACCTTCCGCCAAAATATCTCAGGTTCATTTGGTCACACAATTCCTGCACCATTCTCAAAATCAGCTTTACCGTCACACTTTGTCTGTAGTATAGTGTAGTTATACATACAATTCAGGCTTGTGCCGTTTCCCAGGGGCACGCTGCTGAATAAGCAAAGAGAGGGATATGTTTATGGACAAAAGTGCAGAAATCAGAAAACTGTGTCAGGAGAAGGAGATCCGCATGATCGACTTCAAAATGACCGACATTGACGGACGTTGGCGTCATATTACCATACCGGTGGAGCGGTTCGACGAAAACGTCTTCGTCTACGGGATCGGCTTCGACGGTTCCAATTACGGGTACGCGCCCGTTGAGAAGAGCGACATGGTCTTCCTGCCGGACCCCGATACCGCTTACGTAGATCCTTTCGCGGATGTGCCCACGCTGACCATGTGCGGCAACGTCTGTGTCATCGGAAAAGGCGAGAACACCCCCTTTGACCAGTATCCGAAAAACGTGACCCTGCGGGCCATGGATTACATGAAAAAGACCGGCGTGGCAGATGAAATGGTGATCGGACCCGAGTTTGAATTTTATCTGTTTGACTCCGCACGCTACGAAGTGTCGCAAAAGCAGTGCGCCTATCAGATCGACACCAGACAGGCCGACTGGAACTGCCGGCTGGATACTCCCGGCAACAACGGCTACGAAGTAACCCACGGCGGCTACCACATCGCCGCGCCCCAGGATGCGGGCTATGATCTGCGCAGCCGCATCTGTATGGAAATGGAAGATTGGGGCATCAAAGTCAAATACCATCATCACGAGGTGGGCGGCCCCGGCCAGATGGAGATCGAAGTGGAACTTGCCGATATGCCCATCATGGCCGACAATACCATGATTATCAAATATATCATCAAAAACATGGCTGCCAGAGAAGGCAAGACGGCCACCTTCCTGCCCAAACCCATCTATAAAGAAGCGGGCAGCGGCCTCCATGTACATATGCTGCTTAAGAAGGACGGCACTCCCGTCTTCTACGACGAGAACGGCTACTCCGGCTTAAGCCAGACTGCCCACTATTTTATCGGTGGCCTGCTCTCCCACATCGCGTCGCTGTGCGCCTTCACCAACCCTTCCACCAACTCTTTCAAGCGGCTGGTACCCGGATATGAGGCTCCCGTGACCGTCGGCTACGCCACCTCCAACCGCAGCGCGGTGATCCGTATTCCCGCCTACGCGAAGTCCCCGGAGGCCAAGCGTTTCGAGCTGAGAAACCCGGACGCCACCGCCAATCCCTACTACGCTTACGCGGCGATTCTGATGGCGGGCTTGGACGGCATCGAGAAGAAGATCGATCCCGCGGCGAACGGCTGGGGGCCTTACGACTTTAACCTCTACACCCTCTCCGCCGAGGAACAGAAAAAAATCAAGGGACTTCCCAAATCGCTGGAGGAAGCGCTGGACGCTCTGGAAAAGGATCACGACTATCTGACAAAGGACGGTGTCTTCCCGGAGCGGCTGATCGACGTGTGGATTGCAAGAAAGCGCGCTGAGGCGAAGGAAGCCGGACAGATTCCCACGCCTGCGGAGTTTATGATGTATTATGATCTCTAATCGGAATGATCTCTAAGAGTGTTCACGGACTTGGCACGGGGCGGGTTTCCCGCCCCTGTTTTTTCACAGGAGGACTATATCATGAGCGATATCCTGACATTTTCCACCAGAGAAGATTTCAGAAACTGGCTTTCCGGCAACTGCCTCTCAGAAGACGGCGTCTGGCTTTTATTCGGCAAGGCAGGCGGGCCGAAAACCTTAAAAGCCGGGGAAGCCCTTGAAGAGGCTCTCTGCTTCGGCTGGATCGACGGCCAGATGCAGAGCATCGACGAGAAAAGCTACAAAAAATATTTTTCCATGCGCAGGAAAAACAGCAAGTGGTCGGAGAAAAACAAGGCTCTGGCCAAAGAGCTGGAAGCGCGGGGCATCATGACAGACCACGGCAGAAAGAAAATAGAGGAAGCCAAACAAAACGGCCAGTGGGACAAGCCAAAACCCGCGGCGGTCACGGAGGAGCAGATTGAAATGCTCTCCGCCCTGTTAAAAGAGTACGAGCCTGCCTACACGAATTTTCAGGCAATGTCCCCTTCCGTGAAGAAAACATACATGAAAGCCTATCTCGACGCAAAGACAGACGCCGGGCGCGAAAAACGGATCGCATGGATGGTGGATCGGCTGAACCGGAATCTGAAGCCGATGTAGTGGTTTTGTGCGTCTTATTATCACCAGTGTAATGTTTCTTTTATAGCATCTTAAAAAATTGTTTTTATATCAAAGAGGAACAAAATAATGTCAAAGGTTCTATTTCTGGATATAGACGGTGTGCTCAATTCCAATTTCTGGAATGACAGCCATCAGAAAGAAGTCAGAAAAACAAAGAAGTTAGTCTGGTAAAAGCCGACGAGATTCTTTTATGGTTAAGTTTACATAACAATGTTACGAGATGGGTCGTTCTTGACGATCTTGATTTGCATAATGACCAGATCAAACGGCATCAGGTGAAAACGGATCCGACGGCAGGCCTTACGCCTGAGGATGTAAAACAGGCTGTAAAAATTCTGACTGGTAATCTGAAATTGTGAATGGGAGAAACCAAATAACTATGAAAACAGTAATTTTTGATTTGGGTGGAACATTAATGCAGTATGTCGGAATGCCTTATTCGTGGGTTGATTTCTACCATAAGGGATTTGACGCGATTATTCTGAGATACAATCTCAACATCTCACAAGAGGTTATCGAAAACTCAGTGCAGATGTTAAAGGAATTTAACCCGCGTATTAGTGGTCGGGAGATTGAGTATTCCGCAGAATATATTTTTACAAAAGTATTGGAACCGTGGCATATAGATATCGCAATCCAAAGCTGTATAGAAATTTTCTGGAGTGGATTACAGTTGAAGGCTGAAATATATCCAGAAACAACAAATATATTGCATACGCTTAAGGAAAGGGGCTATGCGATAGCCGCATTGACTGATTTGCCCAGCGCCATGCCCGATGAAATTTTTAAACGGGATATTTTAGAATTATTGGGTTATTTTGATTATTATGTCTCCTCTTCTGTTTCGGGGTATCGAAAGCCGAACTGCCGAGGATTACAAATGATTGCCGAAAAATTCACCATTCCAATCACGGAATTGATTTTTATTGGGGATGAAGAAAAGGATAGAAAAACAGCTTACAATGCTAATTGTAAATTTATCAAGGTACAGCACGCAAGAAAGGAAACGGATAGCATTAACAATTTGTATGAATTATTAGAAGTATTGCGCTAATACCATTTTACAATTTTGCACCCATTAGGGGCAAAATTGTAAACAGTATTGAAAACTCATGCTTTTTATACTTTTATTCCTTTTCCTTTATGAGGATGGCTTTTTGCATAAGCAGCCGCCTCGTCACTGACCTGTTCCAAAGTCATGCCATCAAAATACTCTCTCCGCCAAACTGTGTAATCAAAACTATCCCGCTTAATCATCGCAATAAAACGCTCTGCATCAACAATCCCCAATTTTTCCACCAGACATGCAAATCCCGTATCCATAAGCTCTACCGCACTGTTCATCAGTGAACCGCCTCCAATCTTCTGATAAATTCTCCCGGAGTTACCACCTGTATCTCCTCTGTTTGCAATTTAAGCAAACGGTCATCTGTTGTAATAAAATAATTACTTCCGGCTAAAACTGCACAAGCAACGTGCAACGCATCTGCACTTTTGATACCTGTTTTCATAATACGCTCTGCAAATGTCTTTACTTCTGTTTCTTTGTTTATTCCTACATAGTATGATTCATTTGCATTCATAAAATCGGCTATTGCCTGTTTTTTGTGAGAAAATCTGTTTTTCCCATTTTCATATTCTAACATATAGGAAGTTACCAGATCAATTTCACCATTCCTAACCAGCTCTTGAATGTGCAGTTTCGCTTCTGTTTCCAAATGTATTCTAATGTAGGTCTGATCATCATAGGGACGATTATAGCAGCAATTATCCATATATATCTTCATAAACTCTCTATTCCCCTTTCATTATATTCAAAGTTTATCATATAATTTTGTTTTGGTAAAGGAAACGACCCTAATCACGCTATAAACCCCAAATGTGAGAAAATATCAAAAAGGTGACACAAGTTGTCATCTTTTTTGTGTTATTCTATTAGCAAACGAACCAAAAAGGAGCATGAAGATATGAATATAAAAGCGGCACTTGAAACAAAATTAAGTTCTAAGAGCGGCATCTGTTTAAACAATATTGAAATCGATCCGCTCACGATCAAGGCAGTTATGATCAATGAAGTGGTCCCCTCCTCCCCCTCACTGGATTTTTACGGCGCCCCGGACGCCGACTATCTGAAAACAACGATTCCGCTTTTCCAAGGGGCCGGAGCGAAAGTCACATCCATTCAGGACATACTACAGATGGGCATCTATATCACAAACGCTGTAAAAACGCCTAAGACGGCATCTGCCATTGAGAAAAGCAGCATCGAAAACAGTCTGCCTTACCTGGAAGCAGAGCTTTCTTTATTCCCCAATGTAAAGGTGATTATGCTTATGGGTGATGTGGCAAAGAAGGCTTTTAACATGATTACAAAAAGGGCGTCAAAGAAAAATGCGGTTCCCGCCATTTCCACCTATAAACTGCGAAACAGCGAGATTTATTATGAAGGAATCCGGGTCATGCCGTCATACATTATGACAGGTGGAAACATACTGATCGAGAAGTCAAAGGTGACAATGGCGACAGAAGATATCGCAACGATGCTGAAGATCATCAGGTAAGTCCCGGAAAGCAATAGGAAAGCCCGGCCACACTACTGTCAGGCTTTTTCTATTAAAGATACTGTGCCAGCATGTCATTGACGCATTCCCTGATCTCCTGCGCAATCTTTCCTGCCTGCGCCTTCCCGATACCGATTTGATCCGCCACCGCCAATATATCCTTCATAGCCGGGTTCACCCCGTTTCCGTCTACGGTGGTCGCGTGCTCTCCGTTCAACGAACTGCTGTACGTGAGGTCATACGCGGGCGCAAGGCGGTAGCAGGCGTTTGGCTCGTCATATAAATAAGAAAAGTTCTTGGAATGGTCGTCCCTGTTGTGTGCAAATACATTGAAGCACATAAGTCGAAAAAGTCGCAGCACTTCCGAAAAATCTTTTGTAATCTCCAACGTCAGTTTCATCAAAAGATGATAATCCAAATTGGGAATGCGATGAGAAGTCTCCAACATGGCACTGACTGATATCATATGGACTTTACCCTCCTGCTCGTCAGCACTCTTTCCGCGGTCGAAACGCTTTGTACCGAAATAACCGGCGCATCTACCGGATGGAAACAACCTTGTCTCACCCATTTCAATACCACACTCCCTCGCACATAGAGAGTATTCGTACTCCTGTTTGCCAATATCCTTCGGATCATCGCAGGAAGGAAACTTGATGATCCACTCTTCCCCGTCTATTTCCGTCAGAATTTTTGGACGCGCTCCCCCAGAAGACCCGCCCAGCCGAAACAGCTGATCCAAATCCTCTGTATATTCTGTCTTAAGCAGCTTCTCGCATGCTCCGGCAATCTGATCCAGCTCCACCACACAAACGCCTTCATTCAAGTGAATCGCCGGCCGATAAGAAAGCGCGCCCATCCCGGAATCCCCCACAATGGCAAGCCGATTAAGCGTGCCGACTACCACAGGTTCCATCCTGTTTTTTAACATCAGTCTGTCCACCAGAAACCTTCCCCACCCGTCGGGAAGGCTGTCTGCAAACACCCCGAACAGACCATCAAAAGGATCTATGCGCGGAACAAAAACCTTCTTTTCCAGCGGCAGGGAAAAAGGACTGATGGGAAAACCGGTTTCCAGCCACTCCTGCTCATATGCAAAAGCTGCCAGATGCTTTTGATACAATGCCAACCTGCCGACTTTCCTTTCATGGTAAAACACATCCAAATGTTCAATTCTATCCATGCAGTATCTCCTCTATCGACAACGGCGGCACCTCCTCAAACAGATGCTCCAACTCACCGTCCAGTCCAAGTGCATATGCAATTTTAATCAGGGAGAGAAAGGAAATTTCGCCGCTTTGCTCAAACCGTTTCACAGAACCCAGACTTACTCCCGATAACTCACTCAGTTTTTTCTGTGAGATCTTCCGCTTTCTGCGGATTGTGCGCAAACGCCCCGCGATCATCTCCTGTATCTCTCCCGGTGTTTTTGAAAGAAAGGGAAATGTCATATTCATAGATAATATATTATCCCAAATTATGCAAAAACGCAAGTTTGAGCTAATATATTATTCCTTACTTCACAAAGTGAACCACATTCTCCTTCTTCGCCAACAGCTTCCCCGGCGCCTTCGGATATCCCAGCGCTACCGCTGCCCACACGATATGCTGTTCCGGCACCTGATAACCATGAAGCAGCTCTCTGATCTCCGGCTCATCGCTCAGTGTCATAAGCGGATTCAGCCAAACTGACCCGATCCCGTAGGACTGCGCCGCCAGCATCATATTCTCTACCGCGCAGGAAACGTCCTGTATCCCGTCCTTATTCCTGCGGTCATTGGAAACCAGCACCAGCACCTTAGGATTTTCAAACCCGTAAAAATGCACCTTATTCTCCATTGCTTTCACCTTGATAATCTCTTTTAGCTGCTCGATCTTTTTCTTCGACTTCAAGACCGTAAATCTCCAAGTCTGCATATTGTGCCCTGACGGTGCATAGTATCCCGTTTTTAAAATCATGTCCAGAATCCTGTCATCAATTGGCTGCTCCGTAAAGCTCCGCACACTCCTTCTCGCCAGAAGGTTACAGATCACCGGATTCATCAAATCCACACTGCCGCGCTCCCCATACATCCTATGCAATGCTTTCCTGTCCAGCTTCTTCATCTGGTTCCTTGGCAGCTCATCCACCTGTATAAATTCTTGCGGCAGCTTATATTTTTCCATGCGCTCCGCCAGATATTTCAGCAGTGCGCCCTCCTCGACCATTCCGTTTTCTGACACCACATAAAGTACAGGTACTTGTCCCACTATGCCTTCCGGGTCATCCACACCGATACAGGCACATTCCCTGATCCCATCATATTCCTGCGCAGTATTCTCTACCTCTATGGGCGAAACCTTCTCTCCTCCCACATTGATGATATCGTCTGCTCTTCCCAGCATAAAGATAAAGCCGTCATCATCCACATAGATCAGGTCATTGGTATACAGCCAGTCATCGCGGATTGTCTCTGCCGTCAGCTCCGGTGCCTCCCAGTATCCTTCCATCCGCATTTTCCCGCAAAGCAGCATCCTCCCGGCAGTGTCTATATCCCGCGCAGCCACCTCGTTCCCGTCCGGGTCTACCGCTTTTACCTCTATCCCCTCCAGCGGCCTCCCGATGGAAGCCAGTTTGTCCGGATGGTTTGTGATGTCCAGAAAAACAGCGCCGCCCGTCTCCGTTGAGCCCCATGTGTTAAACAGCCGTGTATCCGGTAAAAGTGCCAGCAGTTTTTTCTTCATATCCACGCTCACAGATCCCGCCGAAAACTCGATATAACGGAGCCGTCCTATGATCCCCGCAAACCGCTCCTGCGTCTGCCTGTAGACCACCTCCATGGACGCCGGAACAGAGACCATCGCCGTACATCTGTGCTGCTCTATATTTGTCTCTATCTCCTTCGCAAACGTAAATCC
This sequence comes from uncultured bacterium, assembly GCA_947073545.1. Classification (GTDB taxonomy): domain Bacteria; phylum Bacillota; class Clostridia; order Lachnospirales; family Lachnospiraceae; genus UBA3282. The sequence continues at coordinate 25,123 of CAMTMP010000027.1, forward strand.
ATTCTGTAATACAACGGTCGCGCCCAAGTACAGGATTGAACGCAGCACGCGCATCCCAAAAGAGTGGTTAAGCGGCAGCGGATTCAGGACGATATCATCCTCCCGCATCCCAATCCCCCTGCATGTGTTCAGCATGTTGGCATAGATACAGCGGTAACTGAGCATGGCCCCTTTCGGTTTCCCCGTAGTGCCCGTGGTAAAAAGCAGCTCGCACAAATCCCCTTCTTCCGGCGCTGTATAAGCAGTTTCCTTCTGTTTGACCGCGCCCTCTTCATAAAGGTGTTTCAGAGAAGCCGTCTTTATCTGCTCGGGCAGTTTCTTCCCATCCGCCAGAAAGACATCCGGCTGTGTCATCTCCCATATATCGCAGATATTCTCCGGTTTCGCATACTTATCTATAGCAACCGTAATGGCCCCGGTGTACTGCACCGCCAGAAGCCCTGCGATATATTCCGGCTTGGAAACGGCATTTACCATTACCCTGTGCCCTTTTTCAACGCCCATGCCCCGGAGAACGGCGGCCATCCCCATAACCCGTTCTTTCAGTTCTCCATATGTCACCGTTACATTCTTAAAGCAGACAGCGGTCTTCTCTGCCTGAGATTCTCCATATGCCAGTACTTTTCCAACTAACGTTTCCATTCTTAGTCTCCATTCATCAGCATCTCCGGCTACGCCCGCAGCCGTTCCACCATCGCCGCCATCGCGTCAATGGAGTTGAAGTTTTCCGGTACAATTTCCTCATAAGGAATATCAATACCGTACTCCATGCTGAGTGTCCCGATCAGGGACACAATGGTCAGAGAGTCCAGAACGCCATCATCCACCAGCTCGTCAGATGCCGTGAAATCAATCTCCGGATTCTCCGTTGATAATAACCGTAATAATTCGTCTCTCATGTTTCTAATCTCCTCTCTTTTCACTGTCCAACAACTCTATATCTGCCGCAAACTGCCATACCACTTGCGCAAGCCTGTCCGTCTGGCTCTCCTGTCTTTATAGTTACTGTCCGATATTTACAGGTCAAAAATTCCCATAAATAAAATCACTGGCATTGTACCCCGGCCCGTACATCCCGAATATCACAATAGCAAAAAGAGCCCCGTAATAAATCAGCCAGCGCAGTACAATATTCCTGCGTGCAACTGCTTCCCTGACAGATCCCTTTTCCTGAAAGATACTGATCCGGTGCACCAGCAGTAACCCAATGACCACTACACACCAGTCCTTATAGTCAAGCCCCATGCCGTACAGCGTCCCATCCCAGAAAATCCACGGGTTGAAGCTGCCAAACATCTGTTTTACCGCTGTCCATGTATCCGCCAGCGTCCCCGGCGCCGTAATCAGCCTGCCCCCTGCAAATACAAAGAATGTCCTTACCATCTGAAAACGCCGATACGTCCTTGTAGTCATATCAATATGCAGCTTTTCCCCTAATTTCCGATACTGCGCTGCAAAAACCGTTGCGCAGATAATAATTGTGCCGTAATACACACCCCACGCAACGTAATTCCACCCCGTGCCATGCCAGATTCCTGTCAGGAGCCATACAATCACCAAAGGAATGACCGTATTTACCACCTTAGCTGCTTCTTTTCCGAATTTATTTCTAATCTTTGTAATCAGTTTAATCAGCCATTTGGAAACGGCAACAGGCATGTATACATAGTCTTTAAACCATGTCCCCAGCGTAATATGCCACCTGCGCCAGAACTCCGCCGTGCTGGTGGAGAAAAAAGGATGGTCAAAGTTGCGGTCCAGGGTAACTCCAAAAATCTGCGACGCACCCCTTACAATATCCATACAGCCCGAAAAATCCATATACAACTGAAAAGCCGATGCCAGCACAGCGATCAAAATCACCAGCCCCTCATAGGACTGCAGATTCCCAAACACCCGTGAAGTATACAGCGCAAGCCTGTCCGCCAGGATCATCTTTTTTGCATACCCGTATAGCATAAGCTGTATCCCAAAACATATCTGCTTATAGTCAAACGGATGCTCTATAAACAATTCCTTTTCCAGGCGATTATAACGCGCAATCGGCCCTTGCACGATCTGGGGAAAGTACAACACACACAATGCAAACTTGAAATAATTGTCGACATGCTTCCCTTTCTTCCAGTAGACATCCAGAAGATATCCCACAGAGGAAAACGTGTAATAAGATATGCCAAGAGGTACAATCACATCCCAGGAAATGTAAAACGAAAAGATCTGCCACAAAGCATCCGCCAGCATTTCCCCAAACTTGCAGTAAGCTAACATCCCTACTATCAGACAGAGCGTTGGAACTAAAATAAAGTTCCGGCATTTCCGTTTGTATTTCGCTAACAGCGCTGCCTTCTCTTTACCGCCTGCTTCCTGCCCCGCGATCTCCCCTTCCGCTTTCCTGTACTGCAGGGCCATCGCCCCGGAAGCCAGCCAGACCACCAGGGAAGTCGCTATGACAATCAGGAATTTATCATAGCCGGCATGCAGGTAAAACACCATGCCGGCTATGAGCAGTACGCACCAGCGGATGCGTTTGGGGAATATGTAATAACACAGTGCCGTAATGATAAAGAAGCTGATAAAAATAATAGATAGATAAGTCATTAAAACGCTCCTCCGCTTTTGTAATGTATTTCCCCGACAATTGGGGAAAGTGCATGTTCAGTTAACCACCTATAAAAAAGAACGAAATGCAGTAGTTGAAAAAACTGCTGCCGGGATATAGGATATCAGTATAGAAGCATTTGATATCCAGATCGTTAAGAACTTTACACAAATTACTTACAACAACTAACAAATGCCAATTTCACCTCGAAAGGAGCGTCTTAAGAATCTCCTGCGGCAGAATGATATTTCCTTTGAGTAGTAGCTATCTCTCTTCTTCCTCCATAATATAATACTCATAGTCCTTCAGCAAAAATTCTATCCTATTATTGTCACGCTGCCCAATATGAGGATCTCTGGAAACATCAAAACATACGCTGTCTAACACCAAACCACTTTTCGGATCATATACCACTATATTTATGCCCTTGCCGTTATAGGCATACTCTACTCCGCCCAGTTTAATGGATGTATACGCACCCGTATCCCACCCTGAACTTTCCAGGTAATATGCCATACCTTCCGACGTGATCCCATCATATATGATTCTTCTGTTAGACAATGCTTCATACTTTGTTTCACCTCGTTCAACTACTGCTGTAAATGAACCCCTAAATACATTGCCAACGTCTGACCTAATTCCCAGCAAACGTAATGCATCTATATCATCATTTGTCAAACCCTGTGACATATCATCCGATGCGGCAATAAAAATTATTCTGTCCTGCTTCTCTTCTGAAAGCCTGTTTATGTAATTTATAAAATCCTGTTCCAGCTCCAGTAATGCTGTTGACTTCACACGATTATAAGCGGATAAATCTTCGTCCCACGCAGGACTTCTGCGTTCGTCTAATGAATAATGGCCTGACAAATACTGTCCTAAACTCGAGGAGACTTTCTGCGCCCCATACAGATTCAAATGCGCTCCATCCCCACTGTCCCTGTCCCAATCTATTCCAACCTCCGTATCATACTGCAAATCAAAATAAGCTATATTATGCTCTTCACAAAGGCTTCTCACCATATCCGATTTTTTAGTTGTCCATGCCGAAAAATAAGTCTCGGGCCACTGAACGATCGGCGTTTTCGTAACCAGTAATTCCACTTGGTTTTTGTCACATAATTCTTTGATCTTTAACAGCCATCCAATATTTTTATCTGGTATATAAGCGTTATATAATGCATTTTCTTCTATTTTCTCATTATATTCTCCGCTATTCAGGTATTCATATATCATTCTTTCATTGTTATCCAGCATACGCTGCATTTCGTAATTCATCCCCTCTAAATTGATTCCGGCCGAGGCGTGTTTCGAAAAAAGGTGGTACCCTTTGCAATAATATCTTTTCTTACGAAAAAAGTCCGTAAAGTCACGGGGTGTTAAGCTCTTCCATCGGGTATGATATCTGGCTAAAGGTACCGCCGCGCACAGATAAGTTTCACCACGCCAAGTCTCCAAATATACATTTGCAAACTCCAGCTTGTCTTTATTAAATGGCAGTTGGTCCAGCGCATATCTCCAGGCTCCATCCTCCGTATTCTCATAAAACAAGGATGACGCGTCAAATATGATAACCTCCGGCTTCTGTGATTTCACGGCACTCTTTAACAGATAATATCCTACCTGAATAGGTTGTGCCGATGTTGCCAGATTATATGCCGTTATCCCGTACTCGCCATATAATTCCATCGGCGAAAATCCGAATTGCATGTGGCTGGTTCCGCATGCAATAACCTGAATGGAATTTTCCTTCTCCGCACGGATACCTGAAATAATTCTGGTTTCCGGCAAAGTAGTATCCGGCCAATACCACTTGGGAATCAGAATGTTCTGCATCATGATTCCCAGCATCCCGCCAATTATTAAAAAAACAAAGACTTTTATTAGCTTTCTCATTTGAATACCCCATAGGATAACAATTTATTATGTCTTTTTATAACATTCTGCCTTCACCAATAAGAAAAATAAAACTCCCATCAGAAAGACCGCCCAAACATATCTAAGATTCTGGCATGTCATTGCTATGAGGAGAGATACCATATAGCCGACTATGGGAACCAGAACACAAAGTCTTTTTAATTTCCCATTAACAACCATGGCAAAAACTGCAAGAACCATAATATCCATCCATATGCCTGTCCGGAAAAATATGGTATTTAATATTTTAGAACTTTCAAAAACATCATACATATGGTCAGCTATTGGTGTAAGGATATTTTCTGACCTGATATATCCAAAATCCTGTTCAATCTGTGGGTCATTTGCCTTTTCGCCCAGATAATCCCCCTGCCCGTTCCTCTTAAATAAGCTCCATAACTGCTGTGCACTCATAGCCCTTGCCGCAACAAGCCTAACCGGTTCACTCATCCCCGCTTTTATATAGAGAGAAATCATTTCTCCAGTTGATTTCGTCCCCAAATTAGGCAAAAACTCATTGATTTGAAATGTATAGGTATCGGAGTCTGTTGAAACATAATGACTACACCACAATTCAAGTGGTATGATTGACTCCATCTCCCAAACCACTTCATTCGGCAATGTCTCACCTTGGTTGTACACCAAAATAGAAGCAATATCATGGACAATCGGAATATATTTGATGCCGTTTTCATTTGGCACCACCTGCATCGCCTGATACGACAACGGCTTGCACACAAAACAGATCAGTCCAATAATAAGCCCTGCCACAATAAGCCTTTTCTTTTTTAACCATAATCCCACTGATAAAAACATAATTAAAATAAATATTGCAGGAACAACGCCATTGTGTCTTGACAGACAAATTCCTACCGTACAGACCACCAGCAAAACATAATTTGACTTCCTGCAGTCAAATTGGGAGAAATCATCCTCCATACAGTACAGTAAATATGTGATCCAAATGATCAATGTATTATAAATATTGTCTTTCCAAATATCTGTAATGAGAAATCCATATGCAATATTCAGGTAAAAGGAAAGGGAAAAACATAGTAATATCGTTGCACTAATCCCTTTTTCATGGAGTTTTGTTATCCATAATGTCATAACGTAGGAAAACAGAGCTATATGGAACACAGCGAAAAAAGCCGGCGAGTCACAGATAGATAAAAACAGTTTCAGTAATAGCGTATGAAATACAGGATGCCAATCGTGCAAAGGCTCCATACCAAAAGCTTGTTTCAACTGTGCATAGGTATCTGCATGCATATGCGCAGGGTTATACGCAATTAAATACAAAATCCCGCTGCTCAAAAAAACACCAAAAATAAGGTACTCAAATTTTCTTCTTTCCTTTACGTAATTTCCTATTCCGAACGGTCTGTGTACCACCCAGTAATTAACTACCATGCAAAGTAAACCGTTGTATATTACCATCGTGAAATAACACGTTCCTCCCCACAAGCTGGGAGCCCAACATCCATAAAATTCATGATAAAACCAGTCGTTTGCGCCTACCGAAAAAGAAAGAATCAGACTGCATATAAGCAAAAGACAGTAATTCCGCGCTTTATGCTCCCTGCTTATTTCCACAAATGTCTTTAAGGCTTCGTAGCAATCTTTTCCAATAAAATACGTGAGAACAATGATGCTGATACAAATAAAAACATCATCGTTGACATATGGAACTGCTTTCAACACTACAAAGCATAACGCGGCATAAAAATATATACACCACTGTAAAAATTTCGCCCTTTCCACTTTTACATTTAATCTTTTCATAACAGCTTCGCACTCCTACGTTTTCATGATCCATATAAAACTGATCAACTACATTTTTACTGGTCTTATATCAAAACCGCTTGCTTTGATCAGGCTGATTTTTCCTCCTCGTTCATTGAGCAGTTGACAAATTACTGGCAAAGCCGGATATATCGCCAAAACATATCTCAATTCGTTGTAAACCGGCGAAGCAACTGACGTGAGCCATAGCGCAAACATGGGAACCAATAAAATCATTTCCCCGTATCTCTTATTTGCTGCCAAATATCCACTTATGCCTGCAAAGAGCCAAAAAACCATTCCCAAACTGGTAAATATATCGATATCCGCTATATTTTTTAATTCATTGAAATAAACATAGTTAACGCTTAACGGATATTCATGCTTCCTGACTGTCTCCTCCATATTCAGCTCTTTATCACTATTTTCTACATAAAACCAATTAATCGGAATCGGATACCAATACCCGAAGGAGCTACACATCAACGCCTCCAGCGTTTCCTCCGGATATTCCACCAAAAGGCGCAGGCTTAACGCCACAAACTCTTTTTCTCTGTTAGAAAACTGTTTTTCACTGAACAGGTTTTTGGCATCATCCGATATCAGCGGGTTATATGCTTCCGCCAAATCACTGTTTTTTCGAAAAAAAGAATCAATTCTCTCTCTCATCTCGTTATCCGTATTCAATCCGTTTTTTTCAATTCTTGCCATCTGCTGAATTGGCAGAGACAGCATCTCCCTTGGTGATCCACTCTCAACACTCAAAAATGATATCGCACTCTTTTCAACACATAAATGGAGACAGACCGCAAATATACATATCAATAAAACTTTTTCCATTTTCACTTTATGCTTTACAATATAAATACATAGGTACATGCCGGTAAAAGCCAATAAATAAATACCGTTTTTCCTAAACAGCCCTACGCCCATTGATGCTATGGTCAGCCCAATCCAATATCTGGTTTTCTTCTTTCCTTTCACCACCACAACATACAGCTCCATTAAAAACAGACTGACAAACGCGGCAAACCAACTATCTTTTGTAATAGTTATTGTAAACATTGAAATGGATGGAAAAAAAACATATATTACAATTGCCATTGCAATAATCCGGATATCAAAATCCTCTTCTATCATTAAATTTATTACGTATGAAAGAAGGTAAATGATAACTGCGGCGGATACAATTGTATATACCGCCACCCCCTTTTTCATATCGCTCCCGACTGACAGACACAATTTTAGCAACAGGGTATGTACAATCGGATGATGTGTCGTAATATGCTCCATTCCGATAGCCTGATAGATCTGATTCCATGAATCTCCATAAATTACCCCCGGAAAATTACTGACCAGACGCGGCAGCCATGAACTGATAAACAGCAGCACAATGCAAATCTGCCTAATTGGTCTGGAAATATGCTTTATTCTGCTGCTGACAGGCCAATACCTCAGCCCGTCAAACCTGCTATACGAAAGCAGTAATACAGTTGAAAAACAATACCAACATACCAGCCATTTTAAAAACAGTTTTCCTATAATCCAATCACCATTATCAGTTGAAAAAACGTCCAGATACTTATCTATATTGTATCCCCAAGTATAAAAAGCCGCTAAAATACTGGCTATAATTAACCCCCACTTTTTATAGCAATATCGTTTGTTTTCCCATATACTGAAACTATAATAAAAAATGAGAAGGAGCAAAATTTCAGCAACCCTGTCTTTTCCATAAAATGATTCCCGCGGCGGGACATGCATATTTACATCCATCTGAAATAAAATTGTAAAAATCACAGACAACACAACCTTGATGCTGACATACCTTTTTTTACCCATGCTTTTCTCCTTTAAAGCTCTTATCCTTACAGAACATCACAACATAAAGGACAGACAGGAGTGCCAACATGATATAAACCACAATCAAATTAAAACTGTTCTGGTCTGTTTCCTCCTTTGCTTCCATGTTCTCATATTTTTCATAATTAAAATAAACATCCCCATTCAGATAAATACCGCCAAATTTGTCAACCACCACAATTTCCGCGCCATACTCATTTACTATTTTAATACCTCTTCCTTCGATGGGGATTTCCGTCCACTCTTCTACCCCCCCCCCTTCATTTCCGGTCGCTTCTTTTGCCGACACATTAACCGGAAGAAAGCCTGCCATTATGATAGCCAGACATAAAAGAAGTATACCTTTTCTCCACATCCAACACATCCTCATCACTGATCCTCCTCTAAATTCCTTTTAGCAACCGTTGTTTCCAAAAGCCTGTACTCAAAATCCTGTCGGTTCTTCTGTACTATTGAAGATAAAATCAGCCCCGAAAAAAGTGAAATAATTGCCGCAAGCGCCGCAAACCCACAGACAATCAATGTTGGAAAATTAGGTACTTCCCCGATTTGCATGAATGTGTAAAATATCGGAATAAAGAACCCGAGAACCAGTACTGACAACAATGCGGAAACACTTCCAAAAAACATTAGCGGCTTGTACGCCCTGAATAGTCGCAATATTGTGCCAACTACTTTTATACCGTCAGAATATGTATTTAATTTTGAGACACTTCCGTTTGGTCTGTCCCTGTAATCAACAATGACATTTTCCACATACATATTTTTATCAATGGCATGAATGCTCATCTCCGTCTCGATCTCAAACCCTTTCGACAGCACCGGGAACGTTTTAACAAACTCGTAACTAAACGCGCGGTATCCTGTCATAATATCCTTAATATCGCTTTTGAACAGCCAATTAATACTCCAGCGGACAATGGAATTGCCAAAATTGTGAAAAGGACGTTTGTTTTCATTAAAATAAGTGGAACTCAACCGATCGCCAACTACCATATCAACTTGCTTTTCCAAAACCAAATCTGTCATCTGTTTTGCCGCTTCCGCCGGATAAGTATCATCCCCATCAATCATCAGATAACATCGTGCATCTATCTCCCGAAACATTCTTCGTATCACATTCCCTTTTCCCTGTAAATGTTCATACCGCACGACAGCGCCGACTTCTTTTGCTATTTTGTCCGTTCCGTCAGAAGAATTATTATCATATACGTAAATTACCGCATCCGGTAATACTCTCTTATAATCTTCCACAACCTTCCGGATTGTCTGCGATTCGTTATAACAAGGTATTAATATTGCTATTTTATCCATCATTCCTTCTCCATTTATTTCCTTTAAAAACTACGAAATATGTTATTTAGGATAAACCTGCAAAAATCCACATATCTTTCGTTATCATATATTTCAAATACATGAATCATATTTCCCTTACCGTATGCAGGCTTTCCTCCTTCTGAAAACATGATCCTTTTCTCAGAAAATCCACACGGCAAATCAACGTTCAAATTGTATTCCTGATTATAGGAATCCAAATAGTTCTCCATGCTGTCATCAAGCAGTGGAAACAACGGTGCACACCACAAATTTCTTTCGTCTTCCATAAATTCAACGGTGTTCTTATTATCCTTCATATAACTCTGAAAATTTGCTCCGCTTTTTTCAAATCTATATAAAAACCACATTAACAATACAGGGTCGGCATCATGTAATATCTCCTCATGTTTTGTGACAAAATAGGATGTATTCGTACCCCTCGTCCATATCCCGTTCTGAAAACAGGGAATCCAGTAGATATCGACTTCACACCAATTCATGATACGCAAAAAAGCAGTCTCATCCAGAGATACGTTATATTCCGCCATGGTACCTTCCGCATCTCCGGCAAATATCCAAATCCTCCCCACCTTTTGTTCAAACAATTCGGGATCATGATTGTACAGCGCCGCCACATCTCTCAGACTTCCCACCGTCACAATATCAATTTTGCCCTTTGCATCTTCCAGCAGTTCAACCAGACGATGATCAACATCCGCATCATATAGGGACTGCAGATTATGATCGCGGCCGATAATCACTTCCGCCCTATCCTGATACCCCCCCCCCGCTATTTTTTCGAGGTTTCTAATGGCATCCACACCGCTCTGCTTCTGTGCGCCGTCATTTCCATCCACTATGATCTTCAGGTCAATGCCCTCCAGCGATTTCATCACAACCAGGTCAAAATAATCATCAAAATCACCATCTATGGCCAGATCTGTCGAGTACAGCACCGTCTTCCTTTCCTGCGCCGTCTCACATATCATGTAAAGGATGACAAACATGCCAAATATAATGCATGCTACCGTGCACAGGGCAATCATCCTTCTCCTGCGCCTTTTCTTATCTTCCATCTGCAAATACCCAAACTTTCTAATTCCGGACAGCCATCCACCGCCCGCCACTATCATCCTGTGGTATTTTTACCGGCTGGGATACCGCTCCTTCACATCGCTTGCCCCCGAAATATAGTCCATTGACACATCATAAAACCTGGCAAGAATCAGCAGGCTTTTCACCGGAATCCTCGTCTTGCCATTCTCATAGTCAGCATAGGTGCGCTGCCCCACTTCCAGCATATCCGCCACTTCCTGCTGCACCATGGCCTTATCTTTCCTGAGCTCCCGTATCCTCTCGTTATAGACCACGATATGTCCCCCTTTCCCTGTCAATTTCCGGGCCAAAAATCTACACCAAACTTCTTTTAACTAATCCCTGCTCTTTTCGCCAAACCTTTGCACAATCATTTTTCCGATCCGATCTGCGGCCTGCAGTACGGCATACGACAATACAAGTGAAGCCATAACTGCCACAGCCATAATGATATGTTCATTGACCACATCCGCCAATTTCGGCGCCCAAACGATCAGCCTGTTATAGTACTGCGTTCTGATAAAATACCCAAAATCCGCATGAAGCAGATAAATGGTATATGACCATGCTCCCAAGCAGGGAACCATTCTGTTGACTGTTTTACTTTCCGACGTAACACCCGCCGCAAAATACAGGATCAAAGCAATCGTAATTGTGACAAATAAAATATCTATATCCGAACAGTTTGCCCCCCCCCCTTCATAAATGCCGCGAATCCATTCCGTATAACTGATACAGTTCCGGTAAATAAGCCAAATACTCTCTCCCAATATTGGCAGCATAATTCTGTTTTTCTGGCCCTTATATAACAAACAGATAATAATTCCAAGGGTAAAATGGCCTGCGTATTTCGTATTCAGCACGGTATCCAGCCATGTCCATTTCATTCCAAATGCATTCAAAATCCCCAGACATGTCCAAGAAAATAAAATGTGATATTTATATTTGGCCCAGATGCCAAGTTTCATAATAATGGCGGCTAATATGTAAAATTTCATCTCAACCATTAATGTCCAGTAAATGGAACTCAAGGGCTGGACACCCCAGAGATCATTACAGAGCGTTAAAGAATTTATCCACCGAAACATCAAATCTCTCTTAGCGGTCCCCGGCATAATCATACCGGTCAACACGGTTATGCCTGAACAGATCATAAACGCAGGATAAATTCTGAAAATACGTCCTTTCAAAAATGCATATGGCGTGTTCTTTCTCTCTGTGGAAAACAAAATTACCGCACCCGAAAGAATAAAGAATATATCTACTCCAAACTCACCCCAGAAAGCAGCCGGTTGAAAAACATCATTTGCATAAAATCCCTGTATCGGACCAATAAAAAAATAATGATACGCGACAATTCCCAGCGCCGCCAGAAATCTAACCAAATCAAGCCCTATAATCCTTTTTTCACTGTTCATCAGCCCGCTCCTAACGCCTTTTTCCCGCAACGAAATTATAAACGCCAAGTATTATGGCCATCACAGCCAGAAAATACATAAACCCATAGGAAAACTCCGTTTTAACGCTGCTCTGGCTCTCACTCTGACCCGGATTACACAGTTCTCCGCCTATATAAACCGACCCAAACTGATCAATCAGGACAAGGTCCGTATTATTATCATCCACAATACGCAAACCTCTGCCGCCCAGCTTTAAGGTAAGCCACTGTGAATCATCGGTTTCACTGTAAGGTGCGCCATACAGCTCACCGTACACCTGCCCATCCCCTGAAATAGTCAGCGAAGGTACCTCCATGGTTTCCTCCATGGTTTCCTCCATGGCTTTCACGCTCTCCGGCAGCAATATCAAAAAACATATCAGACAGAGTAACACCCCTGTCAATCCGGCCATTCTTTTTTTCACCTTTTCTCATCCTCCCTGTTCCTCGCCATACCGCAAATTATAGAGCTTCACCAAAGGCGTCAAGCGGTATTTCACAAGATATCCCTGAGGCCATGTAGTATCCCTCAAAAACTGCGCCAGCCTGCTCCTGTGTTTTCTTCCAAACAGCGCCTTGACAAATAAATCAAATCGAAATGCTGTAGTCTTGTCCACATATTCTCCAACGCCGAACTCTTCGTTGTGGCGCAGAGAAAAATATGCCTGCGCTGTCATCCGCTGCGGATTCAGTATATATTGGCTCAGTTTTTCATGTGCGGATGCCCGGATACTGTCCGCTATATATGCCCTTTCCCCTAAACTCCGATGAATTTTTGGCAGATCGGCCAGTATGTCCTCCTGTATCCTCTCCGTATAGCGATAATAGATCTGATCCTCCTCCGCCTCTTTTTTTCTGACCGCAAAAACCGTATCTCCTTTTCTCTCGTACCCGATTGTGCTTCCATTAGGAGAATTACAGATCATCTCGAATGGCATGACATACTGCAATAAGAAATCAAATCTGCCATACCCGTTTAAGTAACCGCGCTTTATCACATTGTCCGGCTGTTCGTTTAGAAAAGGAACAAGCCCTATGTAGTATCCCTTCACTTCATAATCGGAAAGCAGATAGCTGATATTGTCCTGAATCGTTCCCCGCCATCCGATATCCACAATACCAATCCGTTTTTTCCCTTCCGGATCGATTCCCTTCTGGGCCAGATAATCCAAAAGCAGTTCCCTTTTTCTGTCCCGTTCTTTCCGGACAGTTTCCAGAAACTCCTGGTCCTGAAACAGCGCAGTCACACGCGCATCCAGCCATGGATACGTAATCACTTCTTCCATGGGAATCTGATATCTGGCGGTAAACGCAGCCATCTCCTCTTCCCGGATTCCCAGTGACTTAAACATGGCCGCAAGCGACTGGATCGAGTACTGGTTCCATATTCTCATCATTTCCGTCAGGCTGATTTCCCGCAGGGAAGCACAGAAAGTTGACAACCTGCTTACCTCCAAAATTTCTGCTTTCGGTACTTCCCCGTCCGCAAACTCATTTTGAATGATCACATCATAAACCTGTTTATAAAATTCCCCTTCCCTCGTAAAAAAATATAGTTCCTCGATATCATCCTGTAGGCAGGATTCCAGAATCCAATGTACAAATCCATAAAAGAAAACAGAAATCTCGCCCTTTGCTGCCAGCTTGCCAAGTCGAAACGGTTCTTCTCCAAGCGCCCTTTTCTCCGCATACTTCTTTTCTCTTTGCACCCGCATTTCCTGTTCTTCTTCCGGCAGATACCGTCTGGCTTCTATCCCTTTGCTTCCCGGTATCTCCACATCGCTGAACTGGTTATCCCCTATATGAAGCTGTTTCTCCGAAGTGATCTGCATATCATCCAATGCATACGTAAACAGACGCCCCGATCTCTTATTGAAGCCGCAGTCACAGGAAACATACTGTCTGTCAAATTGCAGCGGGCACCGGATCTGCGAAAGTATTTCGCTAAGGAAATCCGCTCCCGCATAAAAATCCGATATATATATCAGATGATCGTGAGGAATCCCTTCCACCGTGCATACAATCGTCGGATCAAGATAGGCATTCTCTATTTCTGAGTGCAGCTCATACTCATATAATTCATCCACCAGTCCTATCCGATCAAGGTACTGCGGCATTACAGCCCCGACCCAGCGTCCAAATACGGCATGTATTTCGTATTCGTCATCCAGACCCTTTTCCCGCGTTTCCGCTCCCATTTCCCTCTCACACCGCACTCTCTCCTGTGTCAGGACATTTATGGAACGGAACCGCTCTACGATGTGTTCATAATAATTTGTCATCAGATAATCCGCCGTGTTTTCCTTGATTTCATCCGGATGACATTTTCTGCGAATCACCGTGTCCCACAAATCCAGGGATATCACTTCGTATTTTTTCTGTTCCATCACAGATCCCTTTCTTCTTTTCAGCGTATGTATGATCTTTCTGTCCGGCCATGTGCACATTCGGCCTGCATGGAAGCACAAACCGTCCTATAAGGCATTTATCTCTTTCCGGCACGATATCTATTGTAAATTTTATGTAATATCCTGCTGTGATCCAAAAACCGTATCTTTTTCAGCATTTTAATAAACTCATATTCCCTGCTCTGCGTAGCTGCAATCATTTCCCTATGGTCTGTCATCTGGCTCAATACCACATCCGCCATGATAGGCGGCTTGTGATATATTATTTCAGCATTCTGCATCGGTATCTTTTCCTGATTCACGACTTTATTGACAGCCTCCAAAAACTGGCCATATCCTTTTTCTAAATCCTTATCCTCCATGTACCGGATTCCTTCAGCCGACATTCTGGCTCTTCTGTCGGCATCATCCAGCAGCCTGACAACCGCTTCCGCTATGGACTCCGGTGTATAATGTGCCAGCGACACGGCCGAATCGGGCATATCATACAAATTATTTTCCATATAAAGCTCCACGACAGGCAGTCCTGCCGCCATCATTTCAAAAGGAATCCTTGATGGGTTGGAAGAACTGATACAAAGTCCTACACTGCACTTATTGTAGAGGTCATTACATTCCTCAAGGGAAATGATCCCCAGGTTTTCATGCGCAAACCAAACATTTCCTTTTTCTCTGGAACCATAAAGATAAATCTTGACGTCCGGCCGAAGATATTTTACAATCCCTAACGCCTCAATCCCTATGCCCGTACACCTTCTGGGCTTGTCCGGCTGGTAGACAAAACACACCGCCTTTTCTTTCTCACAGGTGACAGGTTTATATATGTTTTTATCCGCACAGAAATCAAAACTCTGTGCCGACGTCCCAAATTCTGTTTCCATCTTATGAGAAAGCCACCGGCCTATTGAAATCGGGTGCAAACCATAACAGTAAGAATTTAGCGCCATCAAATATCCGTCACCCATCGGGTTAAACAGTGCTTCAAAGTCCTGTATAAAATAAATCTTCTTCGCCTCTCCCGGAATATCCCTGACGATTTTGGCCGTAAACCAGGCCGTGGCAAAAATGACATCATAGTCGCCCTTTATTTTTTCAAATCCCAGATACAAATTGCAGTCATAATGCCCAAAATATTTTTCTACTATCTTTTTCAGCTCCGCATCGTTGTTAGCCTGCCCCTTATTCTCAACAAATACGTCATTTATATAGCCATGCTCTGACAAAACCTGAATATTTTGAAACATTGTCCTGTGTCCGCCTGAACCTTCTAAAAACACAGGCAGAACCCATGCCGCTTTTTTCATAACCAGTCTCCAATCCTCCGTCTTTGCCTGACAGCATAGTCAGTGAAGAACGTACTGCTGCCCTTCGCGAAACTCTACGTTTCACCATGAAACATTAGTCTGAATAATATTTTATGTTCTCTGGCCTTCTCCAACAAAATCTCCAAATGCTCCAGTCTTTCCGTCTGTTCCTCCATGATTCGAGCCTGTTCTCTTATGGTGGCGTCCCGCTCATCAATCATACGGCTCTGCTCACACATCCCCTCATCTTTCTCATCAATCAACGCTTTCTGACTGGTGATTGCGGCGTCCCGTTCCTCTATCATTCGGCTCTGCTCACGCATCCCCTCATCTTTCTCATCGATCAGCGCTTTCTGACCGGTGATTACGGCGTCCCGTTCCTCTATCATTCGGCTCTGCTCACGCATCCCCTCATCTTTCTCATCAATCAACGCTTTCTGACTGATGATTGCGGCATCCCGTTCCTCTATCATTCGGGTTTGATTCCAAATCCCTTCATCCTTCTCATCAATTAACTCTTTCTGGCTCGCTATGGTCGTGTCCCGCTCGGCAATCATCCTGTTTTGCAGCAAAATTGCCTTGTACCGCTCGTCCGCCATCCGGGTCAGATCGTATGTCTTTATCGTTTCATATTCATATAGGGCCTTATACTGATAAATCCATAATTTATCTTCAAACCGGTTCTCTATCAGCCGTTCATATACTTTCTTCCCCTTGGGAAACAAAATACCCAACCCCCAACTGTGGGAAAACTCAAAAAAACAGGGATATTTTCGTTTGATTTCCTCCCAGAATACATTGGTTCCATACTTTTTTTCACTGTCCACATCATGAAACAGCATGACCCCATCCTTCTTCAGCTTCGGCAGCCAGTTATGAAAGTCTTCCGACACCGCCTCATAGGTATGCAGTCCGTCGATATGGATCAGGTCAAAGGTCTCGTCGTCAAACTTTTTTACGGCATCATTGAAATACATTTTCAAAAATACCGTATCCTGGCCGCCAAAAAATTTCTGTTTTGTGGCAGTGACAGTTTCCCACACCTCTTCCCCGTAAAACCCGGCCTGCGGATCTCCCTCCCAGGTATCAACCGCATACAGTTTCGAATCCAGATGATTATCTTTCATGGACTGGCACATGGCAAAAAAAGAACATCCGTAGTGTGTTCCAAGTTCGATTACGGTTTGCGGTCTGATATATTTAAAATAATCGTATATAAAATTGCGGTGTCCCTGCCATGGCGAAACCCTCAGGGATTCATTTACAATATCAGAATCATAGCTCGGGCTTGATATGTTCCATTTTTCCATTCTGTTCTCCATTCCGTCCTATCCTGTTACCGTGCAAAACCGCTCGACGCTTCGGATACGGTTATTGACAATTCCATGCATCGGAACCAGTGCCAATGCCTCAACATGTATGATATTATGTGCCCAACACTGGATGGTATGAACCATCTGGTCTGTCCCCTCCCCGACGCCCAATGTCACAAAATAATCCCCTTCTTTTACCTCCGGCCAAAGGATGCTGATTTTATAAATATATTCTTTGCCCTTTTCGATTCCTTCCAGACTGATATCCGATCCCAATGTATTTTCACCGACAATACTGTTTCCATATTTATCTTTAAAAATATATCCGATAATGATATTTTCTATATTTTTCTTCGCCTGAATCCTTGCGTACATCTCTACGGCGTCTCCCGGTTTTACCACATCCGCGGTTTCCCCGTTCACCGTTAACCTACAGCCCGTAATGAGGGCGTCTCCCGCTCCCCCTACCCCGCTCTTTTCAACCACAATCCACGCACTTCCACTGCTGACATATCCTTTTGTCTGCTCCACGCGCTCTTCCCTGCTGCATTCCTTCGCATCCGCTTCCTGCTTTTCGACGTTCTCGTGATCTTGTGCAAATACTTCCGTGTGCATAATCTTCAAATAGTTCTGTATTACCTCCAGCGGTTTCCCCTCCTGTATGATCCTTCCACGATCCAGCAAAATCACACGATCCGCCATATTCGCAATCGAATTCATGTCATGGGTCACGAGTAATTTTGTCACGCCCTGCATTTGTTCTTTCATATAGGTGTTGCATTTCTGCTGGAAAAAGACATCTCCCACAGACAGCGCCTCATCCACGATCAGAATTTCCGGCTTGAAACACACCATGACTGCAAAAGCAAGTCTTGCTAACATCCCACTGGAATAAGTTTTAATCGGCTGCGCAATATAATCTCCAATATCCGCAAACGTTTCGATCTCACTTACCTTTACAGCCATTTCCGACCGCGAATATCCTCGCATAGAGCCATTCAAATAAATATTTTCATACCCGTTATACTCAGGATTAAACCCTGTCCCCAGCTCTAGCAATGCGGAAACTGCCCCCTCCATCCTTATTTCTCCTGAAGTAGGTGTTGTGACACCGGTAAGCATTTTAAGAAGCGTCGACTTTCCCGCCCCGTTTTTTCCAATGATGCCCAGAGTTTCGCCTCTGTGCACCTGAAAGCTGACATCGGAAAGGGCGCTATAGTTCCTTGCATACTTTTTATGTGTTAATGAGAAAAGCTCCTTCACCCGATCCACCGGTTTCTCATACAACTGATATGTCTTCGTCAAATTCGCTACGTCAATCACAATTTCGCCGTTATCCACTGTCTTCCTCCACCTGTCACATGACATCCGCAAAATTAGGCCGCAGTTTCCGATACATATAAGCCGCCAAAACGGACAGCACAACCATCAGCGCCCAAAAATACAGGGCATATAACGGCTCCTCCCAAAACCCCTGTCTGTAAATCAGGCTTTTCCTATACCCCTCCACGCAATAATACATGGGATTCAGCTTTAAAACCGTCCCCAGAAATCCCAGGCCGACGTCCCCTCCCCAGCAGACCGGCGCCGCCCAAAAACCGATCTGCAGCATAATGCCCACAACCTGAATGACATCCCTGATATAAACGGCCAGCGATGCGGTTATCATTCCGATCAGAGCGGCGAATATGAATGTCGCAGACATATAATACGCGATCTGCAAATAATACCAGCTCGCATAATATCCGCTGAAATTCAGCACCACAGTTGTAAAGGCCAAAAATACAACATGAATCACCAGTGCGGAGCCAAGTTTCACTAAGGGCAGTAACCTGACTTCGAAATTCAGTTTTTTTACCAGATAGGAATAGTCTAAAAAACAGGTGGTAATGCCGCCCAAGGCCTCCGAAAAGAAAAACCAAGGCACAGCTCCCGAAATCATAAAGAAAACATAGGGAACGCCGTCAGGCCTGTCACCCGATTTCAACCCATACCGGAACACCAGCCAATACACTAAAATCGTGACAACAGGCTGTATGAACCCCCAGACCATTCCCAGAAAAGAACCGTTATATCTGGATCTGAAATCATTGATGATTAATTCGTAATATATTTTCCTGTTACTCCTGATCAGATGAACCGTTTGGTGTAGATCATTTCTTTTCGGCATAGATTTCTTCATACCTTTCCGTCATGCGTCTTTCCCCATATAGCTCTTCGCTTCTCTTTCTCGCCATTTCCCCTTTCCGCCTGATTTCCTCAGCCCAGTTACGGTCTGCAAAAATCTGCTCAATTTCCCTCCGCAGACTGTCCGCGCCAATCTCTGGCACAAGCCATCCGATCCCCGGCATGATCTGTTCCTCTATGCCTCCAACCGCAAAGGCCAGCACCGGCGTTCCTGCCGCCTGCGCCTCCAATGTCACCGTCGGAAAATTATCCTGAACGCTTGGCAGAACGAAAACATCCGCTATATTATACAGCTCGTTAAGTGCCTGCTTTTCCTGAATATACCCTGCATTTACCACCTGAATGCCAAGCTGTCCGACCTCTTCCGCCCCTCTTCCCACAATCAGCAATGCAAATTCTTCTTTTCGCTCAAGCCGGACGAGAGCGTCTTTTAGGTAATTCCAGCCTTTATACCTGTTTTTGACGCTCCCGGCGCCAAACATTATAATCTTCTTCCCCGGATCCACCCCGTATTTTTCTTTTAAAATGTCTATATTTTCAAGGGGCCTGAAAATGTCCAGATCAATCCCGTTCTCGATCAGCGCCATTTCTTCCCCGCCTAAAAAAGAATTTTTCAGATTATCTAACATCCATCCGGATGGAGCCACATAACAGATCCCTTTGTTCCGGAATGCCTTTTTCTTTCTTTTCCAGTTGACTGCGGTATTTTTATAATCCACTTTCAGATCGGCTTCCCTGCAGTTTTGACAGGCTTCCTTCCGCCATTCCAGACAGTCCCAATAGTACATACAGCCTCCCGTAAAAGGCCACGTGTCATGGATGGTCCAAACCACTTTCCTTTTTTTACAGATCCTTTTCATATCCGGCAGATTCAGAAAACCGCCCTCCATTGCATGAAAGTGTATCAGGTCAATCTTTTTCTTTTTCATTAAAAAATTCACATAGCAGTACGCATATAAATTCCCCAGATTCCATTTTTCTTCCCAATATCTCAATCTGTTATGTATCCGGCGAAGTACGCTGTTTTCATATATGACATAATGCCCTTCCTCTACTTCATAACCTGCATAATTATATCCGTACAGAAGTGTCACCCTATGCCCGTTATTTTTCAGCCCTCTGGCCAAAGTCTCCATAATTTCGGATGCCCCGCCAAATTGATACAGTTCGCCAATCATCAGTACATTCATTTTTTACCGCTTCTTACTCCTTCGCTGCTCTTTTGTCCAGCCCACTTCCGCACTACCTCTTTTTTCCATATATCTCCCACAACGTCTTCCCGTCACTCATATCACCCACCGTCTCCCGCTGCACTTCGTACGTTCCAAACAGTTCCATGATATAGCGGCGGTTATGCAGCGCGCCTAAGAGCGGTTTGTATACACTGGCTGCCGGCAGGGAAACGGCAAGCCCCAGCTCCTTCATCAGCCCGCAATAGCGGTCGGCAAACTTCTTTACCCCCTCCTGCACTTCCTTTACGATCCTTCTGTTTCTATCCGGCTCCTGCATAAATTCAAAGCAAGGTTCTCCCGCCCTGTTTAACCGATAGCGCAGCAGGGAAGGCTCCGGAGCCGAAAAGACAATCTCATCCACCACGCTGCACAGGCCGAATCCATGATCACGGTACAGCTCCCTGTTCTGATCCGGCGTAAAGGCATAGGAAAAAATTTGATTCCGCGCGAGAAACTCGATATTCTGTTCCCCGTATTTCGTGCCGATCTGTGCGCCGATTACTTCCCCCTGCCAGCCCATATGCTTTTTTAAGAAATCATGTATTCCCAGACAGCTTGTCCCCTGCCAGCCCACATCCACGACGCAGACCCGTTCACAGTTTCCGACCACCTGATGAAAATACTTTTCCGCCGCTGAAACAGATTCTTCATATATCCTGCAAAGCTCACGCTTTTGCCAAAAGAGAAACCGGATGAACGTATCCAGATTTTCCCTGCATAAAACCACATCTTCCCGCAGCCCTCCTGCACCCAGAAACGGAACCATCTCCCCTAGCTGCAGCCTGTGCAAAAGCGCCCCCATGGTCAGCTCATGCTTCCTGGCCTGGGGAATGATATTTTGCTGCAAAAACAGTTCCATGCCTTCCTGCACATTGATCTGCGTCAGCGCATGGCGGGATGTAACCACATATTCACCGGGCACCGCCCCAAAATGTTTCTCCCAAATTTCTCTTAGCAGATAGCCGTCCCGGGACACAAACAAAAACTTATCTATCTTCTGATGTGACGCCAGCTCTGCCAGCCAGTCACAGTACCCAACCGCCAGCGGCCCGTAGTAGCAGAAGCCGAACTCTTCCAGCGCCGACATTCCTACCTTGCCGCTGTGCAGCTGCGCATCCAGGATTCCTCCGCAGACAGAAGCCGGGATAATGCTCTTACTGAAATGCCGGTAGTACTTTCCCGCGCTGTGCACATCCTTATAGTACAGAGCGGACCAGCCTGCCCGTTTCGCCGCTCTGATATCCGCGGCTCTGTTATCTCCAATGTGAATATACGCTGCGTCATTTCCCACCCGCTGCCTCACCATTGAAAAAAGGGTCCCATCCCTCTTGTTTGCTCCCTCCTCGCAGGACACAAACACCTCCACATGATCCATCTCATAGCCGCAGTGGACCAGCAGTGCTCTGACTGTCTGCCGGGATAGGTACATGTCCGTCACAATGACAATCCGCTTCCCGTCGGCCCGCAGACTGTCAAACACTTCGTGCCAATAGGGATTGTCCCTGCAGACCGCCCTCTCCACCGAAAGTTCCGCCTCCATCCCTGTCTGTACATCCAAACCCTGCCACTCACTGACCACCTCATAAATTTCCGAAAGCGTAACTTCCACGCCCCGCCCTGCGGCTTTCTTTCTCCAAGCCGCCTCGCGCTGCGCCCGTTCCCGCAACTCTTTAAATCCCGAAATACCAAGCTTCATGCCTGTCAGATAAAAGACATCCCCGCAGTCCAGAAGATTTCGCAAGAGTAACGTGTCGAATACGTCAAAGGAAACCACATCGCAGTCCTTAAGTATCCTCAGAACTTCCTGTACCGGACTCCGCCTGCAGGCTGTGGATTCCCTGCCGGGCGGATACTTATGCCGCCTATACATACCCAGCCGGTAAATACGGGTAAGGGCATACACCGCCGCTTTCATTTTTCTGAGACACGGCTTTTTTTCATAGTCGTACAGGAGTTTTATATAAGTCGAATAATCGTATGGATTATGTTCTGCCAGCGATTCTACGAAGCCATCCCATCCCCAAATTTTCAAAGTTCCATCTCCCCGGTGATCCGCTCTTTTGCATCCCGAACCGCCCTCCTGCCCGTATCACATTCATATTTCCAGTCGTAACCATCCCTTTTAAGCAATCCGAACAGGCGGTTCCTGAAGGTGACACGCACCCATATGTCAAGCCGATTCCAAAGCACATCGACCTTCGTCCCGTATTTTTCCACATACCAGAGCCGATTCCTGATCGCATAATAATCTTTCCATGTATAGCGTCTGGGTTTCCTCTCTCCCCGGATCTGTGTCCGGTGATCTAAAACCGCATCCGTAACGACGACCGTCCGAATCCCCATCCGAAAGAACCGGAGCAGATATTCCGTATCATCGTGATAGATGAAATACGCCTGCTCCGGCAGGCCTGCCTGTTCCACCAGCCTGCTGTCTATCATCACGCCACAGAAAGACGCCACGTCGCAGAAAAAGAATCTGCGGCGGTACGCCTCCAATCCTACCGGCTTAGAAAACAGGCCGTACCTTGTGATGTTCCTCCTGTGCAGGCTGTCGACAGCGCCTCCGGTCCGAACCGTTCCCGCCAGCACATGCCATCCCTGCGCCGCCTCCTCCAGCAGAAGTCCGGCATAATCCGGATGCAGCATGGCATCATCGTCAATCAGGATTACCCAGTCCGGCTTTAAATCCACCGCCCGTTTCATTCCTTCCCGGAACCCTCCGGCTCCGCCAAGATTTTTCGGGCAGCACACCGTCTCATACCTGTCCCCGCCGAGATAGAAAGCCTCTTTCGTCAATCCGAACATGAGGTACTCTCCCGTCCCATCATCGGAAGCATTATCCACGATAATGATCTTTTCTGGTAAAATGGTCTGGCACGACGCACACCTTACACATTCCTTCAGAAGCGCAAGACGATTGCAGGTGGTGATAACGACTGCATACTTTTCCCTCTCCATAACTCCATCCCGCTCCGGCAGGAACTGGCATTGCAAACCAATCCGCTACGCCGGACAGCAAAAAAGTGTACTTTATTGTCACTCCTTACGGTGATAAGAAACGCAGAAAAAGAGAAAAGATTGAAAAATCATGCTGTTGCATTATGTTTCAATCGGCAATTTGAGTCAGAGCGTCAAAATCGCCCTGATATGGAGGTAATTATGAGCAATGTATACGGATATATCCGCGTCAGCAGCCGGGACCAGAACGAAGACAGACAGGTAATTTCCTTACAGCAATTGAAAATTCCGGAACCAAATATTTTTATGGATAAACAGTCGGGAAAAGATTTTGAAAGGCCGTCCTATAAAAAAATGACAAGGCGTATGAAAAATGGTGATTTGTTATATATAAAGAGCATCGACCGGCTGGGGCGGAACTACAATGAGATTCTACAGCAGTGGCAGTTTCTCACAAGAGAAAAGGGGATCGACATCGTAGTCATTGATATGCCGCTATTAGATACAAGGCGTGGAAAAGACCTTCTTGGCACCTTTTTGAGCGATATTGTCCTGCAGGTGCTTTCTTTTGTAGCGGAAAACGAGCGTTCCAACATCAGGCAGCGACAGGCAGAAGGAATTGCTGCCGCCAAAGCGAGGGGTGTACGGTTTGGAAGACCTCCCAAACCTTGGCCGGACAATTTTCCGGCTTACTGCCTCCTTTGGAAATCAGGCCAGCTTTCCGCCACTGCCGCCGCGAAAGCCTGCGGTATGCCTGTTTCCACCTTCCGCTACCGGGGCCGGACTTTCCTGAAAAACAATGAATACGCATAAGCCTGCATGCCCAATGTCAAAATGCCGGAACAATCTGGCTATTGCAATTTAGAAAATTATGTGCTAAAGTAAATTTGATTTTGGAGAACTGACAATAAAGTACACTTTTTTACGACTACAGATAGTATACCCATTATTGTACATTACAGACTGACCGGAGCCAAAACAAATGCCCGCTTTCGCGGGCATCTGTTTTTCTACTATTCCGTTTCTATTATTCCATTTTTATTGTTCCACTTTTTACATCCACTCCTTTAAAACACCCTGATCCCGCATCACCTTTTCGATCGCCGTCCCTCTGATAAACCGCATCAGCAGCTTCTTCATCGGATTGAGCGGGCCCAGATTGATTTCCAGCGGGGACTTGCCGTCCATCAGCTTCACGCTGCTGGAAAGAAGCTCTCTGATATCGTAAACACTGGCCCACACTTCCGGCACACCTCTGTCCACGCCCAACAGTCCGTATACAGCTTCCATAGCGGTTCTGACAGAATACTCTGTCGTGAACACGGTGTCTCTCGGAGTCTGTGCAAACTGACCGAGGAATGCGAAGTTCACACAGCCGTCGGGAATGACATCCGGCCTGTCGCCCGCCGTTCTAGGCATGAAGAAAGCAGTAATATAAGGCATCATGGTAGGCACGCACACCGCGCTCTTCTCCGCAAGCTCGTCAATTTCCTCCACCGGCACACCAAGATGGTAGAGCCACTCCTGGGTGATCTCCTTGCCGGTGCAGTCCTTCATGGGCTTCTTCACATAATCGCCCTCCACATCCGTGAACAGACCGTACACCCAGACGCAGACTTTCTTCTTATCCTGCTCCTTAAACTGCCCCTGCCTGTTGATCGTCCAGCTAAGAAGCCATGAGGAATCCTGACAGCTCACGATACCGCCGGTCACCACCTTGCCGCTTCTCGGGTCGCGCTTGCAGATGGCTTCGATATAGGGAAGAATCTTGTCGTCCAGCGTGGTGACGGTTGCAGACTCCCAGTTTGTCTTCGCCACATCGGAGCAGAATTTCTCGGGACGCCCAAAGGAAGGGTCCTGCTTCGCAATATTTTTCCAGAGACTCCAGCAGCCGCTTGTGCGCACCTCCGCATCCCCGTTGGGGGCGTGGTTCTGGTCGCCGTAGATTGTTCCCTCGGTGCAGCTTCCGTTGGTCACGAATACAAGGTCGTTCTCGGTTAACATAATACCATTCTCCACGCCTTTTACCTTGCACTCGATCGCCTTGGCAATCTTTTTATCTCCCTCGAATCCGAAAATTACATTGGTCACTTCGGTGTTAAACCGGAAGTCAACGCCAGCCGCTTCCAGATATTTCTGCATGGGCAGAATCAGGGATTCATACTGATTATATTTCGTAAATTTCAACGCGCTGAAATCCGGCAGACCTGCGATATGATGGATAAACCGCTGGAAGTACAGCTTCATTTCCAATGCACTGTGCCAGTTTTCAAAGGCAAACATGGTGCGCCAGTACAGCCAGAAAGTGGAGTCAAACACTTCCTCGTCGAACACGTCCTCGATGGTTTTGTCATAGAGATCCTCATCCTTCGTCATAAAGAGTTTCATAATCTCCATGCAGCCCTTCTGGCTTAAGTTGAATCTGCCGTCCGTATGAGCGTCCTGTCCCCGGTTTACGGTGGCACGGCAGAGAGAGTAGTTCGGGTCCTCCTTGTTCAGCCAGTAGTATTCGTCAAGCACCGACACACCCGGCGTCTCGATGGAAGGAATGCTGCGGAACAGATCCCACAGACACTCGAAATGGTTCTCCATCTCCCTGCCGCCGCGCATCACATAGCCTCTGGTCGGATCGTCGATGCCGTCGCAGGCGCCGCCCGCAATGTCCATGGACTCTAAAATATGGATATGGCTTCCCGGCATCTGTCCGTCGCGTACAAGGAAACATGCCGCCGCCAGAGATGCCAGACCGCTTCCGACGATATAGGCGTTTTTCTCGTCCACGCCTTCCGGTTTCTTCGGCGTCGCAAACGCTTCATAGTTGCCGTTGCTGTAATAGATACCCTTGCTGTTTTTATCATACCGGCCAAGCTCGGTGTTGCGGTAATCCAGATCCGTGTATTTACGGTTTCCCTTTGCCGCCGCCTTTTCCCCGCTGCCTCCGTCCAAGCCGTTGTCCGTCGTCTGCCCGGACCCCAGTCCTACATTGGCGCTCTTTTTTAAGTTCTTCGCCGCCAGCGCCGCTCCCGCGCCTGCTGCCGCTACTGCCGCCATACCAAGTCCGATACTCTTTTTGTTTGCCATATATGTTCCACCTTTCCTGATTCCGGCGGTTTTCATTCCGCCGCTGTTTTCTTTTTGTTTACTAAAGCTATCATACCCATTCTTCCCGTTTTTACCAATTTACAAAAAAGACGGAATGATAAAAAACTTATCATTCCGCCCTGCTTGTTTAGAAAACAACTTCAAAATATCATTATGTTAACTTGATTGCTGCTATTTTTGCGATATTATGTAAACCAAATCACCCGCCACCGTCCACTTTCTCGAAGTTTTTGATGGAACGGGCGATATTACCGTGCAGCATAACGCCCATATTCTCCACAATCTCCTCGTAGTCAGCCTTCATGCCGTGCCCAATCCAGTCCAGCATGATTCCGACAAACCCATACTTATAAAAATCCGCGATAAACGCCTTGTGATCCGCCGCAAGCGCGATACCGCGGCACTTTTCCTCCACCACCTCTTTGAGCATATCGTATGTCAATTTATAGAGGTAGCTTTCTATTTTTTCCCTGCCGATGCTGCGGTACACATTCAGGATAAAGTCCTTATTTTCCAAAACGGCCTCAAAAATCTGGCTCATGCCCTCCTGCCATGTCTCGTAAGTGCTTTTCCCCTGCAAGGCCTTTTTTCCGTCTTCCACGCAGAGCCATTCCACCAGATCATAAATATCCTTGAAATGATAGTAAAATGCCATCCTGCTGATGCCGCAGTCCGAAGTGAGATCGTTGATCGTTATTTTTTCAAGCCGCTTTGTCAGAACCAGTTTTTTCAGGGATTCCCCCAGCGCGGCCTTGGTCGCATTTGTGTTCGGCATGGCTTTCTCCTTGTCATACTTACTTCTTCTTTTTCTTCGGCTCCGGCAGTTCTCTGTACATTTCCTGTAAGATTTCCGCCATAAGCGCCTCGTTCTCCACATCCTCCACGATTACCATCTGGGTCTTTGATCCCTCATAGGGATAATCCCTGTCCGCATCCGGCAGCAGACGGAGAACCGATTCCGTGGGCTTTAAAAACAGACAGTTGTCACAGATATCGCCTATGAGCTTCCCCTGAAAATAGACGCAGTACTCTCCCATCATCTTTCTGGTCGTCACGTCGCCCACTCTCTGCAAATTCCCTACCACATAATCATGAAATTCCTTTGTCGTCGCCATCTTTCCATCCCTCCCTCATACCTCTTTTGTCAAAATCCCTCTTCTCTCCTCTGCCTGCGCATTTCCCGTCTTCTGATTCCGGCCTCCCACTCCGCCTTTTCCGACTCGGTCTCAATAATAAGCCCCGGCACCTCTGTGGGACACCCTTTTTCGTCAATCGCAACCAGTGTAAGATAAGCCCGGTTTATGGGCTTTCTGATGCCGTCCATACTCTCAATATAAGTATCTACCCGCACTTCCATGGACGTTCTGCCCACATAAGTCACCCTGCCGATCAGCACGATCAGATCTTTCAGATAAGCTCCCCGGATGAATTTCAGATTATCGACAGAAGCCGTTATCACGTCATGCTGCGCATGGCGGATGCCCACCAGCCCCGCCAGCTCGTCGATCCACTCCATCAGCCTGCCGCCAAACAGTCTTCCGGCGCCGTTTAAATGCGCCGGGCGTACCTGATATACCTGCTCTATTCTGGATTCCGATACCTTCTTTTCCATATCGTCTCCCTTCCCGAAAGGCTTTCCCGTTTCACTGTGTCTATTATAGCGCACCCGCATGCCGCTTACAAGTTTTACCGCCCGCAACCTGCCCCGCCGTCCCAGTATTTCAAGACCTGTTCTTTCGTCAGCGAATCGGCAAACTCCTTCTTCAACTGCAAAAAGTAAGCAAGATCCGTCAAGATGCCGTACAAAACCGCCCGGTCCTCAAACTCCTGCCTCGTACCCGGCAGTTCGGAAACCTGCATCCGTCTAAGCACCTCTTCCCGCTTCGCAAGCAGCTCTCTCGCATTGTTGGATTCTCCAAAGGAAACGGCAGTCTCATCAAGCAGTTCCGCCACCTGCGCCGTCTGCGGCAAAACCGTGCGCATACTCATAATCTTCTTATAAATATCCCGCAGGACAACCGTCTGCTGCTCCCGCATATTCATATAGTCGATAAAATACTTCGACTCCTGAAAAAACGTATTGTTCATATAGGCAAAAGCCTGCTTTTTTCCAGCGGCAATATCCGCCTGCAGCTTGTCAAAGCAGCTTCCCGTATAATCCGACCGGTTTTCCTTGCCGATATATTCCGACATGCGGGAGAGTACCGTCCGCAGATCCTCCTCCAGACGATACTGCATCAAACGGATCTCTTTTTCCTTTCCCGGCATGTACAGATTCAACAGCGTACCGATTCCCGCCCCGATCAGTAAAAGCAGCGCCTCGTTTCCGATAAAGGCAAATGACATGTTCTTTTCCATAAGGTAATGCGTCGCCAAAACCGCATTGATGGAGACCGCCTCCCCAAAATGAAGCGGAATGCAGCAGGCAATGAAAAGGAACAAAAAAATCCCGTAAGAAAACACATGATACCCGACAACATGAAAAGCGGTATAAGCCAGAACCGTCGCCAGCAAAAAGGCGCATATCCTTTTCACGGAAATGATAATCGTCTCTCTGGAAGTGTCCTGTATCGTCAGAAGCGTTATAATGCCCGCCGCGGTGCTATAGCACAGCCCCAGCATGTCAGCAAGAAAAATCGATATCACGCTTCCTACGGCGATCTTAACCAGTTTTAACATAGAATGCGCCTTTCCCTCCCCGTCTGCACGGCCATCATACGGACATTCCTGTTTTATGCCGACGGCACATATCTGTTATAGATTTCCACATGATCATAAATGCACCGCCAGCTGCTTGTAGAACCCGCTGTGACGCATATATACGGCGTTTTGCCCGCATATATCTCATAGCTGACGGCACAGTTTTTTGACTGGACGATATACCCCGTCTTGGCGCAGAGCACTTCGCCGCCTGTATCCTTGTCCTCAATCTTGCGAAGAAACCAGTTGGAGATTTCAATCCCGTCGGGATGCTCTTTCGTCGGCTTCGTCGTGTAAATATGCTCCGACATGACCTTCCTGCAAAATTCGTTCTCCACTGCCGCCTTCATAATAACCGCCATATCATAAACCGTGCTGTAATGGTTCTCGTCATAAAGCCCGACACAGTTGGTAAAATTGGTGCTGTCCGCGATGCCTAGATCCGCCAATTTCTGGTTCATCAGCTCCACAAAAGCCTCCTGAGAACCTGACACATAAACGGCAAGCCCAAGCGCTGCATCCCCGCCGGAATGCATGGCCGTTCCGTAGAACAGATCCCGCACCGACACCTTTTCCCCGTCCAAAAACCCCACAGAGCTGCAGTCATTGACATAGGCATAGTCCGTGATCTCCAACGTCATCGTGAACATATCGTCAAGTTTCTCTTCCGGGATATGTTCCGCCGCTACCAGTACCGTCAGAACCTTCGTCATGGACGCCGGAAGGATTCTCTCGCTGGCACCCTTTGCCGCGAGAATCGTATCCGTGTCCTCATTCACGAGAATGGCATTGGTGCTGATCACGTCCGCACTGTCAATAAAAACCGTATTCTCCGTCTCATCAAAACGATAAACGGGAAGTTCTTCCTCTGTTTCCGTATCCTCCGTCTCCGGTTCCCCGGAATCTTCTATCCTTATGCTCTCGTCTATTTTTTCAATTTCCGGCCTGTCCGGCTGCTCCACAGCTTCCACCGCCTGCTCCTTGGCGTCTTCCGCTTCTCCCGCTTTTTTGTTATGTTTAACGGTTGCGGCAATCAAAACGGTGATTACACCGACTATAACAAAAAACAGAACCCGCTGCATCATCTGCCGCCTTCTCATGCGGCGCTGTCTCTCGCGCCGCATACGCTGCCTTCTCTCGTATCGCAGACGGTATTCCCGTTCTTCTCTGTCTTCTTCTACAGTCAAATCTTTCTGACTCTCGTCAAAATAGGGTTCTGTCATTATTCCTCCAAACCTTGCCTCGTCAGCTTATTTACCATACATGGTACCTTTTCCAATATGTGTCCATGAAATAGGTTCATATGGTTATCCTGTGATTAGCGGGACAAAAGTACGATATTTTCCATGTGCGTGGAGACGGGATCAGAATACTACATGACAAAAATTATCGGTCAAAACTATCCCCATCTTTTGCCGGAGAGTATAGCAATTTTTCAGTTTACCCCACTGAGCGGTTTTCACCCCTTTTCGGAAAGCACAACCCCATACATACACTTCGACAAAACTATTGCTCAATTTGTTTCGCAATTAAGTATGTCTTTGAGCCAATTAGGAATCCTCAGAACTTTCTTCTCGGCAAGGATCACTTTCATAATTTCTTCGGTATCCTCCTTCCGCCAGAACCGATTACAGATGCAACAGTCATGACTGCAAAACTTCTGATTTTTCGTTTGACTCTCAAATTCTTTTCCGCATAACATGCACTTATTTTCATAAAAAAACGGATGATTTTTCACCCACGATCTACGACATTCATCCGGGCAATAAATCAGTTTTCGTCCAGCGGATTTCTTCCCTAATGGCTTGCCACATTGTTTACATAAACTGTCAGCGCAGACTGCTTCCATTTGCTTTGTAATAAATTCTGACCTTGTCCCTTGGAAGGTCTAATGCGATTCCCAGCTTTTGGTAGACTAATCCCATATTCCGATGATGCTCGATAATTTGCTGCTGTTCCTTTGTCATCTGAAATCAACGTCTTAACAAAACTAGTAATTCGGTAATCACTCTAAGTTACAAATTTTTCGAAAACTTCTAAAAGCCATCACATTGTAATAACACTTGCTAATTACTCTATATCGTTTTTTCTCTACTATTCTAACATTTCTAATAATTTTAATTGTTTTAAAAATTTATCAGCAATATAATATTGGATATCTAACTTTTCTACTGGCTGTTTTCTAGCTCTAATAGATATTTTAAGTTTTCCAACAGACACACTCATCAAGCCTATATTTAGTTCTCTAAATTGTTGCCTATCAACTTTCGGCACATTTTCAGAACTTAATGCAACATATACTTCATTTGCATATTGTTTATATCTAGTAGCCTGCTCTAATCCCGCTTTCCAATCAGAAATTTTCGCTTCTACAGCAATAAAATTCTTGGTAACAGCGTCAATTTTTTTAACAGAAGTAATATAATTACCACTAATTTTAATATAACCAAGACCTTCTAACTCACGAAGAAAATGATGAAATTTCTTATTTACCCTTTCATCTGAAATTCTCACTTCATCCAGACTTACTTTTTTGTGATTATAAATCCCATTAAAATAGTAATATGCATTAAAATACTCATCAAATACAATATTGCTTCTATTTATATCCGTTGTATAAACAATATCTGCAATATTATTACCTCCTCGTAGTTCTCTGACAATATATTGAGTCCCAAATCTTTCTTGTAAATCAAGAACCAATTTTTCCACCAATTCTTTTTCGTTTACAAACATAATTCCACCTACTCAACTTAATTAAACTATTTTCTTTATATTCTTTAACAGTTTATAATAATCCGTATTCTTTTGACTCCCCATAATTTCCTTTGGAATAGAATCCAAGTTCTTCAATGCGTTATCAATACGCTCTCTTAAATAAGTAATACGTTCTTCTCCATCATACTGATTAAATTTGTCCACTTCTTCTATCATCATTTGCCAATGATGCAGCTGTACTCCTTTATCTCCAGTACCTATTTCAATCGCCGGTTTACCATTGCACCACTTACATCTGCATCCACCATAATAATTATATATTTGTTCAAACGCAAACGTATCTTTTTTCGGATAAGTCAAAAAAGATATTACTTGTGGAAAATAAAATTTTGAGTATAAATTGAACGTATCTTTTTCTTCTTTTATATATTGCTCATCAAAATATTCTATGCTTGCTAATCCAAGTGAAAAACCATGTATCCCCTTAGCAATCAATGTTAATCCTAAGGGTATTGGAACTTTCAAAGCAATAACGGGTTTACTTGTATATTTCTGCAAATTAACCATAAACTCAAGATAACTTCCTAATGATTGCTCATTTAACTGTTTCATATCCGAAACTTGCACAATAAATCCATCTACTTTTGCATGAACAAAATATGATAATATTTTATCTGCTTGAAAAACCAAATGTCCAAGCCCAATTGATATCATTGCATATTTCTCTTGCCCTTCCTCAACCACCTGTAAACTTTCATCAATCAATTGAATATTCATTCTAATCCAATCATCAACTTTCTCTACAGGATAATCTGTATTACTTATATAATGATATGGTAAAATTAATTTCCGCCCCATCGAAACTGTCGCATACCATTTATCAATATAATCTTTTCGTTTCTGAGGGTTATGTAAGTATTCCAAAGAAATTACGCCTTTTTCCGGCGCATAGGGCAATTCTACAAGCCCTTTTGTATTGCCAAACGCAACATAAGACAATCTTTGAGTTGATGGATCAATTATTACATTCTCAAAATTGTTATTAGTAAAATGTAAATGTAGTCTTTTCATCCAATTTTGAACATGAATGGGATAAATAATATCTACATTATTAACTTTCTCAAATTGTTCTGTAACATCTTTTTCTCGATATACCCACGCATAATATTTTCCTATAGTTACTAATTCTTCTTGAATATTCTTTTTATCAAATGAATCTATGAACTCATCAACTGTCTGAAAGCGTGCAAATGGTTCCTTTGCCGTTGCCTTAAATATAATATTTTCCAACCCATCACTTATATTTGGATTGTACTGTTTTGGTGGGATGATAGGATCATTCAGAATTTTCATCAATAACTCGGGTAATGTTGAAGCTTTATAGGGAATATTTTTAGTCAGCATTTCATATAAAATTATTCCCAAAGCATATATATCTGCTCTATAGTCAATATGTTTGCTATCCTTCAATTGTTCTGGAGACATGTACAACGGCGAACCAATTTGAGTACCTGTTGATGTTATCGAGGAAAAATCTATAATTTTACTCAAACCATAATCAATTATTTTTACATTTAGACTGTCATCAATCATTATATTGTCTGGTTTTAAATCTCTATGAATAATACCCGCATTTTCAATAATAGTATTATGCAAATCTCTTACACCATACAAAACACTTACAAATATGCGAATCAATGTTTCCAGTTCAACATCATTTCTTAAAAAACTTCTTAAAGTCCTTCCCTGAAAATATTCCATTACTATGACATATTCCATTATGCCAAACTCATTTTTAAAATAAAAATCTTCCTGATATTTAATCAGATTTTCTCCTTTTACATTCTTTAAAACATCTATTTCTCTTGTGATTCGATTTTGTTCATTCTTAAATTCATCTAAAATATAAGTCTCTGATAAAACTTTTGCAGCATATACATTATTGTCTTTTGAAACTCTATATACAGCACCAAAACTCCCACTTCCAAGCGCTTCTTCAAATAAATATCCGTTAATCACTTGTCCAACAATATTCATTCAAAAATCCCCCTAATCCCTTCTATTTCTTTAATTTAAGTAATACTTCTCTTCCAAGAACTTTATTCATTGTATCACATTGCTTCTAATTTTTCTATTATACTGTCGCTTTTATGGATATAACATTTCGTTACAATAATCTTTGAATAGCATCAATAATATCCTGATACAAATTTTTACTTTCCCGAGCTTTGCTGATATGTGAACCTTTCAAACCATCTGAACCATTGCACTTATATACGGGCTTATGTGCATTCAAAGAATAAGGTACTAAACTATGTAAATTAGGAATTTTTCCAAGTAAATAATTTTCCTTTTCATCATTTTGACCAAGTGGACCTAATTGCTCTACAATATTCTTCCTGACAGCTTCATCCACTTTATCCCCAAATATACTCCACCCTATCGTCATCCCTGACTTAGTATCGCGGATATTATGTTGCTGTGTAACATAACCTAAGAATTTTGGTGCACCATGCGGTAATTCATCTAAAGAAATTCCACTATTTGGACTTTTCCATTTTCTTAAATTGTTCTCCCATTCATCATGCCATGAAATAAATTTATTTCCTAGATTTTGCGTACCCTTAATAGAAAACAAATCAGGCGATAGTGGAGTAATAAAATAATCACACCCCCCTAAAACAGTTCGATTCAAGGCTCCCAAGTTTGGTCCCAAATCAATTAACACTACTTCTGCCGCACACTTTTGGGCTGCAAATTTAATATATCTATTGATTGCAATTTGTACCCTAATAGATGCTGGTTGAACACTTGCACTTGCCCACGTTTCACCAAGTCGATCTTCATATATGTTCAAATCTATATCACCGGGAACTAAATATAAATTTTCTCCGATGCAAAGAGCTTGCCTCGTTCTAATATCACCAACGCCCTCTGAAACAGGTTGAATCACTCTGTAAATACTATTTCCACGTTCAGACCAACTCTTTTTTATTTCTGAATCATCTAATACATAAGCTGTTAGATTACATTGACTGTCGCAATCAACCATTAATGTGCATATACCAGCATCTGCTAAGAGATTTGCAATATGGAATAAATATGTGGTTTTTCCAACACCACCCTTATTATTAAAAATAGCAATTTGAATCATTTGACTTCCCCTTTTCATTTGTTCTCTAACCATTTTTGAATTACTATCTCCATTATAACTTCCACCTGAACCACTCACAACTCTTTTTCGGCATAATTTATGAACCAACTAGTGTACCGACACGTTGATATTTAGATTTACTACTGCCTCTTTAGGCAGTAGTAAATCTGGGATACAAAGAAC